>DCJC01000021.1:0-8263 GCA_002317355.1 Prevotellaceae bacterium UBA1710 | reverse complement strand
CCTGGTCCTATCCAGTACTTCGGCCCAGCTGAGGTTTGTGACCGTCCTACATTGACTCTCACACTCGAGCAGGAGTAATCCGAAATAACTAAACAGAGTGAAAAGTGAAGGGAGCCTTAATGGTAACTCTTGCTTTTCACTCTTTTTGTTTTTTTATCTAGAATGTCTAGATAGCCTAGAAAATCTAGCTAATATAGAATCTCTATACCCCCTAGCCCCCCCTAACCTACATGACCAAAAAGCGTTCCAAGAAGAATCAGAGAAAGAATCTCCCCCGCAAGTTGTGGTGGGGAGTTGGTTCCGTGGTTACGCTTGTCTATATTGCCGTATTCTATTATTTCTTCGTCGGGCCTACTGGATTCCGTTGGAGAGCCTTGTATGGTGACGCGCAATATCCTGAAGGCTACGAGATTCAAGGTATCGACATCTCTCACTATCAAGGCGACATCGATTGGGCTAAGCTCCAGACTGCTATTATCAACAAATGCCCCGTGCGCTTCGTGATAGTAAAGTCAACTGAGGGGCGCTCTCTCGTTGACGAAAACTTCGCATATAACTTCAAACAGGCACGCGAATATGGATTCATACGTGGTGCCTACCACTTTTGGAGCACAAAGTCAAGTGCCCGCGATCAGGCGAATTTCTTTCTTGAAAAAGTGAAACTTCTGCCAGGCGACCTACCTCCCGTTCTCGATGTAGAGATAAAGCGCAAGGATCAGTCGGTAGAAGACTTTCAGCGCGACATACTCACATGGCTTCACATCGTGGAAGACAAATACCACGTCAAGCCAATCATCTACACGAGCTATAAGTTCAAGATGAACAATCTCTCCGACGCTCGCTTCGACAGCTATCCGTATTGGATTTCCCACTACTACGTGGACAAGATGCAGTATAAAGGTGAATGGAAGTTCTGGCAACACACAGATGTTGGCTCTCTTCCTGGCATCGATGGCTATGTGGATCTGAATATCTATAATGGGTCGTTCTATGACTTGAAACAGTTGTGTATACAGGAATGACGAAAGTGAAGAGTGAAAAGTGAAGAGTGAAGAATTTAAGTTACACTCTTTCACTATGACTATCACTCTTCATGCTAATCAGAAATGCTTCACAGCGCACATTACAAACTCAAATTCTTCACTCTTAACTCTTCACTAAAAAATGAATAACACCAAATGGGCTGCCTGCTGGGGCAACGCTACATCAATAACCGACCGTAAGGAATCTGTTTATGCGAAGGACATCACACTTCGCTACCCTATCCGTATGTGCTTCAATGGCAGTAAGATACGTATGCGCTTCTCTAACCTCACAGGTACTGAGGATGTAACATTGACACGCGTACTCGTTGCGATTAAAGGCAAGGATAGCTATGAGCCAATACAGGCTTTGTTCGGTGGAAATGAGAGTGTTACGATTGCTCCAGGAAAGGAAGTTGAGAGTGACGAGGTTGCAATCAGCATAACCGCTGGCGACACTATCGATGTCAGCATCTACCTCGGCAACTACACCCAGATGAATGCTGGCACTCTCATCACGGGTCCACTATCAAAAGGTCAGTACAGCTATGGCGACTTTGCAACGCAAGCCACTCTCCCACTCGACCTTACACGCAACACCAACTGGTTCTATTTCCTTAACACCGTTGATATCCTCACCGATGAAAAGAACCACGCTCTCGTATGCTATGGCGACTCTATAACAGCGCAGAGCTGGCCTGACTATCTCGCTCTCCGCGCATGGAACGAAGGCCATCGCAACGTGTCTATCATACGACGTGCCGTAAGCGGTACCCGCATCCTTCGCCAATACGACTGCATCACATACGCTGCCTATGGACTGAAAGGCGCTACACGATTCCCTATCGAACTCAACGTGGCTGGTGCTACTGCCGTTATCATCCAGCACGGAATAAACGACATCATCCATCCTGTAGGCTCTGACGTCAATCCATTCCGTCCATGGAGCGATATGCCAACGCTCGAGGATATGATTAAAGGAACGGAGAATATCTATGTCTCCCACGCCCGCAAGCTCGGTCTCAAGGTGTATAGCGGCACTCTCCTCCCTATCTACGGATGGCGCACTTACAACGAGGAGCGCGATGCTTTCCGCGAGAAGTTCAACGCATGGCTCCGCACAAGCGACATCTTCGATGCTTGCATTGATTTCGACAAGGCTGTGCTCGACCCAAATCATCCTGCCGCCTTTGCTCCAGGCTTCGACTCAGGCGACCATCTCCATCCAAGTGAGAAAGCCTACGAGGCAATGGCTAATGAGGTGCCATCTTGGGTGTTAGAATAAGGAATATTTTAGATTAAGGATTAGAGATGAAGGAATAGGGTTTGTCGCTAATTTCTTATGTTTGATGTGAAAAATATTTGTTTTCTGCTTGTCTGGGGTCTCTGGGGGGGGGTAAAAATATAGCGTCAACATTGTCAACATTGTCAACATTCAAAAATAGTGTCTCGTTATCACAACGAAAAAGCCCCCCCCAGTCCCTCCCAAATGGAGGGACTGGGGGGCTTCTAAACAACCTTAGCGTAAAAACCATAATCTTCATTCACAAGCAGTTTGCCCTTGCAGAGGCGAGATAACACAGACCTTATAGAGTTTTTGCTATATCCGAAACTTATAGCAGCCTCTTCAAATTCAGCCGAAGTAAAGCGTGATGGGAGCATAGCAAGCATATCACGCTTCTTGCTTCTCTTCTTCGCTTCCTCATGCTTCTCAATTGACTCATTCAGAGATTTGTTTATCTCATCACCAAACATAGCAAGGAGCTGTTCTGTGCAGTAATTTATCACACCTATAACCCTGTCTCGGATTTCCTCCGTATAGACACCATCGTTGAGGTACGTTTCAATCATCATCATCTTGACCGCATAATCCGCGTATCGTCTGCGAGCGAGGTCACGGCTCGGGTCAAGCTGATTCACAAGGTACATTATGCGCTGAGGTTCATCGTAGAGCCTATCCACATCCTCAACCATCTTTGAGGTGTCAATCCAGATTTCGTTGTCCTCGTTAGAGGTGGAGTTCATCTGCTCAAAGAGCTCTTGGAGTCTGCCATCAATCTTCGCTTTTGTCGCATTTTCCATGAATAAACGCTGAGGGCGCTTCATTCCGTAGGTGTCGGGAAGGTCAACAAAGAGGAAGCGAGTAATCAAACCGTTCTCTATATCATTGAAGAACCTTCCGACAGCAGCAGGAGTACCACTAAACAGCAAGTTGAAGTAGAGGCGAACAACCGCCTTATAGCTATTCTCATTAGCGTAGTCCATACCCCAAAGGGAGTTGTCGTAAGCAAGGCGGTAAACATCTGATTTCTCCGACCACTTGCCCGATTTTTCTGCCTTGGTGATAGAGTCAATTTCCTCAGCGCACATCATGAGGTGCTGACCTTTGGCTTTATCCATGCGCTCAATGAGCATTCGGTTAGAGGTGTTCGTGGTGAGCAGACGGATAACACCATCAAACTCCTTCTCCTCGTAGTCCTCTTTGTTCTCATTGCGCTTGTTCTCCTTCTCAATCTTATCCATGATGTCACGCTGACGGTCATCTTCACGAAGGATAGGAGCGCAAATCTGCTCATACATCAACTTCATGAAAGATTTACCCGTAGCCTGTGGCGCTGAGATTGTCAGCATGAAATTAGGTGCAATCTTATCGCCATTCATAGCACGACCACGCAAGCGAGTGAGGAGAGTACCGAAGCAAGCCATTGCTGTGAGGTAGGCGGCATTCTTCAAGTATTTTGGCTGTGTCTTGACAAACTCGCCAATGATACCACCCTCAGAAACAACGTAGTCCCAATCGGCTGTGTATTGCTCTCCCAAAGAGAGATATTGGTTTGAGAGATTCTTGATAATCTGTGCCAACTGCTTTGGCATCGTTTCCTTTCTGACTGAGTTCACGGCAGATGTAACCGTAGCCCTAACCTCTTCTTTGCTCAGACCCCAATCTGGCAGAACTGCGATGATGTGGTCAATCTTAAAGTCACAGATGTAGCGAAGATTACGAGTCAAGGTGTAGAGTGCTTGGTTTCTTTCGCCCTCGGTAGGAGTTTCATCATAGCCGAGAGTGAACAGGAGCAACTTGATGATTTCCTCGTATGGGATATTCTTGTAGGTATCGGAATATTCCACGGTTTTCACCTCATTCTTTGCCTCGTTAGTGTTTGCTTCGTGTCCGGGGCTCTCTGTCTCTTTCTGCTCATTCTGTGGAGGCATAGCCACATTTTTCACATCAGCAAAGAGGAGCGCATAATCTACATAAAGAATGTACTTTTCGGGAACGAGGAATGAGCATCTTGCCAAATCCTTTGTCACTTCATCATGAACAACACCACAAGCCTTTGCCAGCTCTGCCTGCGCCTCTGCTATACTGAGTGCTTCGGGTTGACGGAAGATAATACGCAAGCCTCTGCCCGATGGTGTGACGTGAGCCAACGCAATTTTGAACGGCAGTTCTTTCTTGCTTATCTGCTCCCAAACCTCCCTCGCGTTTGAAATGTGGTCAACATCAATCATATTCAATCCCGAAGGAATTGCATTGTCAACCTTGCGCTTATTGTCCTTGAAATATGCCATTGGAGTAATGACAGGAAGCGAACGTTTTGCCTGTGCGATGTTCTTGTCTGCCCAATCCTTACGGCTCGGATTTTCATCCTTGATTTTATACAATCGAGCAATCATATCCGTGGTATCTTCCACGATCTTGCTCTTTATCTTTTCAAGGAATAGTGCCTTAGTACATGGCACTATTTCCTTATTCACATAACCTATACCGAACATATTTAATTTTAAATTTATAATCTTTGTAACACCTAAGTCCTGTAAGTTTCCATATTTTTTACAAAACCTTAATCACGGGGTTGGGTGTTCGTGACTGAATATAACAGAGCAAAATACTTTTCATGGTGTCTCTTTTTTAGGTCTTTGCTTGTGGCAAATCCCTGGCTGATGCGAGTCCTCCTTTTTCCTGGTAAGCCTTGAGGGCTTCCCGATAAAAATGAGTACTCACCCAGCCGAGCCACCAAGAAAAGACAAAATAAAGAAAAAAAAATGCTCCCTGCGGTCGTAAAAAATCAGTTCAATGAAAAAATTAATAATTAACAATTAAAAATGCCTGCCGGAAGTGGACATTGCCGAATGGATTTTTTACGCCTTTAGGCGCTATTTTGAATTCTATTTTGTCTTGTTTATGTCTTCCAGTAGGCTGATGTGATTGTTTACTGGGAGCCATAAAGCTCACAAGGAAACAAGCATATCTGACTACAAGGGATGGCAGTAAGCCAGACCTACAAGGGAAGACATTAACAAGTATTTTGCTCTATTTGATCTTTACTTGCATTACAAACCACCAACACCCATCACCCATTCACTATACCGAACATGATTCAATCTCAAAATTAATTACTTTGTTCAGATAATCTTCGCCAAGAAGCACTTTCAGTTGCTTCACGAACTCTTCGGGCGTGTCCTGTCCTCTGTCGAGTGAGATACGAGCCACAATCTTCTGACCGCCTGGGCTCATTGTCAGGCTTCCGTTCTTAGTGGCGCAGATGGTTCTGTCAACCGATGGTGTGCGAGGCGATCCATTCTTGCGGAATGGTGTTATCGTTGTAATACCTTTCTGCTCAACAACCTTGCAATGTGCCCAGTTGTTTGCTGAGTTTTTCAGCAGTTCCTCACTCTGAATTTCGTAGGTGAAAGGAGCGTGTCTCATAACTGTTACCTTGTCACCAGATACCTTGCGGGTGCATTTCATTCCCATAATTAAACTCTCCATTTTATATCGCAAATGCGAAGTTGAACATATTGATTATCCATAAGAGCATCCCTTACCTCGCGAGTAATCTTTTCGCAAGTAGCCTTAGTGTCAACGAGGACACCGAGAGCGCCATTTGTCAATGCCTTTCCCACATTGATATTTCCTGCACAGGTGCGGAAGTTGTGACCTTGTGAAATGAAAACACGATAGGGATGATCCTTAACACAGACCATTGGGCGATTCTTTAGGCTTGTATCCTCGTAGGACATATCAACCTTATACTTGCCCTCTGGCAGAGCGTGGTATAACTTGCCATCGTTCTTGCGAGGTGGCAGAGGTGGTTCGATAGTCTTGCAGACATCTACCCAAACATCATTCTCCAATCTTTTGAGAGTGCCCCACACAAAGAATTGTGTGGCATATTCTCTTTGTAATAGGTATCTCAGCATGGGCTAAAACTCTGAAAGTTCAACTTCATAGAGGAAGATGTCTGTACCTCTGAAGATACACTTCTTGCCCTCCTTGTTTGTCCACTCGCGAGCGTTGGCTTGATAGACCAGACCAACCTTGCATTCCATGCCGATGTGCGCATTTGCAAGAGTGCTTATCACATCTTCCTTCATGGTCTTTGCTGCGATGGTGTGGGTCTTGCCGTCAATGTCTGGGATTTCCAAAACCATTGTCTGGCTCTTCCAAGGGTTTCCTGTTGCCTTGCTTACACCCTCTTCTACAGGGTCAAGCACCTTGATTGTTGCTGTAGTTCTAATCATTTGTTACCTCCTTCTTGATTAGTGATGAAAAAATACTGATGGAAAAAGACCATCTGAAAAGACGAAAATTAAAATTTACTGACATAACGTTTATATAATTAAGTTAATAAAAAAAGCCTACCCAGTCCCTCCCAAAGGGAAGTCGGATGTTGATAACATCCGAGTATGTGTCAGGCTGGGAGGGGGCTTCTACCGAGATATTTCTGCGCTTCCCATTCTCTTCGCTTTTTGAGTCCTTCCAAAACTCCGCCATTGCAATGCACCCATTTAAGGAACTCAGCAGCGATGTAGTTCGCATTCATTCCCATCTTCACATACCTGCAAAGCGTTGATCTGCGGAACTTGGAAATACCTATATTGTAGCAGAATGAAACCAGTGCATCGAACTGACATTGTTCCAACTGAACACCGAGCGAATTAATCTCTTTTTCAAAGATTGCAATATCCTGTTCAAAATACTGCTCCGCTTGTTTTAGGGTAATTGCATCACCCATTCTTACACCTTTCGTGTGTCCGAATCCTATTGTGGGGACTCCACCTGTATCGAGATATGCAAAGAGCCTTAGCCCTTCCCATTTCTTCATTTGTCGTTTTGTTGCTTCGTTTGTTTTCATATACTTATTCGTTTGTTTCTGGTTGCAAAGGTACTATGAAAAACTCACCTAAGGGGTACAACTTGCGTGAGTGGTAGAAAAAACAGCGTGAGTGGTAGTTTTCGCTGCGTGAGTGGTATTTTACCTTAGCTTCTTATCTCAGTCAGAACACACAAAAAATCCTCTATCCGCCCACGAAAGTTCCTACTTATTGTAAGTCGGTTGCCATCCTCAAGAATCAGGAGATTCCCAATTATCTCCCTTATATGCCAGATGTTCACGAACTCATAACGGCTGATCTGCACAAAACTGCCATCATTCAGCGCACTAAGCACAGCCCCTAATTGCATGGACAAAATACATACACGCTTTCCGCCCGCCTTGTACACATGGCAATGGTGATTCTCCGCTTCAACATAGAATATATCCTCCACATTGAGTCGCATAAGTCTCGTGCCATCATTCACAAACACAGGCTTAACGCAAGAATTGGCTACAGAAAAACTTGTTTCTTTCATCGAACAAATGATTCGAACAAAAGAAACACCGGTGCTTCGTTAGTTCAGGATGCTCCTTTAGCATCCAAGTTTTAGGTTTATATTTAGATTAAAAATATACGCACAAAAAAGTGCGCGACTTTATTTCAAAATCGCGCACTAAGTTACTACAAAAATATGACTTGACAAAAAAATACTAAAGATTACTTCAATATTTTGCAAACGTTTACAATTATTTTTCACTCTTCACTCTGCAATCTCCCTCGAACCCGCATATCTCCTCCGCCAGCCGATTAAGGTTATGAAAGATAGAGTAGTCGGTATCAGAAGGCACACCGTTCACCTCCCCCATGCTCTCGGGCTTCCATGGGGCGAGAATAAGCAGCGAACCATTGGCACAAGCCTCGAAGCGTTTCAGTTCAGGCTTCCAGTATCTGCCTATCGCCTCCTTCTGCAAGTGGATAAGCGGATAGCCCTTCTCTATGCACCTGTCCTTGATGATGCGCTCGCCCATACTTATGCCAGGCGTCACTATTACGGTAGCCCCCTGCATTATCATGCGCTTCCATTCGGCACATTCATTGCGGTAGGCAAGAGTCTTCTCATAGGGTGTGCGGCCGTCAGG
>DCJC01000031.1 GCA_002317355.1 Prevotellaceae bacterium UBA1710 | reverse complement strand
TCAGTGCCCTCTTTAGGTGTCGCCCACTTCGGGGCTCGCACATCCCAACCCCCTTATTTTGCTGAATACCAAATATTTGAAATTCGTCGAACTCACGTTATAATACATCCTTCCCTTTGGGAGATTTGTCGATAGACCCTTCGACGTAAGGAGAAAAGGCTTGGTTAGGCTTTCCACTCCACATTCTCCCACTTGAGCTTATCCTCATTCTGAGGCTTGCGCTCGTCTGCCTTATGGCCGAAACCGAGGATGCAGAGGCAAGAGATGTTTTCTGGGAGAGAGAGGATAGAACGGATGGCTACATCGGCAGGAGTGCCGTCCTTAAGTCCGCGGGCACGCATCTGAGCCCAGCAAGAGCCGAGGCCGAGATCCTCTGCCTGATACTGCATAGAGATAGCTGCGATACTACCATCCTCAATCCAGCAGTCGTTTTCTGCCTCGTCGCCAAGAACTGCGATACAAACAGCAGAAGAAGCGAGGAACTGTCCTCCGAGATCCTTGGCTGTTGAGAGAGCAGCGATCTTCTCCTTATCCTCTACTACAACAAATTTCCAGTTACGCTGGCCCTTTGATGTTGGTGACATGAGGGCAGAACGAAGGATGAGCTTGATGTCTTCCTTGCTAACTGGCTCCTCTGTAAACTTGCGGTGGCTACGACGCATCTGCGCCAAATCTTTGAAATCCATAGTTGTTTTTATTATTGATTTTTTGATTTTGATTCTTTTTCGAGATTTCGGGTAATCGAATTATCGAGATTCCGCATTTTCGAATTATCGATTCTTCGAGTTTTCGGTTGTTCGGGTTTTCGAGATTTCGCTTTCCCGTGGCAAAGATAAGCAAAAAAAACAAGAAAAAAGAATGAAAATTATCGTTTTATAAAAATAATTATTATATTTGCAGTCAATAACTAAAACGGATGTATGAAATACGCAGACTTCATAACTAAAATAGAAATCGATTCCCTCTGGAGTGGTAAGAAGCACATCGTATGGTCGCTTGACCGTAAGGTGAACATTCTTAGTGGTGTGAACGGTGTAGGAAAAAGTACTATATTAAATAAGGTGGTGGCACCAATGCGTCAGAGTCATGGACCGAATGGTGTGCTTGCTGCGCTTGAAGAGAATGGCGTTCATGTGGATTTCTCTCCAGCTGATGCTGACACCATACGCTTTGATGTCATCCGTTCGTTTGACCGTCCGCTGATTAATTCGGAGATGGCCACAAAGCTTGATTTCCAGATTGCTACCGAACTTGACCTCCAGCTCTTCAATCTTCAGCGCAGATACCTTGATTATCAGGTTAATCTCGGTAACCGTATGATTGCGGCTCTTCAGGAGGGTAAGGCAGATGAGGCTCAGATGCTTTCCGGTGTGAAGGTGCGATTTCATGATATCCTTGACGAACTCTATGCTGAGACGGGTAAGAAGGTGATTCGAACAGCCAACGAGATCCGATTCTCTCAGATTGGTGAGGAACTTACCGCCTATCAGCTTTCAAGTGGTGAGAAGCAGATGCTTGTAATTCTGCTTACCGTACTCGTAGAAGATCATCAACCATACGTTCTTTTCATGGACGAACCAGAGGTGAGCTTGCACATAGATTGGCAGCAGCAGCTCATAGAGCTCATCATGAAATTGAATCCTAACGTGCAGATAATCCTCACGACACACTCTCCAGCCTTGATAATGAACGGTTGGGTGGATAGAGTAACGGAAGTCAGTGAGATTGAGAAATAAGGCCTCTCCCCCCGCCCTCTCCCGTAGAGAGGGAGCCGGAAGTCGGATGGCAGATACTTAGAAAATCTAACTTAAATTCTTCGCTCTTCACTCTTCACTCTTCACTTTTCACTCTTCACTTAGTACATGGCAAGTTCATTAAAGATATCATCAGGTTACTTAGGTGCAGCCAATGCTCTTCATGGGAAGAAGGCAAAGCAGCGTATCGTGGCTTATGTGGAAAGCTACGACGATGTGCTGTTTTGGAGGACTGTGCTCAATGATTACGAGGATGATACACGCTATTTCGAGGTAATGCTGCCTACACGCGACACGCTTTCCAAAGGGAAGAAGAAAGCGATAATGAGTATGCTTGTTGAGGGAGGCGGAAAGAATATGATTGCCTGTGTGGATGCCGACTATGACTATCTGCTTCAGGGAATTACGGAAAGTTCGCGTGCAGTAATCGATTGTCCGTATGTGTTCCATACATACGTCTATGCCATAGAGAATTACCAGTGCTATGCCAAGGGGTTGCATAACGTATGTGTTATGGCAACGCTTAATGACCATGCCATATTCGATTTCGTAGGGTTTTTGACCCGTTATTCCGAGATTATATTCCCGCTTTTCGTGTGGAATGTGCTGCTCTATCGTCGTCATCAGTATCATGATTTCACTATGACCGATATGAATGTGGTGATAGAGATCGGAAGATTCCCGTTGAATAATCCCCAGGAACCTCTCGAAAAGCTTGAGCGTAAGGTGGGTACCCGAATCGCTGAAGTCCGTAAGATGCATCAGGGACTAAGGAAAGAGTATGAGGCGCTTGTTGCCGAGCTTGCCACTCTCGGAGTGACTCCGCAGAATACATATCTCTATGTTCAGGGACATCATCTCTTTGATAATGTCGTGGCACCTATCGTTGGTCGTGTGTGTGAAAGGCTGAGAATGGAGCGTGAGAACGAGATTCGTCAGAAAGCGTGCCACGTCACCCAACGTCAGAACGAACTCGCTGCCTATCAGCATTCCCAGAACGACTCTTCGCAGATGATGAAGAAGAGTACAGGGTATTTCCGTTCTACACAATTCCGTAAACTTCAGGCAGATATAGAGGACTTCTTGGAAAATCACACCTCTCCACCTACCTACCAGTAAAAATGGTAGGTAGATAGGTAGATTGGTAGGTAAATTGTATATTTGACTACAAATTTATAATTTGGCAGAAAAACTCGTTATTTTCTGCTTAATTGTAATTTTTTTCTAAAAAGTAGATTTTTTATGCCGTTGATTTTTGCTTTTGTCATAAAAAATCACTATCTTTGTACCGATTTTCGTTCATATCGGCAATGTCTTGGAGACATGGGCTGTGGAACTAATCGCCTAAATAAGAAATAAGCAATATTCACTTACAGTAAACAATAGGTAAATTATGGAAAACCTCGGATTAGGTTTAACATTGATGGCTATCGGTATGGTAACAGTTTTTGCCATACTTCTTATTGTCATCAACTTGAGCAAGGTGCTCATCAATATCGTAAACAAAGTTTGTCCTGAGGAGGAAGCTCCTAAGAAGAAAGCGGCTCCTGCTGTGGCTCCAGCACCAATTGATGCTACCGTAATGGACGTAATCAAGGCTACCGTGGCTCAGATCACAGGTGGTAAGGGAACAGTGACAAATGTAACAAAAGCCTAACAATAAAAAAATCACAATAATACAATGGCAAAAGAGATAAAGTTCAGCTTGGTCTTCCGTGATATGTGGCAGAGTGCTGGTAAGTACCAGCCACGTGTTGACCAGCTTTTGAAGGTCGCTCCAGCTATCATCAAGATGGGATGCTTCGACCGTGTAGAAACTAATGGTGGTGGCTTCGAGCAGGTTAACCTCCTCTATGGTGAGAACCCTAACATCGCTGTACGCAAGTGGACAAAGCCTTTCCATGAGGCTGGCATCCAGACACACATGCTTGACCGTGCGCTCAACGCACTCCGTATGAGCCCATGTCCAAAGGACCTTCGTCGTCTTTTCTACAAGGTAAAGCACGTACAGGGTACAGATATCACTCGTATCTTCTGTGGTCTTAACGACCCACGCAACGTGATTCCATCAATCAAGTACGCTAAGGAAGGCGGCATGATTGCTCAGGCTTCACTTTGTATCACACACTCTCCAATTCATACTGTAGAGTATTACGTAAACCTCGCTAAGACATTCATCGATGCAGGTGCTGACGAGATCTGTCTTAAGGATATGGCTGGTATCGGTCGTCCTGAGACTCTCGGTAAGATCACTGCCGGAATCAAGGCTTACAAGGAGGATATCATCATTCAGTATCACTCTCACGCTGGCCCTGGCTTCAATATGGCAAGCATCCTTGAGGTATGCCGCAATGGTTGTGACTACATCGATACAGCAGTTGCACCTCTCTCTTGGGGTACTGGTCATGCTGACATCATCGCCGTTCAGGAGATGCTGAAGGACGCAGGCTTCAAGGTGAAGGAAATCAATATGGAGGCTTACATGGAGGTTCGTACAATGGTACAGGAAATGATGGACGACTTCCTCGGCTACTATATCCCTGCACAGAACCACCTCAACAACTCACTCCTCATCAAGCCAGGTCTTCCAGGTGGTATGATGGGTTCACTCATGACTGACCTCGAGGATAACCTCAAGTCACTCAACAAGTGGAAGGTGAAGAACAACCAGCCAGAGCTCACAACCGACCAGCTTCTTGTTAAGCTCTTCGATGAGGTAGCATACGTATGGCCAAAGGTTGGATATCCATGTCTCGTAACACCATTCTCTCAGTACGTTAAGAACCTCGCGCTCATGAACGTAATGCAGATGGAGAAGGGTAAGGAGCGTTGGTCTATGATTGCTGACAATATCTGGGATATGATTCTCGGTAAGTCAGGTAAGCTCGCTGGTCCAGTTGATCCAATCTTCATTGAGATGGCTAAGGCTGACGGTCGTGAGTTCATGACAACAGACCCACAGGAGAACTACCCAGACAACCTCGACGTTTATCGCGTGAAGATGAAGGAGAACGGTTGGGATCTCGGTGAGGACGATGAGGAACTCTTCGAGTATGCTATGCACCCACAGCAGTATGAGGCATTCAAGAGCGGCAAGGCAAAGGCTGACTTCGAGGCTGACCTTGCTGATCGTAAGGCTAAGAAGAATGCTCCTAAGGGTGATGCACAGCCTAAGACTATCACAGTTACCGTTAATGGCCAGAACTATAAGGTGGACATCGCTTACGGTGATCAGGCTCCTGCAGCCGCTCCAGCAGCAGGTGCAGCACCAGCAGCCGCTCCAACAGGCGAAGGACTTGAGATCCTCGCTCCACTGGAGGGTAAGGCATACATGGTGAGCAACTCAAGCGAGATTCCTAAGAAGGTGGGCGACCACGTCAATGAGGGTGATATCATCTGCTATATCGAGGCTATGAAGGTGTTCAACCGTATCAAGGCTGAGAAGTCAGGTACTATCACAAGTATCAACTTCACATCAGGCGACTCTGTTGAGGAGGATGATGTACTCATGACTATTGCTTAAAGCCCACCCAGGCCCTCCCGAAGGGAGGGATGCTATATAGTAAGCTAAACGAAAAAAGAATTCATTAATTAAAGAATATACCAAGCCTTCTTCAATGAAAGGCAAGTATGCGCTAAGTGTGTCATACATCCTTCCCTTTGGGAGATTCGTCGTTAGACCCTTCGACATAAGGAGAAAAGGCTTGGTTAGGCTTAAAATATGGAAATACTACAGAAAATATGGGATATGACCGCGTTCTCGCAGACAGGCGGTGACTGGTCTTTCCTCTTGATGATTCTCATTGCATTCGTGCTTCTCTATCTGGGAATCGTAAAGAAATATGAGCCTCTGTTGCTCATCCCAATCGGATTTGGCGTACTTCTCGCCAACTTCCCTGGTGGTGGCATGGGCGTTACTACCGTTACATCTGAGGGCTACATCCCATTGGCTGACGGCGGTTTCCTCCTTGACGCAGAAGGCAATAAGGAAGTAATCTGGGATATGCCTCTCCATAAGATTGCGCATGACCTCGGACTCATGAACTTCATCTACTACATGTGCATCAAGACAGGTTTCATCCCACCTATCATCTTCATGGGTGTAGGTGCGCTGACAGACTTCGGTCCAATGCTCCGTAACCTCCGTCTCTCTATCTTCGGTGCTGGTGCTCAGTTTGGTATCTTCGCAGTTCTTCTCGCTGCTCTCGCTATGGGCTTCACCCCACAGCAGGCTGCTTCTCTTGGCATCATCGGTGGTGCTGACGGTCCAACTGCTATCTTCACTACCATCAAGCTTGCTCCAGAACTTCTCGGCCCTATCGCCATTGCTGCTTACTCATACATGGCGCTCGTGCCAGTTATCATTCCTCTCGTTGTAAAGGGCCTCTGCTCTAAGAAGGAGTTGATGATCAACATGAAGGAGCAAGATAAGAAGTACCCTAACAAGACAGAGATCAAGAACCTCCGTGTATTGAAGATTCTCTTCCCAATCACAGTTACTACTGTTGTTGCTCTTCTTGTTCCAACAGCTGTGAGCCTCGTAGGTATGCTGATGTTCGGTAACCTCATCAAGGAACTTGGTAATATGACAAGCCGTTTGTTCGATACTGCTTCAAACGCTATCATGAACACCGCAACTATCTTCCTTGGTCTTTCAGTAGGTGCTACAATGACTGCTGAGGCATTCCTCAACCTCCAGACTATCGGTATCGTGGTAGGTGGATTCCTCGCATTCGCATTCTCTATCGCAGCAGGTATCTGCATGGTTAAGGTATTCAATCTCTTCGCTAAGAAGAAGGTTAACCCACTGGTTGGTGCAACTGGTCTTTCTGCCGTTCCTATGGCTTCTCGTGTAGCTAACGACATTGCTACAAAGTATGATCCAAAGAACCATGTTCTCAACTACTGTATGGCAAGTAACATCTCTGGCGTTATCGGTTCTGCCGTTGCCGCTGGTGTGCTTATCTCATTCCTGCAGTCTTAGTTCAGTTCATAGTTCATAATGCATAGTTCATAATGCATAGTGCATAGTTCATAGTGCATAGTGCATAGTTCATAGTTTTTGCTTCTATGAAAAAAATAAAAGCCAGTGTTTCGTTTTGGAACGCTGGCTTTTGTGTTAGGTCATTAAAAAAGAATCACCCTCCATTTTCATGATGAAAGTGGAGGGTGATGAATTTCTATGATTGGAATATCATTATTGTGGATGAACGAATGACCTGCGAGGAATCTTAAGCTTGATATCATTTGCGCCTTCAGCCTTCAGAGTAACATTGACAGTGTCAGAACCTGGAATGTTGATGTTTGCAATATCAAATGAGTAAACGAGATTTGGTACATTTGTTGACATTGCATCTTTCTTGGTGTGACGGTTGTACAGGAGGTTAAGAGTCACGTTGTTCTCTGTAATATCAGCTGGGTTTATGCAGAGATTCACGGTTGGATTGATGAGCTGACCTGTTGTGAGATAATCAGGTGCGTAAGATACTGGTGCAGTAAAGATTGTTGTGAGATAACCATTGGAAATCCAGTAGCTTGAGAATGCTCCGATAGAGAATACGCTATCTGTAACAACGATGTTCTTGTCTTGCGCAGCTGCTAAAGAAATAGGAGTTACATTAACGAGGTAGTTGCCGCTTTGGATTTCTGCATTTCTTACAACAGAAATTCCATCACTATTTGTTGTCAGGAAATTCTCATCGTATGAAATCGCAATTATAGCACGCTTATTATCACCGAAACCTTTGGATTCAGTTACTTTGTTTACGCTTGCAACTGTAGGATAAACGATACTGCCGCCGTCCTCTATAAGCTTGTAGTTAGGATATGTACCTGTAATGGTGTAGTAACCCTGATAATAGCGAGTGTTGTCATCGTCACTTGAAATACACGATGTGAAAATTAGTGTTGCGGCACATGATAGTGCCATGAGAGAGATTTTTACAATAGATTTTTTCATTTATTATAATTGGTATTTTTGTTACAAGGCACAAAGTTACTCGTTTTTTATCAATTTCAATACATTTAGTCATGGATATTATGTTTTTTTATGTTTTTGCGGGAAGACAATTCCGCAATGCAGAGTGTCCTTTTACGATGTATAAGATTGATTTTGACGAAAACATTGCAAAAATTTTGTGTTGTTGGCATATTTTGACTATCTTTGCACAAGTAAAACTTAAAATTAAGAAGATGAACATTTCAGTAATTTTTATCGGAATTTTTGTGGTCTTATGCTTTGCAGTCATCTCAATGTATAATGGCCTCGTGAGAAAGCGCAATATGGTGACAAACGCCTTTGCGGGTATTGATGTGCAGTTAAAGAAGAGATACGACATGATTCCTATGCTCGTTGAGACGGCAAAGGGATACATGCAGCATGAGAAGGAGGTGCTTACCCGACTCGCTCAGCTCCGTAGCACTCCGTACGCCAATATGAGTAATGATGAGAAGTCGGAGCTTGACAAGGGCATTGTGAGAATCGTGGAAGGACTCCGTGTCACCGTTGAGAAATATCCAGAGCTCAAGGCTTCTGAGAATATGTTGCAGCTGCAGCGTAGCATCAACGAGACTGAGGAACAGCTCTCTGCATCACGTCGCAGCTATAATGCTGCTGTAATGAGCTACAACAACTCACTGCAGTCGTTCCCTTCAAACATCATTGCAGGCATGTTCGGTTTCCAGCAGTCTCAGTTCTTTGCTGCCAAAGCAGAGGAAAGAGAAAGTCAGATGATTACATTCTAAGGCGGTTATGGAGAAAGTAATTGCATGGGAAAGCGTAGAACCTAAGATACAGGAGGTTCTCGATGAATTGGTCAATAAGAAAAAAGCAGACTGGCCTTTTGTTTTCATGGCTGGCGGTGGTGGTGGCTTGCTTCTGTCATGCCTCATTGCCTGCTTTATAGGTTACTCCACCATTTTCCTCGTTATCGCGCTCTTTATAGGAATGTTGGTAGCATATTTCTACAAAGAGTCAAAGCGTAACGAGATATATAAGCAGAAGGTCATGCCTCGACTCCTTGAACTTGTCTGCCCCGGTGCTACATACAATCCGAAGGGTGATATGCCTTACAGCGTGATCAGCAGTTCAAAACTATTGCGTACTGGACTGGACTACCACAATGAGGATACGATACGCGGAAAGGTAGGAAACACGGATTTCGTCTATGGCGAGGCAAAGTTCTCACACATGGAGGGAACCGGTAAGAACCGCCATGAGGTCATTGATTTCAAGGGATTCGTCTTTGAGGCTGACTTCAACAAGGATTTCAACGGCATCACCGTTCTTTCCAGTCAGGGCTTCAAGCTATGGTCAAATATTGTATTCTCAAAGTTTAGTCGCTGCCATCTGGAAGATGCACGTTTCGAAAACAAGTACCGCACCTATGCTACTGACGACCAGCAGGCGAGGTATATACTCACTCCAGCGCTTCAGGAGCGAATCATGAACATGAACCATACGTTCAGCAAGGAACTTGGTGACTCTGACCTCTCAATGTCATTCCACGATAGCCGAATGCTCATCATGGTACCTTCTCACACTAATCGTTTTGAGGTGAAATATACGGCAGCGGGTGTGAAGAAAGACTATCTTGCTCTCACTTTGATGATTGACATCGTTGATATGCTCAACCTCAATCTCCGAATCTGGTCAAAGGAATGATTTTGTCCAAACGCTTGAATGTCAAGATATAAGAAAACCAGATACCTGAAACGGGTATCTGGTTTTTGTCTTTCTTTCATACTTTGCAATTCCCTACTATTCGGGTATCTACCACAAAAAATGGTAGGTAGATAGGTAGATTGGTAGATGAAAAATTTGTATATGTAGGAAAGAATGTGTAAATTTGCAAACAGTATTGAGATTATAACATAAAATAACGGTATATGAAAAAAACTATTATGTCATTGACGCTTGCCTTGTTTACATTAGGCAGCCAGGCACAGGAATCAAAGCAGGAACTCGAAGCATGTATTTTTGAGGGTATGGTAACGGGAGTTCCAGATAGAAGCATTATCGCTATATTCGACCAAGAAGGAAAATTTGGTATGGGGGCATATCCCGATTCTGTTATGAATCAGCGCTTCCGTTTTGAATATTCACCAAAAACTCTGACACAGCATTTTGGCATTGAATTGAAAGATTTTTCAAGTTTGCCACTTAAGGTTTATGCCTATCCTGGTTCAAAAACAACGATTACGGGTGACGGTGTGTTCTGTTATTTCTGGAAGGCAGAGAATGATAATCCACTGCAGAAAGAACTCAATGAATATATAGAGTTTGAAAAAACTAAGTTTCCTGAGAAATGTGAACTTCTCAGGAAAATCTTTATGTTGAGAACAAAGGCTAATGTTGCAGACTTGCCAAATGAAGAAAAGGAGAGACTACGTAAAGATGAGGACTCGCTTAGGGTGCTAATGTCAGGATTTGATTCTGATTATGTAGAAGTCATGTTGGGGTTCATGAAGGGTAGGGAATGCAATGAAATATGGCTTGATTATTTGTATGACCTTGCACATAGAGTCGTGGCTTCGGGTGATGTGGTTCAAAAGGAGAAGGTTCGCAAACTCTACGAGACTATTCCATCGGAATTAAGGGATTTAGGAAATGCTATAGAGGTTAAGAACATAGTCTATCCGCCTAATGTGCTGAAAATAGGAGATCAAATGGCTGATTTCACTCTCTATGATCTTGAAGGAAACGAGCATCGGCTTAGTGAGGTGAAGGATAAGATCACCATACTTGAATTCTGTTCCAACGGTTGTGGCCCTTGTTACTTCATGCGACCTCAGTTGGAGGAGTTTGTCAAGAACTATGCTGAAAAGGTAGAATTGATAACGATATCCATGGATGCCAAGAATGTTTGGTTGCGTCAGGTGTGGGGAAAGACGTCATGGAGTGAGTGGAATGACTATAAGGATGCTGCCGATATTAGAGCCAAATATGGTGTGGAGTGTCTGCCTACGTTCATCTTCATTTCTCCAGACAAGAAGATTATTGCCAAATGTGACAATAGAGATTTCTTCGAAATGGTAGATAAGTATATTGCAAAATAAACATTGAAACCACTGTCGCATTTTGCGATGGTGGTTTTTTACTTTTATGTCATTGGCCTATGCAGTCTGCGCACCTTCAGAACTTGCTGCAAAATGATTGGAATTCATCGAACCGTCCTAAATACTAACTCAAATTCTTCACTCTTCTCTTCCTTTCCCCATCTACCACAAAAAATGGTAGGTAGATAGGTAGGTTGGTAGATGTCCGTATAGTTGAATTGCTGGCGGCTCATCACTACATTGTTAATCAGATGATGCCTTCCAATGATTCCCATTAACCTCCTATTGTAAAATGGGATTCACATGGGAACCATATAGGAACCATATAGGAACCATATAGGAACTAAATAGGAATAGAAACGGAGTAGAATAGGAGGTGAGATGGAGGATATACAAACCGCCAACACCCATCACCTACCACCCATCACCTACCACCCATCACCTAACCACCGCCACCTACCATCTACCTATCTACCTACCAAATTTTATGGTAGATAGTATGTGCATTTATATTTAAACCACCACCGCCCATCACCTAACACCTAACACCCAACCCCTACCATCTACCTATCTACCTACCAAAAAAAATGGTAGATACCCCCAGCCATTCCATATGATAATGAATGATGAAATAGTTGATGGATAATATTCTATTATGTTGTATTATTATGTTATTCCATTCATTATTAATAATATAGCGTTATGGAATTATTGTATTATAGTGTATTAGTATAAATGTATGGTAATATAATCGTACAATGCTTTATGTATTTTATATATACCATTATTATATATAAATATTAATATGGTATATAATATATATAATGTAATAGTATTATAATTGTATGGTATAATAATATTAATATATAGTGATACGATAGTATAATAGTACAATAATATTATTGTTTGGTGGTATTATTGTTTTATGATATAATAATCTTGTTGTATGTTAGGTGGTCTTTCTGACTATCTACCATAAAAAAATGGAGAGTTCCCCTTTTAGTGTCAGATTTAGATGGTCGGTATTGATTGTTATATAACTGAAGTTTCCCGCCCTTTGAAAGGTGGTTTTACATCTATTTCTACGATTTAAAACCACCTTTCAAAGGGCGGGAAACTTCAGTTATTTAATGAAATAATAAAGGTTGAACATCGTGAATTGTGATAAATGGAAGTGGGGTAGGGGAGTATTCCCCTGTGATGCCAGCTTTTGATTCTATTTTCATGAAGTTCTGTTAGTTTTGAAGATAGAAGATTCAAGCATAATATAGGTTACTGTCATGTACGATGAAAAGATAAAGACTGATGCCTCCAATACGAGATCGTGCATAACAGCCTTTTCTATGTCCTGCCTCTTATTGGTATCTTCTTCTCTGTTGCCGCACGTTGTTACTGGTACTTTTAGTGTACTTTTACTATCCTTCAGTGGTTCATTCACCTCTTGGTCGTGCCATCACTGCATCGCTCACCTTTATGATGCTGTCGTTAGTTGTAACACTCCTTGCGAACCTCGGCCGTTCTTGTCAAAGGTTCTTTTCTCCTTACCGAACTTCTTTTTATAAGGCTGTAGAAAGCGAATCGTATTCTGCTTGCATGTGACTATAGGAATGCTCCTTTACTGTCGATCCTTATGCGAGTGCTCTTTGACCACCGTTTTTCGTCATTTGAATTTTCTGAACGAAGCAAGTCACAGTTACTTTTTCCAATGCAAAGTTAGTGCAAGCCGTATTCTGCAAGTACCAGGTGCCATATTCCCTGAATTTTTTCAAAAACTTTTTTCGTCAGCACACATCCAATAAAAACTTTTCTGTGCCGGTGGTGAAATAATTCGGTAATTCCTTGCCTTTAATCCTTTCCTTGCTAACTCTGAGGGCATTGTAAAAAATAAATGTTTCACTTCTAAAAATTAAAAATTATGAAAAAGATTGAGAACACTTTCGCAGTAACAGGTTTCGTAGGTAAGGAGAAATCCGTCAGTTCACTAACGCAAGCGTAGCACGCTTCTCACTGGCTATCAGCCGCACAGAGAAGAACGGCGATGAGAACAACCGCACCTCAGCCTTCATGAACATAGAGGCATGGCGCAAGAACGAGAACACCTCTTCATTCGACCGCCTCACCAAGGGAGCGATGATCACCGTTGAGGGCTACTTCAAGCCAGAGGAATGGACTTCTGAGGATGGCGTTAAGCACAACAGAGTTGTCCTCGTTGCTAACAAGTTCGAGCCAACTGAGAAGGAGGAAGAAACTCCAGCTCCAGAGGCTAAGACATCCAAGAAGAAGGGCGAATAAACCCTCTTCTTCCTTGCAAGGGCGGCTTTGGTCGCTCTTTTTTGTTTTGGGCTCTCTTTTTCCTTACCGAATAAGTTAATAATGCAAAATGACCTATCTACTGATATTATTTGTTAAAACACTTGCGTGATTCGCAAAATATTATTACCTTTGCAAATATAAACCGCCATTTATATAAATATATGTTTATATTATGAAATTCTATGATAGAGTAAATGAGTTGTCCATTCTACAGGATAACGAGCAACAGTCACAGGAAAGTGCTGTATTTACAGTACTGATGGGACGTCGAAGAGTTGGTAAAACGTCGCTTATTACAAAAGCGATGGAAGGTAAGGAGTATGCATACCTGTTCGTCTCTAAGGATTCAGAGGCATTGTTGTGCCAGAACTTCCAGCGCGATCTTGAACAACAGATAGGACTTACCATTTATGGTGAAATCACTCGTTTCAAGGATCTCTTCGAAGTAATAATGAAAGAAGCTCAGAGAAGACATCTGACCATAGTCTTTGATGAGTTCCAGACTCTTTACAAGATAAATCCTGCAATCTTCGGTGATATACAGAACGTTTGGGACAAATATAAGGGAAGTGCAAAAATCAACCTTATAGTATTGGGCAGCATACAGACTTTGATGAAGCGCATCTTTGAGGATGAAGCAGAACCTCTTTACGGTCGCCCTACATCAAAGTTTACGCTTCGTCCTTTCACAATATCTGCTATGAAGCAGATACTTCATGATGCCAATCCTGATTATGCTCCAGAAGACCTACTATGTCTATACGCAATAACAGGAGGAGTGGCAAAGTACATAGAACTTTTCATTGATGCAAAATGCTACACCAAGGAAAAGATGCTAAACTATGTCTGCCGTCAGGATTCATATTTCCTAACGGAAGGCAAGGAACTGTTGAACCAGGAGTTCAGTAGTGAGTATGGAACATATTTCTCTATTTTACAGATCATAGCAGCAGGAAAGACAAAGCGTAGTGAGGTTGACAGCATCCTACAGAAGGATATGGGAACCTACCTACAGAATCTTGAAAGCAAGTATGAACTCATCAAGCGCATGAAGCCACTTATGGCTAAACAGAACGGAAAGGTCACTGCGTATGAGATAAACGACAACTTCCTGAGATTCTGGTTCCGCTTCATATACCCATATCAGTCACTTATCGAGCGTAATCTGTTCTCTCTGTTAAGGTCGAATATCACAAACAATTACGAAGGATTTACCGGCAGAACACTTGAACGCTATTTCCAAGACAAGGTTATGGAAAGCGAAATGTTTACCCAAGTCGGCAACTGGTGGGATCGTAAAGGACAAAATGAGATAGACCTTATTGCTATCAATGAATTTGACCACACAGGCATTGTGGCAGAAGTAAAACGTAATCCTCACAAGATAAGTATGACTAAGCTACAGGAAAAAATAAACCTGCTTCCCGGAAAGGATTTCGGTGAGTATTCCCTTGAATCCAAGGCGTTTTCCTTAGAAGATATGTAAGGATATAAGCCATACTTAAATTGCTCGTTATGTATAGGTTTTCATAACTACGAGCTTGCTGAGAAGGAGGAAGAAACTCCGGTTCCAGAGGCTAAGACATCTAAGAAGAAGGACGAGTAAGCCCTCTTCTTCCTCGCAAGGGCGGCTTCGGTCGCTCTTTTTTTTTATGTTTTGGAATTTCCTTTTCCTTTCAGAGCCATATTAATTTGTTCATTTTTCAATATTTTCCCTGCTATTATGCATTTATTTCAAAAATATTGCGTAATTTTGCAGTCGTAAATATAAGCGCAGTATAAAATAGATGCTATATATATCTATAAACTATAGTGTAGTATAAATTAAAAGTGTGACATTATGGCTGACTATTACGAATATTCCATACCAGAATTGATAAAGTTGCTTGGAGCAAGATTCAAAGATTATCGTCTGCGTAGTACCATGACGCAGAAAGATGTCTCTGAGCAATCAGGCATTACAATAACTACAATTCACAAGTTTGAGAACGGAACGTCAGGTAACATGTCGCTTGGTACGTTCCTGTTGCTGATGAAGGCTATCGGCCAGATAGATGCCCTTGATGAATTTATGCCGGAACTTCCAGAATCCGCATATCTCATCAAGTCAGAAAAGAAGGTTCAACGAATAAGGCATAAGAAATCATGATAACAAGCTCGCTTAAAATAAAACTCTGGGACAAGGAAATAGGTCGCTTGTCATGGGATGGAAGGAAAGGAATTTCGTACTTCGAGTTCAATCCTGCTGTTATCGGTGGTGAACTTGATCCTTTCCCTCTTATTGCCTCTACCCAGTCACCTGCAAGCCGTCGTCCTATCATAGGCGATAAGGAAACGAAGCTTTATCATAAACTGCCTCCTTTCCTTGCAGACTCTCTTCCTGATGCTTGGGGAAACCAGGTTTTCGAATGTTGGAGAATACAGAATGGAATACGTAACCAGGAAATCACCCCTCTTGAAATTCTCTCTTTTATTGGAAAGCGAGGAATGGGAGCCTTGGAGTTTGTTCCAGAGGCATCTGGCATAAAGAAATCTGAACAGCTCAATCTGAAAGCTTTGACAGACTTGGCTCAAAAGATATTCACTGAGCGTGAGAACGTAAAGATAATGCCTGATGAGTCTCTGACCATGCAATCCTTGATAGCCGTTGGTACCTCTGCAGGTGGCAGACAGCCAAAAGCCATCATTGCCATAAACCCTAAGACAGGAGAGATAAGAAGCGGACAGATATCTGCGCATAAAGGGTTTGAGTATTGCATCCTGAAGTTTGGTGATCCTGCTCGTTCCTCAGCCGAACTTGAAATGGCTTATTACAAGATGGCAACATCTGCAGGTATCAGCATGATGCCATGCAAGCTTATTGAGGTTGAGGGACAGAACCACTTCATAACGCATCGTTTTGATCGTGATGAGGAACGTAAGCTTCACATGCAGACATTGGCTGCCTTATACCCCGAAGCAGACAGTTACGAGAAACTGCTGATGGTATGTCGTAAGATGCGACTTCCAGAATCCACACAGGAAGAGGTGTTTCGCAGGATGGTGTTCAATATCCTTGCCAACAATACCGATGACCACAACAAGAACTTCTCTTTCCTTATGGACGAAAACGGTCATTGGCAGTTATCGCCAGCATACGACATGACTTATATTTTCAATGTCGGAGGTTTCCTTCCTGAGACTATGCACTGCCTTATGATGCAAGGAAAGCTGCAAGGTCAAACACTTAATGACGCTCTTACTCTCGCAAAAGATAATGGTATCAGAAAGGCAGAAACTATTATCAATGAGGTTGCTTCTGCTATCAGTAAGTTCCGTACATACGCAGAAGAATGTGGTGTAGGTCAACAATGGATAGCTGCTGTTGAAACTTGTCTTAACAACCATTTGTCTGAATGGGACTTCTTGCCTGATAGTAGTTCACCATCATTTGAGATTGGTGGCATTCTATACGAGAATGTACGTGTAGAACAAACTTACAAGGGCAATTTCCATCTGCTGTGCATTGTACAAGGCAAAGAACGTAAGTTTGTCATTACAAGGAACAAAGAAGAGTATGCGGAGATTGAAGAAACAGGGGCTTCCAACCTCTCGACAGAACAACTGCGTAAACTGGTTGAAACATACCTTGCAAGATAAATCTACATATTGATACAATATAAAAGGGGCGGCTTCGGTCGCTCTTTTTTTATAGCTTCTTCTTACTGAATGATAATTGTCTTTTTTACATACAAAAGTATGAGTAACAGCCTAAAAATCATGAAAAAAACAATTTTTTGAAGATTTTTTGAAAGTTTTTTTCAAGAACGAAAAAAGACTTCATTCGACCATCGTAACTTTGCACTTGAAATCAAAAAGGAAGTATGGGTGAGCGGTCGAAACCGGTACTCTGCTAAGGTACTAGACCTCCTTGGTCTCGAAGGTTCGAATCCTTCTGCTTCCGCAAGATTTGGCTCGTTAGCTCAGTTGGATCAGAGCACGGCGCTACGAACGCCAGGGTCGGGAGTTCGAATCTCTCACGAGTCACAAACCATGGAGGTTTGGCAGAGTTGGTCGATTGCACTGGTCCTGAAAACCGGCAGACGGTAAACGTCTCAAAGGTTCGAATCCTTTAGCCTCCGCTACAATGCCCCATTGCGTAAGGGTTAGCGCGTCAGATTCTGGATCTGAAGGTGCTGGTTCGAATCCATCTGGGGCAACCGACGACAAACCGAGAGCTGCAGAGCTTGCTTTGATGCCGAGGTGCGTAGGAGGAAGACCGAAAGGTCAATAAAGCATGGAGCTTTGGCAGACTTGGTGTATGCGCAGGACTGAAAATCCTGAGAACGTGGTTCGAATCCACGAGGCTCCACTTTTACATTCGGGAGTGCTCCAGTGGCAACGAGGGTGGACTGTAAATCCATTGTCTAACGACTTCGTAGGTTCGAGTCCTACCTCCCGAACAGAATATATGGAGTTTGTAGCTCAGTTGGTAGAGCGCCAGTTTGTGGCACTGGTGGTCGCAGGTTCGAAACCTGTCAAACTCCCTAACATGGTCGGTTCATCTAGATGGCCCAGGATGACAGATTTTCATTCTGTTCACACGAGTTCGAATCTCGTACCGACTACAATACGCTTCAATAGCACAGCGGTAGTGCAGCTCACTTGTAATGAGCAGGTCGTAGGTTCGAATCCTACTTGAAGCTCAACTTCCTCTATGTGAGGATGACCGAGCGGTTAAGAGGACGGTCTGCAAAACCGTTATTCACCAGCTCGAATATGGTTTCTCACTCCAATAATAAAAGGCTTCCTTTCTCCTTACTGGATGAAAAGAAGCCTTTCTGCTAATTTGTCACTTTTAAGTGTGAAGTTAATATAATTCCCAGAAATAAGGGCATAAAATGCTCGAAAGTTCCCCAAAATACGACTTGACCCCAAAAGTCGGGGCGTAAATATGCAGTTTTTGACTAAAAATGGCATCGAACTATGCATAGTTGAGTATTGTTGTTAACCTATTCTGCACTTTTGCAAGTACTTTCGCAATCTCATCACCACCTATATTCTCCTTGCTTCCAAGAAGGGCGATAGCTTTCTTTAGGAGTTTGCAATCGTCCAGAGACAATGGCATCTCTGTTATTGAGTAACCAGGATCGGCGTATCTGTAGTATATCTTGTCATAAACCTCTATCGGAGCGTTGTAACCCAACTTGTCAGATCTCATGATCTGCAAGTCGTTCTGAACGGTTCTGGCGCATACGCCCTTGGTTATGCCCTCCATATCGTAGAGTGCATCAGAGCAAGCATCTACGAGATCATCGAGAGTCCATCTTCTGTATTTGTTTCTTAAACAGTTATCTATGGTTTTGTACCTTATCAAGGCATTCTTATTCGCTGGCATAGTTGTTTCTTCATTTAATGCGTAAAAAAATAATAGTTGGAAATTCCTCGGCAAGGATTTTCCAACTATCAGTATATTCCGTATTTACTTTAAGGCAGTCTTATGATGCCTGACAGAAATAACTATGTTCCGAATATCGTGGGAATCCTATGCCGGATGTATGTTCTGATGTACTAAATGTATGTACATAAAAATCCTGTTCAAAGCGTCGATAGCTCTGAACAAAAGATCGTGATGTTATGTGCATATTTAAGTTCATACCGTATAGGATTCTTTTTACTGATTATAACTTGCTATTTGCAAAATCGGGTGCAAAGTTACAAATAAAGAACGAAATCTTTTTGCGTTGTTGCAAAAATCTTTTGTCTATATGCTCATTTTCTGTAATTTGTGCATGTAAAAGCTTAAAGTATTGCCGATTTTGTGTCTTTACAGTTTTTAACCTGTTGTATCTGTTAATGTACATCGACTTCTGGGAATTGGTGAAATTCTGTTGCGAAGGTAACTTGTTCAGCCTTATCGTTTCAAGAGCATAGCTCTGCTTTGCTGGAAGATCTTCACACCTTGTCATCAGTTTTGTTTTCTGCAAGGCTTGCAATCCTTGTTTTCTTGCAGGTGTGAGAAATTGTTTGTATATTTGCACCAGAGAAAGGAAAGTCGTACATTCAGCACGGTGTTTCATACATTGTTGCTGCATCCTGTTTTCTTTCTTCTGAAAAAGTGAGTAAATTTGCACAAGATTTGTAACTAATGCACAACAAGGTAATGAATAATGATATTCTTACAGATAATGGAATTTTAGAGCCTTTCAAACGGGTAGAGGACACTACTGTTGACATCATCAAAGTGATTGGTGTGGGAGGTGGTGGCTGCAATGCAGTTGGCAATATGTACAAAGAGGGCATGGAAAGCGTCAAGTTTGCTGTGTGCAACACGGATAGCAAGAGTCTTTCCATAAATCCAGTTCCTACCAAGATAATGCTTGGTAGGAGTGGTCTTGGTGCCGGTGCTAATCCGGAGAAAGGACGTGCCGATGCTGAGCAGAATGTGGAGGATATCAGACAGTTGTTCAACGACAACACCCAGATGGTTTTCATTGTGGCTGCCATGGGAGGAGGTACCGGTACAGGTGCCGCTCCATTCATTGCAAGCATAGCAAAGGAGATGGGTTTGCTCACCATTGGTATCGTTACGCTTCCATTCTATTTCGAGAAACGCCCGAAGATCATCAAGGCACTTCGTGGTATTGATGAGATGCGGGCAAACGTGGATGCACTGCTTATCATCAACAATGAGCAGATATCCAAGGTGTATAGTGACTCGCATATTTCTATAAGTGAGGCTCTGCACAGGGCTGATGATGTGATGGCAAATGCTGTGCGTAGTATCTCTGAACTCATCACCATCCACGGAAATATACAAACTGACTTCGCGGATGTTCGCACCACATTGCTCAATGGTGGTGGCGCAATCATGTCCATTGGTCGTGCCTCTGGCGAGAACCGTGTGCAGGATGCGATAATAAACGCCCTCAATTCACCATTGCTGTATGGTTGCGACATCAGTAAATCAACGCGTATCCTCTTTAATATATATACCAGCAAACAGCATGAACTCTTCGTTGATGAGTTGGAGATGATAGACGCATTCATGGATGAACTTGATTCGAACATTGATGTCATCTGGGGGTTTGCAATTGATGATACCCTTGATGAGGACGTAAAGATTACGATTCTTGCAACAGGCTTTGACAATTCATTGCAGGTGCCAAAGAGGCCTGATGAGGACGAATTGTCACTTGATGACCTTATCTTCCGACTCTATGGCAAGAGTAGGGCACGTAAGCCAAGGATTGACATTGGTACAATCATCAATCTCGGTGGTCAGGCATCTGATGAGACGACTGTTGTTGATGAGGAGGAAACTGCTGCCGAGGTCGCTGACGAGGCTGTAGAAGAAACTCCAGTCGCAGAGGAAACAGAGTGTGTAGAAACCGAAGATGCTGCGAGTGAAGCCGCTTCTGTGACAAAGACTGTAGAAGATGTCCCTGATGTAGTGGTTGATGAGACTTCCGAAACACCAGAGCAGGGACAAGATACTGAGGTTGCACAGCATCAAGACCCGCCAGTCATCAATCCACAGATGGATTTCCTTAGAAGAGTGCGCAACCGTATCCTTCGTGAACTCAACAAGATGACAAAAGAAGAATAGGATGGCAACAGATGAGATTGTAACGCAAATACGAACTCTTACTGAGAGTTTACATCGGGCTGGCAGAGACGATCTGCTGCTCGAAGCAATTACTGTGCCCGTTCTTCAGCATCTCAACATAGTGGCTGCCAGAGAACGCTTGAGTCCGCTTGTCATTACCAGTAACTATAGATTTCTTTTGCGGAAATATGATAAGGAGGTAGAGATGTCGCCAATCAACAAGGCATTATATCTTCTTTTCCTGAATCATGAGGAAGGTATCAACTTCAAGTGCCTTGCAGACTATCGCGAAGAACTCACCGACCTTTATCGTAAGGTCACCAATCGTGTGAGTGATGACACCATCAGCGACACCATCGGCCGACTTGTCAATCCTCTCGACAACTCCATAAACGAGAAGTGCGCCCGCATCAAGGCTGCCTTTGCCAAGTGTATGGACGAATACCAGCTGAGGTATTACGTTATCACCAAGCACTCTGTCCGCGAGATTGCCGGGACATCCCGCATCTGGTTTGACAGAAAGAAGGTCATCACCTTGCCGAGGGAACTCGTTGAGTACGAGTAGAATGATCAGAGTTATTACACAGAGTGGTAACAGGACTGAGAGAGGGTAGGGGAGTGGACTGTCTTGCTCTTATGGCGGTGGCTTTTGACCTATGGGTCAAAAGCCATATTCCAGATTATTTCATTTTCGTGGGCAAAGAAGAAGCAAAACCCGTTTTGCCACAACTTTGCCTTTGTATTTTATATACAATGATGGGTAAGCCATATGTTTCTGAAGTCACATATCTCAACCTCTCATTGTTTGTTTTCTTCTTATTGCCTTATAACCCGATTCGGGGTGTCTCATTTATGTCATTTTAATGCTCCGCCCCACACCAGATGTTTGCATTTCCGTTCCCATATAGAGACTTCCACGCATGTCAGCAGAGCGTGAAGTGCAGTATAGGCACTATATTGGGAAGGAGCAACCGCGAAAAGTCTGTTGGTCATCTTCAAATAGGGTGGGTGAGCCCGCCTTTGGGCGAGTTCTCAATTGCCCTGTTCTTGCTGATCGTAAGTCCTTTCATCTGGGAGGTCGCTCTGGCAGAAGTACAAACTTCATCCCACCCTTACGGTTATAATCTTTCTTTCAATACTTGAGGCATAGTCATTTCTGCAAACTGAAGTATTCATGGATGTTACCATCGCAGATTACTTTTGTTTGCAGAAGTGTCTGATGGTTGTGTATTGCAGTTTTGCTGAGAAACCATTTATTGTAATCGATGCCCACACCATTGTCTGAACGGACATGAACAGTTTGTCATAGAGATATTCTTCTGATGGTCGAGAGTATCGATTATAAGAAGAACAACCCTCTGTCAAAGGTACGACAAGGAAAGTCCTTCTATCCATTGACTGAAGGTATGAAGTAAAACTAAATAACGTGAGTTCAACGACTTATTCTTTGTTCAACCCACGTTATATTACTAACTGAAGTTTCCCACCCTTTGAA
>DCJC01000070.1 GCA_002317355.1 Prevotellaceae bacterium UBA1710 | reverse complement strand
TAAGTCGCTGATAAAAGGGTGATAGGTGTTAGGTAACACCCAAGAGCCATCACCCCAAAGAGCACAAAGTAAGCCCTACATCGATTCTAACTAAATTATCATTTTAGTACTACCATGGCAAATTTTGGTGGACTTCTCAGAAAGATGAACGGCTCAGTAGGAGACCTCACTTTCAAGCAGGTTAAGGGTCAGACCATCGTAAGCGAAAAGGTGACTCAAGTATCAAACCCACGTACTGAACCAATGATGCGACAGCGTTGTAAGTGGACTAACATCGGAGCAAATAAATTAAGGACAGTAACATATTACTTTAAGCCAGTGGACAATGAAGAAAATTATAATATTTATAGCAATAGTTCTTGCTTTATGTTTTATCGTAATACGTGATTATCACAACTATTTTTATGGGAGGAGTTTAATGAATTATCACGTACTTCCGTATGGGTTAACTCCTGAATACTATAAAGATCGTTATTTTATAGAGAATGGTAAAAAGGTGTACATGCAAAGTTTTGAATTTATTAATGAACAATTAGAATCTACTGGACATGGTCGCTCTATTCCAACTGCGTCTTACAATCCTTCTTTTGTGATCGATACAATATGTAGTTACTATTACAATAATGACAGCATTTTTGTTTTTTGTGTAGACAAAGAGAATAAGCCTCATTGGATTATACCAGTTTATGATCATGGATTGGTTGTTTTTGAAGAAATAAAGAATGTACAGATAAAATCTTTGTCTAAATATAAATGTATTTCTGGTTTTTATAATGATTGAATTATATAGACGGTTCTCCGATTATTTATGTTATGAGTCGTGATACAATTTAACTCAAATATTGTAGTCTCAAAACCGTGAGTATTAGATGAATGAACTACAGGTGCTAATATCTGTATTATATGGTAACAGCGACTATCACTTTTGGTTGAGTTCTTGCTGTGTGTGCAAAATATGTTCTGGTTCAAACATGGGAATTCGTTCTGCGGACGCTGGCGAGTATTCTCACAGCGATAGCAACGACTCTCGGAGTAACGAGTTGCATGTAAGCCCCCAAGTCCCTTCCTTTGAGTGTGGCAAGGTGATGGATGATGGGTGTTGGTCGTACAAAAAATGGCGCAACCTGTGATGAGTTGCGCCATTAGTATAAATTGGTGAATAATTCCGATTTACTGGAGCTGGCCGTTCTCTGCAGCCTTGATCATAGCCTCAGAAGCGTACATGAATACCTCTACACGACGGTTGAGAGCCTTACCTGCAGCTGTGCTGTTGTCAGCAACTGGGTTAGCCTCACCATAACCTGTGCTGCTCTTGATCTGGTTGTTAGAGATACCGAGAGTGTTGAGCTTAGCCTTAACAGCGTCAGCACGCTGCTGAGAGAGGTTGAGGTTCTTCTGTGCACTCTGCTGAGCTGTAGAACCCTTCCAAGGATCGTTGTCTGTATAACCCTGGATAGCAACAGAACAGTCTGTGTTAGCCTTGAGGACCTGTGAGAAGTTTGTGAGCTCTGTTTCAGCTGAGCTGCTGAGAGTAGCGTTGCCTGAACCGAAGAGGATACCAGAGTCGAATATGATTCTTACGCATGGAAGACCGTTAGCGTCTGTAACCTGCTCAACCTTTGCATTCTGGAGCTTAGCCTGAGCCTGAGCCTTAACCTTATCCATGTGCTTACCAATGATTGCACCTGTACCTGCGCCAACAGCAGCACCAACAGCAGCACCAACAGCTGTGTTACCAGCGAGCTTACCTACGATAGCACCGAGAAGAGCACCACCACCAGTACCGATGAGAGCACCATTGCCTGTTGCGTTACCACAGCTTGTTACTGAGAAAATCATTGCTGCGCCTACGAACGCAGTTGCTACTTTTGTCTTTGTCATGATTCTTTTTTGTATTAAATTAATTAAAATAACTTTTTTTTACTACGATACGAAATAAATCCGCCTTTCGTTGCAATTGTTTTGTGTGAATTTCTTTAAAGCGGCGTGTTTCGCCGTTATTTGAGTGCAAAGATAATCAAAAAAATCAAAAACCATAACAAAAATCCAAAATGATTAACTATGTTACAACTTTTTTTTGTATTTTTGCATTCGATTTTCGTAAAAAGCGGGAATTTTTAAGAATTTTAAGGGATAAAAATTTAAAAACAACATAAAAATGGCAATAGAACTTAAAGAACTCACAAAGCGTGCTGACAACTACAGTCAGTGGTTTAATGATCTTATCGTAAAGGCTGACCTCGCTGAGCAGTCTGCCGTACGTGGATGTATGGTCATCAAGCCTTATGGTTATGCTATCTGGGAAAAGATGCAACGTGCTATGGACGATATGTTCAAGGAGCAGGGTGTTCAGAATGCATATTTCCCACTCCTCATCCCTAAGTCTTTCCTCTCTCGTGAGGCAGAGCATGTTGAGGGCTTCGCAAAGGAATGTGCTGTTGTAACCCATTATCGTCTGAAGACAAATGAGGCTGGCGACGGCGTTGTCGTTGATCCAAGTGCAAAGCTTGAGGAAGAGCTCATCGTTCGTCCTACTTCAGAGACAATGATCTGGAACACATACAAGAACTGGATTCACTCACATCGTGACCTTCCACTTCTCTGCAACCAGTGGTGTAACGTAATGCGTTGGGAGATGCGTACACGTCCTTTCCTCCGCACTTCAGAGTTCCTTTGGCAGGAAGGCCATTGCGCTTTCGCTACTCGCGAAGAGGCTGAGGCAAATGCTCAGACAATGCTTAAGGTTTATGCTGACTTCGCTGAGAACTGGATGGCAGTACCTGTAATGCAGGGTGTTAAGTCAGAGACAGAGCGTTTCGCTGGTGCTCTTGATACCTATACTATCGAGGCTATGATGCAGGATGGTAAGGCTCTCCAGAGCGGTACATCGCACTTCCTCGGTCAGAACTTTGCCAAGGCATTCGATGTTACATTCCTTAATAAGGAGAACAAGCTCGATACACCATGGGCTACTTCATGGGGCGTTTCTACACGTCTTATCGGTGCTCTCATCATGACTCACTCTGATGACAATGGTCTCGTGCTTCCTCCAAAGCTCGCTCCACTGCAGGTTGTCATCGTTCCTATCGGTGGTAAGGGTGACACACAGATCAAGCTCGACGAGAAGGCTGCTGAGATCGTTGCAGAACTCAAGGCTAAGGGTATCAGCGTGAAGTACGATAACGACAATAACAAGCGTCCAGGCTTCAAGTTTGCTGACTATGAGCTCAAGGGTGTACCTGTACGCCTTGTTCTCGGTGCTCGCGATATGGAGAACGGTACTATCGAGGTTATGCGTCGTGATACTCTCCAGAAGGAGACTCGTCCAATCGAGGGCATCTCTGCATACGTTGAGACACTCCTTGACGAGATTCAGGCAAACATCTTCGAGAAGGCTCGCTCATTCCGTGACTCTCACATCTATGAGTGTGACAACTATGAGGAGTTCAAGGAGAAGGTTAAGGATGGTGGTTTCTTCCTCTGCCACTGGGATGGTACAGCTGAGACTGAGGCTAAGATCAAGGAAGAGACACAGGCAACAATTCGTTGTGTGCCATTCGCCTTCGAGCAGACACCGGGTGTGGATATGGTTTCAGGAAAGCCATCTAAGTGCCGTGTGCTGATTGCTCGTAGCTACTAATAAATTTACGTCAGTTCGATGGATTCGTTAGTCGCTTGATTGATGAGCCCCGAAGCGGGCGACAGCTGATAGGGCAGTCCGCAAGGGCTGTTATATCAGGCCGTGATAATTAGTGAGGGCTGTAAGTCCGACACTTATTATATCAATCAGTTTTTAGATGTCGCACCAACGGCGCTCTTTAATCACATCACCGTTGATGACGGCGCTAACGCACCGCCCTATTAGGTGTCGCCACCTTCGGGGCTCGCAAATTGCAGAATCCTTATCGGTTGAAAACCTGATATTTGGAAAATCATCGAACTTATGTTAAATTGCAATGTGCCGATTACAAATTGCTTGGTTGCTCTTGGGATGTCTCTATTGTAAATAGGTAATTTGTAATTCGTAATTTGTAATTAATTCAGTATGATTGGTGTTAAATTTATAACCAAGACTATAAAGTGGATAGTGGGAGCGTTCTTCGCTTCCACTATTCTTGCTGTTGTGGCATATAGGTTCATACCTGTGTATGTGACTCCTTTGATGGTTGTCCGTTTGTTTGAACAGGCATTCTCCAGCGAGTATGAGGTGAAACTCGAGCATAAATGGGTGCCGCTGAAAGAGATGTCGAAGTACATGCCCGTTGCCGTTATGTCAAGTGAGGATTCAAGGTTCCTGAAGCATAACGGATTTGACTTTGACGCAATCCAGAAGGCTGTGGAGCACAACAAGAAGAGCAAGACAAAGCACGGAGCAAGTACCATAACCCAGCAGACGGCAAAGAATGTATTCTTGTGGCCTGGTCGATCTTGGATGAGAAAAGGCTTTGAGATGTATTTCACTACTCTCATCGAGATACTATGGGGTAAGGAGCGCATCATGGAGGTGTATCTCAACTCCATCGAGATGGGTAGCGGTATCTATGGTGTAGAGGCTTGTGCGAAGGAGAACTTCGGAAAGACGGCAGCGGAACTCTCTCGTGCAGATTGTGCCTTGATTGCGGCTACATTGCCAAATCCTCGTAAGTTCTCGAGCAAGAATCCTTCTGCCTATACCCTTAAGCGACAGAAACGAATTCAGTTCGAGATGAAGTTCGTGGATCTTTTCCCTATGTCGGAGCAGTAGTTTTTAGAATAAAAGAAAGAGCAAGATAAAAGTTATGGATTTTCTCAAACAACTCAACGAGTCACAGCGTGCGGCTGTTGAGTATATCGATGGAGCGTCATTGGTAATTGCGGGTGCAGGATCGGGTAAGACACGTGTTCTTACCTATAAGATTGCGTACCTTCTCACTCAGGGCTATAAGCCTTGGGAGATTATGGCTTTGACCTTTACCAATAAGGCTGCACGCGAGATGAAAGACCGTATCATTAATCTTGTTGGTTCTGAGGCTCAGTCGCTTCAGATGGGAACATTCCATAGCGTCTTTGCTAAGATTCTAAGGCGTGAGGCGAAGTTTCTTGTTGGAGGTCACTATGATTCTAACTTCACTATCTACGATGAGGCTGATAGCAGGTCGCTTTGTAAGAGTATTGTAAAGCAACTTGAGCTTGATGATAAGATTTATAAGCCTGCTGATGTGCATAACCGTATCTCATGGGCAAAGAACAAGCTCATGATGCCAGAGCAGTATGCTGAGGATATGAATGTGCTGTCAAGTGATAGGGATTCAAAGATGCCTGAGATGGCTAAGATCTACGAGATGTATGTTATAAATTGCAGAAAGTCAAATGCTATGGACTTTGACGATTTGCTGGTTTATACATTCCGCTTGTTCTATGATAATCCTGAGATAAAGAAGCAATATTCTGCAAAGTATAAGTTCCTTCTCGTGGATGAGTACCAGGACACTAACTATGCTCAGCAGCAGATAGTCTGGCAGTTAGCTTCAGAACATCATCATGTGTGTGTAGTAGGAGATGATGCTCAGAGTATCTATGGTTTCCGAGGTGCTAATATCGATAATATCCTCGACTTCCAACAGCAGTATGAAGGTAGCAGACTCTTCAAACTGGAGCAGAACTATCGTTCAACACAACGTATCGTACAGGCAGCAAATAGTCTTATTAAGCATAACGGCCGTCAGATAGAGAAGAATGTCTTTTCTGAAAATGCAGAGGGCGATAAACTCATCATGCGACAGTTGGCTTCCGATAGGGAAGAGGCAATAAGCGTGTGTAGGGATATCAGGAATGAGGTGAGAAGAAATGAGCTTCAGTTTAAGGATTTCGCCATTCTCTATAGAACAAATTATCAGAGTCGTACTTTTGAGGAACAGATGCTCAAGGATGGTATCCCTTATAGAATTTACGGTGGAATGAGTTTCTACCAGCGTAAGGAAATTAAGGATATTGTTGCGTATTTCCGTCTTGTGGTGAATCATAATGATGAAGAGGCATTCCGTCGTATCGTGAATTATCCTGCTCGTGGAATAGGTGATACTACCGTTCAGAAACTTCTTGCAGGGGCTAATGCCTATCGTGCAAGTGTTTGGGAGGTTTCTGCAAATCCTGCTGCCTTTGGTGTGAATATTTCAAAGGGTATTGCTACAAAGTTAGAAGGCTTTAGGAACTTGATTAGTTCATTCGCTGAGCGTCTTGAAACTGATGATGCGTTTGCTCTTGGAGCTGACATCATCAAGAAGAGTGGCATAACGGAGGATATCTATTCTGGTTCAAATCCAGAGGATGTTTCTCGTCAGGAGAATCTTGATGAATTCCTTGCTTCTATGCAGGATTTCGTGGAGAGTAGTCGTGAGGAAGGACTTCCTATAGGACTTGTTGACTTCCTTCAGGATGTGTCTCTGATGAGTGATAAGGATAGTGGTGATGCAGAGGATGATAACAAGGTAACTCTTATGACTATTCACTCTGCCAAGGGATTGGAGTTCCCGCATGTCTTTGTCGTAGGTATGGAAGAGAATATCTTCCCTTCTCCGATGTGTACGGATTCTATGCGTAAGCTTGAAGAAGAGCGCCGATTACTCTATGTAGCTATTACTCGTGCCGAGAAGAGGTGTGTATTGACTTGTGCCAAGTCGAGATACAGATTCGGTAGAATGGAGTTTGATGCCCCAAGTCGTTTCCTTAAGGATATCGACTCACGACTGGTTCATGTAGAGCGTAATGATGATGATTATGGCTCAACAGGTTATGGCGCATCTCGTGGTGGTAATGGCTACGGATATGGTGGCTATGGAAGTTCAAGCAGCTATGGCAGAGGTAATTCGAGAATGCAGAACAGCAATCCTGTTGCTTCTCAGTTTATGGCAGATCCAAAGCCTAAGCTCACCTCTCCTCAGCGACCAGAGAAACCTGTCAATCCTTATGGAGAGGCATTTGAAAGAAAGATAGCTGCAAGTGGCGGTAGTCTGAAGAGAGTTCATGAGGCTTTGAGTCAGGGAACTAACCGTAGTAATATGCTTCGTGGCACCAATGCTATGGATGCTTCTGCTACTGTAGGTGATTGGTACAACGGACTTACCGTAGGCATGAAGGTTGAGCATACTCGCTTTGGAGTTGGTATGGTAACAGCTCTTGAAGGAAAGGCCGATTCTGCTAAGGCAACCGTAGAATTCAGGAATGCAGGAACAAAGCAGTTGCTCTTGAAGTTTGCTAAGTTGAAGAAGTTGTAGTCCCAGCCGCCATTTATTTTAACGTGAGTTCGATGAAGGCTCGTCGGCCGAAGGGAGATTTGTCGCAGACCCACTGACCATCGGGAAGTAAAGTCAATTGCTTTCGCCATCTAAAAAAACAGAATAAAACAAATAAAAACCAAATAAAACAATTGTTTTTTCTTGTTTTAACGTCAGTTCGACGAATTTGTATTGAAGGAGCGCCGAAGGTGCGATACCTAAAAGGGCAGTCCGTAAGGGCTGTCAATAAGAGATGTTTGATTGATGAGCGCCATCGGTGCGACACCTAAAAACAGAAAGATACAATAGGTGTCGGACTTTGACTTTACTTCCCGTTGGTCAGTGGGTCTGCGACAAATCTCCCTTCGGCCGTCGACCTTTGGTTCAGCCCTCACAAATCAACTCCATTCAATATAACAGCCCTTACGGACTGCCCTTTTAGGTATCGCCCGCTTCGGGGCTCGGACATCACGCCCCTTTATTTTGCTGAACACCAAAATTTTGCAATTCGTCGAACTAACGTTATGTTGGGAATGATGGATAAACCTTAAAGAAATATTGAATTTATGATCTTGCAGAAACTATATAAAAAACTCCCCCTTTGGGGGATGGGGGGCTTCTTCTTCTTGTTTTTCCCCCTCTTTGCTTGTGCTCAGGATTTCTCAGCAACAGTAATACCTGATAGTATCTGGGCGCTGATGCAAGGGAAATCTGTACCTAAGAATTGTACGGTAGGAAGAAATGAATTGAGATATCTTCGTGTGATGCATATCGGTAAGGATGGAAAGAAGCATCGTGGAGAACTGATATGCAATAAGGAAATTGCGCAAGATCTTATTGATATCTTCAAGGAATTGTATAAGTCGAAATATCCGATAGAGCGTATCTCTCTGATAGATAACTATGGAGCAGATGATACTCGTTCCATGGAAGCAAACAATACTTCATGCTTTAATTTCCGCTTTATGACGGGTTCAACAACAAGAATTTCAAAGCATGGAAGAGGAATGGCAATTGATATTAATCCTCTTTATAATCCTTATGTTAAGGGGAATAAGATTGATCCGCCTTCAGGAAAGAAATATGCTAATAATAGAGAGAGCAGGAAAGATATTCCGATGAAGATTGATCGCTCAGACTTATGCTATAAGCTATTCATCAAGCATGGTTTCAGATGGGGTGGGGCATGGAAATCATCAAAGGATTATCAGCATTTTGAAAAGTAGTGTGATGTAAGTTCTGTATAAAACAATGGGGGACTCCTATATAACAAGCGCCATTTTGTTATTTCTTGTTTCGCTCGTGGAAAGGCCCCAGGTGGTTAACTGAGTATTTACTCTTCTAAACTTCCCCATCATTGGAAAACGTCTGGAAGACGTTATCTCAATAACCGCATGCACCGAACGTAGTGGTGCTTGCGGATGTCAAGTGGTTGATTGTCAAGCGTCTGGAAGACGCTACCTAAAGCGCCTTAAACTATCCGATCATTTACAAGGTGGCGTCTTCCAGACGCTTACCGCAAAGATGAGTTATAACCAGCAGCGCCACTTCGTTCGGCGCAACCGGTTATTAAAATATATTACTGTCCGGTAAAATATACAAAAACGGTTCTTCTTCAATT
>DCJC01000062.1 GCA_002317355.1 Prevotellaceae bacterium UBA1710 | reverse complement strand
ACTCCCCATCTACTCCTATTCTACTCCCATATTACTCCTATAAAAAATGGGAACCACATGGGAATCATATAGGAACTATACCCTCACCTGCGCAAAAAATCCAGCTCACCAGAATAGAGTGAATATGAGCCTGGAAGGCTGTATCTACCACCAAAAATATTAGGTTCATCCGATATTTGGTGTGATGAAGACTTCTTTTTCTCCGCAAGAGATTTCTAAAAAAGATTTCAAGGAGCTTGCTCCTCCATTGATTTCAGGCTCAAATCTGGCAAGGAAATCCGTTTTTGCGCTTCGCTTGGAAATCTTTTATTTAACGTGAGTTCGACGAATTTGCTTACGCGATTTAATAAAACAAAAGAAAACCATGTAATACAAAAGAAAACAATTGTTTTATTTGGTTTTTGTCTGTTTTATTCTGTTTTTTTAATTGGCGAAAGCAACTAATCTTGCTCCAATCAAGTAAGTTCTTAATTCATCGAACTGACGTTATTTAGAAATTTTGGCATAAGTCATCACTCCAAATCTCGGAAGAGCCAAATATTAGAAAAGTAAAAAATTAAACATAGGAAAACAAAAATTATGCTATCGCAGGAAAATGGCTTGCGATAGCATAATAATGTGAGTTAAATAGACTTACGATTTCCTTCTATAGTTACGCCACAAATCGCAATGAGAGCGCAGATATGCAGCCATTTTAGTTTCTGGGCAGAGTTCCATCACTTCCTTATTGCGCACAAAGGCATGCAGATACTGCGCCTTGAGTTCCTTGTTGACGATTATGGCGAGTCCCTTGTCTATGAGTATCTCGCTCTCCCTGTAGCGCTTAGGTTTGAGGTCATAATAGAGTCCCTCAACCTCAAAGTGCATGATCCAACTATCCTCGTAGCGGGTGAGCGCCCATGCCCAATCTTCCTGATTACGGAGTCCGATGCCGTATTTCACCATTGCCTCGCCTCGTACATCGGCATCCTTCGCATGATTCATGTCATACTCATACTTCTGCATCTTGCGGGCATAGTTGAGTTTGTAGTCATGCTTGCTCTTGAGGATATACTTCCTGTTTTCCTCCAGACCGAACAATGGAGAGAACGGATCGCGGTCAAAGTATCCGCTGACAGTCATGCGCATCTGCGACTTACGATCACAGCGTGACAACCACTTCACGGCATCGGCATACTTATGTTCCTTGATATAGTAAGTGCCGATAAGGTCGTTCCAGAAACCCTTCTCCTTGTAGGCGAAACTACTAATAAAGGTGTCGAGCGCTCCCTGAGGATGAACAAGTCGGAGATATGCTTTCTCCACATCATGGGCTGCACAGGTGTCTGCCATCTGAGCCATGGTGGTATAGTAGTCGTATGTAGGAGAATTGATGAAACTGCCATGCCCTCTCATACACAACCAGCCCTCACCCATATTGGCAAACATCAGGGCATCAGCCACATATCCGTCATTCTTCAGTCGGGAGGCGAGGATATCTGAGCAGAGACGACTAATGACATCCGACCAATAATACACATTGTCGAATGTATAGCTACAGTCTTCATCTACGACAAACGTGCGTTTGCCTTCATAATCCTCAAAGTGACCTTGGGGCACAAGCATTTCCCTCACTTTCTTAGGCATATTCTTTCTGCCATTGTCATCAAGCCACTTCAGGTCAGACAGGAGACGAGCCTTATATGCCTCATCATACTTTCTGCTTGCTGCCTCCACGCATATTCTGAGCACGCGCATAGAGTTAGCAAGGAAAGTACCTTTCCTGCAATACTTCTGTCCTTCGCTGATTACACTCAGAGCCTCATCATACTTGCATTCTGCATCAAGAAGAGCGGCAAGTGTGTAATACCAAATGTCAAGGTTCTTGGTACGCTTCTCCTTGATTACACGCCTTGCAAGTGATTTGATTCGAGTCACCTCCTTCATTTCTGCCCCCTCTTCATAATCTCCCCACGCATGATAGGGGAATTCCTCCTCCGAACCTTTAAGCAGACATTGGTATAGTCGGTTGTCATAATGCACCAGCACACTCTGCAGTTCCCTTGTGAAGAAAGGAGAATCGGGGCATTCCTTGTAGATAAGTTCCCATACCTCGTCTTCCGTGAGATTACAAAAACGGAGTGAAGACAGATCGCCGTGCTTAGCATAGATGCGCTTCGCGGTTTCCACCCGTCCTTCCTTGAGATAGGCGGCAGCCACACGCCTCTCAGCCATACCTGTCACCACATCATCCCCTAACAGCGGTTTCACCTTCTCCCAATACTCTATGGCTTCGTTGCTGCGGTTGGTTGCCATAAGCATACGTATCACCTGCAAGGCATAGCGGTTGAGCAGTCTGCCACGATAACTACTCGCTCCTTCCAGATGCTCGTTCATTGCCATCACCTCAGGGTCGTTCTTCGAAGGATAGTACCATGGATCATTGAGGTAGTCGCGCACAGACTCACACAACTTTGCCACAAGCAGCAGTTCATAGCCATCCTTGCCAAGTTCCTTGGTGATAAGCCCTTGCTCCTGCTTCAGCTTGTCGATGCTCCATCTGTAAACCACAGCCTCGAGCTTATCATCGGAGAGACGGCAGCCCGTCTGCTTGCGCCACAACCGCAGGTTCTCCTTCCTTTCTCCGCTCACAGGTGTCGCCTCCTCGTGCCTGTAATACATATCGGTTGAACTATAGCAGTAGTATGACGACACATCTTCAACAAGACGATACACCATATTGCTGCGAGGCGTTCTTGGAGGAAACCAGCACGCCTCACACACAGAGCCGACAAGGCAGAGACTAATTATCAAATATATCCTTAAACTGTTCATCGATGTATCCGTAAATGTTAGAGTCATCCATATGGTAGAGAATGGTGCTGTGACCGCCATCGGTAAGGTGCAGATGTCGTCTGAGCAGACTCTTCACCTTCATAATCTCAGCGTATGGCACTTCCTCATGCCTTACCCTAAACCCTTTCTCAGGCACTTCACCCTTGTAGCAGATGCGCACGAAGTTATAGTCATTGTCGAAGAGCAAATCCCACTTATATATAGGCAATGCCACGTCCATCGGTATGTCGCATCTCAACCTGCGTGTGAGGAATTTCTCCACCGTTCTGCTATTGAGGATGGAGTTCTCTTCATTTGGGTTTTTGAAATTACCCACGTTATAGACCATCAGCACACCGTAGTCCACAGGAGGCGGTGCCTGCTGAAGCTGATGCAGACGGATGGTGGAACTGAGCAGCCAGTCCTTATCCATACACTTCTTCACCTCTTTGCAGAGCTTATAGTAGGCATCACGCGTGGAGGCAGTCCAGTCGCAGTCAAGTTGCAGTTCGTTGCAGTTCTTTATCTCCTCCCACGAAATCATGGCATTGACGCGTCGTACAATCTTCTCAGCCAACTTATCCACGGAATGCTGATTCATAGCCTGACGCAAGGCATCCACGGTGATGAATATGGTTGGAACAATCTCCATGCTGTCGGGCAGACTCGAATGGAACGTGATGGTGGCGTTCGGCTCTGGCTGTTCAGTTCCCTGCACCACATCAAACATTCGCACATACATTCTCCTGACATTGTTCTTCCTCATGAACTCCAGCTGTGCTTCATCAGCATAATATGAAGTCTTCCAGTAGTACACCGAGTTCACGGGCTTATGCAAGGGAGCAGTCGGATCTATCCTGCCTTTTAACACATGGCAGTGAATGAGAGCGGCAGCTGTAAACAATATCGCTGCTGCAACAACGATCCATAAGATTCTTTTCTTTTTCATTTCGCAACAATGATGATTACTATCTGCTGCAAAATTACATTTTTTTTCTGATTACGTATCATTTTTTTTGTAAAATATGTAAATACACGTAAGTTCGACGAATTTTAATACGCAAGCGCAAGATAATCCATATAAAAATCTTGAAGCTGAAATATATGCTATCGCTGAAATTCCTGCATGAATAATGCAGGCTAAAGCAATCCACTTACGCTATCTACCACCTGACCGTCATAGACGTTGATGATGCGGTCAGCGTAGGTGGCATCGTGCTGAGAGTGTGTCACCATGATGATGGTGGTGCCTTCAGCATTGAGCTGGGTGAGCATCTCCATCACCTCAAGACTGTTCTTTGAGTCGAGGTTACCAGTTGGCTCGTCAGCAAGGATGAGCTTCGGCTTACTGATTATGGCACGAGCAATAGCTACTCGCTGCTGCTGACCGCCGGAAAGCTGATTTGGCATGTGATGCGCTCTCTGCGACATATTGACGCTACGAAGCACTTCGAGAACCTTCTCCTTACGCTCTTTCTTAGGCACTCCCATGTAGATGAGAGGCAGTTCCACATTCTCGTTCACGTTGAGGTCGTCGATGAGGTTGAAACTCTGGAACACGAAGCCCATGAATCCCTTACGGAGATCGGTGCGCTCATTCTCTGATAGTGAACTGACATCCTTGCCGTTGAGCAGATACTGTCCTTCTGTTGGTGTGTCGATAAGGCCGAGGATGTTAAGGAGGGTTGATTTGCCGCATCCTGATGGGCCCATTATTGCCACGAACTCTCCTTGCTTAATATCGAGGCTTACGCCGTTAAGTGCTGTTGTATCAAACTCTTCTGTATGAAAAACCTTTGAAATGTTATTTAAATGTATCATGATGTTCAAGTTATGAAAAGCCCCCCATCCCCCGATGGGGGAGCTTTTTGAATGAAAAATTAATAATTATAAAATAATACCACCGCGAAAAAGACTATCTAAAAGCTCTCCCCTCGGGGAAGTCGGAGATTGATTATCTCCGAGTATGTGTCAGGTGGAGGGGGCTTTTAATCCTTACTAATTATCTCCGACGGATTAGTATGTGAAATTCTGTATATCTTCTGCCAAACGGTGGCTACCGTTACGCCTGTGATTACTGCTATGCTGGAGAGGAAAGAGAGGCATAAGTATAGAGTCATTTCTGCATCTGGCCATTCTCTGCCAATTATTGATATGCAGATGATGAGTACAACTACTATCAGCAAAGCAATCAAGCTGGAGATGGAGATTGTCACGATGTAGTAACGGCCGAAGAGCATCACGATGTCTCGTATCTTTGCACCATTCACTTTGCGTATAGCAACATCTTTCTGCCTGCCGCGTGTCTCAAGAGAGATGGATGAGAATACGGTCATTACTATGCAGACAAGGCTCACTAATGTAAGGATGGAAGTCAGTCCCATAATATAGTTGAGAATTTTGAGATCCCTGAACCATGCATCGTATGCGATAGTCGCACCGTAGTGTATATCAGCCCCAAGGGATGGATACATCTTATGTTGGAGTTCATCCATTGCCTTTATTGCCGCAACCCTATCATTGTTTCTTGGCTTAACAGCAACAAATGGGGCATTATATCCTGGATATTTATGGACATGTTCATCATCCACGAACTCATCATTGTTATCTATCACGATGAAGTACTCTGACATAGACCTCACTTTCGTATTCGGCAGATTGTCTGTGAAACCGAGAACTACGTACCTCTTGTGATCGGGTAAAACATATTCCTGTGGACTTACCTGATAGCTTAACCCTAATATACTCATCGTTTCCTTGAGATGCTCCGGCTTAACGAATACAGGTATAGGGCATTTTATTGTCTTGTAAGCCTCAGTCGTATCCTTATAGATATCCATCTTGAACAATCTGAACGCCTCAGAGTTTGTTGCGGTGAAATAGTATCTGTTGAATTTGGAATTGTCGCTCTCATGTCTTTTCCGTTCTCTTGGAACGATGGTACTCGTAGTGTCCACCTCAGTTCGTATATCGAAGACATTGTCAACGACACACGCATGTGATTCTACCGAAGGAAGGGCTTTTACCTTGTCAGATGGGAGATAATCAAATACTAATATATCCTTGTAATATCCAGGTCCTCCCGGTACATCAAATTCGAATATCTTGACATATTCCAAAGCGCCGAGAATCATGGTGCAGACGAAGAAGAAAATGATGGCTGTGGAATACTGCACCACCTGCATAGTTCCATTCCAACGGGTGCGTTGGGTGAAGCTTCGTCCTACGGTGTTAACGAGCGGAGTCTTCAGGCTTCGCCTTACAACAAACCATGCAACAGCTACAGATGCAAGGAATGTGAAGAGCACAATCTTGATTTCGGTGCGATAGATGATGCTTGGTTCGAAATCTAAGTAATCAAGCATGTGAGTGTCATGAATCAGAGGCATGGAATATGCCTCAAAGGCGTATGATATAGCGAGAGATATGGCAGCAACGAATGTGAAAACAATGAATATCTCTGCAAGGAGCATATAGAATAGCTGTATGGGTCTTGCGCCATTGCAACGACATATCGCCATCTCTCTTCTGCGAAGCAGGAAGAGTTGCAGTTGCATTTTCAGGTAGCCAGACAAGCCGATAACAAGCACGCTGATACCAATACTTATAAGGAGGAAAAATACAAGAAAAGCGCTGCCATTTGGATCGCCATCTCGTTTAGTCCATTTGTGGCCAGGGAGTACTTTCGTGAGTTCTTCTTTCAGTTCTTTGAAGGTGTATCCATCCTTCAGGGTAATATCTAATTCATGAGTGGTGAAGCTGTCGTAATTACTCTTGTCTATCACGATAAAGGCATCATAATAATCCATATTAGTTGGAGAATACACAACATCGTTAACCGTATATTCCTTGTCGAGATGTTTAATGTAATAGTTTCTGGCATATTTGTCGTCTTCTATCATGTGTTGTAATACCTTTCTGTTAATCACTACAGTTCCTGGTTTAAGGGTTTCTATTTTCTTGTTTGTGGTAACAGAATAGAAGTCTTTTTGTATGAACCATTCAGGGCTGACGAACATAATTCCCAAACCATGTCTGAAAGCATACTCTTTTTTCTTGTCGTATATTCTATCAGAATCAGAATACTGTGGATAATATGAATAACCTACATGCTTCACCATTGGTAATTGCTTGATCTTTGTGATTTCCTCACTGAAGATCGGTTCTAAATAATTCTTACCACCTTTAATTGGGCATGATTCTAATGTTACGTAATTACTCGTCATCACTTGTTTTCCTTTGTCTTGCCACATGACATCTGCAAAATACAGAGTTACGGCGAAGCATAGAACGCCAAACGAGAGGCATAGAACAGAGATGATGTTCTGGGTTTTGTATTTAAGGATGTTGCGCCATCCTATTATTAGATTGTGAATAATCATATTGTTTCTTGTTTTTGGAGTTATTGTTTGTTTGGATCCAAGTGCAAAATTAATAAGAAAGGGGCTTTCGGCAATGGCTTTTTCTTGTGAAAAATGCATATTGTAAAAAAAATAGACAGTAAAGTGTATGATTTTTTTACACTTTTCATTTCCAAGAGTCAGAATTGTTGGTTTTTTGTTGTGATTTAGAGATTCATTATGTAATTTTGCAAGCATGAAAGAAAATTACGGAACAATACTGATTGTTGACGACAACGTCGCCATACTCACAGCCCTGAAGATTTGCCTCGACGGGGTGTTTGAGAAAATCATCACGCTATCGACTCCTGACAGTATTCTCTCCACACTTCAGCAGGAGGAGGTAAGTCTTGTGCTTCTCGACATGAACTTCACCCTCGGAGTGAATACAGGTAAGGATGGGTTGCTTTGGCTTCGCACCATCAGGAAGCATCATCCAGATGTGCCTGTGGTACTCATTACCGCCTATGCAGATGTGCAGTTGGCTGTGAGGGGCTTAAAGACAGGTGCTGCCGATTTCGTCACCAAGCCATGGGACAACGATGAGCTGATCCGTATCCTCAAGGATGCCGTTGACAACAGCAACGTGGTTGTTCCGCTCGATCAGCTTGAGTCGGAACATGTGCGAAAGGTGGTGGATAAGTGTCACGGCAATATGAGCAAGGCTGCCGAGCTGTTAGGCATTTCAAGGCAGACGCTATATAATAAGGTGAAGCCCCCCATCCCCCGAAGGGGGAGCTTTTGATAGTCTTTTATCGCGGTGGGCATTCTCGAATAATACAAACTAAAAAACTCCTCGACACATACTCCGACATTATCAATATCGGACTTCCTTCGGGGGCTGGGGGGGCTTCTATTTATGGTATATCTTCTTATTCTTATTCTTATTCTCTTCTTCCTCCTTTTCCTCTTCTATCGCCACCAATGCTTGTTGCGCGATAGAGCTCATCTTATGCGTGAGGCAATGAGGAATCATGACTTCTCCTTCTCTCTGCCTGTGAAGGGGCTGTTCTTTGGCGAGAAAGCGTTGCAGCAGGCGCTCAACGACCTCGGCAAGGATATCAATCAGCTTGTGGCGCAGAATGAGGTGGAGTCGTGGCAGAGACTTACGCGAGTGCTTACGCATGAGATTATGAATGCGACAACCCCTATTCAGAGCATTAGTCAGGCATATCTCAATAGTCCGAAAATCAAGAATTCGGTTTATGAGGAGGGAATCCGTGCTATCTACGACACAAGTACCGGGCTTGCGAATTTCGTGAACAGCTATCGTAAGCTGACGCAGTTGCAGAAGCCTGAGCTTGAGGAGGTGAATATCGGCACTCTGATTTCTTCAGTAAAGGTACTCTATCCCGATTTGGAATGGCATGTCTCACTACCTCCATTCACAACAATGATGGTGGACGAGAATATGCTTCGTCAGGTTATTATCAACCTTGTGAAGAATGCCGTTGAGGCTGGTGCTAAGAAGGTGGACATCAGATGGACAGAGGCATCGAATAAAGGAAAGGGCACAGCACTTTATATCAGTAATGATGGTGAACCTATTCCTGCAGATGCAAGACGTGAGGTGTTCGTTCCGTTCTTCACCACAAAACAGACAGGTTCAGGTATCGGTTTATCACTTTCTCGCCAGATAATGATGATGATGGGTATGAATATCGTGCTTGCCGAAACTCCTGTGAATGGTTGTCACGTTACATTTATAATAAGGAAAGACTAACGAATGAAGATAATATACAACAGATTCTTCCCTTTTGGCACGTTTTGGGCTATCAATATCTTTGGCATTATCTTTTGTCGTGTGGACAAAGGACGCTTGCCAGAGGTAGTGAAGAATCATGAATATATCCATACCCTCCAACAGCGAGAGATGCTGTTTGTCGGTTTCTATATTTTCTATGTTGTAGAGTGGCTCTATCGCCTGATAAAAACACGCAATTTCATGAAGGCATACTATTCAATTTCTTTTGAGCGAGAGGCTTATGCCCATCAAAATGACCTGAACTATAAATACAAACGCAAAAGGTTTGCGTGGGCAAAGGTGTAACCTATCACCAAACACCCCAGATTTTGCACAAAACCTTAACTAAAGTGCAATAAAAAGTAAAAATTTTGTTATTTTTCCGCATTTTTTATTCTATTTCATAATTTTATACGAAATATATTATGAGTATTCAAAAAAAATAATTATTTTTGCAACCGAATAATAACTAAATAAATTGTAATTATGTTTAAAGAAGACAAGCTATTCCTGAAACAGGTATATCAGATCGTTCACGAACAAATGAAGCAAGGGCACGTAAATTGTGACACTGTTTCCGCATCTCTATGTATGACGAATCAGCATCTCCGCCGCAGGATTCTTGCGCTCACTGGCACTACTGGTGGTGTATATCTCCTCGGTATTCGCATGCAGTATGCGAAACATTTGCTCGCCAGTCCACGTAACTACGCTATTGCTACCGTAGCTCTCAAATGTGGCTACGAAGACAGCAATAATTTCAGCCGTACCTTCAAGCGCGTTGTTGGTCAGACTCCTTCTGAATATGCCAAAAGTTGCGCTAAAAAATAAAGACTTCTCCGAGAATGCAACAAGCTCTCTTATCCAAAATGGGTAAGAGAGCTTGTTGCATTTTTTCCGAATGAGTCTTTAGCCTATCTGGCTCAGAATCTTCTGTGCTTTTTCGAGATCTTCTTCCTTTACGAGGATATCTACACCAGAAGTTCCTAAATATCCACTCATGATTTCATTATTAAGGATTGAAGGAATACCCTCATTTTCTAATGCACCTTTTAAAACCTGTGCATTGAAGTCATTATTACATGTTGTTAGCCTAACCATAGTTTTCAGTTATTAGTAAATTAATATTGTATCTGTCACTTGCAAAGATACGTAATTTCGCGAAACTAACAAAGAAAAACGCAGTATAGTTTGCTTATTTGATGCTTTTCACATTTTTTAGACTAGGAATTAAAGTGATTTATAAAAAAAATCATAACTTTGCATATCAAAATGAAATAACTTTAAAACAGAAAAAATATGAAGAAAGTAATTCTTTCAATTGCAACAATCGTATGTTGCGGAATGCTTACCAGTTGTGGAATGGGCATGAATGGAGCAGCAGACAACTCTGGCAATGCTGGTAACGGCAGCATTCTTGGAGCTATTCTCACAGGAGGACAGACTGGCAACACAGGTAGCAATACTGGTTCGGTGCTCGGTAATATCATCTCTATATTTGCAGGTGATGTTCTTACCAACCAGAACACTCTTGTTGGTACATGGAACTACACCCAACCATGCGTACAGTTTGAGAGCGAAAGCCTTCTTGCAAAGGCTGGTGGTGCTGTAATAGCTGAGAAGGCAGAGGCAACACTCGCTACTTACTATCAGAAGATTGGTATCACTCCAGGCTCATGCCGCTTCACATTCAATAGTAATAAGACTCTGCAGTACACAATCGGCAGTAAGACATTCCAGGGCTCTTACGTATTCGACTCAAGCAAGAAGACTGTGACAATCACAACTCAGATGGGCTCAAAGATAACAGCGTACGTCAGCATCACAGGTCGCACAATGGGTTTGACATTCGATGCAAGTAAGCTTCTCACCCTCATCAACTCTGCTTCTACAGCATCTTCTACTCTCAGTTCTATTGGTGCTATTGCAGGCAACTATAGCGGTATGAAGCTCGGTTTCGAGTTTATCAAATAAATTAGTGATATTGAACCAATAAAAGCGAAAGCGCTCGGACTTCACAGTTCGGGCGCTTTCTTCATGACTAATAATCTACTTAATACAATACACAATACTTATATTTCGTTGCTACCCCCTCCCTCGGGAGGGGTTGGGGGTAGGGCTTTACATAGGGATATTGCCGTGCTTCTTTGGAGGGTTGCTCTGGTTCTTGTTGCGAGTCATCTCCAATGCCTGAATGAGGCGGATGCGGGTATCACATGGCTGGATGATCTCGTCGATATAACCGAGCTGAGCAGCTGGCAATGGATTAGCGAACTTCTCCTTGTATTCCTCAATCTTCTGAGCACGCTCTTCTGGAGTAGCCTTACGATAGAGGATGTTGCAAGCGCCTTCTGCACCCATAACAGCAATTTCTGCTGTTGGATATGCGAGGTTTACGTCTGCACCGATACACTTTGAGTTCATTACAATATATGCACCACCGTAAGCCTTACGTGTGATGAGAGTAATCTTTGGAACTGTTGCCTCTGCGAATGCATAGACGATCTTTGCTCCATGACGGATGATACCGTTGTGCTCCTGCTTTACGCCTGGGAGGAATCCAGGCACGTCCTCTACTGCTACGAGAGGAATGTTGAAGCAGTCGCAGAAACGAATGAAGCGGGCAGCCTTGTCAGAAGCATCGATATCGAGAGCACCAGCGAGATAGTTAGGCTGGTTGGCTACGAAACCTACTGTACGACCTGCGATGCGTCCGAAGCCTACTACGATATTCTTTGCAAACTCTGACTGTACCTCGAAGAAGTACTGCTGGTCGCAGACTGGCTCAATGACATCATGGATATCGTATGGCATATTAGGGTCGGTAGGCACTACGTCGTCAAGTTCGTGGCAAACACGTGTTACCTCATCAGTAATAGGACGGATAGGTGCATCCTCCATATTGTTTGAAGGGATGAAGCCGATAAGCTCACGGATAGTCATGAGTGTCTCCTCATCATCGTTGCAGATGAAGTGGCTTACACCACTCACTGAGTTGTGAGTCATAGCACCACCGAGAGTTTCCTTGTCAACATCCTCATTTGTTACAGCCTTGACTACATTAGGACCTGTAACGAACATCTGGCTCTGTCCCTTAACCATAAGGATGAAGTCAGTAAGTGCAGGTGAGTAACAAGAACCACCAGCACATGGACCCATGATAGCGCTGATCTGTGGGATTACACCACTTGCCATTACGTTGCGACGGAAGATATGTGCGAAGCCTGTGAGTGACTCCACGCCTTCCTGAATACGAGCACCACCAGAGTCGTTAAGACCGATGATAGGAGCACCATTCTTGAGTGCGAGATCCTGTACCTTAGCGATCTTCTGAGCATTAGCGGCAGAGAGAGAACCTCCCAATACGCTAAAGTCAAAAGCATATACGAAGACGATGCGACCATCAATCTTACCGTAACCAGAAATGACACCATCGCCCTCGAAGCGCTTCTGGTCCATTCCGAAGTCATTGCAACGATGCACTACGTGCTTATCCATCTCGACGAATGTACCCTTGTCGAGCAGGGTTTCTATTCTCTCTCTTGCTGTAAGTTTATTCTGCATTTTCTACCTCCAGTTTAATAAGAACCTGTTCTGCGCGAACTGTATCACTCTCTGCGATGAGAACATCCTTGATGGTGCAGTCGGTAGCAACCTTATAGTTTGACTGCATCTTCATTGCCTCCATGGTGAAGAGGGTGTCACCAGCCTTCACCTTATCGCCCTTCTTGACATAGACCTTCACGATCTTACAAGGCATTGGAGCTGTAACAGTATCAGCCTGAACGGTGTCATTCTGATTCTTGCGCATTCTCATATACTTAGCCTGAGAATCGAGCATATCGATCTGATAGGTTGAGTAATTGAGGTTTACTGTATAGTGTTTGCCACCCTCACCCTTGATGAGTTCGGCATTGTAGGAGTTACCTCCGTAGATGAGTGAGCATGTGCCATTCTGAAGCATAGCCACATCGACATCATATACCTTACCGTCGATGCTGATGCTCACCTTATTGCCCTCCTTGCTGAGGAGAGTCACTTCCTGAAGTTTATTTCCAACTTGAATTTCCATAAATTCATTTACCATTTACCATGTACAATGTACAATTTAGGCTGACGCGCGGTGGATATTCGAAATATCGAGAGTTCGAAAATACGAATATTCGAGATTTCGGGATTTCGATGCGACACCACCGCGAAAAAGACTAACTAACATCCTTCCCTTTGGGAAGGCTTGGTTAGGCTTTTACACCCTCAACACTCCCTTCTGCAATCCGAAGGCACGCCATCTGCTGATAGCGGAACCATCGTTTGATGGATTGTTTGGAGAGTTCTCCTCGAGATTCATGAGATAATCTATGTAAGCGGCGATAACAGCCATTGGCTCTGAGTCGTTCTTGAAGCCAGAGCGTGGACGAAGACGATCTTCGTTGCGCTCGATGAAGTGGGTGTTGTAGTTACCCAACTTGAACTCAGGCACATCGATGATACGGCGAAGGTATCTGATGTTGGTTGTAAGACCTGTTATCTTATATTCATAGAGCACACGACGCATTCTCTCGATAGCATACTCACGGGTAGTAGCCCACACGATGAGCTTACCGATCATTGGGTCGTAGTGAACAGGAATCTCATAGCCTTCATAAACGTAAGAATCAATACGTGTACCGATACCATGTGGTTCAGTAAGCTGCTGGATAACACCAGGTGATGGCATGAAGTTATGCTCTGTGTCCTCAGCACAGATACGGCACTCAATAGCGTGGCCGTGCTGTGAGAGATCTTCCTGCTTGTAGCGAAGTGGCTCACCTGCAGCGATACGAAGCTGCTCCTTAACGAGATCAACACCAACTACCTCCTCTGTGATAGGGTGCTCTACCTGAAGACGGGTGTTCATCTCAAGGAAGTAGAACTTATGATGCTTATCAACAAGGAACTCGATGGTACCAGCACCCACATAACCTACAGCCTTTGCTGCAGCTACAGCCTTTGCCCCCATCTCCATACGGAGGTTGTAGTCAAGGAATGGTGATGGCGACTCCTCTACTACCTTCTGGTGACGACGCTGCACTGAACATTCACGATCAAAGAGGTGGATTACATTTCCATGCTTGTCACCAAGAATCTGGAACTCGATGTGGTGTGGCTCTTCCACAAACTTCTCGATATAAACGGTGTCATCACCGAAACCGGACTTTGCCTCACCGCGAGCAGCGTTGTACATCTCTACAACGTCTTCCTCACGCTCGATAAGACGCATGCCCTTACCACCGCCACCCATACTTGCCTTAAGCATTACAGGGAAGCCAATCTTACGGGCTACTTCTACTGCCTCTTCAGCACTCTTAAGAGGTTCTTCTGTTCCGGGAACAACGGGTACACCAGCCTTGATCATAGTCTGGCGGGCACTGATTTTATCACCCATCAGATCCATGGTCTCAGGTTTTGGACCTATGAACACAAATCCTTCTTCCTCGCAACGACGAGCAAACTCGGAGTTCTCCGAAAGGAAGCCATAACCAGGGTGGATGGCATCCACCTGATGCTTATGAGCAGCCTCAAGGATGTGATCAATGTTCAAATAACTGTCAGAGCTCTGGGCTCCTCCAATACACTCTGCCTCGTTGGCGAATAACACGTGGCGTGAAAGGCGGTCAGCTGTGCTATATACTGCAACTGAGCGTATGCCCATCTCGTAGCAAGAACGCATCACGCGTATTGCTATTTCACCACGATTAGCAACAAGTACTTTTCTAATCATGTATAAAAAATTATGTGTTTCCGTCAATGCCCGTTATCCCGCGGACACGCGTTTAAATCGCAAATGGCAGGTCTTCTGACTTTATCCTTATCCGACATGTCTTCCCGGACAATCATCCAGTGACTTGGTATGTCGGAGTTGCAAGAAAGGACTCACAGCATCGGGTAATGTTGCAGATTTGCACTGCATTCCCGTCTTAGCTCCGACGCATGCACAACAAGTCTTTGTGCAAGGTGAAGAACCAAATGCGGTGCAAAGGTACAAAGAATTAACGAACTATCCAAGAAAAAACTAAAAAAATCGAAAAAAAGGCGAACATTCACTCAACGTGAACATTCGCCCAAAGGTGTTTATTTGAGATATTTGGGAATGGATATTCCTTATCTAAGTGAAGAGTGAATAGTGAATAGTGAAAAATTTAAGTTTGTACTATTCGTTGTTGAACAACATCATTGGAAAAAGGTAATCCAAATTCTTCACTCTTCGTTCTTAACTCTTAACTCAAGAAGGCATCAACCTTCTTGGCAGCATCGCGACCACTTGCCATAGCGCGAACTACGAGGCTTGCACCGTTAGCAGCGTCACCACAAACGAAGACGTTAGCTGGGAACTCAGGCTGCTGTGGCTTGAGGAAGCCCATTGCGAGGAATACGATCTCTGCCTTGATGATCTCTGGCTCACCAGCCTCTACCATGAGTGGACGACCACCCTCTGGATTTGGCTTCCAGTCGATTGGCTGAACGCGTACACCTGTGAGTTTGCCATTCTCGCCAAGGAACTCGAGAGAGTTGATGTTCCAGCGACGTGTACAGCCCTCCTCGTGTGAAGATGTAGTCTTCAGAGTGCGAGGCCAGTTTGGCCATGGGTTCTGAGGATCTTCCGGTCCTTCAACTGGCTTAGGCATGATCTCGATCTGAGTAACGCTCTTACAACCCTGACGGTGAGAAGTACCGATACAGTCAGAACCGGTATCACCACCACCGATTACGAGTACGTTCTTACCCTTTGCAGTCACGCGCTCTTCCTTAGAGAACTCCATGCCAGCGAGGACACGGTTCTGCTGAGCGAGAAGCTCGAGTGCGAGGTGAACGCCCTTGAGGTCACGACCTGGGATATTGAGGTCACGAGCAGTAGGAGTACCAGTAGAGATAACTACTGCGTCATACTTAGCGCCAAGCGCCTTTTCTACGTCAGCCTCAGAAACCTTTTCGCCTTCGAAGTTGACAGGAGTGTTATACTTGAACTCGATGCCTTCCTCAACGAGGAGGTTGATACGGCGATCGATGACAGCCTTATTGAGTTTGAAATTTGGAATACCGTAACGGAGAAGACCACCTGCAGCCTCATTCTTATCGAATACTGTTACCTTGTAACCCATCTTGTTGAGACGGTTTGCTGCAACGAGTCCGGCAGGGCCAGCACCGATAACAGCAACAGTCTTGCCATTACGCTTGTACTGCTGAGGTGTGATGAAGTTCTCACGCCATGCAGCCTCTGTGATAGCAGCCTCATTCTCGCGGTTTGTTGTAGCAGCGTGATCTGTGAGGTTGAGAACACATGCCTTCTCACAGAGTGCAGGACAGATACGTCCTGTGAACTCAGGGAAGTCATTGGTATCGTTCAGACGACGATAAGCCAGTTCCCACTCGCCCTTGTAGAGAGCATCGTTCCACTCAGGAGCCTTGTTGCCGAGAGGGCAAGCCCAATGGCAGAAAGGTACACCGCAGTCCATACAGCGTGAAGCCTGTTCCTTACGGTCGTGTGTATTCAGTGTCTGCTCGACTTCACCGAAGTCGTGAATACGGTCATTTATTGGTCGATAACCAGCCTCTACGCGAGGCACGGTCAAGAATGCTTTAGGATTTCCCATAGAAAAGCCTCTCCCCCCGCCCTCCCCCGTAGGGAGGGAGCCGGATTGCTAAAGGGGGCTAATTCCGGTTGTTTAATTTATATTGTGCCAATCCCACCGCCATTGAAAGCCTTGCTGGCGTCAGCGGCTCCCTCCCTACGGGGGAGGGCGGGGGGAGAGGCCGCTCTTTAATTATTAATAATCTGCATATCAGCTATCTTCTGCTGGAGCTCACGGAGCTTCTCTTCCTGAAGAACGCGCTTGTACTCGATAGGAACAACCTGGATGAAGTCCTCGATGTAGCGGTTCCAGTCGTCGAGCATACGGCGAGCGAGTTCAGAACCTGTGTAGAGATAGTGCTGACGAACGAGCTCATGGAGTTCCTTGCGAGCAGAAGCCTCTTCTACGAGGTTGATCTCTACCTGATCCATGTTACAGAAGTAGTCGAAGTTATGATTCTTGTCCCAAACGTAAGCTACACCGCCTGACATACCAGCAGCGAAGTTACGGCCTGTCTCACCAAGAACTACCACGCGACCGCCAGTCATGTACTCACAGCAGTGGTCGCCAGCGCCCTCGATAACGGCAATAGCACCTGAGTTACGAACACCGAAGCGCTCACCTACCCTACCGTTTACATAGAGCTCACCGGTTGTAGCACCATAGAGACCAGTGTTACCAGCGATGATGTTATCCTCAGCAACGAAGTCAGCATCATAGCGTGCAGGTGGGAGAATAGAGATACGACCACCAGAAAGTCCCTTACCGAAGTAGTCATTAGCCTCACCCTCGAGCTTGAGGTTTACGCCCTTGACAGCGAATGCGCCGAATGACTGACCAGCAGAACCCTTGAACTTGATGTTGATAGTTCCGTCAGGAAGACCAGCCTCACCATACTTCTTGGCGATAACGCCAGAGAGCATTGTACCAACGGCACGGTCTGTATTCTTGATAGCATAGTCGAGATTTACCTCTTCCTTACTCTCGATAGCCTTCTCACAAGCGTTGATGATCTCCATATCCTTGACACCCTCAACCTTTGTGAACTCACCACGATCCCAGTAGAGAGGCTTGTCAGACTCTGGCTTGTGGAGCAGACGAGAGAAGTCGATTGTACCCTGCTTTGTAGAAGGATCACAAGCATTAACCTCGATGAGGTCTGTGCGACCGATGATATCCTTGAGGCTCTTGACACCCATCTCTGAGAGGTACTCACGTACTTCCTGAGCGAGGAATGTGAAGAAGTTCACTACGTAGTCAGCGTGACCGCGGAACTTAGCGCGAAGCTTCTCATCCTGAGTAGCAACACCTACAGGACATGTATTGGTGTTACACTTACGCATCATCAGACAGCCGAGAACGATCAATGGCAATGTACCGAATGAGAACTCATCAGCACCGAGCATAGCCATAATGATTACGTCACGAGCAGTCTTGAGCTGACCGTCAGTCTGGAGACGTACCTGATTACGGAGACCGTTCATCACGAGAGTCTGCTGTGTCTCAGCAAGACCGATCTCTGGAGAGATACCTGCGAAGCGCATAGAAGAAGCAGGAGAAGCACCTGTACCACCTTCAGCACCAGAGATGACGATGAGGTCAGCCTTAGCCTTAGCCACACCTGCAGCGATTGTACCTACACCACTCTCAGCAACGAGCTTAACGCTGACAGCTGCTGTTGGGTTGATATTCTTGAGGTCGAAGATGAGCTGTGCAAGGTCCTCGATAGAGTAGATATCGTGATGAGGTGGAGGTGAGATAAGAGTGATTCCAGGAATAGCGTTACGAGTCTTGGCGATGATCTTGTTCACCTTGAAGCCTGGCAACTGACCACCCTCACCAGGCTTAGCACCCTGTGCCACCTTGATCTGGAGTTCCTCTGCGTTTACGAGGTATTCAGCTGTCACACCGAAACGACCAGATGCGATCTGCTTTGTCTTAGAAGAGAGGCTTACACCATCCATCTCTGAGTGATAGCGAGCGTTATCCTCACCACCCTCACCGGTGTTACTACGAGCGCCGAGCTTGTTCATAGCGATGGCGAGTGCCTCGTGTGCCTCGATAGAGAGAGCGCCGAATGACATAGCACCTGTTACGAAGTGCTTAACGATTGACTCTACAGACTCAACCTCGTCGATTGGAGTTGGCTTCTCTGCCTTCTTGAATCCGAAGAAGTCACGGATGAAGATTGGCTTCTCCTTAGCATCAACGCTCTTAGCCCACTCCTTGAACTTAGGATATGAACCGAGGCGTGTTGCAATCTGGAGGTTAGCGATAGTCTCTGGGTTCCATGCGTGAGGAATACCATCCTTACGATAGTTGAAGAGACCTGTATTTGGAAGGAACTTATCCACCTGATCAGGCACGAATGCCTCGTCGTGGAGACGGATAGCATCCTTTGCGATGTCACGGAGACCGATACCGCCGATTGTGCTGATCTCTGTTCCGAAGTAGCTCTGGAGAAGACCCTCAGAAAGACCGATAGACTCGAAGATCTTAGCACCACGGTAAGAACGGATTGTAGAGATACCCATCTTTGACATGATCTTCTTGAGACCCTTGTCAACAGCCTTGATGTAGTTCTTCTCGGCAGTTGCGTACTCCTCCTGAACCTTGTGTGTCTTCACGAGGTTATCGAGTACAGCGAATGTCATGTATGGACAGAGAGCAGAAGCACCATAGCCAAGGAGCAATGCAGCGTGCATCACCTCACGGATTTCACCAGACTCAACGATAAGAGCTGTCTGAACACGCTTCTGAACGCTGATGAGATAGTGGTGAACGGCACTTACAGCAAGGAGTGAAGGGATAGCTGCGTGTGTCTCGTCGATATCACGGTCAGAGAGGATGATGTAGTTCACACCATTGTCAACGCTCTCCTCTGCCTTCTTGCAGAGATCATCAAGAGCTGCCTGAAGACCTGCCTCACCCTTCTCAATCTCGAAGAGGATAGGAAGCTTCTCTGTCTTGAAGCCCTTATAGCGGATGTTACAAAGGATATCGAGCTGTGTGTTAGTAAGAACTGGCTGTGGAAGACGCACCATCTTACAGTTGCTCTCGTCTGGAGTCAGGATGTTAGTACCTACTGCACCGATATACTCTGTGAGTGACATAACGAGCTCCTCACGGATAGGGTCGATGGCAGGGTTTGTAACCTGAGCGAACTGCTGACGGAAGTAGTTGAAGAAAATCTGTGGCTTGTCAGAGATGACAGCGAGCGGAGTATCGTTACCCATTGCTGCAACTGGCTCCTGACCGTTTGTACACATTGGAACCAATGTCTTGTCGATATCTTCCTGACCGAAGCCGAATGCGCGGAGCTTGCGCTCGTAGTTGTCAACTGAGTTCTCTACCTTACGACCTGACTTGAGTTTCTCAAGCTGGATACGGTTTGTAGAGAGCCACTGGTTGTATGGATGCTCGTGAGCGAGCTTCTCCTTGATCTCACCATCATAGTAGATCTTGCCTTCCTGTGTATCGATAAGAAGAATCTTACCTGGCTGGAGACGACCCTTTGAAACCACGTCGCTTGGCTCGAAGTCCATCACACCTACCTCAGATGCAACAACCATCATGCCCTGCTTGGTGATAGTGTAGCGTGATGGGCGGAGACCGTTACGGTCGAGCATACCACCAGCAAAGCGACCATCAGAGAACATAAGCGCAGCAGGACCATCCCATGGCTCCATGAGGATAGAGTAATACTCATAGAATGCCTTGAGGTCGTCAGAGATAGGGTTCTTATCATTGAATGACTCTGGAACGAGGATTGCCATTGCCTGTGGCAAAGACAGACCGCTCATTACGAGGAACTCGAATACATTGTCGAGAGATGCTGAGTCTGACATATCCTCCTGAAGGATAGGACGGATCTCCTTGATGTCACCGAGAGCTGGTGAAGAGAGAACAGACTCACGTGCCTGCATCCAACCGCGGTTACCACGCACGGTGTTGATCTCACCGTTGTGGCAGAGGAAGCGGAATGGCTGTGCAAGCTTCCACTTAGGGAATGTGTTTGTAGAGAAACGAGAGTGAACGAGTGCCAGACCAGATGTGAAGTAGTTGTTTGAGAGGTCTGGGAAGTAACGGCGCAACTGACCTGATGTCAGCATACCCTTATAAATGATATCGGTACAAGAGAGTGAACAGATATAGAACTCCTCGTTTGTGATACGGTTCTCTATCTTCTTGCGCACCTTATAAAGAATACGGTCGAAGTGCTCCACGTTCTCATCGCTCACACCAGTAACGAACACCTGCTTGATGTCAGGCTCTACGTCACGAGCGCCCACACCCAGCACCTCAGGGTTTGTAGGCACATTACGAAGATGTGAAAGTGAAAGACCTTCACGCTCAATCTCCTCAATCATGATAGAGAGGATGTCAGACTGGAGTTTCTCATCCTTTGGAAGGAATACGAGACCAGTACCATAACGTCCCTTCTCTGGCACAGGAATACCCTGAAGAAGAATAAACTCATGAGGAATCTGCAGGAGGATACCTGCGCCATCACCAGTCTTATCGCGAGTCTCAGCACCACGATGCTCCATGTTCTCAAGAACACGCAGAGCGTTATCAACCAGTTCATGGCTCTTGTTTCCGTGGATATTCACCACCATGCCGACACCACACGCATCGTGCTCATACTCGGCACTATACAATCCATTTCCCATATATCTAAATTAAAAATTAAAAATTACAAAAAAAAATACAAGTTGTCGATGTTGACGTTGAAGCAACCCTTATCCAAATTCCTGAATTACATTTATAAAATCTACCCGATGATTTCCCTCGGGATGAGATAATTGTGACTTTCATCTCCTCCCCTCGGGGAGGCTGGGAGGGGGTCTTTGTCAACCAAAAACCTAAGTTTGCTTTCAATTTGCTTGCAAAATTACTAATTTTCTTTCATTTTGCAAAGTTTTGCTTAGATTATTTTTCTATCACTTTCCTAAAAATTGACATAAAATAATAAATTGTAAGAATTTCTACCGAATAACCTTACATTATGTAAGCAATTCCCAAGTTTTTCCTTACAATATTCATTTTTTGGACAAAAAGTAGGTTTTCAAGGAAATAAAGTCATAAAAAAACCACTCAACCACATCAAAAAAATCCATCCTTAAAGTGAGAGTATATCAGATTTTATTTGTACTTTTGCCATGTCAATGCTGATTTTGATTAATTCAAGTTTTCGGGAACTTGGCTTAAACAATGCAAATTAAAACAAAGACAAACTATGATATTTTCAAAAATTTTAGAATTTATTTTCGGACGTAGGCGTGATGACTATGGTCCATCAGGTTGGGTGTCGGCTGATGGTTCTGTTGAGAACACGACACAAAGTAGCGAACGCAATACAAAGGAAATTGACAATCTCTGCAATGAGGTTGCCGAAGGTGATTATATCGCGAATCTTCGCATTGGGCGCAGTTGGATACTGCCACAGATGCTGGAGATGGGCGGTGTACGAAAAGGGCATCTGCACTTCGACATCAAGAAGTACGAAAATGCCGTGCGCAATCTAACGGCAGCAAAACAGGAAAAAATATTAATGCGAAATCTGGATGCGCTTAAGATTATTCGTGATTCAGATCCAGAGGGATTTGAAGCTCGTTTCCGCTGGTGGAACATGGATGTTGTTAGGATGCAGTATAGAACTCGTTTGGCTGCCAACAAGAAGAAGGTGCTGAATATGAAACCGTTCACAAATTGCACAGGAGGTCCATACGTGAAAGTTTATTTTATGAATACCCCATACCTTCTTTTCGTGAATGAGCCATATGCTAATTCCAAATGGAATAGCACAAACAGCTATACAATTGATTCTTTCTTTAAGATACTGCAAGAAGAACTTGATTTTATACTGAAGGATGATGACATCTGTGAGTTCACATCACAATTGTGGACATCTATAATGTGTCAAAGCGCGTCTATTGCAAGACTTGAGCCTAATCCATATTTCAAGACAACCGATGAATTTGTTAGTGCCTTTGCAGGCGATGGTGCCTATTCGGCTATGCGAACAATGGTGAAGTTCTGGAATCTCACCTATACCGATGTTATGGGCCGGATGATGTCTCGCGAGGAGTGTCTGGCAGATATAGAAACTATGGCAGAGCAATACAAGGACAATGGCATGAAGTTGCTTGAGTATTGCGTGGAGAAACTGCTTTCAAGAGAAGATGTATTGAAATTGCTGACGAGCAAGAGATAGAAAAAAAATGTCCGGGCAGACATTTCCCTTTGGACTGGCAGACTGAATAATAGTTATCGAATATTTATTCGATAACTATTACATCTCTAAAATAATAAAGTAATGCCCCGAACCAGTGGAAAGGGATTTTTCATCAGATGGACAAGATACTCTCTTCCATATTTACTGACACACAACTATGGAATGAAGCCATAGAGCATGGTGTGGACAAGCACGTTCCGCAAGTGATTCTGGAGAAATATCAGAATCCGAATTTTCGTGCCCAGTTGTGTCGTGACATTTATTATGGAAAGTATTGCATCCAACCACCTCACACGGGCTATCGCACAAAAGAGGATGGCAGCGAGAGAATATATCTTGCCAACGAGCCACAAGACAGATTGCTGCTGTTCGTGATTTATCGGTGGCTGATGCGCAATGAGCGAGATATGATTCACGAATCGTGCCGCTCATATCAGGAAGGAGTGGGCATTGGGAGAATCGTAAAGAATCTTTCAGCTCGCATTGTTGCACTTGATGATAATGGAAGCATTGTTGGCCGTAAGTTCGATGTGCATAAGTATTTCGACATGGTTAGTCGTGAAAGCATCCATCAGGCTTTCGATGCAGTGGAAAGGCATCATGGCAAGTCATGCATTATCGACTTATTACGCCAGTACTACGACACTGATGTCTATTACGACTCGCGTCTGCATGCCTTTCAGGAAAAATACTGCGGAATCAAGCAAGGCTGTGCCGTATCTTCATGGCTGGCCAATGTCATATTGCATTCACTCGATGAGAAGATGTCTGCTCGTCAGGGATTGTATGAGAGGTATTCGGATGACATCATCTATGTCGGAAGTGACTACGATGAAGCATCGGCAGAAATCCGTGATATGCTGGCAGAAATCGGATTGACACTCAACGAGCAGAAGATTGAAGACATCCGTGCCGACAGATTCGTAAGATACCTTGGATACAACATACGAGGTGGTGAGATCACCCTCTCATGCAAATGGGTAAAGCATTTCCAGAATGAGATAGAGCGAAGAACAATTCTCAACAGACGACTCATCAATCTCGTACGAACTATCAGGAAGCAGCGAGACAGCAAGCAAGAAGAGAAGTTGAAGGCAATTGTGAAGAAGGCAGAGAAGGCTGTGATGCGCTATTTGTATTATGGCGATGGAAAGTTCTCTTGGGCAGACCATGTGCTTGGCATTGTTAACCGTAAAGAGGACATCATGCAACTGCATCTCTTCTGCCTCGATGCGCTTCGTGCCATCTATACAGGCAAAACTGGCATTGGTGGTCTTGGCGTTTCACCTGATAGGGGTATCGTGAGAGGCAAGGGACGACATGTAACTGCCAATCGCAAGGCTACCGGGCATCTGAAGTGGCTGGAAAACTATTATTCCATTTGTGGAATGGAGAAGATTGCCAGCAACAAGTGGCTATGCCGCGCGTTGGTAGCCGACTATCTAAAGGAATACCACAATGACACATATCCTCCATGTACTGCAGACAACACTTCCGCTGAAGCCATTTCACAGATGGAGACTTTATATCAGCAGTATCTTTATAGCAAACCAGATGGCAGAGCTATGGGAAAATACTACGCCAAGCCGATTGAACTGTTGGCATATCACGATTTCATTTTAGGAGAGGATCGTGCCTATGCAAGGGAGCAGTTGGAAGATTGGATAAGTCACAACGTGAACTTCCCGTTGCATCTTCAGAAAAACCATAAGCATTGGTTCTGGCAAAGCAGAAAACACCCCGAATTGGTTGTGCTGAAAAGTTGGTTTGAGGTATCATGGCAATGTTGACAATGTT
>DCJC01000077.1 GCA_002317355.1 Prevotellaceae bacterium UBA1710 | reverse complement strand
CCTGCCATAGCACGATGATCACGATCAGCAATTGTGTAGAAGTGTGAATCAACGTATGGGATCAACTCGTCGCAAAGTACCTTCTCGAATGCTGTGTGGAAGTCAGCACCACGACCAAGTGAACCGAACTTAACATCGTTTGTCATACCGTAAGTCATTACGATGATGAATGGATCGCACTTGCCCTCAGCGATGAGGTTATCCATGATGAGGTTTGCATGGCCCTGAACGCTCCAAGATGTCTCGTTCTCACCCCAACCGTGCTGGAGGTAGAGTACTGGATAGCGCTTTGGAGCACCCTTAGCAACTACATTACCCTTCTTGTCAACGATCTGACCGTAACCAGCAGGAGTATAAACGATTGCCTTCTTCACGCTCTGTGTGCTCTCGCTCCAGAATAGGATCTCCTGAAGGTTACCGTGAGCAACGTTCTTGTTTGCATAGAAATCCTTATCAGCATTTGTAGGGATCTCGATACCACTCTCCCAACGGCAAGAACCATAGTAGTTGCCTGTACCTGGGTCGTTTACAGTAGCACCATCGATAGTGAGGTGATAGTAGTGGAAACCTGGATCCATTGGAGCCTCTGTTGTGCCTTCCCAGATGCCCTCCTTATTCTTGTGGAGAACAGTACCGCCATGACCACCAAGACCAAGGCTTACGATAACTGACTTAGCCTGAGGAGCATCGATGCGGAAACGAGCATAACCCTGAGAGTTAACCTTTGGCCACTCCTGACCAGGCTGGTTCTTGCTGTTAGAAACGAAGTCCTCCTTGATAACAGCGTTGTCAACGTTTACGTCGAAGTTCTTAACAGCTGTGTAAGCAGCCTTCTTCTTGAGGTCCTTGTCGAAAAGGAGTGGGTAGTTAGATGTACCAACCCATGAATCCTTATCGCTTACGTTCCAGAATGTAACTGAGTTAACTACGTCCTTGTGCTTACGAAGGATACGGAAGAGATCGTTCCACTTAGCTGTGTGAAGATCCTTAACGTAAGGCTTGATCTCCATACCCTGACGGCTGAACTGGAGCTGACCACCCATTTCCTCATTGGCACGGATATCCATCTCTGTGAACTGGATGTGCTTTACGAGTGTAGCATACTTTGTGATAGCAGCATCGATATCCTCGTTGCTTGGGCCAAATACGTTATAGTGTGCCTGCATACCGATACCATCAACGCGAACACCATACTCTTCCTTCATCTTCTTAACCATGTTGAAGATACGGTCACGCTTATCAGGATTTGCAGCATTATAGTCATTGTAGTAAAGCTCTACGTTTGGACCTGCAGCCTCAGCAGCAAACTCGAAAGCCTTAGCGATGAACTCATCACCACAGAGCTCGAAGAGCTTTGACTGACGGTAAGGACTTGCTGGAGCCATACCCTTACCAGGGCCGAGGAAACGTGGACGAGCATCATCAGCCATAGCCTCGTTTACAACGTCGATAGCATAGATGATGTCCTTATAACGAGCTACAACTGTGTTGATGTAGTTCTTAAGACGAGCATAGAATACTTCCTTCTTAACGAAATTACCCTTCTTGTCGTACATCATCCAATCTGCGAACTGGCTGTGCCAGCAGAGGTTGTGAAGACGCATTGGGATCTTGTTTGCACGGCAGAAATTAGCGATAGAGTCAGCTGGTCCCCAGTTGTAAACACCCTCCTTAGGGTTGATCTGACCTACCTTGTGGTCGTTCTCAGCTGTGATAGAGTTGTACTCCTTAAGGATAACCTTAACCTCCTCAGGGTTGCGCATGTTACGCATGTTTACAGCAACACCAACCTTGAAATAATCCTTGTAGGCATCCTTAAGACCAGTTGGGTCTTCTACCTCTGGTCGGCCCCATTGAGCTTGTGCCTGACCTGCACCGCATACCATTGCAACGGTTGCGATTGCTCCAATTAATAGTTTACGCATAAATAAATTTAGATGTTTTATAATAGATCTATAATAATTATCTTTCCGCACCTTTGACGAAGATATCTAAATAAGGTTTAATCAAACAAGTTAAATAACTGAACTTTCCCACCCTTAACCCCGTAGGAAGTCCGATATTGATAATATCGGAGTATGTGTCAGGGACATAACTTAGGATAGGGTGGAAAAGTTCAGTCATATAAGCTATAGAAGACTTGAATTATTAATGTCATAATTAATGTCCAAATTAACGTCTTAATTAACGTAGGCGTAAGCATAAAACATAAATCGGTACATTATATTTTGCCTTCGGCTGACATTAATTAGAACACTAATTAGGACATTAATTAAGACATTAATTTTTGTGAGATTTTACCATTAATCAACAGATGTTACGAAAAAACTAAAATGGGGATTAACCTCGTTTTTAGCATCACACACGCACCAAAATCAATGCTTTTTCTCATAGCTTTGGATGGCTTTCTCACATTGCTCTTCTGACGTGTATCTCTCAAGCAGAGGATTGACAACTGCAAGTGATTGTACTCCTGTGGCAACGTCCTTGGCTGTCTTACGCTTCTGTACAATGGCATAGCCACCATAGGAAGAGGCATGAAGGCATAGGCATCCGTTGGCATCAGCCTTCAATTCCATATCATCAAGGTATCTGCTCAACTTGCTCTTGTCAGCAATGTCAAGTACGATATTGGCATACTCACATTCAGCTCTTACATTTATGAGTTCCCCTGATGCATCTGCCAGGAAATTCTGTTTGCAAACGATGAATTCCAGAATATCACCTTCTTTCCATTCAGCATTGTTAGAAAAAATCACGCTTGCCAACTCATACACCTTCATATCACTATTCAAGTCAATATCACCAACGATGATATTGCTCACGAGCCATTCATCTTCAATAGAATATTCTATCGGAGAGAGTTTTCCAAAGGCTACGATATAAGGCGCCACGACAGAATAGTAATCAGCAGAAGCCTCTTTGCTCGTAAGATATACTGGTTGCTGAGAGAGATTACAACTAACGAACATGGTATAATCCGACTGTTTACCTACCTTGCCTTGGAAGTTGTCTTTCAAGGCAGGTTTTAGAGCGCCATACACATTCACAATGTTCTTCATCTTCACACGTTGCATCATCTGGCCACGAGTCTGCGGATTATGAACTTTTTCCTGTCTGACATACACATAAGTCGTGTTGTTGTAAGCTCTCATCACCACATCGCCCATAAGTCCGGACAATGTTCCGTTTTTGTTTAGTCTTGCCATATTCTAATCCTTTCCTTTATCAAAATTCTTAATTGCGTAAATACTTTTCCTGCAGGTTCAATTTCAAGACGTAATGTCGTCATTGTACCTCCGCTGCAAAGTTAATTAAAATTTCATTCATCTCCAAATAAACTCCCATTATTTTAAAGTTTAATGGGAGTTCAATGGGACTTTAATGGGTGTTTAATGGGACTTTGAGCGAAGTATCGGCGAAGGAACAAGGTTGGTAATGCTAAGGAAGCATGACGGAAAAGTGCTATTAGTTAAGAATACATATTCTAAGGCTTAACGTAACAATTCAATTAACCATCTGGGACTCTCCCACGAGCGAAACAAGATATAACAAAATGATGTTTGTAATATAGGAGCCTTTTCGAAACCCTATTATTAAACAATTACGTCACCTTTTGCTTGTGTTATCAAATGCAAAAAAAAAATAGATTTGTTAATTTATTTTGCTGCTTCAATAATCACTATTAACTTTGCAGACAACACGGATATTGTATAAACATTCATTTAAAAGATTTTGTTTTTGCTGCATAGCAGTGGAATCTATTAATTAAACTA
>DCJC01000052.1 GCA_002317355.1 Prevotellaceae bacterium UBA1710 | reverse complement strand
TAATGGATTAAGATTGTAAAGATTGTGAAGATTGGGACTCCACGAAGTGCCTGAGTCCAAGCGAAGAATTTTTGTCAGTTCAGCACCAAAGGTGCGTATTCATATCGAGGGGTACAAATTGGTCGAACTGACGTTACATATGTTTACCGGACAGTAATAAAACAAATAAAATGGTTTTCTTTTGTTCTCTTTTGTTTTCTTTTGTTTTTTTAGAAAGCGAAAGCAACTCTTCGGAAAAAGGAAAATTTACGAAAATTTGTTTGTTTTGCACGAATAATTTGGACGAATGACTTTTTTGTTGTATATTTGCAAGTGAAATGAAACTAAATCACTAATGAAGACAGAACTCATACTAATCGGCAAGACTAACGATAAGCATTTTCAGGCAGGAATCGATGACTATACGTCAAGGATTGGGCACTACATGCCTTTCTCAATTACCGTCATTCCCGAACTAAAGAATACGAAGGCTCTCTCTGAATCTCAGCAGAAAGAGCGTGAGGGTGAACTGGTGCTTGCAAAGCTTCAACCATCTGATCATGTAGTGCTTCTCGATGAGCATGGCAAGGATTTCCGTTCTGTGGAGTTCGCACGTTGGATAGAGCAGAAGAATGCATCCGTTCGTCGTCTTGTCTTCGTTATTGGTGGTCCTTACGGATTCTCTGAGGCAATGTACCAGAGAGCCAACGAGAAGATAAGTCTCTCGAAGATGACCTTCTCGCACCAGATGGTTCGCCTCGTGTTTACAGAGCAGATTTACAGAGCCTGCACCATAATCAAGGGAGAGCCGTATCACCATGAGTAGCCCCCCTCTTATCCACCTTTAGGGGGAAGATTCTCACGCACAGAAGGCTGTTAGTGAGTGGTTTTCAATAAGATTCAAGACACCACACCGCGAGTTAAGTCCCCCTAAACAAGGGGATTTAGAGGGCGTTTTAAAACTAAAACCTAAAAAAATGAAGACATTATCTGTATCTATTATATCATTGTTGTTTGCATCCTCAGCATTGGCGCAAGTAGTGCCAGGCAGTTCGACTACGACCAAACCCGGTTCACGCTGGTGGCTTATGGGCTCTGCTCTCGACAAGGAGAACGTAACTTGGAATATGGAGCAATATGCGAAATGCGGTATAGGTGCACTCGAAATAACTCCTATCTATGGCGTGACGGGCAACGAGCAGAACAACATAGAATTCCTATCACCTAAATGGATGGAAATGCTTCGCTATATTCAGTCAGAAGGCAATCGACTTGGCATTCAGATTGATATGGCAACGGGCACAGGATGGCCTTTCGGTGGACCTTGGGTGCCTATAGAAGAGAGTGCCTCCAAACTCCTTGTTGCTGATACACTTATCCATTCATCTAAAATAAAGAAACTAAAGCTGTTACCTCCAAAGCCATTACCAATTCAGATTGACGATACTACATTTATCGAAGTGCCTGACACTCTCGATGATAAGCGCGTACTTGCCGTCTATGCCTATCGTAAGTCGGATGCAAGTGGCGATAACTTCCTGCAACTGCAATTTAATGCCAAGGGCTATCTTGAGCCTATCGACCGAAAGAAGAAGATAGGGAAGGGTGATTGGCGCATCATCGGACTTTGGAAGCAGATGGGCGTTATGATGGTTAAGCGTGCTGCCCCTGGAGGCGATGGCTTTGTTGTTGACCACTTCAACAAACAAGCTGTACTCAACTATCTCAACCACATCAGCGAAGCCTTCGACAAGACGAATACACCATATCCACATACCTTCTTCAACGACTCGTATGAGGTTAGTCAGGCAGATTACACTCCCGACCTCTTTCCTGAGTTTGAGAAGCGCCGTGGCTATCGACTTGAAGACAACATTGAGAAACTCGTTGATGGCGACAAGAAAGTTGTGTCTGACTATCGTGAAACCCTCGGTGAACTCATCTTTGAGAACTTCACCCAGACATGGACAGAGTGGGCGCATCAGCATGGTGCCATAACAAGAAATCAAGCTCATGGTTCGCCTGCAAACCTTATAGATTGCTATTCAGCAGTAGATATACCAGAGATTGAAGGATTCGGACTTACCAACTTCGGTATCAAGGGATTACGTAATGATGCCAAATACACCCGCAAGAACGATTCTGACTTCTCTATGCTGAAATATGCGGCTTCTGCTTCTCATATCAATGGTAAGAAACTTACATCGAGCGAAACCTTCACATGGCTTACAGAGCACTTCCGCACATCGCTCTCACAGATGAAGCCAGACCTCGACCTTATGTTCTGTGCAGGTGTAAATAATGTGTATTTCCATGGCACGTGCTATAGTCCTAAGGATGATCCATGGCCAGGATGGAAATTCTATGCATCGGTGGATATGAGTCCTACAAACACTATCTGGCGAGATGCTCCAGAGCTTATGAAGTACATAGAGCGTTGCCAGACATATCTGCAATGGGGTAAGCCAGACAACGACTTCCTTGTATTGCTTCCAGTTAGGGATATGTGGGTGAAGAACACCAAAGAGCAACGCCTCATGCAGTTCTCCATTCATGCCATGGGTGAACTCGCTCCTGAGTTTGCTGAGACAGTCAATAAGATAGACAAGGCGGGCTATGATTGCGATTATATCAGCGAGAAATTCCTTCTCACAACAACCTTCAAGGATGGAAGCCTCGTTACAGCTGCAGGACAGCCTTACAAGGGACTTATCATCCCAAGCGACAGTACAATAATGACAGATGCAGTCAAGGCGCATATCGCTCAACTAAAGGCACAAGGAGCAAAGATTCTCATTGGCGTAAAGCCTGAGGATATGGAAGTATGCTGTAATCCAGAGCCAATGCGTAATAAGCTTGGTCTCAAGGTTATACGCCGTAAGAATGAAGCTGGATATCATTATTTCATAGCAAATCTCACACCAAATGATGTGAACAGAAATGTGAACCTAACCGTTGACTTCGCTCAGATTATTGGTGTTGATCCACTTACTGGCAAACAATTCTCCGTAGGAATAAGGGGAGGGGGTGAGGTTAATATCGCTCTCCGTTCTGGCGAATCCATGATACTTCAGACATTCAATGAGCCACAGGATGAAAGTCAGGAGGGTAAAGTAGAAAGTGTAAAGGGTAAAGAGGGTAAAGTAGAAAGTGTAAAGGGTAAAGTAGAAAGTCAAGAGTCAAAAGTCATAATTCCAAATTCAAAGTGGACGCTCCATTTCATAGAAGAAGCACCTGAGGTAAATGAATCATTCACTTTAGATTGTCTTGGTACATGGGAAAATCTCAACGAGAAGACAAAGGTAACAATGGGTACTGGTGTCTATGAAACTACTTTCGATTTACCAAATGACGAACAAGAGAGTAAAGTAGAAAGTGTAAAGAGTAATGTGAAAAGAGTAAAGGGTAAAGAGAGTAAAGTAGAAAGGGTAAAGAGTAAAGTGGAAAGAGTAAAGGGTAAAGAGAGTAAAGTAGAAAGTGTAAAGGGTCAAGAGAGTAAAGTAGAAAGTGTAAAGGGTAAGGTAGAAAGTAAGCGTTGGGTGATTGACCTTGGTGATGTTCGTGAGTCAGCACGTGTGTATATCAATGATGAGTATGTTGGTTGTGCTTGGTGTGTACCTTATATACTTACATTCCGCAGCTCAATCCTAAAGCCAACAGACAACAAACTACGTATAGAAGTAACTAATCTTCCTGCCAATCGTATTGCGGATATGGATAAGCGTAAGATTCCATGGCGTAAGTTTGAAGACATAAACATTGTGGATATCAACTATAAGTATCGTCAGTACGGTCGTTGGAAGCCAATGCCATCAGGACTTAATGGGCCAGTAAAAATTTATTGGTAAGAAAGAGCCTCTCCCCATCCGCACACCAGCTGGCACATACTCGGAGATACTCCGCTCAGCCCTTAGGGATGCTTGCCAGAGCAAGAATCTCCGACTTCCCTCCCTGCGGTGTCAGGGCGGGGGAGAGGCTCTATTACCTTCTGAATATCATTCAAATCCATTATATCCAGGAGCACCTTCCATATCACTATCATAATAGTCGGTTTCAAGGTCATCTTCTGATTGCCTATAATAGATGCGTGAGTGGTTTATTCTTGCTCCGCTCTGATTTTCAGACATATAGGAAATGACGAATAGCAGCAGGAATACTATACCAGTTACTATAGCATACGATCCCCATGTAATTGGATAGTTGTGACCGCATAACCACTTACCGCAATCGTGTGTCATATAATATGCTATAGGAAATATAACACAGTTGAGTAAAAAGCCTATGATGGCAGATACAATAGCGCAACCACAACCAATTGCCACTAAGTCACCAAATGATTTTCTTCTCATATCCTAACCTCCTATTCATGAATGAAACATCCATCCATAACCTGCAAATAAATGTCACACTTCTGCTCGGCAGTAAGATAATGAGAAGTTGTGTTGTACTCAGCACCATTCATGAATATTGATGCTATAACTACAGTGATAACTGCAAGAATACCGTAAATGTAATTCTTCATAATTTTGTCCTCCGAAATTAATGGTGATAAACACCTGTTATTATTTTAATCTAATTTCTGAGTGCAAAATTATGCGAAAACTGTCCCAACATTCGGGACAGTTTTGAAAAAAGTTTATTTTTTTTGAAAAAAAATCACTATTATTTGTACATTTCGAGTGTTTTTCTTAGATTTTCGGCAATTTCATCTGCTAATGATTGAGGAGAAACGACTTTTAGCCATTGACCTCTCGACATTACATGGGCAATGAAATCACTTGTTGGACGCATGAATATTTCATAATCCACGTACCCATCACCCTTGGCTATTTCTTTTTGTGAATGATGAACAGGAAGATCATTCATATAGTGTTTTTCATTACCGAAAGCTCTGAGAACGATGCGTTGAGCAGGATACCGCTCGTCACGCATCACACCAAAACAATCAGCGAAATACTCCTTTGTATTAAATGTTTCAGGAATACTGAACTTATCTTCTAATATCCTTGCTCCAAGAACTCTATCGAAAGAGAAAAGTCTGTTGCCATCAGCAGTATTTGCCATAATATACCATCTACGCTTGTGGTATTTGAGGAAATAAGGTTCTATGATGCGTTCTGATACATCAGTAGAACCATACTTCTGATAATCAATGACAACCTTGCGGTTTTCCTTCATGGCATCAACATATAGTTCAAGATACCTTACTGATGGTATCGATTCAAGGAATATACGATTCTGAAGAGACATACTATCCGAGATAATGTTATTAACGGATAGGGTAGAGAAGAGCCAGTTCTGAACCGAGTCTTCATCTAATACACGATCATTATGGATGTAGTATTTGCGTCCCTTACATTCAATAATGATACCAAATATATCTAAGATTGCATCCCTATGACGATTGAAAGTAGAGCGATGCAGTTTTGGTTGGTTGCTAATATTAGAATTCGACCATTCCTTATTAATTTGGTCAAAGGTTATTTCACCATATTTATGTATGATGTTTATTAGCCAGATACATTCCTTGAATAAGTTTGGTGATTTCATTATTTGTAATTAGTAATTCATTATTTTCAGATACATATTCCTCAGATAGCCTCTTCTTTCAAACACCTTATGCAATTTGAAACCATCCTTCTGCATAAGATGATTGCTGATGTTATCTGGATGAGCGGTGGCAAGAATGAAAGGATCAAAGATTCCTTATTCGCCAATGTCTCAACAACAGCATCTGTAAGTTCAAAGAACGCTTTCCTATCAGCTATGCCAAGTTTTCTTATTATCATATTTCTATCACTCAAATCCGATATTATCATAGACATACTTCACGCTTTCAGCATATTCTTCATCAGTTGTCAAATGCTCAATTATCATTGGCATATCTGGATTTTCTGCCTCAGCAAGACGTATGTATCTCTTTATATCGAGAGTTCCTTCACCACAAGCACATTCCTGAAGTTGGAAAGTATATTCTTCCTTCAGATTGATGTCTTTCAGATGACAACTGCAGATATATCCTTTAAGTTTTGAGAAACATTCATCGAGGAATTTGTCATTAAAGAAATATCGCTCTGGAGAGGTTATCATATTAACGACATCAAGATGAGCACAAAACTGAGGTCGGTTCACATCTTTTATAAGGCGCAGATACTCATCAGGATTGCTTGGAATCATCCAAGGCATCGATTCTATGCAGAACAACGTATGCTTTGGTTGGGCAGTATCTATTATCTGCTGAATCATCTCAACAGCCATTGTCCATAGCTCGCTACTGAAATTCTCTCTATAGCCACCATCCCAACGAGGGCCATAAGGAGTGCCAACAACGTTTACACAACAGATAGCCCCAATACGATCTGCCATACGAAGCTGATTGATGGCATAGTCTATCCAATGAGCTCGCTCTTCTGGATCAGCAGCAAGAGTATTTCGCCAAACTCCAACCTCTGCAATGACTAATCCAGCCTTATCAGCGGCTTCCTTATATGCCATATATACATTCTCTCCAGCAAGATAATCTACTGGAAAGTTTACGCATTTCAATCCAAGAGCAACGTGCTTTGCTGCCCAATCTTCAGGAGACGAATGCTCCAGACATGATGATATTCCTAATAACATGATTTTTTTCGATTAAGGATTAGGGAATATGGATTAGAGTTTGATTGTATTGTCATAAGAAAAGCATTCAAACTCTATTCCTTCATCCAACAATTCTATTCCTATAAGATGCTAAAACTGACGAAAACGAAGTACAGATGCATCCATTTCATTAAGATTATGAACACCAGTTCTTGCCATAGCACTTGCAAGTTCTGCTGTCATATCATTAATACGCTGAGAAACAACATCTGAGCCTTTCTTCAGCAATGGCATGAGATGACGGCCAACAGAAACAGCCTTTGCACCAAGAGCAAGACACTTATAAGCATCCATACCACTTACGATGCCACAATCCACAAAGACATCGACATCATTGCCAACAGCTTTGAGGATATCACCGATAACCATCAAAGGAGGTACAGCGTATTGAATAATACCATGATGATGAGAAACTACGATACCCTTACATCCTGCCTTTGCGCATTTCTCTGCATCAGAAGCACTCAATACTCCTTTTACAACGAAAGGAACACCAGCTGCTTGTACAAACTCTGATATTTCGGCAGATGACTTTGGGCGCAATGGTATTCCGAAACAGCTATCATAGTCACCATTTCCATTGAAGGCATGATCGATATCCATACCTACAGCAACGCATCCTGACATAACCGCATGCTCTATCTTACGGAACACCTCTTTATTATCTGCGTATGGCTTTACAATCTTTACCGACTTTGCTCCTGTTGCTATAATATCCTCCAGCTCCTGATCATCGCCCATGCCAACCCAATGAAGAGTATTGCTCTTAGCTGCAGCCTCAGCATATACTATCATGCCGTTCTTGGCTTTCTCCTCTATGAAACTTGCGCTTTCTTTTCCTCGAGAACCGAGGTGGGAGAGGGCTGCGGTCATAATAGGGGTAGAGAACTTCTGACCGAAAATCTCAACATCTGTTGTTGGGAGATCTGAGTCGATATAACGTGGCTCTATAAGAATAGAGTCGAAGAAATCACGTGTGATTTTATCTGATGATGATGTGAACATATTTCTAATTATTTATTTCTTTGTGCGATTGCCTGATTTATCTCGTCCATCTTTTCGTCTGATAGCTCATACTTACTGATTACAAACAAGCCGAGGAGGAGAAGTATAGCTGGAATGATGGTTACAAGCCAAAGGATTCCTAACAGCCATTAAGATTGCTGTTATCGTAGAGCCGCATAGAGCCAGCGCCATATCCTTCTGAGCATCCCACATATCCCCTTGCTGACCATTATAGTCTTCTGCAAAGTCAGATGCCATGACAATAGTCAGAAGCCATTCAAACAATTCATAAATCAAGCTTCCTGTCTGAATAAGCAGCCAAGCCACCACAATAGCGACCATTGCCGAGCAATTAATCTTTCGCTGAACTATCTGGCAGAATAAAGGCAACATCAAAAGACCGAATGAGAAATGCACGACTCTATCATAATGATTACGAGTGGCTCCCATCATCTCATTCACGCTAAATCCGAATATCTGCTGAATTGCCTCATCATAAGGCACATAGGAGTAGATATACCTTGCTCCTATGATATGCAGAAGAGTGAATAGAGACAATCCAATGAATGATGCTCTTCCAAACTTATTCTTCCTTACATCAATAATCAAAGGAAGCAATAAAAGAACGGTTCCTATATGCTGAAGAAATTGCTGTTCAGGATATATAGGATTAATGCAAGTCACTATCATAAAAGCGACAAGCAAAAGTACTATTGTACATTTGTATTTTGACATATCAATTTTTCAAAGAATTTTTAAAAGAAATAAATAACCATGGGCAAGTGTCTCTGCTATTCATAACTCAAATTACCCAATGGCAAAGGTACTAATAAATTCTGAAATACAAACTTTTTTGCCGATTTTTCTAATGAATTACATGATATTGTCATCGCTATGGTTCCTATATGATCCCTATATGGTTCCCATTTTCCTCCCTTTTATAGATGGGACTTACATAGGAGTAATAGCGGAGGCACAACGGAGGCATAGCGGAGGCATAACGAAGGCAAAACAACATGAAACTACATTATTTGCGTTGCGTAACGTTACGCTTTTTTACGCTTGAGTAGAAACTTGACGAAAATTAAGGTTTCGGAAATTTGGTGTGAATAATTTTGAAATATCAGAAAAAATGATTACCTTTGTATTAAAATTATAACAAATCCGCTTGGTGAAGCGTGATTTTCAAGACGATATATCATGGTTCTGGTATCAATCGTGAAGACGAAATGATTAATAGGGAATACGGTAAGAATCCGTAACAGTACCCGCTACTGTATGGTTATTGTGAACTGTCACATTATGGTTAATGCCACTGGAGCTTATTCTGGGAAGGCACCATGTAAAACCGAGTCAGGATACCTGCCAGAGCTTAATAATAACTCATGTCTGCGGGGTGAACAGACATCTTATTAATTTATATTCATGCGTTATAATGCTTTTATTGCTGCCATGCTATCGTGTGCGGCAGCCGTTCCTGTTCAGGGTAACAATCGTACAGGAAACAAAGTTGTTGACGAGCAGAATCCTGATACTGCTCTCGTAATCGATGAGGTTGAGGTAATCTCAAACTCAAGAAAGACTTCTGCTTTGAAGATTGATGTGCCTGCTAAGTACATTCCTGTTTCTTCAAACACTATCACAGCCCAAACCCTTCAGCATCGTAACATCACCGATATACAGTCGGCTTCACGCTTTATGCCTGGTGTGCGTATCCGTCAGACATACGGTGCCTTCCAGCAGATCTCCGTTCGTGGTTTCGACCATAGCGTGATTATGGTTGATGGTGTTCGTGATGAGCGTTCTTCTATCGATAACTCTTATCCTTTCATGGATCTTAGTGCCGTTCAGCGTATTGAGCTTATCAAGGGCCCTCAGTCAGTTCTCTATGGAACATCTGCCGTTGGTGGTATCATCAATGTTGTTCGTCGTACTCCTTCTGCTGAGAGTCATGTGTATAGCAAACTTGCTTACGGTTCTTGGAACAACCTCAATGCACAGATTGGCTTTGGCGGTAAGTTCATTGGTCCTTTCAACTACCTTGCAACTGCCAACTATCAGCATACAGATGGCTGGCGTGACAATGAGCGCACTCGTCGTTCGGCTTATCTCACCATCGGTGGAAATATGAGCGAGAAGGATGTTCTCGAATTCCGTTTTGGAGGACAGGGTGACCGCTATGCTACTGAGATTGGTCTTCCACCGGTTCTTAGCTATGATGTATATGATGCAACAACAAATAGGGTAGTGCTTCCTGCATTTACCCAGCAGGCAGGTCTCGACCGCAGCAACCGCTATAACAGCCATAGCGACTTCATGAAGAATAACAACTTCAATGCATCTGTTGACTATAAGCACATCTTTAACGAAAGTGCAAAACTTACTGAAAGACTGAGCTATACATACGATGATATTGATTACTTCGGAACAGAGTCTCTTGATTATCTCACAAGCAACAATCCTATCTATAACCAATATTATATGTCAGGAGATAACAAGAAGTATATCTGCACAGACTCTATCTACTACAGCTATCCACTTCGCTTCTCTCACGTTGCTAAGACCATCAACAATCAGTTGGAACTCTCTGGCGTATTTACTACTGGTAGCGTGAAGCATAACTATCTCGCTGGCTACTCTTTGATATATCTTCGCCGTTGCTCTTACACTGGCTATAACTTCAAGACAGACGGTACAGCTACTCCTGAGACTTCTGATATCTGGGGAACAGCTCTCACAGCTCACGGAAGCATCTACGACGCTCAGAGCCTCGGTTGGATGAAGACACAGTTCAGTAAGGTTACTCCTCAGACTCGTATCCAGAACGGTTTCTACTTCCATGATGTTCTCGACATCAACAAACAGTGGAAGGCTATGGTTTCTGCACGTTTCGACCTCTACAGCTACAAGCGTGCAAGTGCCTTGACAAAGAATGGCAAGCGTGAGTTTGATGATGTTCCTTCTTCTGACTATACAAGTATGTCAACAAGCGCATTTACCTATAAGGCTGGTGTGGTTTACCTCCCAATGGAGAATCTCTCGCTCTATGCTTCTTACGGCACATACTTCAAGCCTATCTACACATTCTATAGCGCTACAACCATCTACATTGACCGTAACGGCAAGGAATTCTTCCCAGAACAGAACAACGGTGAGGTGTTCAAGCCAGAGAATGGTGGTCAGATTGAGCTCGGTCTTAAGTACGAAATCAACAATCACCTTACTCTTAACGCAAGCGTGTTCTCTATCAACAAGCAGAACATGACCGTAAACCTTGCCAAGGTAATGGTTGATGATAAGCAGAAGACAGTTACTGGTCAGGTAGGTCGTATGCGCTCTACTGGTTTCGACATCGACGTGACATGGGAGCCAATGACTAACATGAGCTTCACAACTGGCTATGGCTTTACAGATGCTAAGTATAAGAGTATTGCTAATAACGAATATATGAAGGAGTACAACCTTGAGGGCAACCAGTTCGCTTATACTCCAAAGAACACCTTCTACTTCCTCGGTGACTATACCGTGGCTAAGGGTCCTGTTCGCGGACTTGGTTTCAACGTGAGTGTTTCTTTCCAGGATAAGGTTTACCGCAATACAGCAAATGATTCGCAGTTTGATGCTTACTGGACAACTGACCTCGGTATCAGCTACGAGATTCCACGCAATCATATCCGCCTTGGCTTCAACGTGAACAACCTCTTCAACACAGAGTACTTCAACCAGAGCCTCGGCAATCAGCTTGTGCCAAGTGAGCCAACAAACTACATGGCTTCTATTTCATACATTTTCTAAAGAATGAATAGTCTGAATAAATTCGTAATCGCTATTCACCGCATATTGGGAGCATTGCTTAGTGCAATGTTCCTTATGTGGTTTCTAACGGGTATCGTGATGCTTTATCACGGTCATTTCCCTCGTGCCGATAAGTCAACAAGGATGGAGCCTCTGAGCAAGACAGCAGAGCCACTTCCTCCTATTGATTCACTCACTCACGGTTTTGCCTTTACCGATATTTCCATTGACAGGTATCTCGGCAATACCGTATTCCACATGTCTTCCAAGGATTCCACAGCAGATGTATCGCCACTTGGAGAGCCTTGCAAGGCGGTAGTTGATGAAGCACGATTGGAGAAGGTACGTAAGGCTTGGTGCAAGGCAGATGTTGCTTCTGTTGATACCCTCGATGCTCTTGACCAATGGGTGCCTTTCGGACGTCATGAGAAGGAATTGCCTATCATCAAATACACCTTTGCTGATGAAGATGCACACGAACTGTACGTTGGAAGCAAGTCGGGCGATGCCTTGCAGTTCACCTCTCACGAACAGCGTGTATGGGCATGGCTTGGCCCTATACCTCATTGGGTGTATTTCGCATGGCTGCGTAGCGATCAGGAGCTTTGGTGCACTACCATAATATGGATTTCGGGCATCGGATGTATCATGGTGATATCTGGTATCTGGACAGGTCTTGTGGTATGGAATCGCACTCGCAAGAAGAAGGGAAGCCGTTTCTCACCATACAAGAAGAAGTGGTATCATTGGCATTATGTCACGGGCTTTGTGTTCGGCTTGTTCTGCCTCACATACGTGTTTAGCGGTATGATGTCGCTTGCAGATGTTCCTACATTCATCAGCGAGCCACAGCTTAGTTTCAAGCCACAGCGCGAACTTGAGAGTGCTCCAGCAGATTCTTTCCTTCTCGACTATCGCAAGGCTCTTGCGGCTTCTCCTGAGGCTGTATCAATAGAATGGAAGCATATTGGCAATATTCCTTATTATGTTGTGAAGGATAAGAAGGGGAATATGGTGAGCTATGATGCAAGAGATACCACGGTTGCCGTTCTCAATCTCTCGGAGAATGATATCCTTACCGCTGTAAAGGATGTTTACAAGAAGAATGGGGTAGAGGCATCGGCTGCTACTGCTGAGTTGCAAGACTATCAGGAACTCTATTATCGAGTACATAGCAAGGGTACGAGTATCTTGCCTGTTGTCAAGGTTACGATGAATGATGCCGACGAGGGTGTATTCTATATCAACCCATCAAATGGCGTTGTGCGTTATGTGGATAGCACGAGCCGTTGGGGTTATTGGATGTATCCTGCCTTGCATAAGCTTCGTCTGCCAGGCATTGTTGATGTCGAGTGGCTTCGTCTGCTCCTTTCATGGATAGTTCTTCTTGGTGGAGCTGCCGTTTCCCTCTCAGGAGTAATCCTTGGTTGCAGATATATCAAGCGACTATTTTAAATAGCAAAACACCTCCAGTTATTTATCGCTGGAGGTGTTTTTGGTTTATTCCTTGTACTTATTTTTCTTAAAGATAGAGAGAATTCTTGGCTTTTTCTTGACAATGATTATTTCTTGTTCTTCTTTTTCTTCTTAAAGACATTGAAAACACTTTTTTTCTTGTGTGCTATTGCTCCCGCAAAAATAATCGCATCTGAAAGATTCTCTAAATCTTCTTC
>DCJC01000067.1:2995-7743 GCA_002317355.1 Prevotellaceae bacterium UBA1710 | reverse complement strand
AAGATTGTGAAGATTGGTAATTATTGTCAGTTCAAGCACCAAAGGTGCGTATTCATATAGAGGGGTACAAATTGGTCGAACTGACGTTAAGATAGGGCCCACCCTCCCAGCCTGACACATAACCCAACCTGCATTTTTCATTTTTAATTTTTATTTTTCTAATGGCAACAGCGCTACAGCAACTTATGCAGCAACACTTGTTGCTGAAATTGGAATATAACACCGAGAAGGCGGCATATCAGCAGCAGACGGAAGCTATTGGTATTCGCAGAAAGGTGAAACGTGGTGACGCATGGGCTAATGTCCGTGTGGGAAAGTCATTCTATAACTCCCTGAACCAGATGTGCGTTGAGATTTTCCGTACTGAGGATCAGGATATTGAGCATAACTTTGAGTTTGGAAGACCAGTTGCTTTCTTCCGAACCGTTTCTTCCAAGGATGCAAAAGATAAGCTGGAGGTGAAGTTCATGAACGTCACTGGTACGGTGAACTTCGTGGATGGCGACCGAATGGTTATCTCACTTCCAAAGGATGACTATGCCCGTGAACTGCAGAATATTGAACCGTCAAATGGTGCTGCTCACGAGGAGGCTTCCGCTTTGTTTGTTGCTCTCTCCTTTGACGAGACCTCATATCGTCTTATGTTCGATGCCCTTGAGCGTGTGATGCATGCTCGTGGTAATCGTCTTGCATATCTTCGTGACCTCTTCTATTCGCATCAGCATCAGCCAGCAGAGCATTTCAAGTTCCAGCCAATGCAGTTTCCTTGGCTCAATAAGACGCAGGAGAAAGCTGTTAATGAGGTGCTTTGGACAAAGGATGTGATGGTTGTTCATGGCCCTCCTGGAACGGGTAAGACAACTACTTTGGTTGAGGCTATCAACGAAACTCTGAGAAGAGAGAGTCAGGTGCTTGTATGCGCTCAGTCGAATATGGCTGTTGACTGGATAAGCGAACAGCTTGTAGATAGAGGAATACCTGTACTTCGCGTAGGCAATCCAACTCGTGTGAATGATAAGATGCTGTCGTTCACTTATGAGAGGCGTTTTGAGAGTCATCCTGAATATCCTCAGCTTTGGTCACTCCGTAAGGCAATTCGTGAGATGAGAAGCAAGAGAAAGCGTGGTTCAGAAAGCTATCATCAGCAGTTGGATAGACTGAAGAGTCGTGCTACCGAACTTGAAGTGCGTATTAATGCAGAACTATTCCAGGAAGCCCGTGTAATAGCCTGTACGCTTACAGGAGCGGCAAATAGGGTGCTTGACGGTATGAAGTTCACAACCTTGTTTATCGACGAGGCAGCACAGGCTTTAGAGGCTGCTTGCTGGATTCCTATCCGCAAGGTGTCAAGGGTTATCTTTGCAGGCGACCATCAGCAGTTGCCTCCAACGGTTAAGAGCATTGCAGCCTTGAAGGCAGGTCTTGGCAAGACGCTAATGGAAAGAATCGTTGAGAACAAGCCGGAGATTGTCACCTTGCTTCAGGTGCAGTATAGGATGAACGACAAGATAATGCAGTTCTCAAGCAGGGAATTCTATGGTGGAAAACTTCAGACAGCACCAGAGATAAAGTATCGTGGCATTCTTGACTATGACAACCCTATGTCATGGTATAATACTGATGATCTTCCAGAAGAAATAGAGAGTAAGGAAGAGTTCGTTGGTGAGTCATTTGGCCGTATCAACAAGGCTGAGGCAGAACTTACCCTTCAGCATCTTGAACTATACTACGGCAGAATAGGAAAGCAACGCATACTCGATGAGCGTATTTATGTAGGTATCATATCTCCATATCGTGCTCAGGTGCAGTTGCTGAGGCGTATGATAAAGAAGCGTGAGTTCTTCAAGCCTTACCGTCATCTTATCTCTGTAAACACCGTAGATGGCTTTCAGGGACAAGAACGTGATGTGATAATACTTTCTCTCGTCCGTAGCAATGATGAGGGTCAGATAGGCTTTCTGAGGGATTTACGCCGAATGAATGTTGCCATCACCCGTGCAAGGATGAAACTCATCATCTTAGGTAGTGTAGATACTCTTACAAAGCATCCTTTCTATAAGAGGTTGTATGAGTATATTCAAGAACAACAATCGAGTACCTAAAACAGCCCCTCACCTGTCTTACGGGTGAGGGGCTGTAGTTTAGAATTCTTACTTTGTCATTGGAATCTTCTTGTCACCATAGATCAGAGTGACACGTCCAGGCTGCTTGTCAGAACGAACGTTGTTGATAACATAACTTGTTACCTCACCGTCCTTCCACTCGAAGTCAACGGTGTAACCACCACGGCACTTGATACCCTTTACAGAGCCCTCAGCCTTCCATGCCTCTGGAAGTGAAGGAATGAGTGTGATGATAGCACGATCACGCTCTACGAGCTCACTCTGTACGAGCATCTCAATAAGTCCTGAAGTACCACCGAAGTTACCATCAATCTGGAAAGGTGCATGTGCATCAAGGAGGTTAGGATAAGTGCCACCACCTGAACGACGATCTTCACCCTGATAGCCATCAGGAGAAACATAAGTGAGAAGTGTGCGATAGATGTGGTATGCATTCTCAGCCTCACGAAGATGTGCCTGAAGGTTTACTCTCCAACCAGTACTCCAACCAGTTGACTTATCACCCTTAATCTCAAGAGTGCGCTTACAAGCTGCTGCAAGCTCTGGAGTACGTGCTGGGGCAATCTGATGACCAGGGAAGAGACCGAAGAGATGACTTTGATGACGATGCTGTGGGTCTTGATCTTCCCAGTCGTGGAACCATTCCTGAAGGTTACCGTTCTTACCCACACGATAAGGAAGGAGGTTCTTTATTGTGTTGTTTATCTTCTCGATATAGTCATGATCTTCACCAAGGATAACAGCTGCATCACGAGCATTAGTGAGACACTCACGAATCATAGCGATATCAGCAAAACCACCATAGAGAGTTGGGCCTGTGTAGCCTGCTGGAGTCTTGTACTGATTCTCAGGAGATGTAGAAGGTGCTGTGATGAGATATTCTGTACCAGGAAGCTTTACGAGCCAGTTCATACAGAAATCAGCTGCGCCCTTGAGAACTGGATAAACCTGATTGAGATATGACTTACTCATGTTGAATGAGTAATGTTCCCAGAGGTGTGTTGAAATCCAAGCACCACCCATGTTCCAGTTTGCCCACATTGGGTCGCCACTTCCCTCGCCTACTGGGCAAGTCATTCCCCAGATATCTGTATTGTGAGCGAGACACCAGCCTTCATTGATACCATAGTATTCCTTTGCTGTCTTTTCGCCAGTATTAGGAAGTTTCTGAATGAAGCTGAGCAATGACTCGTGCATCTCAGGGAGGTTAGCTGTCTCAGCAGGCCAGTAGTTCTCCTCTACATTGATATTGCTTGTGTAGTTAGAAGACCATGGTGGAAGGATTGACTCATTCCAAAGTCCCTGAAGGTTTGCTGGTACATTCTTTGTACGTGAGCAAGAGATAAGAAGATAACGGCCATAGTTGAAGTAAAGCTCTTCAAGGTCTGGGTTAACTCTTGCGCTATCTGTATATTCGCGAAGCTGAACATCTGTTGGCATTGCAGCGATAGAGTCAGGTGTTGTACCGAGGTCGATGCTTACGCGATTGAAGAACTGCTGATAGTCGTTTACGTGGCTCTCAAGCATAGAGTCGAAAGACTTACCGAGAGCGTTGTTGATGCGAGCCTTAACGATAGTCTCATAGTCACGACCATCAATAACAGGATCGTTCTCGCTACCATTGAAGCTTGTAGCATTAGCAATAATGATGAGAGCCTCAGAGCAGTTGCTAATCTTGAGCTCGTTGTTCTCAGCACTTACCTCACCATCCTTGTTTATCACGTGTACGATAGTGCGGAAGTGAATACCACGCTTCTCATCATAAATCAGGCTCTTTTCGTCAGCAACGTAACTTGGCTTACTTGTCCATGCGCAATAGCCATCACAGATCAACTCAAGACCAGAAGTAGAGATAGTATTCTTCAACTGGCAGTTGTAGCTGAGACGCTTGTTGAGGCGCTTACCATCAGTTGACTTCAGACGAATAACGATTACTGAGTCAGGAGCAGAAGCAAAGTAGTCACGCTGCTCACCGTTATAGCTCACAGTTGCAAGAGCACGAGTGAGGTCGAGTGAACGAGAGTAGTTGTCGCCTTTGCTATCGTTAAGATTATGAATAGTGAGAGTGCCGAGTGGCTGATAGTTATTGGTGTAATGTCCCTGAACCTTCTTCTGAAGTTCGTTGGCAGTCTTGTAATCCTCTTTGAAGAGAGCCTCACGAATAGCAGGAATATTCTCAAAAGCCTTTGGATTAACTGATGTAGTGTCAGGCTCACCAGTCCACAAAGTGATGTCATTAAGAGAGATCTTATCTTCTCCCACACCACCATAAACCATGGCACCCTGAGTACCGTTACCAATAGGGAGAGCTTCTTCAAAATAAGTAGCTGAACTCTTATAATGAAGGAGAGTTGACTGGGCATAAAGATAGCTCCCCAATCCCCCAAGGGGAAGCAAATTAAGTAGAATTGCCCCAAGAATTAATTTTTTAATCATAATATAATTTGATATTTACCGTCTATTTTTTTATTTAGTTAACGTCAATTCGACGAATTCAATCTTTTGGCAGCAAGCTGCTTTTAACTGACAATAATTACCAATCTTCACAATCTTTACAATCTTTAATTTGTGAAATTTGGCTTTGCATACCAATATTTATTGGAAAAGATTGGTAAGATTGGTAAT
>DCJC01000067.1:0-2973 GCA_002317355.1 Prevotellaceae bacterium UBA1710 | reverse complement strand
GCACCAAAGGTGCACATTCACATTGTGTGACTAGAAATTCGTCGAACTCACGTTAGTTAGGAGTTAGCAGTGAGGAGTTCTTCTTCCGCGTGAGATAACTCCTAACTCCTCACTGCTAATTCCAAACTATTTCTTCCTCTTTCTGATCTTCTTCTCCCTTATCTGATTCTTCGGAGCAGGAGACTTGATTTTCTCTGCTACGAGGTCAGCAATCTTCTGACAGCCTTTCTCGTTAGGATGCACACCATCTCTCAGCAGATATTCCTTCTGAAGATTTTCTATTGAATTAGTTGCATTATAGAGGTCGAGATATTCAAGGTTCTCTTCCTTTACAAACTCCGGAATCTGTGGGATGACACCATTTACAGTTACTGAGTCACGAATATCCCATACGTTCTTGAATGAAGGGATAGGTGCTGCAACGATGATACGAGGGTTTGTAGGAAGTGCACGAAGTGAGTCAATCATTGTCTTCATACTTGACTTGAGGTCACCCTCAGCTGTCTTCCAGTTGTGAGTCTTTGTATCGTTAGTGCCAAGCTTAATGACAACCACCTCTGGCTGCCATTCAAGGCATCTCTTCCATGCCTCTTCCTTCTGATAGGCATGGTCGCCTGAGTTAGAAAGTGTACGACCACTCACACCGAAGTTCTTTACGGCATAGTTAAGACCGAGATTCTTACCAAGACGAGCTGGATAGCCGTAGAGGTCTGAAACATCAATACCATGACCATCTGTGATACTGTTACCTACACAAGCCACCTTTACGGCATTCTCAGTAGGCATCTTGAGGTCGTTGAGCCACTGGGTAAGCTCTGTCTTCATCAACTCATGATACTTGAAGTTGCTTCTGAAACCCCAGCCATGACCGCCAGTTGGGTAGCAAATCATAGAGCAGTTTGCACCTGCACCACGAAGTGAAGAATAGTATGCAACGGCATTAGTTGCTGGCTGTACGGTCTTGTCATCGTTAGAGAAGATAAGAATCGTAGGAGGCACCATGTGGCGCTTTACAGCCTTATCGCTACTCCATTGCTTCTGCAGTTTCTCATCGTTACGGTTATCGCCAAGGAAACCAATGCAAGAGCCTCTGTGTGTCTGTCTCTCGTTCATAGAGATAACAGGATAGAAGAGGATTGAGAAGTCAGGACGAACGCTCATAGGTGCGTGTGTAGAAACAGCACTTGCAAGGTGTCCGCCTGCTGAAAATCCCTGAATACCTACGTTCTTTGGGTTAACGTGCCAGACACTTGCACTATCTCTTACGGTACGGATAGCGTTGTAGGCATCAGAAAGAGGTATGTTACGGTCGCCATTTGGCATACGATACTTAAGTACAGCGAATCCAATACCCTGATTGTTGTAGAACTCTGCCCAATCGTGACCTTCGTGATCCATAGCAAGATGGGTATAGCCACCTCCAGGACAATCTACGATGAATCGGCCATTAGATTTTGCCAATGCTTCTTCTGAAGGTAAATATACAGTCAGTTCTGACTGTCCGTCAGCTGAGTTCTTCAGAGTGAACTTTCGAACTGTCTGGGCATAAGAACCCGACATCATCTCTCCGATAGGAAGGATGTTGGATAGTAATGCCAATAAAAGGATTCTCTTAAGCATAGTAATTTTCTTTATTGTTATTTTTAATTTCCAACAACTAAGATGGTGCCTGAGAAAGAAGCTCTGTATCTCATCAGTTTATCACCTTTTTCACCACTCACGATGAAGCCGTTGTTGTTGAGATCGTATGTTCTTTCACACTTAGGGCATTTGAGGTGAAGACCATTTGTTGTCCATTCCAATGCATTTGAAGAGCCTATACCGATGCAGTTAGGGCATTGACGGTCGAAGGCGAATAGCTCTCCGCTATTGAGCGTTGAGCAACCTATAACCAATCCATTGCTTGCACCAAGAATACAAGGCTGTCTCAATTCGATTGCTGTGGTAATAGGCAAATCCTTGGTTTGCTGCTTGTAAAGCTGTGTCTTGATGTGCCTTATTCCATCAACCGACTGCTGCCAAACCATGCAGAAAAGTCCTGACGACATTGGGTTTACACAGCTCTGAATGTCAGTACCCGCATGTATTGAGCAGTCGAAAAAGAAATTGCAACGGTATTTGTTTTCGAACTCGTAATCATCAGCACCACAGGCCGCCATAAGAATGACAGCCTGCAATGATACGATTATAAGTCTAAGAATTCTCATTTTATCCAAGTAATGCCTTTTCAGCAGCATCTACCTTCTCGAAGTGGAAACCATCGAGGATGCTCTGCATGAGAGCCTGGATGCGGTCGTTGCAGAGATTACCGATACTACCCTCGTGAGTGTGGTTGATATTCTTGTCAGGTGTGAAATTGCCTGCCTCGATATCAAGACCTACCTTCTTATAGGCATCACGGAAAGGCATACCCTCTACAGCGAGTCGGTTAACCTCTTCTACTGAGAATATTGGGTCGTACATTGGGTTGTCGAGAATATCCTCACGCACCTCTATCTTATTGATGATGTAGGCTGTCATGTTGAGGCAGTCTTTGAGTTCATCAAATGCAGGAAGGAATACCTCCTTGATAATCTGAAGGTCACGGAAGTAACCGCAAGGAAGGTTATTCTGAATGAGAGTTACCTGTGTTGGGAGTGACTGAAGCTTGTTGCTCTTAGCACGGATAAGCTCGAATACATCAGGATTCTTCTTATGAGGCATGATGCTTGAACCTGTTGTGCATTCCTTAGGAAGCTTCACGAACTGGAAATTCTGTGAGTTGAACATACAAGCATCGAAAGCGAGCTTTGCAAGTGTACCAGCAAGACCAGCGATAGAGAATGCAACGTTTCTCTCAAGCTTACCACGACCCATCTGAGCATACACTACGTTGTAGTTCATTGAGTCGAAGCCGAGAAGGTCGGTGGTCATCTGGCGCTTCAATGGGAAGCTTGAACCATAGCCTGCTGCAGAACCGAGAGGGTTGCGGTT
>DCJC01000019.1 GCA_002317355.1 Prevotellaceae bacterium UBA1710 | reverse complement strand
AGAAGGAATCAGGCAAGTCCAAGTCGGTAACGAAAATGAAAACCGCTGGCAAGAGATCAGAATCCTCTATAGATGAAGCAAATGCAACAGTCGCATCCTCTGACAGCGGAAGCAAATTTTGTGGCGATAACACAGAAGGTGAGAATGAAGAAAAAGGCGACTCACCTTCAATAGATGTCGATGCCGCAGCGGATGATGACGACTCTTCTGTTGCAGACAAGGAAGATAAACCGCCAGAAGTCGCTGACGAAAAGAGCGAGCGTTGTGATATAACTCTGTACTCATCAGTCGTTGCGACTATCAGCGGATAGAACAATTTACAATACCTTCGGCGAAGGCTCGTTAGAGAAGCGAGATGCATCTCTGACTAGCCTTCGCTGTTTTGTTGCGATTGCTACCATCCTACGACAGATGAGTAACTATCGATTTCCATACTCCAGCTTGCTGATCAGAGTCCCAAGTTTCAATCCCTCAAAGATGAAACTTGGTATTAGGCTACCAACGCATGAAAAATACATGAAAATGGGGCAAGCCCAGTGCTTCAGGAAACATCTCCTGACTTTCTTCATGAAAGACTCTGGCGAATGCCGTGCTTGCACGGTTCTGACCACGTTAGGGTATCAAGGGGGAGCCTAATACCCCTCTGCAAGAAAACAGAGGGAGAGGTGCCCACATCAAGCAGCAAGCTGGTGGGATTGAACAACGCTTATATATGCAATAAAAGACTGATTCGTAAGTAAATTCCTGATTTTCTGACTGTAATTGCGAAAAATACACTAAAATGTTAAAACCTATTGCTTTTTGGGATAAATATTGTATCTTTGCACACGAAGACGACAAAAAAGATTGAATATCGGGATACGACGAAAATAGCTGACATATGATGTCGGCTGATTCCCATGTACTTCATTCATCTAACAAAAAACGTTTTTTTATTTCGGAGTATTGTATCAACATTTTAGCAAGATAGTATCTATAGGCAAGTCATATTGTCGATAGTTCTAGTATTGTATACATGCATACGAGTTGCTTTGGATAATATAATAAAGATTGTATAAAAATAACAGAAAATGATTTTTTCAAAAGCTAATCTACCAGCCCTGATGCTGGCAGTATCACTTATGCCGTTGCATGCAATGGCACAGGAATCTGATGTAAAACTTAATGTTAGTGTTTCAGGAGGATACAGCGTCAACAATGGCGTTAGTGACATTCTTGTCCCTGAGGATTATTACTCAAACTATGAGTTCAAGGATAAAGGTCAGTTCGTCTTGGGTGGAAATGTACTCTGCCTCTATCACAAACCAACTTCCGTGCTTGGTGTGGAAGGCGGTTTTGCCTATTACCAGAAATATACAGATCTCAGTTACTCTGACAATCAGGGACTGGAGTACACCGTGGAGCAGCGCTATCACTATCTTGGTCTAATGGCGGCAATAAAGATATATCCCTGGAAGCATGGATTCAATGTTTCCGCAGGTGGCCGCGTAAGTGCGATTTTGTCACCAAAGGGTATATCATACACCTCAAATCAGGAAGATGAGAAATTCTCAAAATTCGAATGGGCAACAACTTCGGAGACAGAGCGCCAGATGAATGAAAAACTGACAGCAAGACCAGATGCTGCCATTGGTGGAGGATTGGGTTATGAATTCTCTTTCGGTTTGAATCTCAATCTTCGTTACTACTATGGACTCTCAAATACCATCCGTACTGAAACCAATGACTTCAACTGGGCAGAGAAGAAAAACAACAGTCACAGCATAGAATTTTCCGTGGGATACCTTTTCAACCTGTAAACAACAAGTAGATGGAAAATAACGAAAAGAACAATAAAAAGAAGAAGGGACTGCTGCTTCTGCTGTTGCTGTTGATTGCACTTCTCTTGGGATTGGAATTCCTTTGGAAGCATGATAAAGGCACAGGCGAAACCGTAAATTCCGAGCAACCTGCACGTGAAGTACCTTCATCACCTGTTACAAAATCCCAGCAACCAGAACCAGTAAAGGCACAGCCTGTAGCTTATGCGAAAAAGCGCAGGGAGCGTAGTGCCGTTACTCCTGTCAATGAGCAGGTGGAAGAACCAAAGGTAGTAGAACAGGTCGTTAATGAACAAGAGAAGCCTGTCGTAAAACAGGAGCCAAGGATCGTAACACCTAAACATGAAGAGGTGGAAGAAACGGATACTGCTATAATCAAAATGGAGGACATTCTTCCTGAGAAATACACCTTCCCAAAGTATGGAGTTTTCAGACTTGGCATAAGAGCCGGTGTCGGTTATAGCCATATTTCCTGTCTTGGTGGAATCCTTGAAAGCTACAATATCCGTCCAAACTTTGATATGAGTGACAAAGGACATGTCGTTCCACGAATCGGCGTTAAAGGCAGTTGGCAGTACAAGCGTGTTGGTGTAGAACTGGGTGCAGATTACACCATGTTCAATACAACACTCACAAAGCATACACCACAGACAGATCTTCAGGAGACTTTCAAATTCCGCTATGACATTATCTATACACAGCTTCTAGGTAATGTGTATCTTACACCTAACTTATATATGGGAGCAGGTGTAGGCATGGCATTTCCGTTTGTCTCAAGGAATATAGACTATACGACAAACCGCAGCAACTTCTACCAGCAGGTGGATGCCCTTACACGTCTGCATCTGCGAGGAGCATTAAAGAAACGTCCTCAGCTGATGCCTACGCTCAAGGCTGGGTATCAGTTCGCAAACGGAATTGAACTCGGTTTGGAATACTCATTTGGCATAACAGACCTGATAGAGACATTGCCAAACGACTATAGCTACAATGAGATAAAGAACAATACTCAGTTTGTTAGTTTTACCGTAGGATATAACATCTTCCTCAATAACAAGAGGAAAGAGATTAAAGATTAAGGATTAAAGATGTATAAGGATAATATGAAATATTTCTCTACACTTATGATGTTATTCATAGGGTGTCTGGCAACCAACGCTCAGGCACCTGGTGGTGTCAGCAATCCATTAATATGGAAAAAGACAGGAAGCAGCAATGATAGCATTACCCTCAAGGGCACTGGACTCACATTCATTGGAGTAGGAAGGGTTTCTGATAGTGATACGGAACAGACACTATGGAGTGTAGGTTCTTCAACAACCACATCATTCATTCAGACAACCGCAAGAACAGCAAACCTGAAGAAGTCCGCTTTCATGAACTATAGCAACGATACACTACCTGAGCTTCGTATGTACAGCTATAGTAATGCTACACAGGTTTCAAAAGGACAGAAGTTGTACATTGGTCGTGCCAATGACAAGTCACTTCCTGTTAATAATCTAGAGACTCCATTCAATGAGTATGTAGTGTATGACAGAGCACTATCTGTGCCAGAACGAAACAGGGTAGAGTCAGCCATTGCATTGAGGCATGGTCTTACCCTCAGACATTCCTACCTAAGCTCAGACGGAACCATCATCTGGAACTATGTCAGGCAGAAGGCATACACCAATCACATAGGTGGTATTATTGCAGATGCAACCTCAGACCTAAACCGACTAGAAGGCTATAGCGCAGAGACCGCAGGATTTATCCGAGTGAGGAAATCCCAGTTGAACGATGGGCAGTCACTCATCTGGGGAGATGACAACAAGGCTCTGCGCTTTGCCAACAACAAGTCACGTGGCAAATGGATGCAGAGAACCTGGAAGGTTCAGGCAACCAATATGGATGGAGCAACGGTAAGCATAAGTGCCGACAGCAAGGATCTGCAGCAGTTCAGAGCCTTGGCAGAAGGTGAAAGTTATTACCTTGCAGTTGATCCAACAGGAAATGTTGATTTCCAGCCTCGCAATGTGAGATACTATAAGGCTGAGGTTACTTCTGATGACAGCATCCGTTTTGCAGATGTTGCAGTCAGCGGTAATTCAGCATGGACACTGCGTGCAGAGAAAGATATGTTCACCACTATCAATGTTGATGCATCCGGAAATAATGGTGGCGTGTTAGATATACTTATCACTGGTGGAACAGCACCATTTGCAAACCTTCTCAAGAAAGAGAACTCAATAATATATAATGAGACATCTAACGACACGCTGGTTACAGTAAGTTCGCTGGCAGAAGGTAGATATCAGCTTACCACAACGGATAAGAGTGGTATTCAGGATACCAAGGAATTTGATATTACGGCAACTGGAATCAAGGAGGTTGTAATAGGTAATGGAGACGCTGCAGATGGCATCATAAGCAACATCACCGCTGGACCCAACCCAACAGATGATGGCTATGTGAGTGTTGGGATAGAACTCTCAGAGGCTTCACCTATGACCCTCGCACTATTCACATCATGTGGCGCAATGGTAAGCAGCAAGTCCTTCCCGAAGGATAACTATCTGTACACCAAGGTGTATCTTCCAAATGAAGGCGTTTATCTGCTTAATGTTGAGTGTGGAAAGTCATCCAAGACAATCAAGTTAGTCAGAAAGTAATTCAGGATATATTATAATGAGAAATAAATTAACAAAATATTCAGCTATTCTTCTTGCTGCCATTGCTTTCATAGGTTGCAGTCAGCGCAAGGATAGCAATACCGACATCGAGAAGGGGGATAGCATAGAGTCTGCTGCACCTATGAGCAGCACGGATTCTACCGCCAAGGTGTCAAATACAAATAATTCTGGCATTCAGGATTCCGTGGTTGCCAAGAAATACAACCAGACAAAAAAGCTTAATAAGCAACTTGCAGACCTTAAGCGCAGGACTATCAGTAAGTATTTTGCCAATTGTGACAGCGATACGCTTACAGTTGGTCGTGCCCGTCTTGCAGTTCCTTCTGGGGCCATGACTCGTCCTCGCGTACTGAGTATCACCCCTCTGAAGAAGGGTGAGATAGCCCAATTACCAGCAGGTATGGTGAACGTAACTGGTGATTGCGGTACACTCATGGCTGCAACTGATACTGTTGCAGGCTATCGTTTCCTCCCTCATGGAAATCACTTCTCCAATCATCTTGCAAGCATCACTGTGCCTTATGACAGCACGCTGATTCCTAAGGGCTATACAGTGGACGATATCCATACATACTACTATGACGAGATGAAGCATCAGTGGACTATGCTTAAGTCTGCTGGTGTGGATAAGGAGCATGAGGTAGCCATGGCAGAGACCTCTCACTTCACGGATGTCATCAATGGCATCATCAAGGTGCCAGAATCACCAGAGACCCAGAACTATGTTCCAACTGGCATCAAGGATCTCAAGGCAGCAGACCCAAGTGCGGGTATTCAGCAGATAGAGGCTCCGACACCAAATCAGAATGGTACTGCAAATATCTCATATCCGTTTGAGACACCTGGAGGAAGAAACGATATTGCGGCAAGTGCCGGACTTCAGTATAGCAGTGATGGCGGTAGCAGCTATGTAGGCTATGGATGGAGTCTGCCTGTTACAAGTATCGACATTGAGACACGTTGGGGTGTGCCTCGCTTCAATGAGAAATATGAAAGTGAAAGCTACCTTCTGATGGGGCAGCAACTCAATGATCGTCTCTATCGTCGTACAGACTCTCTTGAACGTAAGAGTGACAAGCAGTTCTACCCTATGGTAGAGGGCTCATTCAATAAGATCATCCGTAGAGGTGACTCTCCAAAGAACTACTATTGGGAGGTAACCGCTAAGGATGGCACAGTCTATAGCTATGGTGGCTATGGTAACGTAGATGAAGAATCAATTCTAACAGATGCCAATAACAACATCATTAAGTGGGCATTGATGCGTATAACTGATGTCCATGGTAACTTTGCGGCATTCCATTATCAGAAGTCTGGTGGCAATCTCTATCCAAGCAAGTACACATGGACAGGATTCAATGAAGACGAGGGACTCTTCTCCATCGAGTTTGACATAGACCTTGAAAGTGAGCAGCGTGTCGACGTAACAAAGAACGGTCGTCTGGGTCTGCTTCAGACTGATGCTGCCCTTCTGAAGAAAGTCATTGTAAGGAACGATGGCAGGCAGCTTCGTGCCTATAAGCCAAACTACGAGACAGGTCCATTCGGAAAGACACTCCTCAAGAGTATGGATCAGCTTGACAGCGAGGACAATCTCGTTGCCAGCCAGAGTTTCGATTACTATAATGATGTTGAGAATGGATTGTTTGGTGAGCCACAGGTATTTACATCTGCAAAGGATGACCAGGAGCAGCAATGGTCATTCTTCAAACATAAGATTGATGATTGCGATGATGAGTTGAGCATCCTTGGCGGTGGCCAGTCTTCTGGTAAAACCGTAGGTGGCGGCATGATGGTTGGCTTTGGCCTGGGAGTTGGTACAATGAATGTCGGAGCTTCCTATTCTCACTCAAAAAACGAAGGTGTAGGCAGAATCGCACTTACTGATATTGATGGTGATGGATTACCAGACAAGGTACTTAAGACATCATCAGGTCTTCGCTATTGCAAGAACCTGGCGGCACAAGGTAAACTTGAATTTGCTGAGAGTCGTCCAATATCTGGTATAAGTGATTTCTCACGTTCTGTAAGTACAAGTGATGTATCAAGTGCAGATGCTGCAGTTGAGGCATATATTGCAAGTGCAGGTATCAGTTACACCAATACAACTGATCAGGACAAGACCAAGGTATATTTCTCTGACTTTAATGGAGATGGTCTGGTTGACATAGCAAAGAATGGTGTTGTGTATTTCAATCATAGTGATGGAGACAACGTATCATTCTCACCATCAAGTCGTGGCACAAGTAATGAAATTATCTCTGGTAAGGAGATTGAACTGGATGATGCCTTTAAGGTTGACTATGAAGAATTGCGTAAATCTCTGGAGAGTCAATTCCCTCTGCATGATGTGGTTCGTGTATGGAGAGCACCTTATAATGGAAATATTCGTCTTACCAGTTCCATCCAGAAAACAGATGCACAGGGTGACGGAGTTGAATATTCCATCCAAAAGGAAAAGGATGAACCTCTCAAGAAAGAGAAGATAGAAGGAACTGACACAACCAAGATTGAGGACTCTTTCAATTTGGCTGTAAAGGCTGGCGATAGAATATTCTTCCGCCTTCATGCCATCTATTCAGGAATCGGAGATGAAGTCAATTGGCATCCTGTGATAAAATACACAGACAAAGTCATACTTAAAGATACAATCAGCAACTATCTGAATTGTGATAACTTCGAATATGATATTGAGAAAGACTATATTCCCGGAGTATCATATACCACAAGGTTTGACAAGACTGGTACTGTTGTAATTAAAGCTCCATATGCCAAAGAGGCAACTTATGACAACGTAAAGCTTGTTGTCACAAAGAGAACTACCAAGGGCGAATATGTTCTTGACTCAATTGTACTCAATGCAAATGATACTGTTTCCGGTATATGGGAAAAGACACTGAATGTGTCTGAGAAAGACTCTACAACTATATTCTTTACTATCGAGACAGGTGCTCCTATTGACTGGCATAAGGTTGATTGGCAACCGAACTGTGTCTATACATACACATCAAACAACAAGGAAATTGTAGATGAGTCAAATCTGGTTCCTCTGCCAATGATGTACAACAAGCCAATCCGTGTATCAAAGGACTATGTTAAGAGTGCCAAGATTCTGAAGGAAAGTGAGACATACAAGCCTTATGTATGGATTTATCCTAATCTTAAGGTTAGTCGAGAAAGTGGTGATGATAAGGATACTGCTATCGTTCACCTAGTTCTCAATAACGAAAATGGCAAACACATTTATTCAAAGAATCTTGTCCTGGAAAAGAACAATCAGCTCAGGAAGGATTCTATCCTTTTGGAAAAGGAAACGGCTAAGCTTCTACTTGAAGGCAAGGCGCGTGCAACATTCTCTATACAGAATGAACTCAGTAGTGTCTCAGATGCAAGCCTGCATTTCAGGAAAGACACTATAGAGTTTATCAAGAATGCAGAAGGCAATGTAATTGCCACAAAGATACATCAGGTTGCAGTCGATACCCTCAGTGCTTTTGTGTATTCTGACTTCAACACATCTGATTTCGGTATGCTTTATCGTGGCTGGGGACAGTTTGCGTATAACGGCAATGGCGATTACGGTAAGAATAAAATTGATGTAAACGAATTAAAAAACAGGAACGAAGACTATAAGCGAATCGCCAAGGAATACCAGAAGTCAAAGGATAGGAAGAAGTTGGAGGAACTGTCTGATGTAAACAGACTGAGATTCTTCACTATGGGCTTCAATCAGAATAGGAATGAGTATGTAAGTGCTACGGATAGTGCATTCATCGGGAGAATCAAGATGTGTCCTTCGCGTCTTGGTACTACTGCTATAGAAATAGATTCTGTTGATGCTATCGGAGAGGACGGACTCTCGGCTCCGGTCTTGATTACAAGATCCTCGGGAGACGGCTATGGTGTTGATGGTGCCATTGCGTTTGCTGGTGTCAGTGGCAGTCATAATTCAACCCAGACATATACTACTATTGGTGCAATGGATATGAATGGTGACAGCTATCCGGACTGGTTCGAGGAAAAGGATGACGACATACTTATACAATATACAAAAAGTACAGGCGTCTTGAGTGACCAAAAATCAGTAATGGGACTTCAGTGCCCTATGTCAGAATCCGAATCTTCTTCTATTGGCGCAAGCCTGACCCTCTCGAAGAATGATGGTAACGCGAATGGTGCTATTACCGTAAACATCTGTCCAAAAACAAGAGCTAATCAGACAGATAGCAATGAGTCTGGAAACAATAACTCTAGCAATGCAGAGAATGCTTCCAGTGGCAATATAATATCGTCAGTAGCTGTCAGTGCGAGTGGTAACTTCTCGCATGGAAATTCTTATTCTGTTCGCGAATGGCAGGATATTAATGGTGATGGTCTGCCTGATATGGTAATTGGAGATAAGGTCAAGTATAATCTTGGATACTCTTTCTCTGATGAAATGGATAGAGGGACATCTTTGGCTACATCTTCTTTTACAAAAAACTGGGGTGCAGGTCTTGGAACGAAGATAGGTGTTCTTGGTACAGCATTTACATCGTTTGGCTTCAATGGTACCGTTAGTACCAATCTCAACCAGACTACATATCTTGATATTAATGGTGATGGCTTGCCTGATGTTTTATCATATGATCAGGATAATAATGCAGATGTATTGATAAATACAGGTTCAGGTTATAAGTTTATATCAAAATCTGATAATATTGATCTTGGGTCGAGTAAGTCATCATCTATCTCTGTTTATGGTGACGTAGCAGTAAAGATATGTTTCCATATATTATTCGCAAAGTTTGCGCTTACTCCAAGTGTTAAGTATTCAACTTCTGACGGCGTCAACCGCACTACAGCAGCCATTATGGATGTTGATGGTGATGGTTTGCCTGATCTTGTGGAAAGTAACAATACCGATGAACTCATCGTCCGCTCTAACCTGACTGGTCGCACCAACAAGCTGAAGTCTGTCACTCTTCCTTTCGGAGGTCGTTTAAATATTGCATACGAGCAGACACAGCCAAGCTTTGACCATCCTGGTCGCCAGTGGGTTATGTCTTCCGTAGAGAGTGTTGGCGGCTATAAGGAGAATGGTGCCGTGGCAAGCAAGAACTCATTTGAGTATGAGGGTGGCTATCGTGACCGTAAGGAGCGTGACTTCTTCGGTTTCCGTACTGTGCGCACCAACCAGCTTGATACAGAGAATGATGATAAGATCTACAGATACTCTGTTCAGACATATGCCGACAACCATGACTACTATCGTCATGCACTTGTAACAAGTGAGGCTCTCTTTACTGCAGAAGGTAACAAACTACAGGAGTCTCTCTACACATACTCACTCAAGGCTCAGAAGGACACTACTGTAGTATTCCCTCAGTTGACAGCTCTTGTTCAGAACACCTATGTAGAAGGATGCGATGACGCATTGTCAACATTGGTGGAGAATACATACGATGAATATGGCAATCTCCTTTCATATAAGGAGACTGTTGCTGATGTTGTGCTCGATGCTGATATCAAATATCACAATAAGAGTGACAAATATATTGTTAGCGTTCCTGAGAGCATTACAGTAAAGAGCAATGGCGTAACCTATCGTCAGCGCAGCACTAAGATTGACGGGAATGGTGAGATTATCAGCATCACCATGCACAATGGTGATATGCCATCTGTATTCGGCATGGAGTATGATGACTACGGCAATATCGTTAAGGCTACAAAGCCGGAGAACTACCGTGGTCAGAAGATGTTCCATGAATACACCTATGATGACAAGTACCATAGTCTCCTCATGTCTGTCAAGGATGCATTCGGATACTCTTCAAGCACTACCTATGATGACCTCTGGCTTGCTCCTCTCACCACTACCGATCTCAATAAGGTTGAGATGCAATATACATACGATGCACTTGGTCGTCCTGCCACTATACGTGCTCCTTACGAGATAGAGAGTGGACAGCCATTCACCATCAAGTATGAATATGATCCTGCCAACAGGCTTGCTCATACCATCCACTATTCACAGGATGGCAATATCGATACCTATACCTTTGCCGACTCGCTGATGCGTGCCGTGCAGACCAAGGTGACGGGCGTCATCTGGAATGGCACTAAGAATGAGAAGGTATCTATCGTTAGCGGACGTGCCGTGGTTGATGCCTTCGGAAGAAACGTGGCTGCTTACTATCCTACGACCGAGAGTATTGGCAACATTGCCCAGTACAGTAAGGCTATAGGCGATCCTGTTTCTACTACCCAGTATGATGCTCAGGATCACCCTGTGGAGGTTCGTCTTGCCGATGGAGCTACCACAAAGAGCGAGTATGCCATTGTGGCTCGCGATGGCGAGAATATGCTTGAGACCACGGTTATTGATGCCCTCACGCATCATGCGGAGAGCTATACCGATGCCAAGGGCAGAAACCGCGCAACCGTTCAGCATAGCGATAATGGCGAGATTGTGGTGAGCTACGACTACGACCCTGTTGGTCAGGTGCTTGCCGTGCATCATCCTAACGGCTCTACCACCACGTATGAGTATGACCTTCTCGGTCAGAAGACTAAGATAAATCATCCAGATGCAGGCGAGGTGGAATGTACCTACGATGCTGCGGGTAACCTCATCAAGAAACTCACCGCTCAGATCAAGAAATCTATCTCTGCGGAATCTGGCATCACCTACACTTACGACTACAACCGACTTAAGGAGGTACTCTATCCGGAGAATCTCTTCAATCGTGTCACCTACACCTATGGCGAGCCTGGTGACGAGTATGGTCGTGCCGGCAGACTCGTTCTTGTGGAGGATGCCAGCGGTGGTGAGGCTTACTACTATGGCAAGATGGGCGAGGTCACAAAGACCGTACGTACAGTCATGGCTTCATTGGCTGATATCCGTACCTATATCCATGGTGCAACATACGACAGTTGGAATCGTGTTCGTACTATGACCTATCCAGATGGTGAGGTTGTGACATATCACTATAATGCCGCTGGACAAATAGAGTCTCTCTCAAGCAATAAACTTGGCAAGGAGAGCGTTATTGTAGAAAAGATCGGCTACGACAAGGACGGGCATACCGTATATACCAAGCTCGGCAATGGTACGGAGACCACCTACGCATACGACAAGCAGCGTGAGCGTCTGCAATCTATGATGCTTAAGGCTGGCAACGATAGCATCATGGAGAACAAGTATAGCTATGATGCCGTGGATAATATCCTGTCTATCGTCAACTCTGGTAAGGGAAAGTCTAATCTTGGTGGTGCAAGCACACATAACTACACCTACGATATGCTCAACCGCCTCACGAGTGCCAACGGTTCTGCAAAGGACATCAAGTATGCCATGAGCATGACCTTCGGCAAGATGAGTGAGCCTTTGACCAAGGTTCAGACAGTTGACAGCACATCAGTGGCGCAGAGCTACAACCTTGCGTATAAGTATGAGAGTGCTGAGCATCCTACGGCTCCTACCCAGATAGGGCATGAGCACTACACGTATGATGCCAACGGAAATCCTATCCTCGTGGAGAACGATTCCACCTCTGCCACACGCGAGATGTTCTGGGATGAGGACAATCGCCTCATGGTGCTCTCCGACAACGGCAAGACGAGTCGCTACACCTACAACGCTGGTGGTGAGCGTATTATAAAGAGTCACGGAAGCATGGAGGGCGTGTATATCAACGGTGCTCCGCAGGGCATCACGTTCCACGAGACCGACGAGTTCACACTCTATCCTGCAAGTATCATAACCGTCAACCGTCATCGCTTCACCAAGCACTATTTCATTGGTGATAAGCGCGTGGCAAGCCGTCTCGGACTTGGCGAGTTCCGCAACGTCTATGGCTCTAACGGAAGCAACGTAACGGCAGGTCAGCAGGACTATGCCGAGCGTATGAATCAGATAGAGAATCAGCGTGAGGCATACTATCGAAAGGCGGGCGTGGCTCCAGGTCTGCCAACTATGAAGGGAAGCTATGCCGACCCAGAGGTAACGGGTGTTGGTTATAACGTACTTATTGACTCACTGGGCGACCACAGCGTGCCAGAGAACTGGGTACAGCATCCTGTAATCAACATGGAGGAAGGCACAAATCCGGGTGCACCACTCGCATGGGGTTCTCCTGAGAATCCAGATGATGCCGTGGCTGGCTATGGCTATGTGCCTTGTGACACGTCGGAGGTGGAAGAAACCTTCTACTATCACTCAGACCACCTCGGAAGTACTGCATACATCACCGACCAGAAGGCTAATGTCACCCAGTATGATGCATACCTGCCTTACGGTGAATTGCTTGTTGATGAGCATAGCTCATCGAAGGAAATGCCATATAAGTTTAACGGCAAGGAACTTGACGAGGAGACCGGTCTGTACTACTATGGTGCTCGCTACATGAACCCACTCACCAGTATGTGGTATGGGGTGGATCCGCTTATGGAGAAGTACCCAAATGTCAGTGCATTTGTGTATTGTATGGGTAATCCTGTTAAACTTATGGATTCTGATGGAGAACAACCTACGTATGGGGAGGCTCTGGCGATTGCCAAACATGCATATGGAGATAGAAATGATAATATTCTAATTGGAGGATGGCGTCGTTCTTCTCTTACTTTATATGGAGTTACATACAATGATGAAAAAACAGGGTTAACTTCATGTTTGTATGAAAGAGTGGTTGACGGAAAAGTCATAGAATATGCATATGCCACAGGTGGAACAGATAGCTGGGCTGATGTTAGAGAAGATGTACTACAGGAGTTGGGAAAATCAAGTCAATATAAAGAATCTGTAGAAAATGCAGAACTATTGTCTATTCAACTTGAAAACTACGAATTGACATATGTCGGACATTCGTTAGGTGGTGGCGAGGCTGGTGCGGATTTGTTAGCAACAGGCACAGGCAAACCAACTTTACGTCACGCTATAACATTTAATGCTGCAGGTGTTTCTGCTGCAACAATTACAAATCTTGGACTTGATATAAATAATGAAATAAACATAACAAACTATTGTACATATAATGATATTCTCACAGGGGCAGAAAATAATACACCAATATCAAAAGCACTCGGTACAACAATTACATTGCCGATGAAAACCCCAATGTCTCCTTTGGAATCACATAAGTTAGATTCGTTTCCAGAATAAAAATTATTCTAAAATATATGAAGCATCAACAATATGAGCAATCCTCCCCTCCTATTTTTATTAATAGGATTCATAAAATTATACTAATATGTAGTATACTTATTTATATAGTTTCATGCTTTATGCCATGTCTATTGACAAGAACTGAAAAAATATATGGTTTTTTGTGTCTGTTTGTAGGAGAAATATCTATTATTACAGACATATGGCTATTCTTGATATGGTGCTCCAACATGATATATTTCTATGTTGTGATACGCTATTTCAGGAATAAGGAAGTACATTTTTTTCTGCCTACGATATCATTGATAATGGCAATTAGTATGTTATTCCATAATTATATAGATTATGATATTCGTGTACCCATAATAAGATATCTTTTAGGTTATTATTTGTGGATAGCAAGTTATGTGTTAGTCTTGATTCTATATATCCTAAGATTTATGGGTAAAACAAATAGAATATAACTCGATATATATACTATAAGTTCGGTAATAATAGAGTTGTAATTTATATCAAATTATATAGAACTCCCCACACCCCAAGCGATTCCTCGTGACTCCTTGATGGTGTGGGGATTTTTTTCTCTTTCTTGCCATTCTTCGTCATAGATTAGCAGTTTTTCTTCACAAGACAAAGGCAATAAACAGAATAGGAAAAGCGTTATTGTAGATGTTCTGGGATGAGGACAACCGCCTCATGGTGCTCTCAGACAACGGCAAGACGAGTCGCTACACCTACAACGCAGGAGGTGAGCGTATCATAAAGAGTCACGGAAGCATGGAGGGAGTATATATCAATGGTGCTCCACAGGGCATCACCTTCCACGAGACTGACGAGTTCACACTCTATCCAGCAAGCATCCTCTCCGTCAGCAAGCACCGCTTCACCAAGCACTATTTCATTGGTGACAAGCGTGTTGCAAGCCGTATCGGTTTGGGTGAGTTCAATAATGTCTATGGCACTAACGGTAGCAACGTAACTGCAGGTCAGCGTGACTATGCCGAGCGTATGAATCAGATCGAGAATCAGCGTGAAGACTACTATAAGGCTGCAGGTGTTGCTCCTGGTCTTCCAACTATGAAGGGTAGTTATGCAGATCCAGAAGTTACTGGTGTTGGCTATAACGTCCTCATCAAGGAACTTGGCGACCACAGCGTGCCAGAGAACTGGGTGCAGCGTCCTGTAGTCAATACTGAGGCAGGCTCAAATCCGGGTGCACCACTCGCATGGGGGTCTCCTGAGAATCCAGATGATGTAGTGGCAGGCTATGGCTATGTGGCTGCTGATACGTCAGAGGTAGAAGAGACATTCTACTATCACTCAGATCATCTCGGAAGTACATCATACATCACAGACAAAGATGCAAACGTGACACAGTATGATGCCTATCTCCCTTATGGTGAACTGCTTGTTGATGAGCACAGTTCTTCAGAGGAAATGCCGTACAAGTTCAACGGCAAGGAACTCGACGAGGAGACAGGCTTGTACTACTATGGCGCGAGATACATGAATCCTGTCACAAGCATGTGGTATGGGGTGGATCCGCTGGCGGAGAAGTATGTCGCTACTGGAGCGTATGTGTATTGTATGAATAATCCTGTAAAATTCATTGATCCAGATGGAAAGAAAACGGTTCTTTTTGCAACCACACTTCCTGGGTATCCAAATCCCAAAGAATTTGAAGATTATGCATTAGATGCAATCTTGCATGGTCCCCTCAAGCCCGCGACGCATACATTTATTGCCGTTTTTGATGATAAAACAAATGCTTTAAAGGGCTATTTCGCTTTTGGCCCTACTAAAAATGGAATTGATAAACCTCTAAAATTAAAAGATGGTCATTATTTAGAAGACAGAAGTCGCGATATTTATCCACAAGACGAAAGTGTAATAAACAATTACATTAATGGTATAGAGGATAAGAATTTAAAGGCGGCCATTGAGATTGCTGTACCAGAAGGCATGTCCTCAGAACAGTTTGACAAAAAAGTTATCTCTACAGGTAAAAGTTACAAGCCAGAATCTACGACAAGATACCTATTACAACCTGTTATGAAATTTTCTGTAAATTGTAATAAAGGTTCATACAATTTACTGAAGCAGTCTGGAGTGAGTCAGGATTGTCTGAACACAATTGGTTCAAAACTGCCAGGTATAACTTGGGGGTGGGGACAAGACATGCCTTGGACAAAAGAAGAACAAAAGAAAGCATGGTCTGATTATATAAACTCATTATGCAATGGAAATGACTAATAAAAAATGGTATCTATATTCACTGAGGGCATATAAGATACAATCAATAGTTATATTGTTTTTTATCTTGGTATTTTATATGTATATATGTATCAAAGAATGGAACAATCCGACTTTGGTTGAATATGGGGTGATAAGTCCCGTGTTCATTTGCATTGGCCTTTTTCTATATTTCGAGTTTATAATCATTCCCGTACATACATTTTTTTTAGAGATTCTCAAGCACATAAAGTGCAATAGGATTAAAATACGCACAAAAAAAAGTATAGCGATATATGCAGTGTTGTCCGACTTAATTTGGGGTATATATGCTGCTTGCCTGCCATATCTGCCCAGTTTTATGAATTCTATATGGATGATGCTTTTAGTCGTATTTTTATATTTGTGTATTGGCATAACAATAATGAATGTTATCGCTATATTTTTTAAGGTGGGTTCTATAAATTAGCTTTGGCAGATTTCTGAGCTATTTTCGAGGTCAAATTGTAAACGA
>DCJC01000012.1 GCA_002317355.1 Prevotellaceae bacterium UBA1710 | reverse complement strand
GGGAGGGTTTTTCAGTGCCCTCTACTTTACTCTATCCCTTAACCTTCATACCCTTCAGCAACTCCTTCTGCTCTTTCGTTATTCTGTAACTCTCAATAGCCTTTTGAATCGCCTTATTGTGAGTCCAAGTCTCAAGGTGCAGAGTTGAGATATAGGGTAGGGTGGCATCCCATTGCTTACTTAGGGCTGTTGCAAAATACCATGCTATCATCATCTTCACATAATAATGATCATGCTTTATTCTTGCCACCCAATCCAAGAACTCTGGCTTAAACTCATCATCAAGGAAGAATGTCATCAGCATCTCTATTCCAAAACGAATGATGAAAGGCTCAGACGAACCCATCCAACGCTTAATGTCCTCAAGTAATCGCTCATGATTCAGCTTCTTGTCAAATACCTTCGGACGAAGCAAGTCGCATGTTGCCCAGTTGTCAACGAATGGAAGGAATCTATCCAACTCCCTCACACACTCATCATAATCCTTTATCGTAGAGATGATGAAACCGTGCATATTCATCTCATCGTAATATTGATGAGGAAGAACGGCGAGAAACTCCCCAATCCTTTCGTCTTTGGCAAATTCCTTAGACAGTTTCCTGAGCTCAGGTGTCCTCACACCTATTATTCTATTGATGTCAATACCTGGCATCAACTTACTATGAAAATCCCTATACTTCAGATCTTGAAGCGAGAATAGCTCTCGTTGTATCTTTTCTATCATAGATTACGTGCTTTGTAAATTCTTTCCTTTGCATCATTAAGTTCCTGGAACTTCTTTTGGGCAGCCTCTTTCACATCATCCCCGAGTGTTGCCACCCTGTCAGGATGATATTTGAGAGCGAGTTTGCGATATGCCTTGCGAACCTCATCATCTGTAGCATCTTTGGTTAGTCCAAGCACCTTATATGCATCATCAAGTGTCTTACCTCCGAGACTAAGCATTTGATCTACCACCGAAGCATTAAGCCCGAGATTATATGCCACATTTCTTAGCTCCCGAATCTCAGATTCATCTACCTTGCCGTCAGCCTTAGATATCTGGGCGAGAAAAGCAACCAACTGAAGTCTATGCTCCTCTGGCATAGCCATACGTATCTGACGGCATGCTTCGCCTATCTGCTGACTCCACGACTGCTCTCCATGCTGTTTGCGGTAGTCAAAGAGGCGTAGAAGAATGTTATTACCTTGACTAACGGCATTCTCACCAAAGTTGACACGCAAGAACTGACGCACCATCTCCATCTCAGAATGCATTATCTTACCATCTGCCTGAATGATATGGGCAGAAAGCAGCATCAACGAGAAGAGGAAACCATTTCTGTCACCTTGTGCTTGAGACTGTCTTCTACGGTTAAGAATATCATCGTCTTCTGCAAAGCCTTGATGTCCGTTACTATATGCATTATTGGCAGTCGCATCTGATTTTGTGTCAGTCAAAGAATCGACAACAGAACCTAGAATAAATCCTGCTATTGCTCCCAGAGGGCCTCCATTAAGGGCTCCTAGGAATGCTCCAATCCATTTCGAAATTCCCATTTGTGTTATTGTTTAATTAATTATATGAAACCAACAAACAATAATCGTGCCACTATAAGATTTGTCAGTATATCTTTTATATGTTGCAAAGATACAAAATTAATATCAATTTACAAAAGCATAAATACGCAAAAATATTGTTTGTTTGCTTTGTGTACGAACACAACACTTGATATAAATCAACTAAACACATGTTTTTCTATTATTTTGATAGGAATTGTTTGCGCACACACAAAAAACTTCATACCTTTGCATCGTCAAAAGGAAAAAAGAAGATAAAACTTCCGGAAACATTCCTTGAAGACACTATTGATTAAGAATTGTTTAGGTTAGTAGAATAATAGATTTAGGTTTTAGTTATTAGGTTAAAAGATTAATGCTTAACTCTTAGAGGATAACACTAAAAAGCCGAATGGCTACCTTGCAAAAGGTTTCAGAGTTAAACATAAAAATGCTCCCTCTGTCGTGATGATAGTTGGAGCATTTTTGTGTTTAGTTGACCCACCCCCCTTGCCCCCTCCCGTTATTAGGGAGGGGGAGTAGTTACCTTTTCTCGCGGATAAGGTAAGGCAAGTATGTCTATATTATGTGTATCTAACTCCGTGAACCGGCTCCCTCCCTACGGGGGAGGGCGGGGGGAGAGGCTGCATATGCTACTTTATATTAATTACTACATACTCCGCCACACACCCCGTCTTAAAGTCAATAGCCCAATCACCAATACCAGAAGAAACGATGAAGTCCGTATTCTTCCTCCTCTCATGACCATAGTACGCATCATTAGCCCCCATACAGACACCAATCTCACCAAGACCAAGAAACTGACCTCCATGAGTGTGACCAGATATCACAAGATCCATATTACTATCAGCCTCCGCATCATAATCATTAGGCTGATGGTCAAGACAGATAACATACTTACCATCAACACCTTGCATGAGTTCTGCTGGAGTCTTTCTACTCCTATCCTTCAGACTCGCGAAAGTCCTGTCAAGTCGGCCGCAAAGAACAATATTTCCAGCAATCTCCACATTCTCATCACGCAATACCCTTACGTTATTTTCTGCAAGAAGACGCTCTAAATCCTGAAGCGTATAGCCTCTTCTGTCATTTGCCCAATAGCCTTCATCATGATTACCATAGACATAATACACACCATATTTTGTCTTGAGCCTCTTCAACGCCTCACAACTACGAACCATATCCTCCTTTGATGTGTCATCATCCACAAAATCACCCATGATAACCACCATATCAGGCTTCTCCTCGTTAATCCTATCAACATATTCCTCAAACTCCTGCCAATGGAACGTAGCTCCGATATGAGAGTCAGAAAGACCTATAACCTTCAGATTATCAACGCCTAACGGTTTGCTTGTTGATATGTTGTACTCTGTTCGTTTTACCTCATGAGCATTATACCAGCCGATACTCAACCATATAGTTGTAAATGCAATAGCTGCTATTCCTGAATAGTAATGCTTCGCTTCCTTACGTGAAATCCTCTTCACGAGAAAAGCCACACCATCACACACCATCCATATTATAAGAAGGTGTAGATACATAATCACCATATTGACAAATCCCAGGGAAAAACTGATCACCACCATAATAGGAATCACGATCAGCAATCCCATAAGCAAACGTTTCCACTTCTTCTTAGGCACAATCCTTCCTAATGAACGGAATCTACACACAGCAAATGCCATCCACGACAACCCTACCAATACAGCACTTATTACTAACAAAAATATTATCTGCCACATAATTTATTTCGCCTGCGAATACCCCTCTTTCTTCAGAATCTCAACTAATCGCTGGCGATAATCACCTTGAATGATGATCTCCCCATCCTTGGCAGCACCACCAACACCACACTTCTGCTTCAGAAGCTTACAAAGGGCATTGAGATACTTCTCCTCACCAACAAAACCTTTAACAATAGTAACAGTTTTGCCACCACGACCAGCACGCTCCATGTTCAGTCGAAGCTTCTGCTGATTTGCAGGAAGGGTAGGGCATTCCTCCTCCTTTTCTTCCTCATATTCAAAGTCGGGATTAGTTGAATAGACTACTCCAGAACGCTTCTTTCGGTCAACGTTAGGAGTATCCTTTTTGTTATCATTATCGTCCGTTGCTCCAAGAGCGGCAAGAGCACTTTTCCAATCTGTCATATTTATACCTATTTAATATATTAACATTTCAATTCTGTTCACAAATTAATGTTTCATCTGCAAAGATATATAAAACCTGAGAAAAAACACATACATTCCCCATATTTTCTTGATAATTAACTATTACTGTCCGGTAAACCATTATAACAGACATTATCCGTAAAGGTTTACGGGGGGGTACCATACGTAAATCTGGAATAAATCTATTAGCGCCCCCCAATTTTTGAGATGTATTTTTGTGCTTTTGGTAAATTTATGAGCTGTTTTTCTACGCAAATAATTGTCTTTTGAACACTTTAAACGCTATTTTAAGCCTTTCAGAGCCGTTTTTTCTACTATATACCCATATTTGTCTATTTTTCCTCAATTAAATTTGGTAAAATGTATAAAAAAGTCGAGAAAAATTTGGAAGTTTGAAAATTATTATCTATATTTGCAACAGAAATACTAAAACAAAACGCTAAACAAGTATTAATCGTAAATATCCATGACAAAGAAAATATATGACATAAAACCAAAGGTTCGAAGCCTGCTGAAAACCCTAACTGCACGCTTTCATATAAGTTCATTTATGAATTTAAATGCCTTTGAACACAATAGTGAGCTTGTCGCTTTAGGAATCTGTACAAATCTCACATCCCCAGGCATCATCATTGACTGATGAGACCTTATTTCCAGTACTTTGGCTTAATGCCTTGGTATATTTCCCCTTGAACAAATAAATAAAAACCTTTTAAGCTAAGATAGTTATGAAAAAAATGATTGGCATGATTCTCGCAATGATCTTCTGTTTATCTAATCAGAAGGTTCTGGCACAGGAGATAAACATGATTGATGACGTCACTTATTTTGAAACTTATGTAAGTGAAGAAGATGGTACTACAGAACTGATAGTATGTATGGATGGTCAGCACAAGACCGTAGAGTTTGATAGTCGTCGCAAAGGATCTAAGTTCCCTAAGTATCTTGGAAAATATAAGGACTGTCTTGTTTTCTTCCATGAAGCTGCTCGTGGTTATCGTGGTATAATGGTATTCCGCTCACTCGATGGTAGTCTTTGGGAGAATACTTATGACAACTGGTTGTGTGTCATTCCTGAGGGGCAAGAGGCTGGCTTGTTCTTCTATGATGATACCCCTGTCAAGGTAGAATATAACAGAGAAGGTAGTCCAAAAACGAAGTTCACAAAGATGAACAGCAAATATGCTAAGTTGAAAGGCCATGGTATCTTATCATGTAGCGGTGATTTCACTATGCAGGACGATTAATTTCTCTCTCTAATATAACTTTATTAAGGTCTGCACGTTATTCATTTAACGTGCAGACCTTATTATTTTGGTACACATAAACAAAATTTCAAGGGAACTTATTTGGTGATATCACCTTTTTTTTGTACCTTTGCCCGCGTTGTATAAAACTGACTATAAACAATAATAGGAATCTAAAAAATAATTATGAGAAAACTAATTCTATCTGTTGCTCTACTCGTATTTTCGGGCATGGCTGCAACTGCGCAAAGTCTGTCGTTCAGCAAGGAACATGGATTTTGTGACAAACCCTTTGAACTTAAAATTGGAGAAGGTATAAGTCTGCCTGCGGATGGTACTGCCATTCGCTACACTCTTGACGGTAGTGTGCCTACAGCAGAAAGTGCCGCTTACACTGGTCCTATTACCATTTCTGGTAACACCATCATCAGAACTGCTGTAGTAAGTGCTCAAGGAGAGGTATCTAACCTGTCAACAGCTACTTATCTATTCTTGGATGATGTGTTGCGTCAGTCTGATACCCCAAAAGGATATCCTACGGAATGGGGCTCATTTGCAACAATAGAAGGTATAGCTCCTGCAAGCTATGGAATGAATCAGGCTATGACTTCTGATCCAGTCCTTGCTAAGAAGATAAAGGAGGGATTCCTCCAGATTCCTGTTCTTAGTATTGTGACCGACAAGGATAATTTCTTCTGTCACGAAAACGATGAGAACAAAGGTGGTATCTATATCTTTACAGGTCCTCCTGTTGGCGATCCTACTGGTAACGGCTGGACACGTCCTGTTAATGCCGAACTCTTTGGAGCCAACCATGATTTCAATGTGACCTGCGGACTTAAGTTGCATGGTGGTCATGGTCGTCTTGCTGAAAAGAATCCGAAGCACTCTATGCGTCTTGTCTTCAAGAAGGACTATGGCGAGAAGACTCTCACCTATCCTCTCTTTGGCGAAGGAGAGCCAGACAAGTTCAGTCAGCTCGTTCTTCGTTGCCACTTTGGCAACGCATGGCAACATTGGCTGGAGGGAAACCGTCAGAAAGCACAGTACACCCGTGATGTGTGGGCTCGCAGAATGCAGCGCAAGATAGGTCATACAAGTGTCAATGCCTTGTATGTTCATGTCTTCCTCAATGGAATGTATTGGGGAATCTACAACATTGCAGAGCGTGTTAACGACCAGTATGGCAAAGACCATCTTGGTGGAGATAAGAAAGATATCGATGTGATAAAGATAGAAGAGGAGGGTGGAAACCACATTGAAGCAGGAGAGGGTGATCTCGATGCTTGGCAAAAGATGGTGGAGACTGCAGCACAGGCATCCGACAACACCTATTATAATATGCTCCAGGGTAAGGATGCTGATGGAAACAAGAATCAGGAGGTTCTCCTCGACATCGATAACTTCATCGACTATATGATTATCAATCAGTATGCCGGTAATGGTGACTGGGATCATCACAACTGGTATGCAATCCGAAGAAAAGGAGAAGAGAGTCAGGGCTTCCGATTCCTCTGTTGGGATTCTGAGATCATATTCGAGAATCCACAAGAGAACATCCTGAGACTCAACAACGGCAATGAGACTCCAACTGGCATCTTCAATCATCTTATGGAGAACAAGCAGTTTGCAAAGAAGTATCTCAGTCGTGCAAAGGAACTCTTGTCTGACGATGGTCTCCTTGGCCCTAAGAGTGCAGAAGCCGTGTGGGATAGTCTCTACAATAACATCTCGAAGGCTCTCTATGCAGAAGCTGCCCGCTGGGGACATTATCGCAAGGATGTACATCCTTATCAGTCTCCTGGCAGTCTCTATACAGTAGATGGAACCTACATGGCTGAGCGTAACAGACTTCATACCCAGTATTTCCCACAGAGATCATCTATCGTACTGAATAATATTCAAGATATCTTCAGCATCGATGACTTCGAACCACTTGAGGGATGGGTACCGCTTACATCTGATTTCTTCCATAAATGGACAAATGGTTCATCAGATGCAGAGATGCTTGACACCCATGTTAATGTGGATTGGAATACTGGCATCGAAGCGGGTGGTGGAACTGCGATTGCAGGATTCGTCAATGTGGATCACGATGACTTTGCTGACATCAGCGACTACGACAAAATCGTAATCCGTGGTAAGGGTAACAGCCTCCGTCTTCTTGCCAACCGAATCATCTCTCACGGTTCATGGAAGGAAATAAAAGTTTCATTTAATGAGAGCTGCGAGTATTGGGACAACGAACTCAAGGCTATCGTTATTCCGCTTGATGATTTCCGTAACCGTCTTACATCATCCAACGAGAATCGTGTAGATCCATTCGTTCATCTCAACGCGATAAAGGTTGATTGGGGCAATACGTTGCGTGTAAGTGGTATCTGGCTTGTTCCAAAGGAAGGTGACAATTCTACTTCAATAGCATCATGCCTCTCAAGCAAGAAAACAGACGGCAGATACTACAACCTCAATGGTCAGGTTGTCCTCTCTCCATCAAATGGCATCTATATCTTTGATGGTAAAAAGGTAGTAATAAGTAAATAACGTCAGTTCGACGAATTTCTATTCCTCAATGTGAATGTGCACCTTTGTTGCTTGAACTGACAAAAATTCTTCGCATAGCTCAGGCACTACGTGGAGTCCCAATCTTCGCAATCTTTACAATCTTAATTTTGTGAAATATTGTATCAGCGTCCCAATATTTATTGGGAAAGATTGGTAAGATTGGCTTATTGGAGGTAAAGGAAGAGCTAATACCGATCCGGATGATGATACGACTTCTCCTACTGGGGTAAATAATGGCTATGGAGACCTGGATTTCTAAACTAAGGAACATTAGTATTTAATATTTCTCCGCTACTGAGATTCGACTCTCGGTAGCGGAGTTTTTCTTTCGTTCATCCTTCGTTTCTCCTTCGCTATGCTTAGGGGGTAAACTCAGTGAACCTTCGCTTCTTGTTCGCTCTAAGAGCGGAGCTTCACTGAGTTTACCCCCTTGTCACTACGGAAGATGAGCGAGACATCAACTTCCATTCTTCCTCTTATGTAACTGAACTTTCCCACCATTAACCCTGAAAGAAGTCCGATATTCTTGCTCTGGCAAGCATCCCTAAGGGCTGAGCGGATAATATCGGAGTATGTGTCAGGGATATAACTTAGGATAGGGTGCAAAACTTGAATTACTTAATCAAGTAACTACTCTTTTACCTTTGCAC
>DCJC01000081.1 GCA_002317355.1 Prevotellaceae bacterium UBA1710 | reverse complement strand
AAGATATCATCAAATCTCATACCCAAATTATATGATCCTGAAAAATGGTTGTTTTCAATAATGCAAGAAGGAAATATAATATCACCCTTACATAATCTACAAACAACGACACTCGTTTTTTTAAAGTCATTTCTATATATATTAAAAGAATTGTTGACTATTGAAACCTTGGAAGATGCCATATATAAAGGAACATGAGGTTTAAAACTTTCATCAACTCCAGAAGGAATTTCTATGTCTATCTGATTATCATGAATATTCCATTCTTGCTGATTCCCCCTATTGTATGTATAAACAAAGCCTCCACTTATTCTTCCTTTATTACTACTAATTTCTGCTTTAATAGTTGAAGTATAGAAATCTGAAACATTCTCTGTTTTGTTTTCTATTATACATGTATGGTTAGGTACATCCAAAGTGTTATTACAAAAACGAATATTTGCAGTTCCAATATATCCATCCCAAAACTGTTTCATACAGTATCCTCTAGTACATTCCGCTTTAAAAACATTCTCCGAGATATCTATATTATTAGGAGATTGTCCTTTCGTATAACTTGTCTTTATACATCTATTCACATTTTTATACTTGACATAATTATTTGTCACTTTGACATTTTCATAACCTCGGAATGTAAATACATCCTTTTGTACCGACCATCGTTTTTTTTCTATAATAGTTGAGAAATCAGCAAAAATTTTATTATTGTAGATAAGAATATTTTGGGATTTTTCGGACAAACTATCCGAACGCAAAAACAGGAAGCCACCATATATAACACTATTCTTTATTGTTATATTAGATTGTGACGAATAAACAAACAGTCTTGTTGACAATTGCGTACCAATACATTTTTTTAAAGTAACATCCTGTATAGTGACATTGCCTTCTCTTATATTGAATCCATAATATAATTGCTCATTTGCACATATCGTCATTTTTTTTTTAATTCCCCTAATTGAAGTATATAAATCAGCCCCTTTATTTGTACCACCAATAGATACATTTATATTTTCACATAATAAAATGCCATTTCTACATGCTTCCAATTGGCTCCGCGAAATTTCGTTCGAATAATTATACAATCGAAAATCAGGAGTAATGATTGTATTTAATGAATCGTTTGGAATATACACTTCAAAATGCTTGTCATATTCACCTTCGACATCTATAGTTCCTCTAAGCTTTCCCTTTAAATGCCCTCCTTCAAATCTAAGTTTACAATTGGATGGCATGACAACTGTATCGTGATCATTAATTTCTATTCTATCACGAATAACATAAACAGTATTTTCTTGTATTATTTGCTCTGAAATTTTTTTATGTTTATTAATTGTAATAACATGTGAACTATTTTGGGGAATAGATAAAGGGCTGGCATCTCCAGTAAAAAAATCAAGATGTGAAAACCTATCCCAATAATACGTCTTTTCGTTAAAACTACCACAATCTACATCTCTTACCCCAAAAGTGCTATTCAAATCTTGTGATACTGACTCAACAACAATATTTGCAGGTGGCATCCAATATAACATAATTCAACTATTAATATTGCAACAATCTATTTCTATCCCAACAGCAAAAGGTTCAAAAAAAGTCAATACAAAATAAGCCCCATTGACATCATATATAATTCTAAATCAAGTTCAAATTTGCTCACTTTAAGTAGTTCAAGAATTATCACCATTACTAACTATTATTGGTGATAGTCGATCTGCATTACGAAGCACTGAACGTGACCAAAGACATTTGACATCTAGATTATCATCCACAAATGCATTTACCTTCACGCCATGGAGTGAAGAATATCTTTAACAACCATACCACGATCACTTGCTCCGTACAAAAACATTATAATATGCTAGGAATTTGGGTTAATGTATCTATTATCTTATAACCATCTCAAGTAAGAGCAAAAACTATGGTTGTGTCAATTGGGGTTCTGTACGAATCACTACATTCTCCGCCATTTCCTCTTTGCGTACATCCATACATGCAGCCTAACGATAGAAGGCGGTCTATTTGTCAACCGACATGACTGCCTGCAACTAATATTTTTCTGCACCTTATCATCCAATGTAGGATGAAAGTTCTAGTTCATCCTGAGACGATGACTTTCCTTCGCCTTTGCTAAAGTCGCATCAATGATTTGTTGATCTAAGAGTTGAAGTTTTTTCATTTCTTGTCTATCTCCTTCATTACCTTTTCAACTTCCTCCAATGGAACATTGAGCATACGTGAGACATAAACTGGAGTGATGACCTCCATAGAACCCGAACGTAATTCCATTTCTATAAGGTCTTCAATCCGCTTCTTAAGTTGTATCATATCGTAAATGCAGATTCATTGAGGAAACATCACTTCGTTCCAAGACTTGCCAAATACTCCTCATGCAAGTGATAGTACTTCTTCTTGAAGAGCACATATGCAATCGCAAGGACAATGAGCGCACCAACGAGATACATCCAATGGCAAACCACATTGTCAGGACAGATATAGATGAAGCCAAGACTCACCATCGTCTGCAGAACCATATACAACGATGTCACCTTCACGTGCCCAATCTTCAGTTCGTTAGCCATCAGTTGATAGGCATGCTTTCTGTGTGCCTCACCTAAGTTCTCATGCAACATGATACGATGGCAGATAGTAAGCACACCATCCACACCATACACAAGCAAGAGAATAAGATAAGTTATATCAGAAGTCGCCATCACCAACTTACCGATGATAAACAGCATGATAAATGCAATGCCGATAGAACCAACATCACCAGCAAAGCACTTCGCCTTACCCTTCGGACGGAAGTTGAAGATACAGAACACCAGCACACCCACAATTGTCACACCCAGGAAAGAGTTCATCACAAATTGCTCAGGCATCCTATTGTTAATCAGAAGCAACGGAATCAGAACTGCCAATGAATAACCAGCCGTGATACCATTGATGCCATCCATGAAATTGATGATATTAGTCGCACCCACACACACGATAAGAGCAAGGATTACCACCCACCAAAGCTCAAGATGCATCATGCCAAGATTCCAGAACATCAATCCCATGGCAACAAACTGAGCCACCAATCGCACACTATCAGGAAGAGTACGGATATCATCCACCAGACTCACTCCAGCAATCAATATCAAGCCACTCAAGAACGGCAGATAGTCAAAAACTATCGACCAACTACCGAACGCTCCTTGATACACAATCCACACCAAGGTGGAAAGTGCGAAGATCACACCACCACCACGCAAAACGATAGTAGAATGGCTTGAACGCTCATTCGGTTTATCTATGATATTACACTTGTCAGCAATCTTAAAGTATGCCAACTCTACAACAAGTAGAATCACAAAGATGATTCCATAAATTACAGTTGTATTCATATTTATCAATTATTTTCTTTATCAATTTAGTACGATGTCACCCTTGCGTATATCCATGGATTCTCATCCAGCAGAAGTGCCAGATACGCCATAACGGGGTACATATCACCTCCCATGGCGAGAATCGCATCAAACGCCAATTCTGCTTCGATACACGCCAAAACCTATCCCCACGCGTCTCACCTTTACGGTTGATACGCGCGTCATATTTACCGAAATTACCTGCCATCATTATCTCACCCAAAAGGAACTGCCCATCACGAGCACTCGGTTCCCAAGGCATCTCATCCATATTTAGATTGAACACCTTATCCAGCACCCACATAATAGCCGATGCAAACTTGTCCATACCAGTTCGATGCACCACCTGTTTTATTTCCTCCATGTTGACAGATTCTGCAACGTTCTGCAACTTGAGAAAGACGAAATACAAATCCATTACTTGTCTTAATCCAATGCCATCACCAAAAAGATGACGATAAGAATGAGCCAACAGATGCACAACATAAAAGGACAACTCAGGAATCATGATTTCGCCAGCCTCCGCCAAACTTATTTTTTCTTTGCCATCATGACAAGCAAAGAAATTCTGTAAATGTTTGTTTTGCCATGGACAATGTAATTCTGATGGAATGAAATGTATTTCAACCTCACAATCCTTAAACACATGCATCTGCACATGCTTATGGTTCACTTCGTTAGTAGGCGCAACACGCTGTACATAAGCAACAGCCTTTTCCATGCCACATTCCACATACACATCTATATCTCCAGACTGACGAAGCATACGAAGATCTGGAGCATAGGACTGAGCCACACCTTGCCCTTTCAATATAGACGATTCAATACCATCTGATGTGAGTTTTTTTTGTAGTTCGACACACTTTATATTCACAGACTCGTTGTTCTGCTGTATCTTAGCAGTCATACCCATCCAAGTCAGGAACTGCATCTCACTCATGCCTATTTGAGAAAAGCCATCATCAGCATTCGCTCCCAAACGTTGTAATCCCACAAAGCATACACCTATCAAGGACTGCTTCTCCGCCATTTTATACAACTGATCCCACTCTGCCGTCATAGGCGTTCTTGTGAGGCAATCCTGAGTGCCGACAGACACACGAATAAGTTCAAAGAACAATTGTTCTACCATCGTATTAGCAACCGTGTGCCTCTTCAAGATAAGCCTTTACCACAATCTCACGATCGAACTCACGTTCCACCTTCTCGCGTCCAGCCCTACCCATGGCAGCCTTCTCCTCATCCGAAAGCAAGATGAACTTCTCCACCTGAGCCGCCAGATCCTCAGCATTACCTTTCTCAAACAGATAACCAGTCACACCGTGATCCACAACATCCTTACTTCCGTTGATATTCGATGCAATGCAGATTCTACCTGTAGATGCCGATTCCAACAGTACATTTGGAACACCCTCGCCACCATATGAAGCAAGTATCGTGCAGTGGCACTTCTCAATCCACTGATCAATGTCCTTACGGAAACCCACATACTCCACATAGCCAGCATTCTGAGCCTCTTCCACCTTGCGCATGTATTCCTCTTCCTCGTTCCAACCAGCAATGTAGAACTTCGTCTGCGGATACTTCATTCTTGTTATCTCAGCGCAAGCCAGATACTCATCAATGCCTTTCAGTTTCATCACACGACCGATGTAGATGAAGTTTATCTGCTCGCCTTCAGGCAAAGGTTTGAAGGCATGCTGTTTCAGATTACATCCAGATCCTGGAAGCATTGCATAGTTATTTTTTACAAGTCCATTTTTTATGAAGAAATCTCTGTCACCAATATTTTGAAAAAAAATCTTATAGCAATTCTTTACACTTATTTTATATAGAAACTTACATACTTTACTGATAAAATTCTCTTTTAAAAAAGTAGCACCTGTTCCTGTGATATTACAGACTTGTCTATACTTTCCATTACTTGCGATGGAACCATATATATTTGGTTTTATCGTATAGGAGAATATGATGTCGGGATTAATTTCAGGAATCATTTTTTTATAGAATCTAATCAACTGAATATCCTTGATAGGATTCACACCTCTACGATCAATGTTTGTCTCTACTATATGACAACCAAGATCCTCAAAATACTTATTATCCTCACTCTTAGGAAGTGACAAATAAAGTTCATAACCCTGATTGAGCATTTCTATAATCATCTCCTTTCTGAAAGCATGGAGGGTATGGAAATGGTTCGATAGGAATAATATTTTTTTCTTTCGCATTTTTTTGATTCTCAATTCTTATTCGTAATAAGAAAATTACAAGTTATATTCTTCCAAGAATTTTATAGGTTTACAAGGATTACCAACTGCAATACAATTATCCGGAATGTCCTTTACAACGACAGCACCAGCACCAATTGTCACATTATTGCCAATTGTAACTCCCCCCAAAATAGTGACATTAACTCCAAGCGTCACATTATCTCCAATTGTGGGTCTATTTTCATTGTCACCATCTTGCTTATTACCAAGAGTCGTAAGATGACGACAAGAAAAATTCTTACCAATTGATTTTGCATTTAACTCAGAAGCAAAAGGATGGGCAAAATATGCTCCAGGACCAATTTTAGTGGTTTTCGAGATAACAAAGTATCTATCCCCAGGTCTCCACCACCCTATCAATATAGCCATCAATGCACCGATGCGATGGTAGAACAATGTGCGGAAGTAACGATCATTATGCAGATAGTACAATAACATCCATCCCTTCGACATCCGCAGGTCAGACTTTTCCTCACGCCTTGCCAAATCAGCCTTTACCAGTTTGTTCAGGTTTCTTTTACAGCAATACAGCACGATGTGAGGTAGATACAACCAACAACAAAAGAGTGCCCCCATCAGTTGCAATCCATCTCTTACATTTCTTTTATCCATGATTAGGGTATTATTATTTACAGATTGTTGCCCCTTGTCGCCCAACGACTCAAGACTAAGTTAAAGGCATCACACCTCTCTTCGTTCGTTATTTCAGCATATCTTCCGTCGTAGCAGGTTCAAACCTCCCTGCCTTAAACTCCAGTATCACACCCTTCTCTTTCCAATCCGATGGCACTTCCAACGAGTGAAACTGACCAGCAGGAATCTGAAGACCTATCAAGTCTGATCCAACTGAGAGCACGAACATATCCGTCTCGTTACCATCATTATCATAATACCGATCTATGCAAGTACTTTCCAGACATTCCACTGTCTCAGAGGTTTCAGTATGCCTATGTATTGGTGACTTAGTACCAGGGAGCAGCACATTCAGCATTCGTTGGCTCAGTTCATTCTCGTCATTTCGCAAGTCATAGTTCATGCGAAGACGAGGAGAAGCCTTTGCCTCTTCTGCTACCTTATAGAATAACTCTTTATTTATCTTCATAAGTTTTACATTTTCTAATTGTGAGATATCCAAGAATAGTTCCGAGAGTATTGTGCATCATATCATCCACTTCAAACCATCCTCTTTGCAGTAGTAGTTGACTTGTTTCTATCGCTATGGACAACAGAAGACCGCATATCATGATAGGAACGAATCGCATATTGCGGAAACTCATCTTAAGGAATAAGCCAACAGGAACGAATAGCACAATGTTCAGCAGGTTCTCTATCAAGAAGAACGAACGGCTCTCTTTTACAGCCTCCAGATAGCTCCAGAATGGAATGAGCACAACCCTTGAAGTATTGCCTTTAGAGCGGAATATCACTGTATTGCACAATACGATGAATACATATACGACTAAGCATAACACACCAGTATAGTGCCATTTCAGTTCTTTTCCCTTCTTCGAGCAAAAGATACTGACAAACCCTATACACAAAACAATGCCTAATGCCGCCCAGACCTCCAATGGCACTCGAGATTGCAGCAGGAAACTTAATTCGTTTGGGTATAGCTTCATTTATTTTGCTAAAGTTCAGAATACACTTGGATGTACTTATCTGCCATTAAGCTGATGTCGTACATTTTTGCTCGTTCGTAACATTTATCAACGATACTCTGATAATAGTATTTATCGCGCAACAAATTATTGACATGATCAGCTAAGTGCATGTAGTCTCTCATAGGAAACAGCAAAACATCCCCTTCTACCACTTGTTTTAAACCATCAACATCTGTAGCAGTTACAGGTATCTTGTTTGCCTCGTGCTGAAAAGTTCCTGTCGCTTTAGCAAAACTAACCAGATCTTTGATAAATTCGTTCTCGGTCATAATGGTTAAGTTTAGTGTGTTCAATGTAAGCTTTCAGTTCAACAATGAAAGCATCCCATCGTTCTTGGTTGCAGAGCCTTGGAAATATCATTCGTCTTACAAAGATTTCTATAACCTATCTCAATTTTAGAAATTTTGCAGGACATCCTGCATAAATACCATTTTCGGAATCAATGCTTTTGGTTACAACAGCACTTGCCGCTATAATACAACCACTAGATATTGTAACGCCTTTCAAAATAGTCGCTTTCGAACCTATCCAAACATTATCGGATATTGTTATAGGTTTTACAATATGACCTTGATCTTTAATAGGAATGCTGTAATCTGCATAATTATGCTCAGTCGACATTATTGTAACGCCATGAGCGATAGACACATCGTTTCCTATATGCACACCACCGACACCATCTATGTATGTAAAAGGCTGAATACTAACATTATCGCCAATATGAAGTTTATCAAACTCCGTAATAAAAACAGTAGGAAATATTGCGACATTTTCGCCAACATGTTGTGCTAGTGTTTTTATTAGTGAGTAACGTAAAGCGAATCCTATATTCCCATTAGTATTCCTAAAGGATGTATAAAGCGCCTTTCTTATATTAAAAGGGAGAATTTGCCAAAATCTCGTTAATGAATTCAAAAGGAATCTAAATTTCTTTGCTTTATCTCGACCTCTTTGCATCTCAATTAGCTTTTATAAAAGTTTTCTATAAAATCTTTTCGTTTTGTTGAAGTTATGGTAGAATAGTATAATTTAGCCTTCTGAAAATTTTCCACAGCAGCATCAGTTAACATTTTCCTATTAGACGATAATAAGCGAATATCTTCAGCAAGTTTTAAAGAGTCTCCGATATTGTGCAAATGTAACTTATTGATTAGTTCTGGCGTTCCCCCCGCTTTTGACGTTGCACAAGGGCATCCCCTACTAATAGCTTCAACACATACTCGTGGTAATCCCTCCAATAAGGATGGATGTATATAGCAATCTATTGCATCATAAAACAAATGTATTTCCTCATGAGGTATTGGTCCCAATATCTTAATACAATCTTCAACATTCAATTGTTTTGCTTGTTTAAGTATCGCATCAGGACTTCCATTGCCACCTACTCGAAACTCTACTTTTATGTTTTGTTTTTTTAGATGTGCAAGAGCCTCTATTGCAACAGAATAGCCTTTATACGAAACACTTAGATTACCAATTTGACCAATAACAAATGGATCCCCTGCTTTTCTTGATTTTATCCGCTCTATTCGCGTCTGCAGTACAGATTCTTCGACTGGTGATACCATCGCATTAGTACAAGCTACCGTTATTCCTTTATTATTAGGATATAGAGCTTGAAGATACTCTTGAGTCACATATAAAACGTGAGAAGCCTCCTGAACACGTTTCTTCATGATAAAATCATACGGATTTGCTAATATCTTTCCGACAATGTTTCCATAACTATTAAAGGAATCATATGCGCATCCGACAACTTCTAACATGTAGGGGATTTTTCTCTTTTTTACTATATTGCACGCAAGAAGACCTAAAACGCTGGGAAGACGAATAATAACCTTGTCCTTGTCAGAAAGGAATCTATCCAGCTCTTTCACGATTTTGAAGTAATTTTTTATAAAGCTAGTAAAGTTTGAATAGTAGTTACTTAATACAAACTGAACACCACTATAGGAAGATAATATATTACTTTTCTCTTGTAGTTTTCTACCGAATACATATAGATTGCAGTCTTCCAACAAATATCTTTCCCATACAGATGAGGGCATGCTACCCCTGCTATAATAATTTAATCCATCAGTAAAAAACTGATGATCATGAATCCATGCAACATTCATTTTCTATAATTATAAATATTAACAATATTATCTAGTAGTACAAAGAAGTTCAAGTTCCTCTCTGAACTCATTAAATAGTTTATCTGCATTAAATTTTTCTTTTGCCCATATACTACATTTCGTTTCATCAAGATATGATAAATCTTGAACTGCTTTCTCTAAAGCTTTATAGTTTTCTTCGAAATCATTAGGGTCAACAAGGAAACTCTGGCAACAATCTGGAACGGTCTCTTTTATTGAAGGGATATTCGATGCCACAAAAGGGACGTTGCTCATCATCGCCTCTATTAAGGCATTGGGTTGCCCTTCAGTTAATGATGGGAAATAGAAGGTGTCAACACTTTTAAGAACATCCAGAACGTCAGTCCTATATCCTAGAAACCTAATCTGTTCGCTAAGGTCATATTTCTCAACTTCGTTTTGTAGATGCTCTTTCACGTCTCTGCCCATTAATACAAATATTACATTAGGATACGAGGAACATAATTTCAATGCAACATGTAATATCATTTCGTGATTTTTAGCAGAACAATATCGACCAGAATGACCAATTACAAAAGCATCATGAGGTATATTTAGTAGATTACGCATCTCGGATTTATCCTTTCGAGATACAATATTAGAGTCAAATCCATTGTATATTACCCGAAATTTATTAGGTTTTCCCTCCCATTCAGGGTGAAAATGATTAAGCGCATTTTTAGAATTTGCTAAAATGCGTGTAGCAGAATAAAGCATTGCTCTCGTGGTCAGCCAAGTATAAATTCTCTTAAAAAACGAGTTGCTAAACTTATTTTTTGACTCACGGTAAAATGCAATTCTATTTGAAACTCCTGCTATTTTTGCACAAAGCAAGACAAATCCTGAGAAATTTCCTTGGAAGTCGCATACCGACGTGTATTTTTTACGCTTTAAGTACTTATAAAATTTAATGTACTCAAATGGGTTATAATAGCCGAGTTTTGAATCCAATTTCAAGGTACATACTTCTCGATACGCCAATTCCAATTCACCTCCTATACCACCTTTACAATACACTGTATAATTTGATTGTTTACAATGTCTCATATATCGTAGCAAATAGGTTTCTGCACCTCCTGCATTAGGTGCTTTAATAAGAAATAATATCTTATTTCCCATAATTTCTTACAGACATTTTATTATATAAATACATTACTATATACACCCATAGAGCATATTTAAATGGAGAAAGTATGGTGCTTCGAGGTATATAAATAACATGGGCTAAGAAAAACATCGCCATACAAAATACGAATAGCGAGCCTGAGCTATCAGTAAACAAAATCACCTCAAAGCGTCTTAACAATCTACCCCATATAAACATACCTATTATCACAAGTAACAAACCACCGTCGAGATACAAGTCTGATATACATGTTGTGCCATTACCATAAGTAATCTCATCTCCTTGAACAAAATGAGAGATTTTAGAGGATGATCCTTGAGGCAAATGAAGAAATCTATTAATAAATGGAATTGCAGATAGTGAGCCACCTATCTGCAGCAAACCATATTGATAATGTTCTCCTTTATCAATCATCTCAACAGAGAAGGCCATACAGTTATAAGAGTTTGAGAGTTCGTATGTCGGGGGGCACACCGATTCAGACTGATCAAAGCCACCACCTGAAAATAAGGTTTCGGCTCTCTCAAAGAAGGAGTTGTTATCTCTATATTGCTTAGTCATACCTAAAAAGGATGACACAACAACTCCAATAGCAATGAACGAGAAGACCAACGTTTTTGATAGCTTCTTCTTACTTACTATTGCATATGAAATATAATACGCAACGCAAGCTACAATTAGAGGGCCTCTATCTCCCACATTCAATATCATGATAGTATATAATACCACTACGAAGTTTTGCCATGTTCCCATTGATTTTACAAACTCTAAAAGAGAACAGTTGTAAAGGCTATTTGATCTTTTAGCATTGATAGAAAATTGAACTAAAAACGCCAAGATAAAAGCACTACACCAAGACGACAAATAGTTGTAAATGCCTGCTGCAGATAATAGAGCCTGACCATAACCACCCATCAATATTGCTCTCGGCACTAATATAAATATGGCCAACAACAATAGAGTTAGTACAACAGTATAGAATTTCGTTGACACTATTGGGGCATCAATGCTAAATGTCTGGCTATATTCAGTTCTGTTCAACCTACTCAAGTAACCTAATAAAAAGGCATTCAATCCCCAAATTGCAAGCTTTAGACAAAAGGGCATATAATGTGTTTCACCCACATAAAACCAGCCGCTTACATAACCCATGATATAATCGATTGGTCTTTGAAAGAAAACTATACAAAACGCAAAAATAAAAAGAAAAACTGGTCTAAATGTAATCCTTTTAACCTGCGCCACAGGTTCCTTGTAAAATAGAAAAACTAGTACTGAAGCTATTGCGATTATTTCATAAGCCCAAATATTGCTATTTGTCAGAGAACCAGGTATGATTACAGCAATAAAAGAGAGGATGAATAGTATCGGACTAATTGCTTTATGCATAATCATTTAGCTTTATGTATCGAGTATTCTATTCCGTGGGTATGCAAGAAAGTACGGACTAACCGCCAAGATGTCTTGCTAAAGTGAAGATAATAAGCGTGAACCTTGTTATAAAGCGAACCCTCTCTCCAGATTCTTACACGCTCTGCACGTAGTTCCTTTCTTATTTTAGGCAATTTATCCCATTTATCGTAAAAGTACATTTCTTGAGTAGGACAAGACAGGTGACGATCTGTATCGTATTTGTAATCGATAATGAGATTTACATTTTCTGCGGGATCGAAGATAACATCGTACAGTTCTTCCGTATGGTCACGTCTGTTGTAGATATATTTATAGTTACCTTTTATAATCGCCAACTTTCTATTTATCTGGCAATAGTACGCCGAGTCACTATACACGATCTCTCGTTGAGGAATACTACGGTTAAAAATGATTTCAAAAAGATCACAAGTGGATGTGGGATAGTTCACCTCTTCAATTCCTGCAATACGTGGTGCAATCAATGGTATTCTTACGGCAGCCTCATATACATCAAAACCATAGCCTATTTTATTATGAGTGCCATTCATGTTACCATGGTCTGACGAAACGAAAATGTTCTCGTCACAGAAAAATTCACGAACCACACCTATAACCTGGTCATAAACATCAATATCAGAGCCGTAAGTGTTGCGCCCATTTAGAACATGAGGCAAATGCATCCAAATAAACACCTTTTGGTCAGCTGAACATATTTTCTGAATCTCAGCTCGTATCCGAGAAACAGTTTCTGCGACCTTCTCTTCATTACACTCTACGGCCTTTTTGTGCTGTTGATGAGAACCGACAGGTTGCCTAATTTCATAGAGATCATTATATGTAATATGTTCGCCATAACATTCTGAGTACAATTTTGCTGTAGTCATCCATTTGCTGTCCCAAATAATGTGACAATCAAATCCTAGTTCAAATGCCTTATCGAAGAAAGATTTATATGGCTCCTTTGTTTTGATGGGAAGATAGTCTTTGCGATTTGTTTCGTGTGCATAAACTCCCGTCCACATGCTAAAATATGACATCGCAGAAGAAGGTGCTGCTGTATAGTGTCTTTTAAACACAGTGCCTTTTTTAGCAAGTTCATCCATGTTAGGAGTTTTTCCTGCCCAATATTTATTTCCGTAAACAGGGAGATAGAATGTACCAAGTGCGTCTTTAGATACAAGGATTACGCTATTCGGATTCTTCATTTTATTATTATTTTAATCTATTTAAAATCGGTTTCAATATTTTATCTTCTATATTCCTTTCAGAATCATTAAAGCCAAAGAAATGGAGTGATAGTAAAAAAAGTATTGCCATTACTAACACTTCAATAGATAGAACTACCCAAGAACATGCTGGTAGAATGAATGTATCTATTGCATAGCCAGCAAGCCCTACTAAAATGAGACAAGGTAACAATTTGTGGCACAACCCAAATAAAAGTGCCTTGACATCCACATGTAACACTTTGTTGTAATATATCAGCGAGATAACAACATTGCCAACCAACAGACCTATACAAGTTGAATAAGCTGCACCATATAATCCTATGGCTTTAACCATAACAACCGTAAGTACAATATTTAATATACTTACAAATAGGTAAATCAATGTAAGAGGTCCATGCTTATTAAAAGTCTTACATAATTCCTCACCTGGTAACAAAACAGTTGGGAGTAAGGTAGCATATCCGAGAATAAGCAAAATAGGAACTGCTGGTACGTACTCCTCACCAAGCCACAGATAAAAGAACTTATTGCCAACAATAGTAAGTCCGACTACCATCAAACCGTAAACCATAAGAACGATACGACCACTTTTAATCATAAAATCCGTAGTCAAAGACGTGGATTCTAGCTGCTCTTTAGTTATACGGGATGCCTTAGGGATGAGTACATCTCTAATTGATGAGGAAACATTTCTCATGATATTCTCCATATTCAATGCTGCACTATATATAGCAACAGAGATTGTACCCATAAACATTCCAAGCACTAACTTATCAATCTGCCAGTAAATCTGACTTACAATTGCTAAAATAAACAAATAGCTTGTAAAAGCAAATAGTTCGACAAGTTGTTTACGGGGCATTTTATTTTTCTTAAAATGTACAACACTGTGAGCTTTGTGCATCAACATAAGGCAAGCAACTATCTCAAAAGCGAGCATTACTCCAGTAAAGCCAACACTATTTGCTCCCATATATAAAACAGCAATTGACACAACTTTACTGAATACTGCTTTTATCAGTTGTATAACCCTTGGCCATATAAATAGTTGAACACCATTCAGTAATCCTTTATAGACTTGAGAATATATAGAAATTGCAGTTGTGACAAGCACAATAACAAACAAGAGATGTGCTCTGTCGAGTTCTTCGGCAGTAAAGCTGGCTCCAAAGGCTTTGTCAATAAAAAAAAATAATATAGTTCCTAATAACAAAACTACGCCACAAAGAACAAGATAAATATTCCTACAAGTATAGAGGAATTTGTCCCTTGCTTCGAAATCACCTTCGTTTTCGTATTTGGCAGTGTATCGTGTGACTACAGCTCCAAATCCTAGATCAAGGACTGCGAGATAATTAACGAATGAGCCTATAGCTTCATATAGACCGTAATCGCTTTGCCCGAGTTTTCTTATAATAATTGGTGTCAAGAGTAACGACACTCCCAATGAGACAAAGGTCGTCAGATAGGATAGCGTAACCCCCCAATATAACTCACGTGAAGATTTATCTTTTGCCATTTTTTACTTATAATTATAACCGCCATTAACCTCAATTAAACTTCCATTGACAAACGAATTATCAATGCAGAAGCGGAATGCATCCACAATCTCATCGATGGTGGCAAAACGATGGATGGCGGTCTTTTTATATATATTTTGCTTTATTTCCTCGGGCTTCTCCTTCTGCCAAGGTGTCTCAACGAATCCAGGAACTACAGCATTAACAGTTGTACCCGTTCCCTCAAACTCCTTCACAAGGTTCTTGCAAAGTGCATGAACTGCTGATTTAGTAACGCCATAAGCGAGTACCATTCCATGAGGCAGCAATCCCATCTGAGACCCAGTAAAGAGTATGCGACTACCAGCAGGAATGATTGGGAAGAACTCACGACACATGATGTAGTGTGAGTTTACAGCCACTTCCATCATGGCATCCCAATCCTTGTCTTCGTATTCGGTGAACGACTTGCGGATGCTCATACCAGCATTGCAATGGAGGCAATCCAGATGATCGGTCTTACTCTTCACATAGTTTATAAACTTATACACCTCCTCGCGGTTTGTCTGGTCACACTTGATAGCCTCGAAGTTCTCAATTTCTTCGGTGAAATCAGGACCAACGTATGTGGCATACACATAATATCCTTTACTAAGGAGCATCTTGGCAACACCCAAGCCCATGCCTGAAGTACCACCAGTAACAACAGCTACTTTCATATCCTTAATCTTTTAAATTTCAAAAATATTAACCTTATCTGTAAGCTGCTGCATCATCTTAGCCATACAGATTGATTCTCGTCTGCGAAGACGAGCGGTAGAGAATCGCTTGTTCAAGATACATGAGATAAACTCCTGAATCTCATAACGGATACCATAACCATCCCACTTGTAGAAGTACTTTTGATTCTTGTTTTGGTCTTCATAACGAAGTTCAAAATAGTCAGTCTTCCACCATGGAGCAGGTACGTATGCATACCCCTTGGTGCCAGAGATTACAAGGTTCCCTTCGGTCTTTACGCCCAAACCTAACTTGAAAGAGCAAACAGCTTTAGGGTAACGCAAAATTCCCTTAGTGTAAACATCCACACCATTCTCAAAACGGCTGTAGATATTCAGGTTCTCATAGTTGCAACCCATCAACTTCACGATAGGAAGAAGTGGGTAACTCCCCAACTCAAAGAATGAACCTCCAGCTTGCTCTGGATCAAACTCACGAAGCGTCTTGTCTGAAAGCAACTTTGAGAGTGAGGCATCAATATCCACCACCTCACCAATTACTCCACTCTTGATCATCACCATCAAGTGATTGAAAGCAGGACAATGAGCGGTTTTGTTGGCTTCCATCAAGATTACACCATTCATTTCTGCCAACTCAAAGAGTTCTTTCGCCTGTTTACCATTCAATACCATTGGAGTTTCTACCAACACATGCTTACCAGCTTCTATACTTTGTTTGATAAGTTCATAATGAGTTAAATGTGGAGTTGCGATATAAATCGCATCCACAGCCTCATACAACTTATCCAAACTTTCGTATGCCCACACATCTGCATTATCGTTGGAGATTGACATGACTGCATCTTTATTGATGTCGTATGCAGCAACCACCTTCACACCACTTACAACAGAGGCTTCAATAGGGAAGCGTTTTGCCACACGACCGCAACCAATAACACCAACTTTCACGTCAGTAGTAGTTTCTGCTCGGAGCATTGTAGAACTGATCCCTTCTGTACGAGGAAGGTAAACCACCTTGGTGAACTCGTTAAGGTAATCAAAGAGTCCTTCCCAATCCGACCCAATGGCGAAGATGTCCACATTATACTTTTGAATGTCATCAATCTTCTGACCGACATAGTCCTCGATGATGACTTCATCAGCATATCCGGTAGCCTTTACTGCTTCTACTCTTTCCAGCACGTTGTTACGCACATTGAGTTTTCCTCTTCCACGGTCAAAAGAATCACTGGTGACACCTACTATAAGGTAGTCACCCAAATCCTTTGCTCTCCTGAGAAGGTTGATATGACCTTGATGCAGAAGGTCGTATGTTCCGTAAGTTATAACCTTTTTCATATGAATAAATATTTTGTTTGAAGCAGGTGGAGGTATCGAACCTCGTTCGGGAGAACCACCTGTGCACCTGCTTAACCTTTAGATATTACAGACGAGCGTCAATAATGTTACGGTCGAGTGTACACTTCACATCGAAGATGACATGATTCTCCTTCAGTAGGGCTGGTACGTCCAAACCTTCGAACTTCTTGTGCGCAACAGCTGCTATGGCAGCATCGAACTTTCCTTCAGGAAGCTCGTTGAGAACGTCAACTCCATATTCGTGCTTTGCAACAGCTGGATTTGCCCAAGGGTCGTAAACGGTCACGTTGACGTTGTATTCCTTGAGGGCACGATAGATGTCGATTACCTTAGTATTGCGAACATCAGGACAGTTCTCCTTGAAGGTGAAGCCGAGGATGATGATCTGAGAGTTGAGCACCTGAATGCCCTTCTTGAGCATGTGCTTAACGGTCTCTATTGCTACATATTCGCCCATACCATCGTTCATTCGGCGACCAGCAAGGATGATCTCAGGATTGTGACCATGACGCTGAGCACACTGAGCGAGATAGTAAGGATCAACTCCAATACAATGACCACCAACGAGACCTGGACGGAAAGGCAGGAAGTTCCACTTGGTGCCTGCTGCTTCGAGTACGTCAAGGGTGTCGATGCCCATCTTGGTAAATATGTGCGAGAGTTCGTTGACGAAAGCAATGTTGATGTCACGCTGTGAGTTCTCAATAACCTTGGCAGCCTCTGCAACCTTCATGGTAGGTGCAAGGTGAGTGGCGGCGAAACCTGCATTACCTCTTACAGAAAATACATATTCCGTGAGGCTTGATTTAATGTTTTGGGTATTATCAGGGTTACAAAAAGTAAATAACGTAAGTTCGATGAGAATTGTCCAATACCCATTGCAGAATGGTAATCAAGAACTACGTTGATGGAGATAGAGATTTGTTGCTTTCAATTGTATTTTTTCACAAGACGGAAGCACAACTCAAATGGAAGAACGGAGCGTAGACATGATAAAACGAGGTAAAAAACGCTATCAAAAGACTCTTTTTGTCGTTAATGTTTTGTTATTCAAATATATTTCATTAATTTTGCATACATATATAAAATTCAATCCAGAATGAAAAAGAAACATTTAACTTTACTATTATTGTGCATGACTACTTTGCTGTGCTTCGGTCAGAAAAGCAAGTCGGTAAGTTCACCACGCTATAGGGTGATAAAAGTAAATTCGACAGAGACCGTCAATATGAATTATGATGGTACAAATGACGTGTTGAAATTGCAGGAATCAGTGACCTTTACTGATGCCTATGGCAAGAAACACGAATATACGCCAGACAGTCTCAAGGCATTTTTCCTTGGAGACAAGTCGTACTATTCATTTTCATTCACATATAGAGGACAGACCTTGAAGAAATTCCTTAACAAGTGTTTGGACGACAGCAATAATGGTATCCGAATGTACGCTTATTATGCAGGTACGAACCTTGTAAACTTCTACGTTCAGAAGGGGGAGGAAACTACTCTCTATCCAGCTAATGATAATCCCCAAACGGGGTATATAAGTCCGATACACGAGAAATTCCGCGAGCTGGCAGGCAGTAAGGCAGAAAGCTTTGAGCAGTATATTGAAGGCACTAGAATGAGCCCTAAACGTTACAACGAACTCATGCAAAAGTTAACAGGCAAAACAAGAACTGCAAACATGGATTTCAGATGGGGTGTAATGGCTGCAGCAGAGTATTCGTCTATCAAAATTGAGGCTTACGATCTAGAGTCTGCAGCTATGGCCTCAGGAGGTTTGTTTGCGGATATTCCATTGATAGATAATCTCACCTTCCACCCTGAGGTGCTGTTTAGCAAGTATGGCATAAATGGTAAGAAGGAAAGTGTCCGGATAAGCACAGTAGCATATAATGCTACCGTTATAACAGTTCCTATGATGTTGAGATATACTTTCAAATCAGAAGATAATAAAGTCTTTCCATATATTCAGCTTGGCTATCAGCCTATACTTGCACTCAATCACAAACTAGAGTATGCCTATCTTTCTAAGAATGTTAGTTCAAATCATCCTGATGATCCCGGTCAATACACACGTTATGAGAGTGGTTCAGAGGATTTGAATAAATACTTAGGAAATGTCATCGGTGGTGCAGGTATTGAATGGGCTGTGTCAGAGAAGCACAGCCTGTTCGTTGATCTTCGTGCAAGATTTATTTCGTCAACACCAGGATATTCGGGTGTAATGCTTTCTGTTTCGTACAACCTATAAACATTAAGACAATGAAAATATATAAATATATTACAATCATAATGTCAGCAATAGCCTTGTTAACATCATGCGAGGCTGAACTTGAAACACTTCCTCATGGCACTTTATCAATTACAGCCACATGGGACGGTGATCACCCAAAATATGAGGTGACTTTAGGAGAGGGATTGTCAGACATTTCGGAAGTAAGTATATATGAGACTTTCACAGATACTCACTTTGGTAACGAGCATGGAGGACATAGAAAGATCCCTTTGAAGCCAGAAGGTCCTTATACTTATAGTGGGAAGCGTTGGAAATCATATGGCAAGGATAAATTTGAGGTTTATGCCAAGGTTGAATCCTCAATTGGCGCGTACAGAAGTGAATCTGTAAGTATCGTACACCCAAGCGAAGGGATTAAGATTACAAAGGCTAAATATGATGGAAATTATTGGCTCATATTATATGGTAAAGACTTTGATATGAATGCAAAATACAAGATTGATGGTATGGATATCAGCCTTGATAAGTATAGTAGCACACCTGACCAACTTCTATTCTATGGTTTCAGTTTAGATAAGAGTGGGTTGTACGAAATGCAACTTCAAATTAACGACGAAACCTACCCTATCACAGTCGATTTCCCGATTGCGAGGGTTGCTTACATATCCAAGAAAGAAATCGTGGTAGGTGATACCATTACCGTTCAACTCAAGGATTGCCAAACATATACACAGTATAAATTCAAGAACTGCGAGACTATCAAGGAGGATAAAGAAAAACAGATTTATCATATTATGCCTTTAAGTGATAAGTCGGGCGAACTTGATATCACACCATACGACTCATATAACGGAATGGTTTCGTATGAAACTGTAAAGATCAACGTGAAAGCAAATAACTGGACAAAGGCATTGACAATTTCTGATAAGGTTTCACACATTGCGGACAATAAGATCTACAGTCTGACAAATAATGTTGTACGCATATATGACTTTACTACAGGTAAGGAACTTAAGAAATACAATTGGAACTATAGCTATCATGATCCATCAGTTACTGATACATACGTGCTTAACGATGATATATATATTCCATATTATTTATGGGCAAGTGATGACAATTCATATATTGAAAAAATCAATAGCAAAACAGGAAATACTGAATTGTTTTGCGAAATCCCAATGAATATAAAGAGAATTCTCTATGATGGTACAAACTTTTTGGCATTTGGTAACTGGGAGGACTATATGTATGTCATAAATCCAAAAGACGGTACATACTCAAAGAGACGTATACCTAATATTGATTGTAACATCATACACATGGAAGGCGAGGATGTTTACTCTTATGCTGATGGATATTTAGTACATTTTAAACTCGGTGACTCACAAGAAGAGAAACTATATTGTAATTATAGTATATATAGAGACAATGTACTTGGTATTGACAATGGATGGCTATTCTATGCCTTGAATTATGATAAATACATCCTTATTTACAAAGCAAAGATGAGTACGCTCAATTCAACATCACCTGAGATCGTAAATCTTGGTTCTTTCAAAACTTCATTTGAATGGTACCATAAACTTAGATTTGTAAATGACGGCAAGAACTATTACATCATCCCATATACAAACAATAGCTACGAACCAAACAAAACTGAGATATACAAAACTGCAGTGAAGTAGTTAGTGATGCAGACTATATTTGAACATCGATAAGACAAACCATCATATCATTCACTATAAATGTAATGTTAATTTGGACAGTCTCATTCACAAAAGATTCATAAGTAATAACACGACAAAAAAGGCTCACCGTGAAGTGAGCCTTTTGTCGTATATGAATTGAATTATCAATTCTCAATTATTCATTATCAATTAAGCCTAAGCTTAGAGTGGGTACTCATCGAAAGCATAGAGGATGGTAGAGAGATAACGCTCACCTGTGTCTGGGAGGAGAACGACAATCTTCTTACCCTTGTTCTCTGGACGTGCTGCAATCTGTGCTGCTGCAAAGGCTGCTGCACCTGAAGAGATACCTACGAGAAGACCTTCAGTCTGAGCGAGCTGACGACCTGTGCGGATAGCATCATCATTGTCAACATCGATTACCTCGTCGATAACATCTGCATTGTATGTCTTTGGCACGAAACCAGCACCAATACCCTGGATCTTGTGAGGACCGCTCTTACCACCGTTGAGAACTGGTGATGTGAGAGGCTCTACAGCATAAACCTTCACGTTAGGGTTCTGCTCCTTAAGATACTTACCGATACCAGATACTGTACCACCAGTACCTACACCAGCGACGAAGATATCTACCTTACCATCAGTATCCTTCCAGATCTCTGGACCTGTTGTTGCATAGTGACGTGCTGGGTTAGCTGCATTCTCAAACTGCTGGAGGATAACGCTTCCAGGAATTGAGTCACGGAGTTCCTCTGCAGCCTTGATAGCACCAGCCATACCTTCCTTACCGCTTGTGAGACGAACCTCTGCACCATAAGCCTTGACGAGGTTACGACGCTCAACAGACATGGTCTCAGGCATGGTGAGAATGAGGTGATAGCCCTTGACTGCGCTTACGAGGGCAAGACCTACACCAGTGTTACCAGATGTTGGCTCGATGATTGTTGCGCCTGGCTTAAGGATGCCCTTAGCCTCTGCGTCCTCGATCATAGCGAGTGCGATACGGTCTTTTACTGAACCGCCAGGATTGAAGAACTCAACCTTTGCGATAATTGGAGTCTCAAGATTCTTTGACTGAGAGAACTTATTAAGTTCGAGCAGAGGTGTATTACCAACCAGCTCTGTAAGTGATTTTGCTATTGCCATAATTCTTACCTTTCTTTTGTTTTAATTACGAGTGCAAAGATAGTCATTTTCTACCATTTACACAATACCATTTTTATGGTAAATTATAGTGATAAAGGTGAAAGCGTCAAAAGAAGGCGCTTCTATTGGTCTATATTGAGATTGCCCACCGCACACCGGCTCCCTCCCTACGGGGGAAGTCCGATGTTAATAACATCGGAGTATGTGTCAGGGCGGGGGGAGAGGCTCCTTACGCCTTATCAAGTGCTTGTGCAATATCCTCGAGGATATCGTCGATATGCTCTACACCGATAGAGAGACGGATAGTAGATGGAGTGATATGCTGCTGAGCAAGCTCCTCTGGACTCATCTGTGAGTGAGTTGTAGTTGCTGGATGTATTGCAAGTGACTTAACGTCAGCAACGTTAGCAAGGAGAGAGAAGATCTCGAGGTTATCGATGAACTTCCATGCAGCTTCCTGACCACCCTTGATCTCGAATGTGAAGATAGAGCCAGCACCATTAGGGAAGTACTTGTTATAGAGCTCATGATCTGGATGATTTGCAAGGCTTGGGTGATTAACCTTCTCCACCTTTGGATGCTTTGAGAGGAAATCAACAACCTTGAGTGCGTTCTCCACATGACGCTCGATACGAAGAGGAAGCGACTCTACACCCTGAAGGAGAATCCATGCGTTGAATGGAGAGATTGCAGCACCTGTGTCACGGAGAATGACAGCACGAATACGTGTTACGAAGGCTGCAGGACCTGCGACATCAGCAAATACTGCTCCGTGATATGATGGATCTGGCTTTGCGATAGTTGGATACTTGTCAGCGTTTGCCTTCCAGTCGAACTTACCGCCATCAACGATGACACCACCGAGGCTTGAACCGTGACCACCGATGAACTTTGTAGCAGAATGAACTACGATATCAGCACCATGCTTGAGTGGCTGGATGAGAATTGGAGCGAAGGTATTGTCAACGATGAAGACAATGTTATGCTTGTGGGCTACCTCTGCGATTGCCTCAATGTTTGTTACGTCAGAGTTAGGATTACCGAATGTCTCAGCGTAGATAACCTTTGTGTTAGGCTGGATAGCTGCTTCGAGAGCCTCAAGATCGTTAATGGTAACAATAGTGTTTGTAACGCCCTGTGTAGCGAGTGTATGTGTGATGAGGTTGTAGCTACCACCGTAGAGATTATCAGCTGCAACGATGTGATCACCAGCCTGAACGATGTTCTGAAGAGCGTATGTGATAGCTGCTGCGCCTGATGCTACTGCAAGACCTGCTACGCCACCTTCGAGAGCTGCAACGCGTGACTCGAATACGTCCTGTGTAGAGTTGGTGAGACGACCGTAGATATTACCTGCATCGCGAAGACCGAAACGATCGGCAGCGTGCTGAGAGTTACGGAACACGTAGGATGTTGTCTGGTAAATAGGTACTGCGCGAGCATCTGATGCTGGATCTGGCTGTTCCTGACCTACGTGAAGTGCAAGTGTTTCAAGACGATAGTTCTTTGTACTCATATATTTTTTCCTTTCTTTTTTGTGACTCACCTTAACTTGCGTCTTGGTTTGTCGTGGTTATTTATTTCTTGTTTATTTCTGAGTGCAAAATTACAGCTTTTTTCGGATATAGAGAATACCCTATGATAGTCATTCGGCATACCACAAATATGGTATTTGAATAAAAAACGACCATTTTTCACGCAATACACCTTATTATATTAATAAAAAAAAGGGAGAAAATGTGGTATATGATACAAAAAAAGTCCCATTTCTGGGACTTTTTATCTTACTGATTCGTATTTCCTGATAAATATGGTATAAGCAACTATTGCCATTGCAGCGAAGAAGACACCTACAAGAGCACAATAGTTGTAGGTCATTCCAAGACTTATAGGTACACCACCTGAGAATGCACCAATGGCATTACCGAGGTTGAAGGCGATTTGTACCATTGCTCCTCCGAGAAGTTCGCCTCCTTCTGAATAGCGCAACAATAGCAATTGCTGTGGGGCAGAGACACTAAACAGAGCGGCTGTCGTTATCGTCATACATACCACAGAGAGTATTGTATTCTGCGAGAACAAGAAGATACTACCAAGCATCAGGAACATCGTCATCGTACCATAGCGAGCCATGTGACCAGGGCCTGCCTTATCAGATACCTTTCCACCACACAGATTTCCGACTACCATACCTGCACCAGCAAGTACCATCATAATAGTCATCATATCCGTTGGAACACCAGACATATTAATAAGGAGTGGTGCGATGTAACTATAGTAGCAGAACACTCCGCAGTTGCCAAGCAACGTACCGAAGATTACGAGCCATGGAGCAAGTCGCTTGAGGAAACGGAATGTTCCCTTTACACCCACGTTAGGCAATGGTGGAATGGTTGGCACGAATTTCCAGATAGCAAGGAGAGTGGCTATTCCCCATACGCATGAGAAGATGAAGACCAATCGCCATGAAAGGATACCCGTCAGCAATGTACCGAGCGGGATTCCCACAAGGTTGGCTACAGCCATTCCAGAACCGATTATCGCAACGGCAAAGGCAGATTTCCCTTCAGGAGACAATCTGTCACCAACGATACTCGACACACCGAAATAGGCTCCGTGAGGCAATCCGGCACAAAAGCGTGCAAGCAGGAATACACCATACGAGGGACTTACAGCCATCAATGCAGAAGCAAAGATGAAGATGCCACAGAGTGTAAAGAGAATGCGCTTCAAAGGCCATGTGCGACCGAGCATTAACAGCATTGGAGCTCCGACACAAACGCCAAGAGCATAGGCAGAAATAAGATGACCGGCAACAGGTATGGACACCCCGAAATCCTCAGCCACATTAGGCAGGATTGCCATCATGACGAACTCGGTGATGCCAAGCCCGAAAGTGCCCATAGCAAGAGAAACAAGGCTTCTTTTCACGCGCTATACAATGACATCAAGTTGAGACTTCAACGCAAGAAGTTCCTCTTTTACATCCTGAAGCTTACGAAGCACCTTGTCGGTCTTGTCAACGCTTGTTCTATTGGAATGCAGCATCTTCTTGGCTGCAGCAATCTTAAAGCCACGCACACGGATAAGATTATAGATAACCTTGATCTCGTCAATATCCTTCTCGGTATATTGACGCACCTTGTTTGCCGTGGTCTTTGGCTTAATATGAGGAAACTCTGTCTCCCAGAATCTGAGAGTAGGCTCAGTTACACCAATCAGTTCTGCCACTTCCTTGATGGTGTAATATACTTTTAGATTTTTCTCAGACATAGTTCGATTTTTAGGAGTGAAAAGTGAAGAGTGAAAAGTGAAGAATTTAAGTTACATTTAATTCACCACAAAAGGCACAATACTAATTCAAATTCTTCACTTTTCTCTCTTCACTCTTCACTTATAAATTTTCACTCTCGTTAAAATTTAGAGTTCGCAGAGTTCGATAGCCTTATCGAGAGCAGCAGAAACGCCATCAGCATTCTTACCACCTGCGGTAGCGAAGAATGGCTGACCACCGCCACCACCCTGGATGAGCTTAGCAGCCTCACGAACGATCTTACCAGCGTTGAGACCATGATCCTTGACCATGTCGTCAGAGAGCATGATAGTGATGCTTGGCTTACCACCAATCTTTGTGCCGAGAGCACATACAAGTGACTGTGGCATAGCCTCACGGATCTGGAATACGATATCCTTACACTGCTGTGCATCAGCTGGAACAACAGCCTTGATGACATTGACACCATTGATCTGCTGTACATGCTCAAGAAGACCAGCCTTGATACGTGAAGCAGCCTGTGCCTTCATTGACTCAACCTCCTTCTTGATGCCTTCGTGCTCCTCAATGAACTTAGCGATAGCACCCTGAAGATCCTTGGCGTTATTGAACATAGCAGCGATAGCCTTTGCTGTATCCTCCATTGTGTAGAGCATCTCCTCACACTGCTGGCCGGTAACAGCCTCGATACGACGGATACCTGCTGCAACACTGCTCTCAGAGATAATCTTGAACATACCGATACGACCTGTGCTGCTTGCGTGGATACCACCACAGAACTCACAAGATGGTCCGAAACGAACTACACGTACCTTGTCACCATACTTCTCACCGAAGAGAGCGATAGCACCAAGCTTCTTAGCCTCCTCAAGTGGAGTGTCGCGATGCTCGTCAAGTGGAAGGTCCTCACGGATCATTGAGTTGACGATGCGTGAAACCTCACGGAGCTGCTCGTCTGTCACCTTCTCGAAGTGAGAGAAGTCGAAACGGAGTGTGTCAGGGCTAACGAAAGAACCCTTCTGCTCAACATGATCACCGAGAACCTGCTTGAGAGCATAGTCGAGAAGGTGAGTTGCTGTGTGGTTGGCAGCACTTGCATTACGCTTGTCTGTATCAACGCAAGCCATGAATGGAGCTGATGGATCCTTTGGCATCTCCTTGACGATATGCACGCTCTGACCGTTCTCACGACGTGTGTCAATGACTGTGACTGTCTCATTCTCAGAAACGAGAACACCCTTGTCACCTACCTGACCACCCATCTCACCATAGAATGGAGTTGCAGAAAGAACGATCTCGAAGTATGTAGCCTTCTTAACAGTCACCTTACGGTAGCGGAGGATCTCACACTCATATTCTGTGAAGTCATAGCCAACAAACTGCTGCTCGCCAGCCTTGAGCTCAACCCAGTCAGAGTTCTCTACCTGTGCTGCATTGCGGGCACGAGCCTTCTGAGCCTCCATCTCCTCATTGAACTTAGCCTCATCAACGCTGATGCCCTGCTCACGGCAGATGAGCTCTGTGAGGTCGAGTGGGAAACCGTATGTATCGAAGAGACGGAATGCCTGAGTACCATCGAGTACGTTCTTCTTCTCAGCCTTGAGTGCCTCGATAGCATCAGAGAGCATAGAGATACCCTTGTCGAGTGTGCGAAGGAATGAGTCCTCCTCTTCCTTGATCACCTTACCGATGAGTTCACGCTGTCCTGGGAGTTCTGGATAAGATGGGCCCATCTCCTGAATGAGAACAGGGAGGAGCTTATAAACGAATGCCTCCTTCTGATCGAGGAATGTGTATGCATAACGAACTGCACGACGGAGGATACGACGGATTACGTAACCAGCCTTTGCATTGCCAGGGAGCTGACCGTCAGCAATAGAGAAGGCAACAGCACGGAGGTGATCAGCGATTACACGCATTGCCACATCAGTATCCTCTGCAGCGCCATACTTCTTGCCAGAGAGGCGTTCAATCTCCTTGATGATTGGCTGGAAGACATCAGTATCGTAGTTTGAGTGCTTACCCTGAAGTGCACGAACAAGACGCTCGAAGCCCATACCTGTGTCGATAACGTTCATGCCAAGTGGCTCGAGGTGACCGTCAGCCTTACGCTCGAACTGCATGAACACGATGTTCCAGATCTCGATAACCTGAGGGTCGTCCATGTTTACGAGTTCACGACCTGGCTTCTTTGCCTTCTCTTCTGGAGTACGAGAGTCGAGGTGAATCTCAGAGCAAGGACCACAAGGACCTGTATCACCCATCTCCCAGAAGTTATCGTGCTTGTTACCATTGATGATGTGGTCAGCAGGAACGTGCTTGAGCCAGTAGCCGTAAGCCTCCTCATCACGAGCGAGACCTTCGCTGTCGTCACCCTCGAAGATTGTAACGTAGAGGTCAGCTGGATCGAGCTTGAGTACGTCAACGAGATACTCCCAAGCCATATCGATAGCACCTTCCTTGAAATAGTCACCGAACGACCAGTTACCGAGCATCTCAAACATTGTGTGGTGATATGTATCATGTCCAACCTCCTCAAGGTCGTTGTGCTTACCACTTACACGAAGACACTTCTGAGAGTCTGCACGACGGCGAGGCTCTGGATCGCGTGTACCGAGGATAACATCCTTCCACTGGTTCATACCAGCGTTGGTAAACATAAGTGTTGGGTCATCTTTAATCACCATTGGTGCACTTGGCACAACGGCATGTCCTTTCTGTTCGAAGAAATTCTTGAACGAGTCGCGGATTTCGTTTGCTGTCATCATTTTTATTTACTATTTTTGTATTTACTATTTACTATTTATTTTCTGCCGAGAACCAATAGCCAGATGCAATCTGCTATCTACCATCAGCCTTTCTTGACAATTTAAGTTGCAAAATTAAATATTTTTTATGACTTTACAAAATAATTTTCTCAATTTCCTAATATTTATAATATTAAAGTCCCGATTTTGATGAATTTATAGTAACTTTGCAGTCGAATTAGATTAGTTAAGGATACACATCATGCATCGCAGAATAATAAATCTCGCTCTACCTTCTATCGTTTCAAACATCACCGTGCCTCTGCTCGGACTTGTCGATACTGCTATCACAGGTCACATGGGTGAGGCAAGATATATCGGGGCAATAGCCGTCGGTTCGATGGTGTTCAACATCATGTACTGGCTGTTTGCTTTTCTTCGCATGGGAACAGGCGGAATGACGGCTCAGGCTTACGGCAGGAAGGACTTTTGCGATGCCGACCTCACGGGCTTGAGAGCCATCAGCATATCTACTCTTATCGGACTGACTATCATCGCATTACAGTATCCCCTACTCCATTTCGTGATGTGGTTTATAGCACCCGAGGAGAATGTGCTCAACCTCGTCTATTCATACTGTTACATCTGCATCTGGGGAGCACCTGCAAGTCTTGGATTATTCGCCTTGAACGGTTGGTTTGTAGGCATGCAGAACACAAAGATTCCGATGATCATTTCCATCACTCAGAACGTGGTGAACATCCTCATTTCCCTACTGCTCGTCTATTGCTTAGGAATGAAGATTGAAGGCGTTGCCACAGGCACTCTGATAGCCCAATGGGCTGGCTTTCTCATGGGGGCTTTCTTCTTTATAAGAATGAGGAGAGGATTGGTTTACGAGAACAAATCGAGAGTATCTTTCTCGCATATCTTTGAGACTTCCGCAATGAAATCATTCTTTACAATAAACAGGGATATTTTCCTTCGCACATTGTTCCTCGTTTCCGTGAACCTCTACTTTGTGACAGCGGGAGCCAAGGGAGGCGAGATAGTGCTGGCTGTCAATACATTGCTGATGCAGCTGTTTATTCTCTACTCATACATCATGGATGGTTTTGCTTATGCAGCAGAGGCTCTGTGCGGTCGTTTCTATGGGGCAAACGACAAGGCTTCACTGGCCGAGACGATACGCAAGGTATTCTATTGGAGTATGGGCTTGACTGCTGTTTATTCACTCGTCTATGACATTGGCGGACTCGACTTCCTTCGCCTTCTAACCAACGAGGAGAGTGTCATTTCTGCCTCTGAGGAATACATCTTCTGGGCAATGCTCATCCCTATTGCCGGAATGGTGGCTTTCGTATGGGATGGTGTGTTTATCGGCATGACCATGACTCGCGGAATGCTGTCAGGAACATTCGTTGCAGCAATCGTATTCTTCACAACATATTTCTCTCTCGAATCAACATTAAACAATCACGCTCTGTGGCTCGCCTTCATACTTTATCTTGCAGCACGAGGAGTGACGCAGAGTGTTTATTGGTGGGGAGTTAAGAGTGAAAAGTGAAGAGTGAAGAATTTAAGTTACATTTTGTTCGCCACATAGCGTACATTACAAACTTAAATTCTTCACTCTTCACTTTTAACTCTTCACTCAAGATTATTCTTCTCCTGGAACGATGAGCTTATAACCCTTACCGTGGATGTTGATGATCTCAATCTGCTCATCATCCTTGAGATGCTTACGAAGCTTAGTGATGTAAACATCCATAGAACGAGCGTTGAAGTAGTTATCATCAATCCAGATTGTCTTCAAAGCGAAGTCACGCTGGAGAATCTCATTAGCATGACTGCAGAGAAGAGAAAGAAGTTCATTCTCCTTTGTTGTGAGCTTTGTCTGCTTATCACCACATGTAAGGAGCTGCTTCTGTGTATCGAAAATGAAACGACCGAGCTGATATACGCTGCTCTCCTTTGTCTTCTTACCACGAACACGGCGAAGGATTGCCTCTATACGGAATACAAGCTCCTCCATAGAGAATGGCTTTGTGATATAGTCGTCTGCACCAATCTTGAAACCTTCAAGGATATCCTCCTTCAACTGCTTAGCAGTCAAGAAGATGATAGGAATCTCAAGGTTGCTCTGACGGATATCAGAAGCAAGAGTGAAACCATCCTTCTTAGGCATCATCACGTCGAGGACGCAGATATCAAACTTCTCGCGCTGGAAAGCACGGAAACCAGCCTCACCATCAGGGCAGAGTTCAGTAATAAAGCCCTTAGCCTGAAGATACTCACGAAGTAGCATGCCGAGGTTCTCATCATCCTCGCAAAGCAGAATTTTTACATTTTCTTCCATAATTGTGATATATTTTTATTTTGTTATTTTTTCTTTTTATTCGAGGTTTCGAAGTTTCGAGATTTCGAATCATTGAATCATCAAGTATCCTAACATAATGGCAACTTAATGATAAACTTAGTTCCCTTACCAATCTCCGACTCTGCATGGATTGTACCCTTATGAAGGTCAACAATCTGCTTAACGTAAGCAAGTCCGAGTCCGAAGCCCTTAACATCATGTCGGTTACCTGTGTGAACACGATAGAACTTCTCGAAGATTTTCTTCAGGTTCTCTTTCTTGATTCCAATGCCGTTATCTGCGATTGAGAGATAAACGTGTGTGGCATCATTCCAAGTTCTTACGTTGAGATGAATATCCACATCATCCTTCTTATACTTAACGGCATTATCCATAAGATTGAACACCACATTGGTAAGGTGCATCTCATCAACATAAACCGTAGAACTTGTTGCTGACAAACTGCTGTCTATCTTTCCTCCAGAAGCCTCAACCTTGAGGTTAAAGGTATTGATAACGCCATCCACAAGTTCGTTGAGTTCAAGTTCACGCTTCTTGAATGTCACCTTCTTATGATCGAACATTGACATCTGAAGCACCTTCTCTACCTGGAAACGCAAGCGTTTTGTCTCATCCACGATAACACCTGAGAGGTGCGAAAGCATTGTAGGCGACTTCGTGATCGTATCATCCTTAAGCATCTGAGCTGCGAGTGAGATACTTGAGATTGGAGTCTTGAACTCGTGCGTCATATTGTTGATGAAGTCATTACGCATTTCAGAGAAACGTTTCTGACGGAAGATCACCACAATAGTGAAGATGAAGGTGAGAAGCAGAACGCCTGAGAAGATAAGCGCTGGAATAATGAACTTCACACTTGAGAATATGTAGCTCGACATATCTGGGAAGTGAATGCTCACCACACCCATCTTTGACTGAGGGTCATTACGGAAAAGCACCTGAGTATAGGTATTCTCCTTACCTTCTTCAGAGTAGTCAGGACAACGATAAACCTCTCGACCATCACTCGTATTTACTGTGAAGTGATAAGGAATTGAGATTCCGTTGTTGAGAAGCTCTGCATGGATGTCCTGATCAAGCTGCTTGAAGTTTATTCTCTCCTTCAAAGGCTTATCTGAAGCCGTGTAGAGAATGCTGTAAACCACTTCATCAAGCAATGCCTTCTGATAGACGTATCTGTTTCGGATTATCTCCTGCATCGATTTTGCAGCCTCTGAGATTGAGTTCTTATCAGAATGCAGAATCATCGCCTTTGGCACCTTTGAAGGTTTCAGGGTGATGGTCTTCAGCTCAAAAGACGAGTAGATTGTGCCATCCTCACCTGCTACTGCATATTGATGCGACTGCTGGATTCCTGCATTGAGTGCTCCGACATTTGACACCGAATCAAGTTTGAAAGCACGTCGCTCAGTAGCGTTGACATCTTTCTCCAAGTATCTAAGCGTCTCGTTCATCTCAAGGTTTCGTGAAACCTGATTGATAGCTCGCTTGACTGATTCATCAAATTGCTCTCGCTTCATCTTGGTCATCTCCTCTATATAAGAGATCTGAAGATAGAGAAGACCTAAAAAAGAGATTCCCATGACAACGGCTATGAGCCATATAGTTGATTTTTTCATCTATTCTTATTTCAAATTTCTGGTGCAAAGATATTAAGTTTTTTAGAATAGAAGAATAAAATGTTAAAATATTTACTGCAAATTTATCGTTATTAACATAAATACGTATTTATATTTACGTATTTTTAATTACAGCTTTAGCATAAAAACAAAATATCATCAAATTCCCATTTAAAAACAAACCTCCTCGTTCCCAATAGGGTTCGAGGAGGCATCATAAACAAAGTATTATTTTCAGTTATTGCTTTTTCATTCCAGCCATCAACTTTGCCATAAGAGTTGAAACGTCACTTGCCATTGAAGCATTCAATTTCTTATAGGCAGGGAAGAAAGACTTATTCTCCATAGCACTAAAAGCCTGTACATCCTTAAGGTCAACCTTTCCGACCAAAGACATCATGAGAATCTCCTTGGCATTATCACCCATATAAGAGAAAAGTCCATCCATCATCTTAGTCATCTGCTGTTTTTGCTCTTCAGGAACATTAGCTGGAACCATATCAGCCACCATATTCTTTATGCAGCCCATAGATGCCTTCACGCCATCAACCGATCCACTGATATCAATCCAACGGAGAAGTGCCTTCTTAAGTTCTGGATCACACTCAGGCATCTGCAGTTTTTCAGGTGTGCCACCCTGCATAAGAGTCATCATCTGAGGCATAAGAGTTTGTGCAAATTCCTGTCCCTGACTCGAAGCGGCAGCTGAGACTATCTTTTTCTGAGCAGCCAGCACCTCAGGATCCATGTAGAAAGCCACCATATCGTTGAAATCCTTTTCAGACATAGTCTTACGGCAATGCTCTGCTACCCACTCTACCATATCAGTCTTCATCTGATTTTTCACATAATCAGCATTAACATTTGGAGCCTGAGTAGCCTGATCGAACATCTTTGTGTTCACAATAGAAATTGCCTCATTTTCCATGAGCTTTATTACACCATCTGTATAATTATCAGCACTAACAGATGTGAACTGCAGCAAAAAAGCTGCAACGAGAGATAAAATGATTCTTGTCTTCATTTTTTTATAGATTTTGTTTTAGCAAATAAGATTTATTTATAGGAGAAGACCACGTTTATGGTCATTCTTCCGTTTCTTTCTTTTTCTTCTTTTTCATACGGCCAGACTTCTTCAAGGCCTCAGAGATAATCCACTGAAGCTGGCCATTGGTTGAGCGGAATTCATCTGCCGCCCATGCCTCAATGGCATTCATCATCTCCTCATCGAGTCGGAGAACAAAATTCTTGGTCTTTGCCATGAAAAATATTTACATTTATAATAAGTTTCGCTTCACCTAAAGTGCAAAGAGCTTTATGTAGTCAGAAGCGAGGAATGAGGAGCTGTCCCATTCGGCATCAGAAACTAACTCCCAATTTCTAATTTCTAACTGACATATACTAAAAACGCTTTGCCCAGGTCTTATTGAGAATCTGAATGATCACAACGATAAACAACTCAACACCTGCAGCTATCTGCACCTTCATCACTTCCGGCATAAGGACATAGAGCGCAACGAAAAAAACTGCAGTCGAGAACATCGTCAAGGCATTGAGTATTCTCACACGCGCTACATTATATTGTTCAGCACCCTTTCTTCTCAAACATTTAATGAAAGAGTCACCTTTTCCAAGGATAATCAATGTTCCTACTATCAGAAACATAAATGCAAAGACTAGCAAAAAAGCATTTTCCATATATTAATCAGTTTTTAGTGATTTAGAGTACCACTATTAATAACAGGCTGAGCAGGTTCGTCAGCACAAAGCACAACGAGCAGGTTACTTACCATTGCTGCCTTCTTTTCCTCATCGAGGTCAACTATTTCCTCTTCAGAGAGCTTATCGAGAGCGAGCTTCACCATACTAACAGCACCATCTACAATCTTCTCACGAGCAGTAATGATAGCCGCAGCCTGCTGACGACGAAGCATAACAGCGGCAATCTCAGGTGCATATGCAAGATAATTGATACGAGCCTCAACAACCTCAAGACCAGCCATCTGCAGACGCTCATTAAGTTTTGCAGTAAGAACCTCATTCACCTCCTCACTACCATCGCGAAGAGTTATTGCCTGAGAGTTAGGATTCTCATCATCATAAGCGTACATGCCAGCAACCTCACGAAGAGCAGAATCACTCTGAACAGCCACAAAGTTCTCAAACTTAATCATACGGGCACTAACGGCATTACCGATCATTGCAGTACCAGCAACATCTGAATCAATATCGAAGATCGCCTTGTAGGTATCCTTGAGTCGCCAAACGAGAACAAGTCCGATAAGCACGGGATTACCAGCCTTATCATTAACCTTGATTGGCTCTGCGTTAAGGTTGCGGGCACGAAGACTAACCTTCTTTGCACTCATAAGAGGATTAAGCCAATAGAAGCCATTCTTTCTGAAAGTACCAACATACTTACCGAAGAATGTCATAACCTTAGCCTCATTAGGCTCAAGCATCGTGAAACCGCAAGAGCAGAAAATAGAGACAATTGCAAGTAAGACAGCCGCAACAAAATAAAATGCGCATGACAAACCACAATCAGCAGCTATAACGCCATTCACAAAACATACAATCATCAATCCTAATAGGATTAAATCGATTAAACACATAAGGAAGCCGTTGAGTGAGCCTCCACGAAATTCGAATTCTTTGGTCTTGTTTTCTTCCAT
>DCJC01000005.1 GCA_002317355.1 Prevotellaceae bacterium UBA1710 | reverse complement strand
AAATTTTTTGAAAACAAATACTATGATATGGGATATCAGTATATTGCAGGAATAGACGAGGTGGGAAGAGGACCAAAGAAAAACAAAAAAACGTAGGAAATTATTATTTTACCATCACTAAAAACAAGAATTAAAGTAGAATAAAATATATGAATACCAACTACATAAAGCACTACAGCCAGTCGCTTGGACGCGACATGGAGTATAAGACATACGGAGACAGCGGTCGTGCTGTACTCGTATTTCCGTCGCAGGACGGAAGATTCTTCGACTATGAAAACATGGGCATGGTCAATGCCGCATCGCCATTCATCGAGCAGGGCAAGATACGCCTTATCTGCGTTGACAGCATAGATGGCGAGACGTGGAGTAATCGTGGAGGTGATGCACGCTGGCGCATCGAACAGCATGAGCGCTGGTATCACTACATCGTTGATGAGGTGATTCCTCAGGTGCGTCGTGGCGATGAGACTTTCATTGTCACAGGATGTTCTATGGGTGGTTTCCATGCAGGCAACTTCTTCTTCCACCGTCCAGACATCTTCGATACCCTCATTGCTCTCAGCGGCTTATACCATGCAAGTTATTTCTTCGGTGACTATAGCGACGAACTCGTGTATAGCAATTCGCCAATCGACTACCTTACATGGATGCCTTCAGATCACTACTACTGGGATATCTACCGCAACCGCAGGATTATCTGCTGTGTGGGACAAGGTAACTGGGAAGACGATCTTCTCGACTCTACACGCCGACTCGACACCGTACTTGCACAGAAGGGAGTGCCGCACTGGTTCGACTATTGGGGCTATGACTCTGCACATGACTGGCCTTGGTGGCAGAAGCAGATAGGATATTTCCTTGACAAGGTGTTGAACTAAAGAGAACCACTAAGTAGCTGACACATGGTAAACAAATTTGATTATTACAACCCAGCAGCGGGTGAAAACAGACGCATACATCTATACCTTCCTGATAACTACTATCAGACGGATGAGAGGTATGCCGTCCTCTATATGTTTGATGGTCATAACCTCTTCTTCGATGGCGATGCAACCTTCGGTAAGTCGCTTGGCTTGAAGGAATTTCTTGATGGATGGTGGAAGAAACTCATCGTTGTGGGCATTGAGTGCGCTCATGATGACTGGACTCGCGTAAAGGAATATTGCCCTTACGATATTGAAAGTAGGATATACGGTCATATTCCCGGTCGTGGGCATCAGACATTTGAGTGGATTGCCAATGACTTGAAGCCGTATATCGATGGCAACTATCGCACATACCCTCAGCGTGAGGCAACGGCAATAGCTGGCTATTCGATGGGAGGCATGATGGCGATGTACGGAATAACGAAGTTCAATCACATATTCTCGAAAGCTGCTGTCATCTCAGCTGCATTCCAGCCAGCCATGCATTATTTCCGCAATGATATTGCCAATGGCACATTCAACACGGACAGTAGGATGTTCCTCTCATGGGGCAGCAACGAACTGAATGACGAGTGGGATCTTGAGAATCGCATACGCGAGATAGAATGGCTCGCTCAACAGAAGGGATTCTCCACATATCTGCTTCGTAATGAGGGCGGTAACCATAATGAAGCTTCATGGCAATATGAGGTGCCTCATTGGATGAAGTTCTTGTGGGAATAGATCCTCTAAATTCCACTCAAAGGGGGACTTTCCTCGCTGTGAGCAAACTCCTCACTTCTAACTCCTAATTCCTAACTTTTTCTCATGAACGTAATATTTCTTTCTCCACATTTTCCGCTTCATTTCTGGAACTTCTGTGACCGACTGAAGCATCTTGGCGTCAATGTACTTGGCATTGGCGATTGTCCGTATGATAACCTTGCATGGGAGATGAAGAACTCGCTAACAGAGTATTACTACACCCCATCGCTTGAGAACTACGATAGCGTGATGCGTGCCGTGGGTTTCTTCATTCATAAATATGGAAGGATTGACTATGTGGAGAGCCAGAATGAATACTGGCTTGAACTGGAGGCACGACTGCGCACTGACTTCAATATCAATAGCGGATGGAAGTTGAAAGAAATGGATGCTGTCAAACTGAAGTCAAGGATGAAGGATGGTTACAGGCGTGCAAACGTCAAAACCGCCAGATATCATCTGATAAAGCATCTCGACGAGGCACTTGCTTTTGCAAGGGAGGTGGAATATCCAGTCATCGTGAAACCTGATAACGGTGTAGGCGCAAGCAACACATGGAAGGTTACGAGTGATAAGGAACTTGAGACCATCTACTATGCGGAGGTTGCCAAACATCCTGATTTCCACTTCATCATGGAGGAGTTTGTGCCTGGACATATTGAGACTTTCGACGGCATCACAAACGAGCGAGGAGAGATACTCTTCTATACAGGGCAGGTGATGCGCGTCACTCCACTCGATATGCTTAAGGGAGAGGGAGAAAACGTGTCATATACACAGAATGTACAGGCACTCGATGACCTGAGCAGTGCAGGCAAGCGTGTAGTTGAAGCATTTGGCGTGAGAAACAGATTCTTCCACTTTGAGTTCTTCAGACTCGACAAGGCGAAGAAAGGACTTGGCAGGAAGGGCGATGTACTCGGCCTTGAGGTGAATATGCGTGCGCCAGGAGGATATATCCCCGACAAGATGAACTATGCCTACGATGTGGATGTATATCAGATATGGGCTGAATCACTTGTATTCGGCGAGAACAGCTCATTCCCCGAGTATGGTTTCAAGCGATATGTCACACACTTTGGACGTGGTGCAGAAGTAAGCTATGCGCATTCTGCGGAGGATGTTCACGAATATCTCGGTGACAGACTCCTCCTTGAGAAGATACCTCCAGTGAGCATCTCTGGTGGAATGGGGGCACAGGTGTTTATGGCAAAGAGCGAAAGTATTGAAGAGTTGAACGCACAAGCTGACTACATATTAGAGAAAGAAAAAGAATAAATGCTACATATTGATGACATAATAGTCAGGCAACATCTTCTTTCCGGCAATTTCGGTTTGGAGAAGGAGATGCTGCGCATAACATCCGATGGACATCTTGCCCAGTCGCCCCATCCCTTCTCACAAGAAGAGCCAAACATCACACGCGACTTCTGCGAGAATCAGGTGGAGATAAACACACCAGTGTTCAAGGATGCCCACGAGGTGGTGGAATACCTCTATGACATAACCGTCCGTATAAGTGCAAGGCTTGATGATGGCGAACTGTTATGGCACTTCTCCAACCCACCTGTCATAGATAGCGAGGAGGAGATTCCCATAGCACAGTTCTATGGCGATATGGCAGAAAAGACGGAATATCGTAAATATCTCTCAGAACGCTATGGAAGGTATATGATGACATTATCGGACATTCACTTCAACTATTCATTCAAGGGAGATATACTTCGCCGCAACTATGAGATTGAGACTGGCAGACACATAGAGCGAGGTGAGGAGGATGCCGACTACCGCAAGTATGAGAGTAACCTTTATCTGCAGCTTGCCGCTCAGATGTCGGTTTACGGCTGGGTGGCGACCGTTCTCACCGCAGCATCGCCAGTGATGGATAAGTCCTATCCAGATGCTCCCTCCGATATTGCGAGCGTGAGATGCTCGGAGGTTGGATACTGGAACACTTTCTCCCCGGTATTCAACTATACCAGCCTTGAAAACTATGTTGACAGCATTCAGCAGTATGTGGATGATGGCAGCATAGCCGTCGCAAGCGAATTATACTACCCCATCCGTCTGAAGCCGCGTGGCGACAATACGCTTGACAGGCTAAGGGAGTTCGGAGTCAATCACATCGAACTGCGCACCATAGACCTCAACCCTCTCAGCAGGGCTGGCATTGATGAGCGTGATGTGAAATTCATACAACTACTCATTGCATGGATGATGTCACTACCGGATATTACGCTCACCAGCGAACAGCAGTTGCAGGCAATACGCAACTATAAACTTGCTGCGCATTTTTCACTCAATGACACACAGATCACTTACCCTGATGGCAGCAGACATTCACTTGCCGAAGCCACTCTCAGCATTCTTGATAGGATGAGCGCTTTCTTTGAGTCAATTAGTGTCAATGTCACGGAGGTGATGGATTTCCAGAGGAAGAAGATAACAGATTCTGAACACTATCGGTATGCTGATATCATCAGAAGGAAATATGGAAGTGACTTTGTAAAAAGTATAATTAAGTTATACAAGTTTCGCTTTAAGGAGTTCAAGGAGTTGCAAGGAGTACAAGACGAATGTCTGGATATAACGGCTTGCGTATGACCTTCCGCGATAAAGACTATCGTCTTGTACTCCTTAAGCGAGGAACGAGCGTTACTCCTTGTACTCCTTATACTTCTAAGTGGAGCGAAACTTAAATTAAGTTAGGAATCAGAAGTCAGGAGTGAGGAGTTATCCCCACACGGAAGAAGAACTTCTAACGTCTAACTCCTCACTAAAAATCACTACTAACTGCTAACAGGAAAAATTTATGTGCGAATTATTTGGAGTAAATACAAAAACAAGAATTAAGGTAAACCGTTACCTTAAGACATTCTTTTCTCATTCCGAGATACACAAGCATGGATGGGGAATGGCAATGTTCTATGGCAATGCAGCATCTATAGAGAAAGAACCGACAAGCGCCAACCAGAGCAACTATCTGCGTGAGCGCATCAAGCATCCCATCATCGTAGATAATATGATGGCACATATACGACTTGCTTCGGTCGGTCGTATGCTTTGGGCAAACTCTCATCCGTTTGCCAAGCACGACAACTACGGACGCTCGTGGACATTGGAGCATAACGGAACCATCTTCAACTTCCCTGCTCTCAACAAGTATATAGAGGTGCAGGAAGGACAGACAGATTCTGAGCGCATACTCCTATACCTCGTTGACAAGATCGATGAGCGTCAGAATGAGTTGCAGAGAGCGCTCACCGAGCAAGAGCGTTTTGCCTACATGGAGGAACATATCACCACGCTGTCAATCAACAACAAACTCAACCTCCTCATCTGGGATGGTGAGAACATGTACGTACATACCAACTATGCCAACACGCTGTATATGCTCAGGCAGAGTGATGACACTGTTCTTTTCTCCACCCAACCGCTCACCGATGAGGACTGGCAGCCAGTGCCATTCCTACGTCTGCTCGTCTTCCGTGATGGAAAACTGGTGTTTGAAGGTGAGAGTCGTAGTCAGCAGTACTTCGATCCGGAAGAGAACTATGAGTACAACAACTGCAACGAATATGAATACGCAGCACTTTGATTTAGTTCTTTTTTAATTTCTATAGGAAGCCAATAATTACCATATTATTCTGTCTTATACAAGTTCTGCATGTACTTCGCTCGGCCTTTTAGGACGCTTGCCAGAGCAAGAACTTGTTGATTACCAATTATAAATCACCAATTACCTGGTTGCCTCTTCGTATCTCCAGATGCTGGTGACATGATAGTTCTTGGTTCAAAATAGGTAATTTGTACCTTGTAATTTGTAATTCAGGGTGAAGCTACGGTAATAAGTTTTTTCATTTCGTTCTGATGATGATTCTGCGATAGGCTGGCAAAGCGTATTTGCTGTTGTCGTGAACTTCGCAGATGATGTGTATCTCGTCGTCATGGAAAGTGTCGGGAATGGTAACATTTACCGTCGATAGGTTGTTGATGAACTCATACATCCCGACTTCTGTCTTTCCGATACCTTTCTGCTGATGCCAAAAGAAACTCAGTTCGTCGCCATCAGGATCATACGATTTTGAAGCATCAAGCTTGACGGTTTGCCCTGCCTTTGCCTTGATGACGATGGCGTCTGTTCCTTTCTTTCCGTTGACGATGGTCACAGGATTGCGATTACCTTCTCCCTTTTCTGCCCATTCTATGCGGGCGATGAAGTCGTTGAGATTGTCGAGATAGAAGTGATGGTAATACCCTTCCGAAAGTTTCTGTACGGATTCTTCCACGCTTGTCCATGCATAGGTCGTAGAATCCTTGGTCAAAGCCCATGTGTGATAGCCACCCCAACCAGCCTGTATCGGTTCTTCGGGATTGTGCAGACCATTAGGTATGACATTAAGGAACGAAGGTGTATCACCCTCCACACCATATTTATAGTTAGGGTATTGCTTGCCCAAAGCTGCATGACCTTGGATTTGCTGCTGTATCTTCTGCCAATGCTGCTTTCCAAGTTCGCATTGCAACTGCCACGCACCTTCGTCCCACACAAACTTCAGGTCATCGGCAAACTCGCGACGCATCCATTGATGAGAACTGTAGGCAAGGTTCTCGCGCATAGCCCAGACCATATCCTGATCGGTTATCGTGTAAAGGCGCAACTTGTGCAGGAATGCCTTCAACTGCTCAGGAGTGCGTGTCTGCTGCACCTTCCATATAGCTTGTGCCAAAGTGTTGGCTCCACCCCATGCGCATACCCAGATAGGGCGGTCGTCATTCTCATCTGCCAGACGGATGATGAGGTCACTGCCCTCCGAGTCATTGTCTTTGCCGATAACTCCGATACCAGCTCGCTGGCTACCCATCTTGCAGCGGCTGCGGATGTATTCAGCACTTGGCCAGTAGCCTATTCGCTGTTTGCCATTCTCCTTTTCGCGAGTATAAAAATGCTTTTGCCCAGAACGAAGTGAAAGATTCTGAATGTCTTTAGAGTATGCTTCGACCACAGAGTCACGATAGGCGGCACTCTCGGTAGGATAGGGGTCGCAGTTCCAACCTGTAGAGGTGATGATGCCCTCGATCTCCAGCCTATCGGCATAACAAAGCAGATGAACCAGAGACTCAGTATCATCAGGCTCAAGGTCAGGTCTCCCAATGTCGGTTAGAATGACCACACGAGGTTTCAGTTGTGCCTGCACTCCTATTGTGAGAAGGCAAAGCAAGAATAGTGCAAGTGCTTTTTTCATTTGAGGTGGGTTCTATAAATTAGCTTTGGCAGATTTCTGGACTATTTTCGAGGTCAAATTGTAAACGAGCGAAAGAGTTATGCGGGCATAACGACTGAGCGAGATTGCAATTTGAACCGAAAAGAGTCAGAAAGATGACAAAACGTCAACCCCATTAATGTTGAACTTCATACGGTGGTAATTTATAGAACCCACCTTAAATGTTGGAAATGTCATATAAGATGAGTATGAATATAAAATAGTTCGTTAATTTTAATCAACCTTTTTAACCCCGAACATCAATATATGTTGGAGGGTATCAAGTTTTGTGGAAAAATGAGCCCAAGGGAGTCGTGGGATGTATAATCATTAAAGTTGAAAAAATTGGATTATTGCCGATATTTGCTATTGGTTGAATAAGAATCTCTGCGGTATATCCATGAGTCAGGGCTCGGTATCCAACATACTCAACTACATGCGCAAGAAGGCAAAGAAACCATACGAGGAGATACGTAAGGTTATAGAACATTCCGAAGTCGCAGGAGCAGACGAGACAGGTGTTGATGTCGGCGGCAAGAACGAGTGGATGTGGACATTCCAAACCAACGTGGTGACATTCCTTGCAGTGTACGAGCATCATGGCAAGGACGAAATAGACGACATGTTCCCCAGAGGACTTCCCAATACGATACTTGAGACAGACCGACTGTCAGCCTATTTCTGCATGAGCGTAAAGAATCATCAGATATGCCTGGCTCACCTTCTGCGCAATACGACATACTTTGCCGAATTGCTCCCTGATTACGATTGGCCGAAGAGAATGTTGGAGTTGTTGCGCGAATCCATACATCTTAGGAAGACGCAGAATACAAACTCTGAGGATGAGGAGAACTTCAAAAAGAGATTTGACGAAATGCTGCAGGAGGAGGTGACCATAGACGACGAAGAATGCCAGAAACTGTTTGATACATTCCGCAGAGGACTCGCAAAGCACACGGATCACATCTTCCTTTTTCTGTCAAACCATAAAGTCCATTATGACAACAATGCCAGCGAGCGTGCGCTCAGATCTGCCAAAACAAAGATGAAGGTCAGCGGACAGTTCCGTTCACACGAAGGTGCCAACAACTACGCAACACTTATGACCATTGCCAAGACTGCAGAGAAGAATGGTCAGAATCCTTTCTTCGCTTTACAAAGGTTGGCGGAGTTCCACGAAGAATAGGGATTCACTGTTCAGATTACCAAGATATTTAAGGAGCGACTTTACATCACCATCCACATGGTGGTGCAAAGTCGTATGGAAGTAACGGCCTGATAGTTACAAGACACATGTTCATCCGTTAAAACGATTTTGATGTAATAATAATGTTAAAATGTGTAAACATCGAATTTTCTCTTTTTGCATATCGTTTTAGAAAGAACTATGATTATGGGAAAGAATTACCACCTTTACATTGACTTGGGAACATTTTGGTATCATTACATTAAACTAACGATAATTTGTTATTGATTATCAATATGTTACAAAATACATTCTGGTTCAAACTTGGAAATTCATTCTGCAGACGCTGGCATCAATACTGACGGCGATAGCAACAACTCTCGGCGTAACAAGTTGTATGTAAAAAAGAGAAGGCTCGCACGTAATGTGTGAGCCTTTTTTGTTTACGGTGTCAAAGTGTCAAAGTGTCAAACACAAAAAGAGCCTCATGACTTTCATCATGAAGCTCTCTGATTTTTGAAAGGAGGCGGCTACCTAC
>DCJC01000026.1:7401-52142 GCA_002317355.1 Prevotellaceae bacterium UBA1710 | reverse complement strand
CCATTTTGAGCTTGCGAAGTGATTGCCCGAGCTTGAATCTGTCCAATAATGACAGAAAATCATTGCAGACAGTAGATTTTTTACTCAAAAAGTCGGATAATTCAGAAAAATGACTTAATTTTGCATTCATAACAGATTGTTTAATTTTTGTATAATATCTTGTTTTTGGGTCATTACAAAGATATAACAAATAATTGACAATCTGTTCTTTATCCTCAGATTTATTTCAATAATTTCAAAGAACGAAGTGCCTGTTCCCTATGAAAGAGAATAAAGGCTTAGTTGCAATTTCAACCATTCCTTTTAGGTGTGGGAAACTTTAGTAATAAGGTATCGGGGTGTAGCGCAGTTGGTAGCGCACGCCAAGATGGGGGTTCATTATCGCAAATGATGCAGAAAACCTATGATTTTAGCGCTTTTGGTGGTTTGTGGCGCTTATTTTCTGCTTGTGATTTTCAAAATGTCACACCAATGTCACACCAAAAACTCATCGACATTGTTTTTGTAAGCTCAAAATATGCCAGTAACAAGGTATGTCACACCAACTTTTTTGTGTAAATATCGTTAAAAAACAGTGATTTATGCAAAAAGTATATCTCAATTCTTGTAGCTTCCAAAAAGTATTCGTAACTTTGCACTCAAATTTAAGTTAGTCACCATGAAAGGTGGTGCACAGGAGAAGGGTCAAATCTGTTGCAGGCCGGACTGAAACTGCGTTAGGACACACTTCGGATACCGACAGTATAGACTACCTTGTGGGATAGTGACCAGCCGACCGCCCATTCCCATCATAGCAGCAAGGTAAGTCAAATGATTGCGTCCGCTATACATTTTTACGAGGTTCATCTTTACCTGTTCTTTATGGACAAGGTATAAGTTACTTGTAATAATGTATAGCGGTTTTTGCGTTTATATCCCTCTAAGCGCAAGACGTGGCTATGTTAATGAGGGTATTGTCTTACATTAACAAGAAAACGCAATGGCTAAGTTCTACGTTAGAGGTGAAGGTAAAGACGGTACCAGCATCATCTATTTCAATGTCCAGAAAAGGACTCCCAAAATCCGTCTTCGTATATGTACGCATATACCTGTTGACTACAACAAATGGACTGCAGCGAATAAAAGTGTTGCAGCATGGAAGAAGTTTGCGAAGAGCGAAGAGGGTAAACCTATCGCTGACAAACTTGAACTGATGGAACAAGCAGTCTCAGACCTGTTCGCTCAGGGAAAGTTACAGAGTAACGATGATAAGGATGTCATAGATAAAGCGATTCTCGGAATCCTGAATGCAGAACTCGCTCGACGGAAGGAAGAAGAAAAGGCAAAACGAGTTGAGAATGCCCGAAAGAGGAAAGCTGATGAAGCGCAACAGAAGAAACGCATCCTTGTGTTCTATCAGAGATTCCTGGACGGCATAAGGTCTGGCATGATCAGACATGGCAACAACAAACAATACACCAAGACATCAATACAGAATTGGGAAGCATTTGCCAAGTACCTGCGTGACTTCTGCAAAGAGTCTGATACGTTTGACAATATCAACAAGGAGTACGCAGACAGGTTCTGCGCTTATCTTGAGCATACCGGTTTGTTACCAACAACATGCAACAAGTACATCATCTGTTTCCGCAAGCTGTGTAATATAGCAGCAGAGTTCGGTATCAACCAGAATGCTACCAGTCTGAAGGTCTGGAAAGAGCGTGAGGTACATGAGGAGGAAAAGAAAACCGAGGTGTATCTGACGGATGAAGAACTTGATGCCATCTACAACTTTCCTTTGGAGGGAAAGGAGGAAGCGGCACGTGATCTGTTCTTCCTTGGTTATCTATGTTGCCAGCGTTATAGTGACTATGGAGTGCTGTCGATAGAGAACTTCCAAAGAACGATCTCTGGCACACCTATCATAAAGGTACGTCAGCAGAAGACAGACAATATCGTGGAGGTTCCTATCGTGGACGAAAGAGTGAATGAACTCTGTAATAAATACAACTACAACTTCCCAAGGATAGCAGACCGTCAGATAAACGACTACATCCTTGACGGAATGAAGAAGATTGCCGAGGTTTGCCCATCACTTAAGGTGAAATATGTTACCGTGTTGACTGCACCGGAAAGGAGCAAGGAAGAACACTACGCAGAATTGCTCCGAAGAAAGGCTGCTGGTATGAGACTCTATAGCGAGGACAACCGTACATTGAGAAAGATGCAAGCCTACGCCGAACTGCATAACGGACAACCACTCTACGAGCGCAATGCCCAAGGGCAGGTAGTGAAGTTCAAGTATGAGATGGTGACAACACATACGGCACGACGAAGTGGAGTAACGAATCTCTATAAGACTGGAGTGCTTGACACCCACGAGATGATGGCTATCAGTGGACACCAGACAGAGAAAGTCTTTGAAAACTACATAAAGGTCAGCAAGGGCGAGCAAGCAGACCGCATAGCAACCAAGCTGAAGAATCTGCAAGACGTTAAAAACTATATCAATACACATCAGTTATGATAAACCTGTTTTCAAGCATAGTCGATATTTTCAAAGGCAAGGAACGCGCAGACTGGGTCGTACAGACCTGGCTGCGTGACCATGCAGAAGAGTACAAGAATTTCGTTGCTGGCATTGATAAGATGGCAGAGGGTAATATGACCACAGTTTTTGAAATGTACAGAATGATGAAGGAGTGTATGCCACCAGAGGCAGAGCAATATTATGACATGTTGCTAAATCTATTCTCTGGTAACCAGAATGCTCTCATGGAAATAACAAAGTTAGAGCATGCCAATGAAATAGGCGAATGTGCCATCAATGGTAAGATACTGGAGATAAATATCTGTAATGGAGAGATTACAATCACTGACACCCCTCGTTCTGGATATCTTGTAGTCAATGTCTCTAACTTGATGGGATTTTGGGATTCCCTGCCATTATACAACAAAGCATACTGTAAGGAGCAATACCAACGAATACTTTCCACTATGCCAAAGGCATTGCAGGATGGTTTGTATGATAGCATTATCAACTTGGTGAAGATTCATTATGTTGCGAATCTCGTATTCATGCCAGGAATGATGGCAAACCTCTATGATAAGGCTGTCAACCAGAAAGAAGGAATGCTATATGCTATGTATTACTTTGTGACCTATGACCATGGATTGCAACGTATGGCGAAGGTGTTCTCAAAGGTAGTGACAGATGAAACTTCGGATCTTGATGGTGTAACAGTATTCAAATCAACCATCTACCGCCTTGCTCATACAAGCATCAGCAACGGATGGGACTCCAAAGAAGAGTGGAAGGATGTGGCAGATAAAAACGTTAATGACGAGGCATGGAAGGAAATAATGTATGCTGTCAGAAATGCAAAGGCAAAGCATGGCAAGCCTACAGAGCAGAAGTCGATAGACGAACTGCTGAGATGCCGTAACAAGGAAGAAGCTAAGGCTCTCATGATAGAATTTCTCAAAGAGCAGGACGGTTTGTATGGTCTAGCATTCTTGCGATGGGTACTTGACAGAACCGGATGCATAAGGAATGTTTCGTACATGGTATATCATCGTGCAATGGAAGTGATGCTTGGCAAACAGGTTGGCTTCAAGAAACCTCAGGAGCGTTATGGTCTATTGAACAACCAATTTCATGAACAGGAAAACCATGTACGTATATGGAAACAGGTCGATAGGATAATGAAGAAATGGCAACCTCGATTTGAGGGTTTGAAATAGTTTTACAACAATATACCACCACCGTTAGGCGGGCAATTGGTCTTTATGGGACTGATTGCCCGCCTTTGTTGTCTTAAATGTGTTAACAGGCGCAATGACGTCAACGCGTCCCATATTGTATCATTTAAAACATCATATACGTATGATTAATAAACAATTTCCATCAGAAGTGGCGGCAGCTGTAGGACAAATCGTCCTGCAGTCGCAGATGGGTATGCCACTCAATGGCGTCAATCTCAATACAGGAAAGACACCATTACCTCCTCAGACTCTCTCGTCAGAGGAATATAACGCACTCCTTCAAATGCCTCTTTGGCAGATGACTGGTGCACAGTACAAATCCTTCATGGAGTCCATCATCCCTAATATGGTGATGTCTCTACAGCAAGCGCCACCGCAGAAACGCTATGTCTATGGCATAGATGGTCTGGCAAAGCTTATCGGCAAGAGTAAGAACACTGCCCAGCGCCTGAAGAGTAGCGGTATCATTGATGATGCTATCATCCAGAATGGTCGCACCATAATGATAGATGCCGACCTTGCCTTGGAGCTGATGCACCAGAATGATGCAAGAGAAAAAGCGCAGAAACCATCGCTTGGTCAGAAGTTCAGAAAGGAGGTGCAGTATGTGTAAGTTTACTCGCATTCCCGACATCATTTTGGGTTCTCATATCAAGGATCCGAAGATGAAGATGCTATGTATCGAACTCTTTGCCCTTGCCAACTTTGGTGAGGTGCAAGAGCATGGGCGTACTCTTGTTCCTGGGCAGATGATCACCACCTTAGCTATTCTCATGGAGCGTACAGGGCTTTCCAAGAAGGAAGTGCGCAGTCGTATAGACAAGCTTGTGGCAGAGGGCAAGCTGACGAAGGTAGGTACAAACCATTACATTTTGCTTACCATCGTTGGTTATGAGAAACTATTCAAGGGCACGCAGAATCCTACTGTAACTGCCACTGTTTCAGCAAATCTTTCACCTTCTGCTGTTAGCAATGGCATGGACGTGGCACGCAATGAGGCATCCGCAAGTACTTCTGTATCAGTACAATCTTCTCAGAAAGGGACTAATGCCGACACACCGAAAGGCACGTCGGAGGTTTCCTGTATAGAGAATAACAAAGAGAATGTTGTAGAGAGTGACAGTCACATAACAACAATTTCTTCTTTGGACGAACGCCGTATGAAGCTTGTGGATGATGTCAACGCTATCATAGAATCAAAAGGATGGAAGACTACCTACGGTTCTATGCCAGAGTTCAATGATGCAGTCAAAAAGTTTATACAGTTCTACGGAAGGGAGATTAGTGGCGGCAGGTTGAAACTTAACGAGAACACCAAGTATTCTCTTCTTGACAAACTTACTTTCTGGCTACGTAGGGAGAATGCTCTTAAAGGTAAAATCAATATCTGATGATGGCTATGAACGGTAACACTACAATGCACCTGCCTCCTCGTGACTTGGAGGCAGAGTGCGCCGTATCTCTTGAGATGTCATCAGCACAACTCTTTGGGCGTGCCGTGGCACGCAATACACAGATATGTTCTGGACGTATCACCAATCCTGCGGCTCATGGTGACCGTATGCTGTCTGACAGTGAGATAGGCATGGTGGAGCGAGCATCGGACAAGATAGAACGACTGCCTATCTACATTGTCGACCTACGAACTGTAGAGTCCATCTGTGCAAAGGTGAAGATGTGGGTTCTGAAGTATGGCATCAAGGGTGTGTTCGTCGATTATCTCCAAATACTTGCCACTTCTGGCAGTAACACCAACGAGACAACGTTCCTCACAAATACGGCACGCAGATTTCAGCAGTTGGCGAAGGAACAGAACATCTTCGTATGTCTGCTTTCGCAGTTCTCGCGTCCTACTTCTGGCGAGTCCAACAATGCCAGTCTGAAACGTCTGCGAGGTAGTCAGGAGATAGCGAGTGCCGCCGATATGGTGATACTTGTTTCTCGTCCGGAACAGGATGGTTCTGCATACCCCAAACCGTTCGAGGACATAAGCACTCATGGTACTGCGCTCATTGACATTCGCAAGGGGCGAAATGTCGGCACGTCAAAATTCGTTGTGGAGTTTGACTGCAACACCACAAGCTTCCGTTCCTTTGATGGGCACGCACCTTTGGCTAAGGATGATCCGCTTGATAAGACACCTCTTATATCATACAATGATGTATTCTAGGAATCAGCATGTTAGAAAGCCTTCTATAAAAGCTATCATATTGTAACAAATTTACTAGAGAATTCTTTGTGATTTGATAGCTTTTACAGAGCAATAGCATAGCTCTTAAAGAGATATCAATAATCAATCACCAACAATGTTTAATCTGACAGCAGGAGAACATGCTTGCATGCACTTCCCTCGCCTTTGGAGAGGGACTGAGGGAGAGGCTTTCACAAGATAATTATCTTGGGGTAGCTTACTATACCAAAATTCCACTTCGTGCCGCACTATCGCGCTGAATTTATGGTGTAAGCCATTCCATGGAGGATTTCTCATTAAGCATCAAGCAAGCTTCCGCTGTCATAAAAACCAATAAAACCGAATGGGTAAAATCGTTTTAACATGCGCCAAGCAAAGTGGTGGCGCAGCTGGCGGAGGACTTTCCGCACATATAGAAAGACAGATATGGGATGCCGAGCAACAGAAGATGGTCGAGTTCCGACCTGATTCCGTTAAGCATCTAGAGTTGACCAAACAGAACAAGGAGTATATTCTTCCAAAGGGCATGGGAAGAAGTGAAGCTATCGAGAAACGTATCAAGGAGGCAGGCATTGCCAGAGCGATACGTTCTAACCAGGTCAGGGCTCTCTGTTTCATATTCACAAGCGATAAGGCTACGATGGATGAAATAGTGAGACAAGGTAGGTTTGATGAATTCGCTCATGCCTGCATTGACTTCCTAAAACAAGAATGTGGGCCAGAGAATGTTGTAGGTGCGTGTGCCCACTTTGATGAAAATACAGCCCATCTGCATGTGTCAGTAGTCCCTATCGTTGAAGGACCGGCACCAGAGCGTGCTGACACGAAGAAGCAGGTAGAGGCACGCAACGGAAAGGCAAAACGACGCTACAAGAAGCAGGAAGTTACCTCTCGTTTGTGCGCGAAGGAGGTATTTACGCCAGAGAAAGCAGAGAGTTGGCAAGAGGATTTTCCAAAGTTTCTTAAGCAGCGTGGGTTTGATTTTGAGCGAGGTGTTAAGGGCTCAAAAGCGAAGCACATGGATCCTGCGACGTACAATGCCATCCAAACTGAGATTGAAGAGTTGCAACAGGAACGTGTTGCAGCCGAACAGGAACTGGCAGAGAAAAAGCAGGAATTAGTAACGGCAGAAGACGAACTGAGGTCTGCCAAAAGTGGTATGTGGGCACGCATCACTCAGCCAACGAAGTACAAAGAAATGCTTGCCGACGAACGTAAGGCAGGAGTTGATGAAGCAATGGATGCTATCATCAATGCAAGCAATCTTACATATAAATCTCGCCCTACGCCAGAGCTGTATGGCAAGAAGTATCGTGGTCTATGGGATGACAAGAAACGCCTCACTAAAGAACTCGATGATGAGAAGAAAGCGCGTGCCCAAGAGAACACAGTGCACAAGGCAGAAACGAAGATGCTACGGGGAGAACTGGAGTCTGCAAAGTCAGATGCAAAGAAAGCGCATGACGAAAATGACCAATGGTTTCGTGAATACAGTGCACTGTGCAACGAGAAAGCCGACCTTCAGCGAAAACTTGATGCGTTGGACGACTCGCATCTCAAAGAACTGGAGCAAGAGGTCAGCAAGAAAGACCAAACGTTGAAATCCGTCAATGGTTCGCTTCACGCTTTCCAAACGTTCGCTAAAGAACTGTGCACCCTCCTTGGCTCAACTCCTTTATCGGTAAGCAACGCAATACATATAATCGATACGTCCGGACTTACAGGCGATCCTGCCAAAGCCGCCATGTCCCTTTTCCTCGGTTACGTTGATGCCGCTACCAACTATATGGAGAGCAGTGTCGGCGGTGGAGGTGTGCAAGGTCAGCTCACCGATTGGTCAGGTCGCAAACTCAATGAGTCTGATGAAGACTTCATCCATCGTTGTGTAGATACCGTGAAGAGTATTACTGCGCCAAAGCAAGCACAGGCGGTAGATGTCGCGCCAAAAACAGCTTATAGAAGAAAGCGATAGAACATTCGCTACATAAGATTTCCATAAATTTGAACTTCAAATTGTGGCAACTGTAGGTGACAAAACACTTGCAGTTGCCATTTTTGTGTTAATTTTGTCCAAAAACAAAAAGTTTTTCGAGCGTTTTAATAAATATATGATTATTTATTATTACTTTTGTGTTCAAAACATGACAATTCTTTCAAAGAAAAGTCATCCTTTTAAATCTACACACCTATTCAATGGCAAAAACAGCGAAAAACATATTATCTCTGAATCATGAGGAAGCGATGAACTTTTTCATGAAATCCGAACAGTATCATGGTTTTGAATTGCTGGAATACATATAACATTTTGAATCCTACGTTTAATGAATATTGTAAAATTACAAATTATGAATAAACAATATCACATTTTTGAAATTGGTATGTTGGGAAAGTACCAAGATTTCGACGAGGCAATATTAGTTAAAGTCATTCCTGCAGATTGGATTGATGAGTTTTATAACCTTGACCCAGATAACGATAATGACGAAGAAGAGTATCATCGTCTTCAAGAATGGCTCGTTTTCAAGAATTACCCAGGCAAAATGAGATGTTTATCTCAGAAACAAGATTTATGTGAAGCGGGAGAATATTGGTCGTTAGACCTTGAAGACTTCGTATCACGTCTTACTAGTATTACAAACAAAGAAACAGGTCAAGGTTTCCTTCGTCCACTTCATCAGGTTATTATGGTTGAAGACGAGATGGATATTGTAGAATCGAAAGAATTTGGAGTTAAATATAATGGCAGAACAGGTTCGCAGAAGCGCCTAGACGAACTAGGACTTGAACTTGTTGGATGCGGCGACAAAAAATACTATCTCATTTCTGGCATGGAAGAATTGGAAGACGAGCCATTCAATCCAAAGTGTGACGCTCGTTTTTGGACTATATTTGGTGAAAACAAAGTAAAGAGATGGAGTGTTTATGCAATCCCATATAATTGTCCTGATGCTCCTGGAGGTATGTATCAAATTGACAAGATTGTTCTTTGCATGAATGGCGAGGGCGAACATGACTTTGTCGTCGTTCGTGTAGAGAATGAAAATTACGGTGTCTACAACTATTTAACCAAGGAAGCATACAAGTTCGGGTAAAATGGAAAATGGTCTCGATTATCCTAAGTCATGTATCATTGATAGAATCGTATAATATAACGTATTCTACAAAATTATGGATGTAAATACCCGTATGAAGGTATGCTTCGTCGGTGATGTTATGCCAATTGCAATGATTTGTAAACGTCACAACAAAAATATTTTTCATTATGCCTGGATCAAATATACTATCGTTAAAGTCTATGTTGCCTTCTGCGCTTAACACGCAGTTGGCAACAAAAGCAACATTCGTTGGTATCGATTTCGGTACGTCAACGACAGTTGTTTCCATCGCTTCAAAGGAGAATGACGAGGAAAAAATAAAAACTCTTCCAATAAAGCTTACGCAAATTTTGGAAGATGGTACCATTTACCAAAGCGAAAAACTTCCAAGTGTTATCGCTTGGTATAATGTAAGATTGCTCGTTGGCGAGGGTGCTTCTAACCTCAAATACACCCTTACTAAGGGTAAGAATATATGGTTCTCTTTTAAGATGGAAATCGGAGAAGACCTCGGTGCGAAATACTACAACAGCGAGGTTGGGGGTTTGGAAGGTGTCAAAATTAGGAATCCCAAGGACTGCGTCAGAGTATTCTTCATGTATTTGAATATACTGATAAAGAAGTATTGTCAAGACAACTGTTTGTCTGACAATATCATGTATGCCGTAAGTATTCCTGCATCTTTTGAGGCAAATCAGCGAAAAGAACTTATGGAAGCTTTAGAGTCCAACGGCATGAATATCTCTAAACAATCGCTTATTGACGAGCCAAATGCTGCATTCATTAGCTATATTCATGACAGCGAAGAGTCTGAAAAGCCATTGCTTATTTCTCCACATTACAATTCCAAAGTACTGGTCTTTGATTTTGGTGGAGGCACTTGCGATATTTCTATTCTTGAAATTGGAAAATCAGCAAATGGCTTATATTCAAAAAACGTTGCAATATCGAAATTCACAAAACTGGGCGGTGATGACGTTGACCGATATATCACCTTCAAGTATATATTGCCACGCTTCTTTGAAGCAAATAATGTTTCTGAGGATGACTTTAGAACAAAAGAATGTCAATATATAGCTACGCAGCTTTATAAGGTTTCGGAGCGTTTGAAGATTCTTATGTGCAAGAAGATTTCCAATCAAATGTATAAGTTGGAAATTCCTGACTATATCAAATCAAGTTCAGATAAAGAAACCATCACAATTCCTGTTTCTGTAGAAACTAAGAAAGGAATTCTCACTCAATCCGAATTCTTCCTTTCTGCAAAAGAATTGGTCGAGGTAATGTCTGTATTCATGAAATCGTCACGCATACCGACATCTATAAAAGGACAAGAAGAGTATAATAATATCTTCATACCTATTGAAAGCGCTATCAAAAAAGCAAACGTATGCAAATCAGAGATTGACTACGTATTGCTAATTGGTGGAAGTGCTCAAAATCCTTTTATACAGGAAGCATTGAAGAAACATTTCGATGATTCAGAAATCCTCGTTCCTCAGGATCTTCAAACTCATGTCTCTAAGGGTGCCGCTATCCATTCGCTTCTAATGAACGGTATGAACAAATGTATTATCCAACCTATTACAAGTGAGTCTATTTTTGTAATCACGAAGGACACTACAAATAAAGTTTTGATTCCTGCGGGTACAACTATACCATGCGATACGATTGTGATTGATGATTTGATGCCTACAAAAGATCATCAAGAAGCAATAGAGCTTCCTATTTGTGTGGGAAATGAAAACAAAATGCTCTTCAATCTGAAGATTACACGCGATGGTGGCTTCCTCACGTCTGCTCAGGTTACTCTCGCTTTGGAGATAACAGCTGACAAATTGTTACTTGCCAAGGCTCATTGCATGGGAGTTAGCTGTATGGTTGAGCCTCAGAATCCATTTGCCAACAAAGAGCTATCTACAGAAGAACGTATCGTACTCCGTGCTGAAAGAGAAGCAAATATCGAAACTGAAAGAAACGGAGGTATACCGACAAAGAATTGTTTGATTACTCTCCGAAAAGCCTATGAGGATGCAGGAAACGATTTCAAAGCTGCCGAAACTCTCGAACAGCAAAACGAAATCTATCCTAATCCAGAAGACTATAACCTTATCGGTGTTTATTACCATAATTCCGGAAATAAAGACAAGGCAATAGATTTCTTTGAACGAGCACTTGCCCATAATCCAAATGACTATTGGCCTAACTTCAACCTAGGCAATACTCTTTTCTACAAGGATTCGAAAAGGTCAAGACAATATCTGAACAAGGCTTATGAACTCAACCCTTCTGAGCCTTGCATCAACATTTTGCTGGGAAGGCTTGATAAACGTGAAGGTAAGGAGGCAGAGGCAAAAGAAAAATTCCAAATTGCGTATGACAGGTATGAACAAAAATGGAAGGCAAATTCTCTTAATAATTCTGACTATGGTTGGTTCGCTTCCGTTGCAGAGGAATTAGGAAAGAAAGACAAGGCTTATGAGATAAGAAGTGCAAAGCCGAAAATTGAGCAAACGACTTATTACGATGAGGAAAATTTAACTCAAACAAGAACGAAATCTTTAACAACATTATAAACAAATAAATCAGTGAAATTATGGCATGGCTAGTTCCTGAGAATATGCTGGATGACCAGCAACGTGATTTTGTCGAAAATGTCGACATCAATCAGAGAAACGTTTGGATTAAGGGATTCCCTGGTTCAGGCAAGTCTGTATTATTAGCATACACCATGAAGCGAATCAAGAGAAAAGACCCCAACGCAAAGGTTGCGGTTGTTGTCTTTACTCATTCTTTGATTGCAATGTTCAAGGCTGCTTTTGCAGAAATGGGTGTTTCTGCCAACATCATGACATACTACGAATTTATGGATGGCTCATCTAACTATGACTACGTGCTTAGCGATGAGGTGCAGGATATGACTGGTAGAGTTTTGGCTACGATGAATAGTAGAGCAAAACATGTAATTGTTGCCGGAGACGAAAACCAATCTATTTATGAGAGCGATCCTAAATACAGAGAGGCTACAGTTTCTCCTTCACAAATCACTTCGCTTTTGAACTGTCGCGATTTCGAACTTGGTATCATCCATCGCCTTTCAAGTTCTATCATCGCTGCCGTTGAAAAATTCATGCCTAATATGAATATTTTTACCGCTCGTCGTGATATGACAAAGCGTACTACACAGATTCGCTTGTGCTCTGCAAATTCTGCTGAGCAAGAAGCTAAGTATATTATGAAGGAAGCACAAAGAGCTGTTAATATCGGTGAGACTGCAGCTATTCTTATTCCCTCTCAGCAAAAGATTTTGGACTTCTTCCAAATGGCTCTTACTGCATTAGGCAAAAGTCAATGGTCTGTACAGTTGAACAGATGGGGCAAGGTCGACTACAACAAGCTAAACTCTTACCTTAGAACTAATGGCATAAAGCTCCAATATGTGGGTAATGGGTATGGCTCTTTTACCGAAGACGGAGGTAAGATTTGTGTTATGACCTACCATAGTTCAAAAGGATTGGATTTTGATAATGTGTTCCTCCCAGGATTAAGTCAGTCTCTATACATCAATAGTAGTGAAAGACTAAGTCGTACACTATTCATGGTTGCTATGACAAGAAGCCGAAACAACCTCTACCTTACACATAGCGGTTCACGTTCTGCATATCTCAGCAATTTTGCTGGCGACTGCAGCCGTATTAACGTTAGTGAAGTTTTAAGCGGACAAACAACAACATCTGGAGGCGGAAATATCTTTGGTATATAATTATGAAAAATTATCTTGCTTTAATACGAAGAGCCGATTTCATCGACTTCTTCAAATTCGGTTTTTTCTATTTGAACTCGGATAAGGTTGTTGAATTTGATTGCCCTATTTCTGAGCTTCCTAAGAGAGACGATATTTATGATGCTCTCTTTGCAAAAATAAATTCATTCGAAAGTTCATTCGCATACCTGATTATCAATTTTACAAAGGCAAATGATGCTGATGATACTTCTGTTGTCACTATTACAGAAGTGAAGCATATCTTCCCATTAGACCTTGAGGCTAAAAGAGAATATGAATCATCATTTGATGAACATGTTAAAATTGATAATCCTATATGGCCTGATGTTATCAGTCTTATCAAGAAGAAGCAGCTATACCAAAGCTCTATGCAGGGAGTAAGAAACATTTTCAACATTTTCAAGTTAGAAGGTATTGAAAAATGTAAGGAGCTCATATCAGAAGACACAGTAGAAGAAATGCTTTCTAATGTGTATGATGATATTCGTCCTTCTGGAGACGTTTCCCTTTGGGTATATCTTATGAGATATGAAAGACACTCTTTCTATCCCAAAGAGTCACTTGGCTACTTCATGGACATCGTGCATATAATCGTCAACTTCATGTCAAAGAAAGAAGTGGAAGATTATATAGTTGAATCTACTGACATCTATAAAATCCTTGCCACATATGAAGGTAAAGGATTAAAATCTAATGATATTCTTCATCTTTTGAGACAAAATGAAATGGCATCTGGCTTCCTCACAAAGATTGCCTCATTTGTTCCTGAAGTAGATTTCATTCTCGTTGCTGTAAATTACCTCAAAATGAGAGACCTCTATAAGGATGAATTTACATATAACGAGAAATTCATTTCGGCTTGTAAAGCATCTTTTGGTGAAAGCTTCACAATTGCTTCATATATGATTGGTATAGCACTTGGCCATAGCAAGACATATGCTTGCCTTTATGAATCGTTACCTCTTGCAATATATAAATCAAAAGAAGAAATGGCTGCAATTCTTCTCCGCAAGCAAGAGGAACGTGAAAAAGCAAAGCTTGAAATGGAGCGCATAGAGCGTGAACGTGAAAGAGAACGTGAGCTTGAACAGGAGCGTAGAAAGGGTGGCAAAAAGAAGGGTAAAAAGGATACAGAATACAACCCTTTTGGTCAATCTGGCTACAGTCAGGGAAGAGGTGGCTATCCTACTTGGGGACGGCAGTCAGAAGAATCATTTCCACCATATCAGGGAGATGACCAAGGTTATATCCCTTCTTCAATGGGTAGAGGATTCCAGCATGAAACACCCAAACAAGAACCCAAAACAAATAAAGGTGTTTCACATGCAGCTACTTCCAATGAAAACGGGAACCTCTTTGGCAAAGAAGAACTTCAGGAAATGGAAATTCAAACAAGGAATCTCATTTCATTCCCTCTGAAATTGCAAAAGTACACAAAGTCTGGCAAACCCTCTACAGCAAAGAATTCAACAGCCGTTGTCAATAATAAAGAAGAATATCAGAACTTCCTGAATTCCCACTCAGGAGAAACGTGGAAACCAAAAAAATAATAAAATATGGAATATACATTTCAACAAAAGATCGCTATAATGCGAATCCTTTTGGACATCATTCATGCCGATGGTATCATTGATGCCCGTGAAACTTTCTTTTTCAATAAACTTAAAGATAAATTTGAGCTTCAAGACGAGGATCATGAGTTCGTTAAATCAAAGAACTCACTCATCGCACTCTCTCAGATTAAACTTTTAAGTGATGAGCAGAAAGCTGATTTTGCAGGTCTTATGAGCAATATGATTATTGTAGACGAAGACATCAATGCAAATGAGGTTGCTATATATGATGTAGTTGCAGAATTCTGTGGAATCAATATTTCTTTTGAAGAAGCAACAGGTAAGGAACATATAGACGACTGTACAAAATCATAGCATTTATATACAAGCATGAGGGTGTATTCAAATACACCCTCTATTAAAATATCCGTTGAATTTATCATTTTAATTTAACACAGTATAAGCAGTACACTGTAATCAGACGAAAGATAAACCAAAATTATGACCCAACTCGAACTACAACAATACTTGCTCCGTGAGTACCCACAAGAGAATGCTCGATGTGAGTGGAAGGAATTTAAGAATCTGAAGAACTTGTTCTGTGGGGACGAGAAGGATGATGTTATATCCTACGTGTCGGCTATTGCCAACATGGAGGGTGGTTTTCTTGTGATTGGTGTGCATGACAAGACATTAGAGATTGTTGGCACAGATACTTACAACTATGACCGACAGAAAGCAATCCTTCGCTTAACGGATAGGTGTGCTAACCTTTCGAGTGAAGGATTGGACATCATTGAGTATATAACTTCTGACACGCAGAAGAAGGTGTGGGTGATTCGTATTCCGAAACATCTGCCTAAGCGTCCTGTGTATGCTCATGACAAGGCTTGGCAGCGTATAGAGGATTCGCTTGTGGAGTTGACACCTGAACGACTGAATGCAATTTTGGATGAACCGTTGTTCACTGGTAGTGATTGGTCGGCTGAGATTGTACCGAATGCAACGATTGATGATTTAGACGAGGTGGCGATAGCCAAAGCTCGTGTGATGTTCAAGAAGGTGCATAGTCGCATTCCTGCCGAGGAAGTGAATGCTTGGTCGATACCAGAGTTTCTCAGTAACGCTGGTGTGATGATTGATGGCGGTATCACTCGTGCAGCTATCATACTGTTGGGCAAGCCTGTGTCTGTTTTCAAACTTCGTCCAGCCGTTGTGCGTGTGACATGGTCGCTTCGTGATGAGAAGCAAGACGTGGTGGATTATGAACACTTCACAGTTCCGTTCATCCTGATGGTGGATCAGATTCTGGCAAAGGTTCGTAACCTGACTATGCGTGAGATGCCGGGAGGTACACTTTTCCCTGACGTGATGCAGCAGTATGACGATTACTCCATGCGCGAGATTTTGCACAACTGCATAGCCCATCAGGATTATACCCTACAGGAGAGAATCAACCTCGTGGAGAATCCCGGATTCCTGTATTATGCCAATGGAGGCAGTTTCATCCCTGGTACTGTGCAAAAGGCTCTTGCTACACATGGACCTCAGCGACACTATCGCAATGAATGTCTCTGCAACGCGATGGTCAACTTCAATATGATTGATATTGTAGGTAGAGGTATTCGCAAGATATTCAATCAGCAATGGGAACGCAGATTCCCTATGCCTGACTATGAGATAGATGCAGCCAAGAAGGAAGTGGCTGTACGTCTGTACGGCAATGCCATCAATGAGAAATACACCAAACTGCTGAAGGAGAATAAGGATCTTTCCTTTGAGGATTGTCTGTTGCTGGATGCTGTGCAGAAAGGTGGTTCTATTTCAGTTGAAGACGCTCACAGTCTCAAAGAAAAAGGTTTGATTGAGGGAGATTACCCTAATATTTATCTCTCAGAAGTCGTGTCTCGTTCCACAGACCAACTCGGAGAATATGTAAAGAATAGAGGTTTGAAACGCCAGTACTATAAGGATATTGTAATTTCATTTCTTGAAAAGAAGCTGGAAGGGGCTAAACGAAATGAAATCGACCATTTATTAGTTGATTTGATTCCGAAATCGACAAAAAATCCTTCTAGTTATGTTGGAAACCTTCTGGCAGAACTAAAGAATGAGGATAAGAAAATCGTCTATTCGGATGGAATGTGGTTCTTAATAGATAAAAAAATAGATGGCAAATAGATGGATTTTTCCGAAAATAGATGAAAAATAGATAGAAAATAGATGAAATTCATAAACGCTCTCTCATTTACTTTGATTCACGAATGCTGAAATGAATGAGAAATGAACGACGGAAGTCAAAAATAGTATGGATACTAAAACGTAACAGATATGTTATTTGGAGATAGAATTAGAGAGCTCAGGGATGAGCAGGGAGTATTGCAGCGACAGTTGGCTGCTTTACTGGAGATAGATACGCCGATGTTCAGTAAGATTGAACGTGGGGATAGGCGTGCGAAACGTGAGCAGGTTGTAAAACTTGCTCAATATTTGCATCAGGATGAAAAAGAAATGCTGACCTTATGGTTGGCAGACAAGGTTCTTGATGCTGTTGATGGTGAGGATGAACTGTGCGGTGATGCTATCATTATTGCTCATCAGCAGATCAAGGCTAAGGAATAAATCTCTTATTCTTTCTTAAAAATGCAACTACCTCTTGTGAGAATGAAAAATTAAGTGTAACTTTGCATAGTTTTTCTCGCATCACCATGATGTGAATGATGGCTAATAATGCCTTTCATATTCAGGTCAAACGATGGTGTGGTGGTTAATGATGTAAAATGGTGTTTATGGAGGTGCATTTTTGAAATGTCACACCAATGTCACACCAAAATTAAGGGTTTAAAAGTCTTAAAATATGTTACATTATTGATTTTAAGAGAGATAGCGGGGTGTAGCGCAGTTGGTAGCGTATTACGTTCGGGACGTAGCGGTCGCCGGTTCGAGTCCGGTCACCCCGACGAATTTAGTGGAGAGTGAAAAGTGAAGAGTGAAGAATTTAAGTTACATTTTTGCAGATGGCTAATGGCAGATAGCATATAGCTCACAGCAGAAAAATGTAACTTAAATTCTTCACTCTTCTTTCTTATCTCTTCACTCTTAAGCTCGCTTAAAGAGCTTCGAGCATGCGCTTGATGACTACTTGAGCAGAGATTTCGCGGTTTGCTGCCTCTGGGATAACGAGTGAGTTTTCGTTCTCGATAACATCGTCTGTTACGATAAGACCACGACGAACTGGGAGACAATGCAGGAACTTACCGTTGTTAGTCCATGACATGTGCTCTGAGTCAACTGTCCAGTGTGCCATTTCCTTATAGTCGGTAAGAATCTTACCATACTGCTCTGGAAGAGTAACGCCTGGGCAAGACCAGTTCTTGGCATAGATAAAGTCTGCACCCTCGAATGCTTTCTTCTGATCGTATTCGATAGTTGCGCCCTTTGTGAACTGTGGGTCGAGTTCGTAGCCTTCTGGGTGAGTGATTACGAGGTCAACGTTTGGTGCTGCGAGCATCCATTCTGCAAAAGAGTTTGGAACAGCTTGTGGCAGACAACGGCAATGAGGTGCCCATGTGAGAACTGCCTTCACGCGCTCTGTTGTCTTGTGCTCCTCGATTGTGATGAGGTCAGCAAAAGCCTGAAGAGGGTGAACAGTTGCTGTCTCCATTGCGAAGACAGGCTTACCAGCATACTTCACAAACTGGTTTACGATAGTCTCAGCATAGTCGTATTCACGATCTGTAAGACCTGCAAAAGAACGGATACCGATGAGGTCACAGAAACTGCCCATTACAGGTATAGCCTCAAGAAGATGCTCTGACTTGTCGCCATCCATAATAACGCCACGCTCTGTCTCAAGCTTCCATGCACCAGCGTTTACATCGAGCACTATTACGTTCATGCCGAGGTTCATAGCCGCCTTTTGAGTAGAAAGACGTGTACGGAGAGAGTTGTTGAAGAACACCATGAGCAGAGTCTTGTTCTTGCCAAGGTGCTGGTAACCATAGCGGTTTGCCTTTACTTCCTGTGCCTCGGCAAGAGCTGCTGTGATATCGCCAAGGTCTTTTGCGTTGAAGAATGTTTTCATATATTCTTTTATTTTTGAATTGTAATTTACCTTTGTGAGTTCTCTCGCAAAGCGAGATATATCTTTGTTGCCTCTACTGCTGCACTTACATCATGCACTCTGAGGATGTCTGCACCTCGGTCGAGAGCAAGCATGTTGAGGGCAGTTGTTCCGTTTAGTGCCTCGTCTGCATTTGAGTCGAGCAACTGCCATATCATGCGTTTTCTGGATATGCCTACAAGGAGGGGAAGGTGGAATGTGTCCTTGAGCTCCTGCTGAGCAGCAAGGAGGGAATAGTTACCTTTTATAATATCCTTTCCGAAACCATAGCCTGGGTCGAGGATTATATCCTTTACTCCGATGGAGGTGAGGGTTTTCAACTTTCTGATGAAAGTTGAAACGGTTGAGTCAAGGTCAGGCTGCAGCGACATGAGAATGTAAGGAACTTTCAGTCGTGCAACCTCAAGGAGAATATCAGAAGGCTCGTTTTCGTTTTCTTCTACATCGACTTTTGCATTGGCATTGGCTGTATTGTTGTAGTAGCCTCTGCCTTCTGAAATGTCATTAATGATATCTGCTCCGAATTCCTCTACTGCCATGCGTGCAACTGCAGGTCGGAACGTGTCAATAGAGAGAATGGCATCAGGCTGTTCTCTGCGTACTATTGCAAGTCCGTTTCGCATGCGCTGGATTTCTTCTTCCTCACTTACAAAGGCAGAGCCGGGACGGGTAGAGAATGCACCTACATCGATGCTTGTTGCACCTTCAGATATAATCTGGTTAGTGCGTTCTGCTATTTCCTGTTCTGTCTGTTTACGACTACCTGCATAGAAACTGTCAGGTGTCACGTTGAGTATTCCCATCACCTGAGGCGATGAGAGGTCCAGTGTCTTGTTATGAATTGAAATCTGCATATTTATTGTGCAAAGGTAGGAAAATGTTTTATAAACTTGCGTTAATTTCTGATAAATATTTGCAGAAACGTGATTTTTTCAGTATTTTTGTGCACAATATGAAAGATGAAGAGTTCTTTCTGCATAAATTGCAGCATCATGATATAAAGCCGACTGCCAACAGACTGATGATTCTCCGTGCCATGTGGCGTGGAGATGAAGCTGTTTCTCTTATGCAGTTGGAGCGTATTTTGCTTACTATTGATAAGTCAACAATCTCCCGTACACTTAATCTTTTCTTGCTTCATGGTTTGATTCATGCCATTGATGATGGGTCTGGTTCGGTGAAGTATGCAGTGGATGGTGATCTTGAAAAAGATGATGATGAAGAGCATACACATTTTGCCTGTGTAGAGTGTGGCCGAACCTTCTGCCTGAAGAAGGTTCATGTACCTGCAGTCCCATTGCCTCCGGGTTTCCAACTCCAAAGTGTGAACTATGTTTTGAAAGGACTATGTCCAGATTGTGCTGTTAAGTGAGAAAGTGATATTCTTCACTTTTTGTAATCCTAAATTGATATGTTTTCATTCGAAATAAAAGACGCAGTTGATATTTTCCTCGTTGCGTTGATGCTATACTACACCTATCGGTTCATGAGGGACTCGAGATCCATCAATGTCTTTGTTGGAATCTTGGTGTTTATTCTCGTCTGGCTGTTGGTCAGTCGAGTACTTGAAATGCGTCTGCTCGGAGCTATTTTCGATAAATTGGTAGGTGTTGGTTCGTTGGCGATTCTGATACTCTTTCAGGATGAAATCCGAAAGTTCCTTAATAATCTTGGAGGACATAACAGAATACGTAGATTGCTGAAATTCTTCTCTTCTAATGACCAGAAAACAGACGCTATCGATCGAGAGAAAGTGATGTCAATCGTTATGGCATGTCAGAGTATGGCTCGTGGAAAGGTTGGAGCATTGATAGTAATTGAGCGTGAAACCAATCTGAATGAGATAATGGAGACTGGAGATACCATTGATGCAAACATCAATCAGCGACTTATCGAAAACATATTCTTCAAGAATTCGCCTTTGCATGATGGAGCCATGATTATCAGTAAACATAGAATTATGGCTGCCGGATGTATTCTCCCTGTTAGTCACGACCTTGATATTCCTCGTGAACTTGGACTTCGTCACCGTGCTGCCATGGGAATGTGCCAGAAGAGTGATGCCTTGTGTATCGTTGTGTCTGAGGAAACAGGTAGAATAAGTGCTGCCCTAAATGGTCGTTTCCGACTTCGTCTTTCTGCAGAGAATCTGGAAAGTTTACTCAATGAAGAACTGAGTAATTAGAATGTAGAAGGATAGTTTATACTTAATTTTCTTATAAGATTATACCTATATTAAGAAAAAAAGGTGAATAGCTTTTGCTGTTCACTTTTTTTTTACTAACTTTGCAGAGAAATAGCCGCCAGGACTCTAATGCCCACTTATGACGACGTAATGAATTACTTTAAAATTACAAAAATCGTAAATCATAAATCTTAAAACTATGAGTTTAATTGATCAGATTATTGCGCGTGCTAAGGCAAACAAACAGCGCATCGTGCTCCCAGAGGCAGAAGAGGAGCGTACACTTGTAGCTGCAGACAAAGTTCTGGAGCAGGAAATTGCTGACCTTATCCTTATCGGTAACCCTGAGAAGGTTGCTGCTCTTGCAAAGGAGAAGGGACTCACACATCTTGATAAGGCTACTCTTATCGATCCAGAGAACTGCGAGAAGAGTGAAGAGTATGCACAGCTTCTTGCTGAGCTTCGTAAGAAGAAGGGTATGACTATCGAGCAGGCTCGTGAGCTTGTTAAGAATCCTCTCTATCTTGGTTGTATGATCATCAAGACTGAAGGTGCTGACGGTCAGATTTCTGGTGCTCTCTCTACAACAGGTGACACACTTCGTCCAGCTCTCCAGATCATCAAGACTGCTCCTGGTATCTCTTGCGTTTCTGGTGCTATGCTCATGATTACTGAGACACCTCAGTATGGTGAGAATGGTGTTATGGTATTCGCTGATGTTGCTGTTACTCCAATGCCAGATGCTAACCAGCTTGGTCAGATTGCAGTATGTACAGCCCAGACAGCTCGTTCGGTTGCTGGTTTCGCTGAGCCACGTGTTGCTATGTGTTCTTTCTCAACAAAGGGTAGCGCTAAGCACGAGGTTGTTGATAAGGTTGTTGAGGCTACAAAGGTTGCCAAGGAACTTGATCCAACTCTCAAGATTGATGGTGAGCTTCAGGCAGATGCTGCTCTCGTTCCATCAGTTGGTGCTAAGAAGGCTCCAGGCTCTGATATCGCTGGTAAGGCTAACGTACTCGTGTTCCCTAACCTTGAGGTTGGTAACATCGGCTATAAGCTCGTTCAGCGTCTCGGCAATGCAGTTGCCCTCGGTCCAATCCTTCAGGGTATCGCTCGTCCAGTAAACGACCTCAGCCGTGGCTGTTCAGTAGAGGACATCGTAAATCTCGTAGCTATCACCGCTTGCCAGGCAATGGATGCGAAGAAATAATTCTTTAAGTGAAGAGTGAAAAGTGTAGAGTGAAGAATTTAAGTTAGAATATTCTCGATACAGGCATTGCATGGATTATAATCGTGAACATTCCCCACTTCTTGTCAAATCCCAGGCATTTGCTTCAAGGATTGTCAATATGGTTGACTATTTGTCTTCCAATAGGAATGTCATGTTTAAGTCTATATATGATCAGGTGCTTCGGTCAGGAACATCAATCATGGCTAATGTAAGAGAATCTCAGTTCGCTCAAAGCAAAGCCGACTTTATCAGTAAACTTCAGATAGCCTTGAAAGAGGCAAGTGAAACTCAAGGTTGGCTCATTCTTCTAACGGAAAAGAAATGTATTACGGAAAGAGAAGGTGCAAGCATGAAAGAAGATTGTAATGAATTGATAGCAATGCTTACAGCTTCTGTTAATACGTCCAAAAAGAATCAACAGATAATAATTAAATAAATGTTTGTGCAGGGTGAAAATGTCAGTATGAGAATTTTTATTTGCAGAATGTAACTTAAATTCTTAACTCTACACTTTTCACTCTTCACTCTCAAAAGTAAAATTTTAAGAATGAAAATTTTAGTTTTGAACTGCGGAAGCAGCTCCATCAAATATCAGTTGTTTGAGATGGAGACAAAGACCGTTCTTGCTAAGGGCGGTATTGAGAAGATTGGTTTGCCAGGTGCATTCATCAAGTTCAATGCAAAGGATGGCAGCAAGAAGGTTATCGAGCAGGAGATTCCTGAGCACACAGTAGGTGTAGAGCTCATCTTCAAGGTGCTTACTGATCCAGTAGATGGCGCGTTGAAGTCACTCGACGAACTCGATGCAGTTGGTCATCGTATGGTGCATGGTGGTGAGAAGTTCGCTAAGTCAGTTATCCTCACTCCAGAGGTTCTCGAGGCATTCAAGGCTTGCAATGACCTCGCTCCTCTCCACAACCCAGCAAACCTCAAGGGTGTAGATGCGGTTACTGCTCTTCTCCCAACAATTCCACAGGTAGGCGTATTCGATACAGCATTCCACCAGACAATGCCGCAGAAGGCATTTATGTATGCTATCCCTTATGATATGTACGAGAACTATGGCGTTCGTCGTTATGGTTTCCACGGCACATCTCACCGTTATGTTTCAGCTCGTGCACTCGAGTTCCTTGGCATGAAGGCTGAAGGCTCAAAGATTATCACAGCTCACATCGGTAACGGTGGCTCTCTCGCTGCTGTAAAGGATGGTAAGTGCCAGGATACATCAATGGGTCTTACTCCACTTGAGGGTGTTATGATGGGTACACGTTCTGGTGATATCGACGGCGGTGCTGTTTCATTCATCCAGAAGAAGCTCAACCTCGATGCTGATGGTGTTTCTAACTACTTCAACAAGAAGTCTGGTCTTGCTGGTATCTCTTGTAAGTCAAGTGATATGCGTGAGGTGTTCCAGGCTGCTTCTGAGGGTGATGCTAAGTGTAAGCTCGCTATCGATATGTACACATACCGTATCAAGAAGTACATCGGTTCTTACGCTGCTGCGCTCGGTGGCTGTGACGTACTCGTATTCACCGCAGGTGTTTGTGAGAACCAGGCAGATATCCGTGAGGCAGTATGTGAGGATATGGAGTGGATGGGCATCAAGCTCGACAAGGAGAAGAATGCACAGATCCACGGCGAAGAGGCTATCATCTCTACTTCAGATTCAAAGGTTAAGGTTGTAGTAATCCCAACCGACGAGGAGTTGATGATCGCATCTGATACAATGGAGCTCGTTAAGTAAAGAGTAAACTTTAAATAAATAATGAAAAGTGAAAAATACAAGTTTGCATTTTCTTGTGTAGTCTTTACTAGAAAGATGTAATCCGTATTTTTCATTTTTCATTTTTAATTTTCCACATTCTTCACTCTTTTCTCCTTTATTACCTTGCTGATCTAATATTATAATCCACTATATGTGTGACTTAAATTCTTTATTCTACACTTAAATATGAAAAAACTCCTTCTTCTCTTATTTCTTGTTTCGCAGATATCTTATGCGCAGAAGACATTTACTTTTGGAACCAATGTCAACCCTCAGGGTGTTAAGTTTGAGGTTGATTCCAAGGGATTCGTCGTAGGTGGCAAGCACGTTCTGCCTGTTATGGGCGAGATACACTATGCCCGTGTTCCTGCGAAGGATTGGCGAAGAGAGATACGCAAGATGAAGGCTGGCGGAATAACCATTGCTGCCACCTATGTCTTCTGGATTCATCACGAACCGGAAGAAGGTCACTGGAACTGGGCGGGAAATATGAATCTCCGTGAGTTTCTTGAGGTATGTAAGAGTGAGGATATGCCTGTGGTACTTCGTATCGGACCTTTCTGCCATGGTGAGGTCTATCAGGGAGGCTTTCCTGATTTGGTAGTAGAACGCCATGTCAGCAATCCGAAGGAATATAAGGTTCGTTCTATGGCGAAAGGTTTCATGAAGGAAGTGGAACACCTCTATTATAACATTTTCGGTCAGGTGAACGGAATGCTGTGGAAAGATGGCGGCCCTATCGTCGGAGTGCAGATAGAGAACGAGTGTAGAGGTCCGTGGGCTTACTATATGGCTCTGAAGGATATTGCCGTGAAGGCAGGTTTCGATGTGCCCTTCATGACTCGTACCGGTTGGCCGAAACTCAATGGCAAGGAGGAATTCGGAAAACTTCTGCCTCTCTATGGTGACTATGCCGATGGTTTCTGGGATAGGAAACTGACGGATATGCCAGGCGATTACTCAAAGGCGTTTATCTTCAAGGATGATAGGATGAGTCGTGTGATAGCAACCGAGACATTCTCTGCTGACGAACTCAAGGAGAACAAGACCGACCTCAGCTATCCATATCTCACCTGCGAGCTTGGTGGAGGTATGATGCCTTCATACCATCGTCGCATCAATATGAGTGGCAATGAGGCTCTCCCTCTTGCTATCTGTAAGCTTGGCAGCGGAAGCAACCTCCCTGGCTATTACATGTACCACGGTGGTACAAACCCTTACAACCCTGCTCATACTATGGCAGAGACACAGAAGACGGCTGTGACCAACTATAACGATATGCCTTACATGACATACGACTTCCAATGCCCTCTTGGTGAGATGGGACAGCCGAATGCCGTAGCCTTCCACCAGACACGCCTCTTGCATCAGTTCCTTGCTGATTGGGGTGAGGAATTGTCGCTGATGGATGTCGATACCCTCTCAGAGCATTACGCACGCCGTGGTTGTTTTGAGTTCTATAACGACTATGTAAGGATGCGCAACGAGGATGGTCGCTGTTATGTGCGCCCTGTCGGAATGCCGTTCTGTGGTCATACCATAACCGCAGATGCACAGCCTTTCTGCAAGGTAGGGAACACTCTCTACCTTATTCCGATAAAGGATATGAAGCCTTCAGTCACCGTTGATGGCAAGAAACGTATGCTTAATGCGAAGAAGCCTCTCGCCATGGGTGATATCCAGATTGTCCTTCTGCCTGTCGAGAAGGCTAATCGTGCATATAAGATTGACGGTGCATTGCATTATGCGCAGCACGAAGATGGCATTCTTTATAAGGATGGCGATAGAATAGTAGAGGAATATTGGCAGACAACCGATGATAGGGTAGAGGTGAGGAAGATTCAAGATGCTGCTGCACCTCGTGAAATTCCTAAGGGGAAGCAGAAGGTGGCTGCAATGCCAGAAGATAGAGATTTCGACAAAGCTGCTATATATATAATAGGTGTAGATACTGCTCTTGCAGCCAAGGCTGATAGTGTTTTTCTTGAAATTAACTATGAAGGTGACTGTGCCCGTGTCTATGCAGATGGAAAGCTCGTAGAGGATAATTTCTGGAATGGGAAGCCAATGCTTGTACGTGTCTCTGACCTCGTTGCAAAGAAAATAGAATTGCGAATCCTCCCTTTGCGTAAGGATGCACCTATATATCTTCAGAAAGAACAGAAAGCGATTCTGGATGCAGTAGATAATCACTTATTGTCACTCTCCGGAGTTAGAGTGATAAGAGTTAAGAATGAAGAATTTAAAGTGAAGAGTGAAAAGTGAAGAGCTTAAGTTGCACTTGTCGTTATTGGCCATCTGTGAATAATACAAACTCAATTCTTCACTCTTCACTCAGAACCCCTCCAGCACTCTGTCTCGTCCGCAATCTCTTTACAGGTTTCTGCCTTGTATTTTGGGTCCTTTCCTGCCTTACGTTGCTGCTGATAGTCATCAAGAAGGCGAATGGCGTATTTCCCAAGTAGCATAATGGCGATGAGGTTGCATGAAGTCATAATAACCATGAAGAAATCAACTAATGCCCAAACGATATCTATGGTCATTAGCGATCCGAGGAATATTATAACACCTAATATCACTCTGTAGCCATGAATAGCTGCTTTGGTATAACTTTTCCCGTTGCAGAGGAATGCCACATTACACTCACCATAATAGTAATTTCCAATCACACTTGAGAAGGCGAAGAAGAGAATCGCCACAGCTATTATCGTCTTTCCTACCTCGCCGATATGCGCAGAGAGAGCTACCTGAGTAAGTTCAATGCCATTCTCACCACAATTGTAAAGTCCTGAGCAAAGTATGATAAATGCCGTACATGAGCATACGATTAGAGTATCTGTAAATACGCCAAGTGTTTGAATCAATCCTTGCTTCACGGGATGACTTACGTGAGCTGTGGCTGCCGCATTAGGCGCACTTCCCTCACCTGCCTCATTACTGAAGATACCACGTTTAAAGCCCATTGTTATGGCCATACCTATTGTACCGCCTACGGCTTGATCTAGTCCGAAAGCACTCTTGACGATAAGTCGCAGAACATCAGGAATCATTGTTACGTTGCTGATAATCACCCAAATAGCAATAGTGAGATATCCAAGAGCCATAATAGGAACAATCACCGAGCACACCTTTGCTATGCGTTGTATTCCTCCAAACACCACAATGATGGTTAGTGTTGTGAGTACAATAGCCATGGCTGTAGGAGAGAAGCCGAAAGCCTGTGAGAAAGCCGAAGAAATGGTGTTTGCCTGTACCATGTTATTGGTAAGTCCAAACTGACCGATGATGGCAACAGCAAAGATACAAGCAAACCAACGTTTGTGCAAGCCCTTGGTGATATAATATGCTGGACCTCCAATGAACGACTCTTCACCGCGTGTCTTAAACAACTGAGCCAGCGTACACTCGATGAATGTATTCACACTACCGATAAGTGCCATTACCCACATCCAGAATATCGCACCAGGTCCACCTATTACTATAGCTGTAGCCACGCCTGCAAGATTTCCTGTGCCTACGCGAGAAGCAAGTGACACGGTAAATGCCTCAAAGCTACTCACTCGTTTCTGATTCTTTTCATCAGACGAGCTGTTATCGCTATGAAAAAGCAGATGAAACATCTCTCCGATCATGCGAAATTGTACGCCTCGAGTGCGAATGGTGAACCAAATTCCCGTTATTGATAGAATCGCAACCATCAATCCACCGAGCGGTTCGTTTATCGTGTTTAAGAAGTTTGTTATTGTTTGTTCCATATTGGCTGCAAATTTACTAAAAATTATAGAAAAATGCAATATCGAAGTAGCAAAATCGGTGTGTTAATTATACACTTGTAAACGTTTTACCATAAAAAATGTTGTTTTTCTCTTAAAAAAGTTTTTGTGTGTTGTGTTTTTTTTGTAACTTTGCAACAGGAAAACCAAACAAATGGTTTCCGTTTATATCACGTTTAGATTAAAAGTAAGTAAGATTTAGTTAGTAATACAGAATTTGTTAGTAGTAGTATTGGTTAGTAACCTTACTGATTCTATGAATTACACAACTTGAAAAAAATCAAGAAAAGAAAAAGCGGTACGTCATTGCGAAATGGAGTACCGCTTATACTTTGTATATGTATAATGTAAAAGTTTTACATTCTTCAATCTTGCTTGCTTTCAGGGAGTTCAAGGAGTATAAGACGATAGCATTTATCGCGGACGGTTGTACATGAGCCGTTATATCCAGACATTCGTCTTGTACTCCTTGAACTTCTTGCTACTCCCTGTACTTCTTAGTGAAGCTTGCGAAACGTGCATTCTATAAGAATGCGTATTTCAAGATAAACAGCAATGCCATGATGCACATATTAACGCTAAGTTCTTGCCAGCGACCAGCGAAGATTCGTATCAGAACGTATGTTATGACGCTCAGAAGAATGCCGTCAGATATGCTGTATGTCAGTGGCATCAGCACGATACACACAAAGCAAGGTATTGCGTTGACATAGTCATTGAAGTCTATCTTACGGATATCGTGCATCATCATCACGCCAACAAGGAACAGTGCCGGAGCTGTTGCCTGAGTAGGAATAGCAAGGAATAATGGTGCAAGGAACAATGCTAAGGCAAAGCAAGCGGCTGATGAGATGGCTGTAAGTCCAGAACGGCCACCTGCATTCACACCAGATGCACTTTCCACGTATGTGGTAACGGTTGATGTACCGAGCATAGCACCGATTGTTGTGCCTACGGCATCTGCCATAAATGCTTTGCCTAAATTAATGATACGACCGTTCTCGTCCACCATTCCTGCACGATTGCTCACACCAATGAGCGTACCGATAGTGTCAAACATATCAAGGAACAGGAATGTGATGATGCAGACTATCATATCGACCGACCAGATGTTGCTCCATTCGAATTTAAGCAGGATAGGTGATATTGATGGCGGAGTATCTACAATTGAAGAGATGGAAGTCACACCAAGTGGAATGCCTGCGATAGTGGTTATGAGAATGCCAATCAATAAAGCTCCAGTCACATTGCGAACCATAAGAACAGCGGTTATCAGAATACCGAAGCAAGCAAGTAGTACGGCAGGTGAGTGCAGGTTTCCGAGCGTTACGAAGGTTGTGTCGCTTGCGCTGACGATACCAGCATCCTTAAGTCCGATGAATGCAATGAATAAGCCTATACCCGGCGAGATGGCACGTCGGAGAATAAGTGGTATCGCATCTACTATCTTCTGTCTCAAGCCTGTCAATGTCAGTATGATGAAGATGATGCCTTCAAGGAACACAGCCGTAAGGGCAAACTGCCATGTGTAGCCCATGGTGAGCACAATTGTATATGCGAAGAAGGCGTTGAGGCCCATGCCGGGAGCAAGAACGAAAGGAAGCTTGGCATAGATAGCCATCACAGCAGTACCGATGATGGCCGATATGATAGTAGTGGTGAATACTGCGCCTTTATCCATGCCTGCATCGGCAAGAATGCTTGGGTTGACGGCAAGGATATATGCCATGGTGAGGAAAGTGGTAATACCGGCTATTATCTCTTTCTTCACCGTCATTGTTTGTGGATTAAATCCGAAAATCTTCTGAAGCATATTAAAGATATATATTTTTAGTTTCGCAAATTCCACTTGCTTACTTTAAGGAGTACAAGGAGTAGCAAGTAGTGCAAGTGGTACAAGACGAATGTCTGGATATAACGGTTCGCGTATAGTCTTCCGCGATAAAGACTATCGTCTTGTACTACTTAAGCGACGAAAGGAGCGTTACTCCTTGTACTTCTTGTACTTCTTCTAAAGTCAGAGCGTTGATTAAAGGTTGAACTTTACAGCGAGTGTTGGGTTGATGAAGAACGAGTTGTCATTCACTGTGTTATAGATGAAGTTATTGCTTATCTCAACCTCGGTGCCTACAGAGAACTTTGGAGTGATTTTATACCAGAGCTGTGGCTCAGTGAGCACAACAAGTTTACCGTGATGATAGGCTCCTTCACCACGCCAGAAATCAATGAAGCCTGAGAATGTGCAGGCATTATTTGCGAAGTTCGTGCTCCATACACCAGTCAACTGGAATGAGGCATAGCCATCGGCGCCACCTTGCTTCTCTGTCTGGTTGTAGAACTGCTTATACATTGCCTGGACAGAGTATGTCGTTGAGAAATCTGCGTTATGACCATTCCACGCAGCACCTACAAGAGCAGCCGACTGATAGCTTCCTCCGCGGCCTAAGCCACCATCATATTCCAGATGTACAGCCCATGAGCTGGATTCGCTCTTTGAGAAGTTGAATTCGCGGCTGACCTCGGTATATGCGCCCATTACGCCGTCCCTGTCAAGATCGAGATCTACGAAGTAGAACCAAGAACCGAGATTGTCTGCCGAGAATTTCTCGAATGTTACGGTCATGTCTTGTCTGCCACCTTCCTCATCAGGGTAGATGTGTTGTCCAAGATCATAATGCAACTGGATGTTCTGTGCGTTGACACAGATTGCCATAAAAGCCATCAAAGCGGTAAATAGAATAGATTTTTTCATGATTTCTTTAATTGTTTATCTTGTTTGTTTTGCTTGCAAATATACACAATTTCCATCGAAAAATATCATGTTTGCCTAAAAATAGTCAAAATTAATCACTAATCTCATGAAAACACGGAAATATTAATCCTGATTGTTATGTGGAGTGTGCAAATCTCATGTTGTAGGATTTATGTATTCTTATATTTGTTTGTAAAACAAGGAAACCGTATTAAAAGTGTATTGAAAAATTTGGCTGTTTGTAAAATATTTTGTAATTTTGCATCATAATATATTGTATACAGGGAACGAATTATGAAAAATCTTATTATTTGTTTACTTGCCATGTTCTGTGTAATGAATGTATCTGCGCAGAAGGCAAAGAAAACTGAGGCTAAAGCACAGCAGTATGCAGAGAAGTATGAAAAGTCAGATGATGGACTTACTATCGCATCTGTTGCTGAGAATATTTCACTACCAAGACGTCAGATCTTTGACAAGTTCAATAAGCTGCTGATTCAGTATCTTAAGGTTAAGGAGAGTGACATCGAAGATGGTAACGCACTTGCGGGAACAGTCAAGGCATCAATCACTACAGATAAGTTGTTCAACTCTGGTTCTTCTATGATCAAGGGTAAAATCGAGATCAAACTTGCAGCCAAGGAAGGTAAGGCGCGTATTCTTATCCATCTCAAGAATTACATCCACTATCGTGGAAACAATGTCATTGGTGAGGAAGAAATCATGTCACGTCCACCTTTCCAGACAATAGACTTCAACGATGAGAAGAGCGCTAAGGCAACTGCCGTATATAATGATGCATTTCTCGCACTTGATGCTCATGTAGAAGAGATTCTCCAGGCCTTCAATGATTTCTGGGCTGGTAAATAGCAGGTTTAGCAAACAATATCACAATAGTGACGGCATTTTGCCTGAAATAAGTACAAAAATACACTTTTTTCGTAATAAGTACGCCAAAAAGTTTGTAAATTACGGAAAAATTTGTACCTTTGCACCCGCTTAAAACAACATCACTAACTTCGGGTAGGTAGGTAAGTGGTTAAAACGGGCAGACTGTAAATCTGTTGCTTCACGGCTTCGGCGGTTCGAATCCGTCCCTGCCCACTAAGTGTGATGTAGAATAAAGCAAATCCTAATGGAGAGGTGGCGGAATTGGTAGACGCGCTACTTTGAGGGGGTAGTGTCAATTGTGACGTGGGAGTTCGAGTCTCCTCCTCTTCACTTACAGGAAATAAAAGAACGGTTCGATGATTTATTTCACGAACCGTTTTTTTTATTTTAGAAAGCAAATTAGGAGTAAATTAATTCAGTAAATTTTCGCTGAGGCTTTAATTTTCTCTCAATTTACTTTCTAATTCAAAAATTAAGGTCAACACCAATTTCTTGGTGCTGACCTTTCTATATTAATGAATTAGTTTTTATGATTGTTTTCGTGTTTACATGATATCATCCACAATCCAGAAGTCTCTCCAGCAGTCTGCGCTCTCGTAAATAGACTTGCAACCCTTAGCTACGTGGAGTGTGCCATACTTAGCGAAAGTCTTAACGTTAATCTTCTGAGGAGTCTTTGAAAGGTTAGTGATTGACTGAAGGTTTCTGCAATCAGCAAACACCTTATTACCGATGCTTGTAACAGACTTTGGAATAGTGAAGCTATCAAAGCCGAAGCAGCTTGCGAAAGCTCTGTCACCGATGCTCTTTACAGAGTTAGGAATAGTGATAGAAGTAAGAGCTGAACAGCTGCGGAAAGCACCCTCACCAATAGTTTTAAGAGAATTAGGAAGATTAACAGCAATAAGACCTGTGCAGCTACGGAAAGCGCCACGGCCAATGCTTGCTACAGAGTTAGGGATATCGATAGATACGAGCTTCTGGCAGAAAGAGAATGTGCTGTCGTTAATGCTAGTCAACTGATTTGGAAGTTCGATTGACTTAATTGAAGAACAACCGCAGAAAGCGCCCTCACCAATAGACTTCACTGAATTTGTCATTGTCAATGAAGTAATATCTGTACAATGCATGAATGCCTTTGCACCAACACTTGTTACAGAAGCAGGAAGGCTGATAGATGTAAGACCTGTATTGCTGAAAGCCTTGTCGCCAATACTCTTTACTGAATTAGGGATTGTGACAGATCTAAGTCTTGAACAGTTGTTGAATGCCTCATCGCCAATGCTTGTGACGCTATATTTTACGCCATTATAATCGATGCTTGAAGGGATTACGACAAATCTGGTGTAATCCTCATTAACAGAGGAATTGCCCTGATATGTCACAGTAGCTTCTTTTGTATCGTTGTTGAGATTGTAGTAGATCTCGCCAACTTCTGCGTCGTGCGCAAAACTCATGAGAGGCATCAATATTGCCGCTACGAGCATTAGGATTCCATTGCAATTCTTGTTCATGTTAGTCTTGTTGTGTTTATTGTTTAGGTATACTAATTTGGGGAATTTTGTTGATTGCAAAATTAAATAAAAAAGTTGTTTTTTCCAAATTTTTTTAAACTTTTTAATAAATTATTTTTTCGTAAAAGTTGGGAAAAATGGCGTTAAGTGTACAAAATACATACCCTTTTTGAGTGCTTATAACAATCAGATTAACAAACAATTACGAAAAGTGTAAAAATACAATGTAACAATGCAACATATTTTTGTAACGAAATTACGGAATTTTGCGAAAATATAAAAAATAAACCAACAATCGCACAATTTGTTTTTTACACTCTGCACAATTTAGCGGATAAAACAGCCGGTTTTCCGCCTGAAACGTAGAATATTCCTTGAAAAACGTACTTGAAAGTTCAACCATCAGATAATCAGGCATTTATAAATGTGAAGACCAGATTTTCTTATTGCGCCCTTGTAAAAAGTGTTGCATGGTATAAATCGTAAGGTTTATGATACATTAATTCTTGTGTGGTTATGTAATTATGCTTACCTTTGCAACAGAATCAGAAACACAATATATAATGATTTATGTTAGTGACACACGAAGACAGTCACTTTTCAAAGGGGGTATTAAACGGTATATTTGATAATATTGTGGGGGGGATAAAACTAAAAGGGTCAAGTCGGGCGTGATGCTCGACTTGTTCTTTTTATATAATAATGTGAGTGCGACGGCATGTTTCCCAATTTCTTTTGATTTTTAAAAGAACAAAACAATAAAATCCCCACTCTTGCCAACGTCTTGGCAGAGTGGGGAAGGGAGAATATATAGTAGTTGCAACGTTATTTCATGTGGGTAGGCCTGCAATCCTTGCAGAAGCCGTGAGCATGCTTGTGGTTGACGGTCTTCTTATGGATATGATTAGGCTTAACGCTCTTCGTTGTCGTTGTGACAGTCTTTGTTGTAGTTGTCACCACCTTAGTGCCGTTAGGCTTGATGGTCTTGGTGGTGGTAGTCACGACAGTTGTAGTAGGAGCTACAATGTGAGCATTGTGATTAACCATTACGTTATTCTTTGCCATTGCTGTGCTTGTGCCAATAACTGCGATTGCGATCAAGCTGAGTATATTCTTTGTCATAACTTTATTCTTTTAATATGTTGTCATCAGAATTATCTCTGATTTCTGAGTGCAAAATTATGGCAAAATACTCACATTTCAAAGTCATTTTCCCTAATCTGACGGGGATTTTTCCCTATGCCTTAGTAGGAAAAACGCTATGGGTGTAGAAAATATACAAGAAATTTGTGTGCGATAACATGAAAAAATGATTTACTCAACAGGTAAAGATACGCCCTTGTAACTTCTTGATATCAAACACTTTTGCGAATATGCAATACTATATGCACTATAGTTTGTTGAAATGTTGCACTATTGCACAAATGTAAATAATGCAGTATGGTATAAATCACAAAGTTTACGATACACGATTATTTGCGAGGTTTGTATTTTCTTTATACCTTTGCACTCGGAAATAAGTGTAAGATTTATGTAAAGTGACGAATAAAAGACGGTCACAAACATTGTGTTAAAAACTATTTGATTAAAGGGGAACTCGACGGAATTAGCTAAGAAGGTAAATATTTAGATTGTATAAAAAAAGGATTAACAAAGAACAAGGTCGACATCACAGCAGCAATGCTAAGATGTTGACCTTGTTCTTTATAGTTATTCGCAAGCTCATCAAGCTGCGCAAGTCATAGTGCATAATTCATAGTTTATTATCATCCTTCCCCATGATTGGAAGAGTGTAACTACTCCCCTCCCTTTCCGCGTCCTCTTACTGACCTATTAACTCCCTCCCTCGGGAGGGCTGGGGAGGGGTCGAAATGGGATTCACATAGGATTCACATGGGAACTACATAGGACTCACTCCGATGCTTGCAGACGGCAGGTAATCTTCTAAATCACATAGCAAAGGTACGATGTTTCTTTCACTCATTTATACGATAGCATACGTTGCTATACAATAGTGGGACATTTTCCCGAAAAAGTGTTTCTGCAAGAAAAATCAGCCGAGACATGAAAGTCCAGGTTGTCCAGGTTTATTAGACAAATAGAGAGGAAATTACGGTAAATTGTCGCCACAAGACTACCAAATTGGCCTTTATTGCAGCCACTATCTGCAACGAGATTAGACATTTCGCCACATGACTCCTTACATTTGTAATCTGGGTACATAAATTCAAAATTACTCACATGAGCTCCAAAAACGGGAAAAAAGCATTTGAATAAGAGGCTGATGCATGTTTTTTGAAGTCTATGTGAGCAAAAGTTTGATGCATTTTGTACCTTTTTTAGCTCAGTTGTCTTTGATGCTGTTGCTTGTAAAATGTGGTATAATTTTGAAAATCAGCTATTTAGAAGAAAATAGACATAAAGGCTGAGCTGGACACGGACAGTTTGGACAGTTGGACAGTTAAATTTTCGAGATACTCATATCCCGCTTTATCTTTATATAACTATCTTATTATTAATAAGTTATATAGTATAATATATAGAAAAAAGAGATAATGATATTCAAAAAAAATAACTGTTTTCTGTCCAACTGTCCGCGCTCGGCCAAGAAATACTACTTCTCTACAAGGCCCTTGAGCGCTTCTTGGGTCTCGCTTGCTACGCATCTGGCGTAAGCGACCCTTCGTGTTCAGCATAAGTCTGTTCCTGCTGCCTTATGGGCTTGCGAATAATTATGGACCATGAGGGGCGATTGTTTGTTATCTGCATACTATTTCCAAGAAAACGACGTTAGTCTAAAATGAAGGATGCCAGCGAAAAATTGTCGTACTATCAGGCCTTCTGACAATAGGGGCAGTAGATGCGCTGTGTATGTGGAGAATGGCACTACGGTCTGTAATATTCAAATTGGTATTTCGGGCAAAAATATATAAAATATGGAAGCAAAGGAAATTGCAGATAATTTTGGCATAGGCTATATCGTTTTATACGAAGATAGCCCTAACTATATAGTGTTCACTAATACGAATGCTATTAAACTGATAGAAAAATTGCGAGAGGAATGTTTGCCTGTTCGTTGTGTTCCGAGGTAAAGTACCATCACAAGTAACCAAGTATGCATTTGATATATTACAATATGATTTTTAAGAAAAAATATGACTTTTAAGAAACAAATGGAAAAAGCCATAAAGGAATATCTGATACCTTTAGGCTATAAGTACAATTCGAAGATCTATAAATATGTCAAGTTTGTAGATGAAGACATAATCCACACAATAGGATATGCAGATTCGCGAGGCTTTAATCCTGGTGATTGGCATTTACAAACTTTTGTCACGGTAGCTTCTCAATCGCTAAATGAAATTCTTTATGAAGTGACAGATGGGATTGTAGACCTCAGGAATATCTATGCTGGACCTGCATATCTCTGTAGTAATGAATCGCAGAATGAAATTTGTACTGATTTCGTTCGTGGGCGATCTATGGAAGAAAATATGGCCGATTTTGAAAGAATGTTGAATACGGATGTCCAGTTTGTATTTGACAGATATAATACTTTGAAGAAAGTATATACTGCTGCAGCGGATAAGGAATTTTATAATCTGATAAATACTCCTTGTGTTTGGTTCTATGCTCCTCTGTCTTACTTTTTCTTAGGCGAATATGATGAAGCATTCAAGTTTATTGATGAGCGCATAGAAATAGAAAATGCTGGGTTCGAAAGGATACTTGCGAGGATAGGGCATCTTAGGGAGGAAGATACCGAAGCACAAAGGGCGTTCCTTGCTATGCGAGATAACTTGAAAAAGTGGATTGCTGAAGGCAGACAGTTCAAAGTCGGTGATGAATATCTTCCAAAAATGTAGTTCGTAATTAAATTTATATATTCCATGCTTCATTCCTCTGTTTAGCATACAAATTGAGGGGTATTCACATTTGGATAGCATCCATAAAATGCATATACTAATATTTGAGGTTTAGCAGTACCTTTGCACTTGCGAAGGTTTTTGCTAAACCTCAAATGACATTATGATGAAATCTCCATGCTCCTATTTCCGTAACAGACTACATCATTCAAGGCTTTTTCTTCGCACCTACTTAGACTTTTGCAGTTGTAAAACAGTAATCATATAGAAAGAACAAGTTAATCCTTTGCTATGACAAGGGGGTAAACTCAGTGAAGCTCCGTTCTATAAGCGAACAGGAAGCGAACCTTCACTGAGTTTACCCCCTAACCATAACGAAGGAGTTCCCTTGTAGATGCATTCCAGCTTCAGTCCATCATCAATACGTTTCCAATTCGTAACTGGTGGTGGATTTATTTTGTTTCTGCGAGAGACTAAAAAGCGGAAGTAAAAGAGATTGAAACGTCGTAGTTTGATTATTGTCATATTGGGTCCTCCCAATGGAATATTGTTGCAACGTATGTCTTATGGAAAAGCTTAGTGAGATATTTTCTTTGTTCTATGGTTTGTGGGATTTTTTAATTTGGCAGTTTGAAAATGTGACTTATGCTTTTCTTTTGTGTCCAATTGATAGCATGAGAAAAATAAACGGAGAATTTTATGATTTCTATTGATTCTTGATGCTTTTCAATGCAAGTGTGCAATAATTTTTTAGGAAGTCAAAATGGGTAACCGTGCATTTTCCGTGCACTAAGAATATAAAAAAGAGAGGTTAAAAGTTGTTAGCAACTTCTAACCTCTTGATTTTTAGTCTTTTAGACTTGCGCTCCAGGATGGGCTTGAACCAACGACCCCATGATTAACAGATAATCGTTGATGCAGAAACCGTCAATTCCTTCAAGGCAACCATCAATGATATATGTCTCTCAGACAATTATGTTTCTCTCATGGGAAGCAATGGTGCAGCACACACGCTTACCCATTGGGATGGTTCGCAAGTGCAAGGACTTGGAGTACAAGATAAGAAGAGAGGAATATCAAGGTAACTACGCAATGCAACTCAGAAACTCACATCAGGCAGTACTTGAGTTGCACTTTGTGTTTCCCTCCATTTGTATGGCAACAATGAAGCGATCTAATTCCACTAATATCAGTGAAGATTTCTCATGTTTTTCGAAGTGTACTTTTTGTTGATATCTGAAGTGCAAACTGTGCAATTGCAAACGTTTTCTCAAAGTAACGGTATTCTTGTCCCAAAATATGTTATCAACGGTGATGTTTTCCATATATAATGTGTATTTATTAATTGTCTCAAGGCAAACGCATGACTGCGTCGTTGAATTCTTCCTTTGGAACGATTGCAGAATTGTATATCTTGCTGCGGTAGTTGTATATTGTAGGCATTGAATAGTCGAGGAAGTGGGCAATCTCAGTGATGTCTGTTATGCCCAAGCGCACAAGAGCGTAGATGCGCAGTTCGGGCGACAGATGCTCGTTCTTCTTCGGAGTGATGCGGCATTCGGGGGTGAGAAGAGCGTTGAAATTGTCGATGAAGTCGGGGTGAATGCCAAGGAACGCTTCATCGAAATCGTCGTAGAACTTTTTCAGTTCTTGCTTGAAAGGCTCTGCCGACTTGAGCTGCTTGAACAATTCGTCGTGCTGTGCCGACTTTGCCAGCTTAAGCAGTGTGCGTCTGTAATTGTCGAACGAGTCAATGTTGCCCCTGCATCTGTTCAGGTAGAGAGTGATGTATTCTTCCTTTACCTTGTTTATCTCGTTGAGCGCTATGTTCCTTTTCGTCAGCTCGTCGTTTGCCAACGAAAGCTGCTGACGAGTGGCTGATAGCTTTTGCATCTCACGTCTAAGAAAGAAGATACAGGTCACCAGGAGTATGGAGATTACTGCAAGCACGATGGAGAATGTCAGATAGACGTGCTTCTGTGTTGTCAGCTGGTTCTTGTGTGATTTGTCGATGATAGGGAACATTTCGCTCACCTCGATGGTGCGCAGACGTGCATTGCAGAAGTTGGCATCCTCAAGGCTGCAGAACATGTAGTTGTAGGCACGTTCTGTGTCGCCACGGTCGTTGAGCAGCTTTGCCAACATAGGAAGTGCTGCATATTCAGTCACGCCTCGCTGAATGTCATAGATGGCAGTCAAGGCAAGGTACTTCAGCTGGTTGCCAATGTCGTTCTTTTGCTTGTATGCTTCCGAAAGGTTGAAGTACAGATACGCCTTTTGTTTGCCAGTGGCTTTTTCCAGGTTGCCGTTTAGAATTGTGATTGCAGAATCTGGCTTGCCCATGCAGATGTAGTTGTCTGCCAAAGCGATGAGTCGCCTCGTGTCCTCGCGGTCGCACATGATGATGGAGTCGCGGTAAAGCTGCGTCTTGGCTCTGCATGTGTTTGAAGAGGTGATTGCGTGTTTCATGTAGTCGGCTTTCCACCCGTAGAGCGTGCGTGCTGCGTGATAGAAGTTCGCCTTGATGTCGTTGGGAGCATTGTCCACATTCAGCGACTCAATGATGCCCGCAGCTTCGCTGTATTGCCCCATGATGGCGTATGTCTCTGTCTTGAGAAGAAGGTATTGGGTGCTTTTGACATAATCGCTCTTCACCGCAGGCATGTCAAGTATGCGGTTCAGGTAAATCATTGCCGAGTCGGATTGGTAATGGGCGTACTGCACATATAAATCATTATATACATCAAGCAGCCTTGCTCCCAGGACATATTTGCTCATGTTCATGAGACTGTCGATAGTGTTCTGTCGCTCTTGTCTGTATTCCCATTTGTTTTCAATGACTTTGTCAAGGGTGTTCAGCAATTCTTGCTCTGTCTGTGCAGAAAGACGGAGACAAGAAATCATGAAGGTTATCAAAAGTGTTAGTCTCATTGTGGGTAGTGTCTTTTTAAGTTATAGATAGTGCAGAAGTGATTGCCTTGCAAAGGTACGGCTTTTTAAAAAAAAAACAAAGAAACAGAACAGAAAAGTGTACAAACTGCGTGTTTTTTTATGAAAACAAGGAATAATGCAACTTAACGCTTCTACTTTTTATTCTAAAGCAGTAGAAGTTAAAACATTGTTAATCAGTATGTTATGTTTTATAAGTTTCTACTTTTAAATTCTAACAGGATTTTCTTATTAATAAATAATGTAATTTTGCGACTGAAAACAAGAAAACTCAATCGTATTAACCTAATAAAACGTAACTCAAATGAAGAACTTTTTTGTTTCAGTTCTATGTTCTCTATTTGGTTTTTTGCCTTGCAACGCGGCAGGCAAAGTGGCAATAGAGCACGTGCATCCTACATTCTGGTGGGCAGGGATGCAGAACCCAGAACTGCAAGTCCTGATTCATGGACGCGGCATTGGCGAGTTCGTTCCAGAACTCTGTGGAGCGCAAGGTGTGAGCATAAAGAACGTGGCTAAGGTTCAGAGCAAGAACTACGTCATCATCTATCTTGACACCAAGGGCGCACAGCCACAAAACTTCAACATCTTGCTGAAGTCTGGTAAGAAAGTGGTGAAGACCATCCCATACGAACTCAAGAAGCGTGAAGGACGTGCGGTCAACTCGTTTGACGCGAGCGATGTGGTGTATCTGCTCATGCCTGACCGTTTCGCCACTGGCACTACAGACAAGCAGAAGGCTAAAATGTATGCTGGCATGAAGGAGAGCAAATGGGGACAGGCAGACATGGACCGTCATGGCGGTGACATTGCAGGCATGCGCCAGCACCTTGACTATCTTCAAGAGCTTGGAGTGACTGCAATCTGGTCTACGCCTACTCTGGAAAACGACATGGATAATCAGTCATACCATGGCTATGCAATCACTAACTTCTATCGCACCGACCCTCGATTCGGTACAAACGAAGAGTACAAGGCATGGGTTGACGAGGCTCACAGCAGAGGCATAAAGGTTATCAAGGACATTGTGTTCAATCACTGTGGATACGACAACTTCCTGTATGTTGACCATCCTTCTGATGACTGGTTCAGCTTCGACAGCAAGTTTACGGGTACAACTTATAAGACAGGAGCTGTAGGAGATCCACACGCTTCGGCAATGGACCGCAAGCTGACTGTTGACGGATGGTTCACAGAGGCAATGCCAGACTTCAATGGAGCAAACAAGCTCGTTGCTGACTATCTTATCCAGGCAAGCATGTGGTGGATTGAGTACGCTGGCATTGACGGAATCCGTCAGGACACATACCCTTACAACGACTTTGACTTCATGCGTCGCTGGTGCCTCGATATCGAGAAGCAATACCCCGGCTTCAACATCGTGGGAGAGACATGGATAAACAACTCTGTGGGTGTGAGCTATTGGCAGAAAGACAGCCCGCTGGCTGCTCCTAAGAACTCAGAACTGAAGACAGTCATGGATTTCCCTCTCATGTATATGCTTGGCTCATGTGTTGACGAAGAGACAGATTCGTGGGACTACGGATTTGCGCGTCTGTATGAGCTTATGTCAATGGATCGCGTGTATGCAAACCCTAATAGCGTGCTTACATTCCTCGCAAATCACGACACTAACCGATTCCAGCCAACTAAGGAGAAGGCTGAGAACGTGACACGCTATAAGCAGGCGCTTGCGCTCTTGCTCACGCTACGTGGCATTCCTCAACTCTACTACGGCGACGAAATTGGCATGTACGCAAACAAGAGCGTGAACGACGGTGCGCTTCGCCAGAACTTCCTGGGCGGATGGCAAGGTGACAAGAACAACGCCTTCACAGCGGAAGGACGCACAAAGCTGCAGGCAGAGTATTTCGACTATACGAAGAAGCTTCTGAACTGGCGCAAGGGCAATAAGACTGTTGCTTACGGAGACCTTGTACATTATACCATACGTGAGGGTGTGTATGTGTATGCGCGCAGATATCAGGGACGCACAGTCACAGTGCTCATAAATGGTACGGGCAAGGAGGCAACTCTTGGACTTGCTCCATACGCTGAGGTGTTGCCTGCAAAAGAGGCAAACGATATTATCTCGTGCGAAAAGGTAAAGCTAAATGGCTCACTCTCGTTCGCTCCACGTCAGATATACATCCTTGAATTCTAAAGCATCCAATTTTGACGTAAGTGCAGAAATAGACTCAATAAGTTAATACAAGTTTCCCACCCCTATTATTTATTTAATCAAGAATTAGAGAGTTAGAGAATTTTCTTCTCAAATGATTGATTTTTCTTGAATTTATAAGAATTTGAGAGATCGCTTCGCTCTTGTCGCGGAAAGCTACGTAAGTAGCAATTCTCTACATTCGTATTAATTCCATCGTGGTGCGATAGCTTTCTCTAATTCTCAAATTCTTGATAATAAATAAAATAACAAATCGAAAGTGTATTTTAAACTGTGGGAAACTTCAGTAAGTTAATACATAGACTCAATAAGCAAATAAATAATAAACAACATGTTCAAGACTTTATCATTTACGGCTTGCGCCTTGGCATTCGCCTTCATGGCAAACGCTCAGACAGTGAAGTCTCCAAACGGAAAACTGGAGATGACTTTCAGTGTTGACAAGGAAGGACGCCCAACATACTCCCTCTCGCACAAGGGAAAGACAGTTGTGGGCGATAGCCACCTTGGTCTCCAGCTCAAGAAGGAGAACCCAGAGAAGGCTACCGACTTCGAGTACTCTAACTTCACAGCCAAGGAGGCTATTGAAGCAAAGGCAAACATGGCAAGCGGTTTCAAGATTGCTGATGTAAAGACATCTACTTTCGACGAGACATGGCAGCCTGTGTGGGGCGAGGAAACAAGTATTCGCAACCACTACAATGAGATGGCTGTAACACTGTCACAGCCAGTAAACAATCGTGACATTCTCATTCGCTTCCGCGTGTTCGACGATGGCATGGGCTTTCGCTACGAATTTCCAAACCAGAAGAATCTCACATATTTCATAATAGAGGAAGAACTTTCGGAATTCCGCATGATGGGCGACCACACAGCGTGGTGGATTGCTGGCGACTATGACACACAGGAGTATGAGTGGCAGACGAGCAAACTTAGCGAGATCCGTGGCTTGATGAAGCAGGCTATCGCTCCAAACTCATCGCAGACTCCAGCGGGACCTACAACTGTTCAGACAGCCTTGCAGATGAAGACAGCAGATGGCCTCTTTATTAACCTTCACGAGGCTGCGTGCATCAACTACGCAACCATGCACCTCACTCTCAACGACGATGCAAATGACCACGACAGCTATCTGAAGTTTGTGAGCCATCTCACCCCAGATGCTCAGGGCAACAAAGGACACATCCAAACTCCTTCATCGTCGCCTTGGCGCACTATCATCGTGGGCGAGAGTGGCAAGGATATTCTTGCCAGTCGCATCACACTCAACCTCAACGAGCCTTGTAAGATTGAGGATACAAGCTGGATTAAGCCTTGCAAGTATGTGGGCGTATGGTGGGAGATGATTACTAACAAGTCTTCGTGGGCTTATACCGATGACCTATACTCTGTTCAGCTCGGAGTTACCGACTATAAGAATGTGAAGCCAAACGGCAAGCACGGAGCCAACACAAAGCATGTGAAGGAGTATATCGACTTCGCTGCAGAGCATGGATTTGACGCTGTGCTCGTTGAGGGATGGAATGAAGGCTGGGAAGACTGGTTCGGTTGTCAGAAGGACTATGTGTTCGACTTCGTGACTCCATATCCTGACTTTGATGTTGCTGAGGTGACAAGCTATGCAAAGAGCAAAGGCATTGAGATGATTATGCACCACGAGACATCGTCATCAACACTCAACTACGAGCGTCACCTTGAGAATGCTTATGATTTCATGAAAAAGTGGGGCTACACAAGCGTGAAGTCTGGCTACGTGGGCGACATAGTGCCTTATGGCGAGCATCACTACAGCCAGCCGCTTAACAACCACTATCTCTACTGCATCAAGAAGGCTGCTGACCACAAGATAATGGTTAATGCGCACGAGGCTACGCGCCCTACAGGCATCTGCCGCACTTATCCAAACTGGATAGGCAACGAGTCGGCACGCGGCACAGAATATGAGTCCTTTGGCGGCAATCCTGTTAACCATACAACAATCCTGCCATTCACTCGCATGATTGGCGGTCCTATGGACTATACTCCTGGTATCTTCGAGATGGACTGCAGCAAGGCTAACCCAACGAACACAAGCCATGTTCGCTCAACACTGTGCCGTCAGCTTGGCCTTTACCTTGTGCTCTACAGCCCATTGCAGATGGCTGCCGACATGATTGAGAACTATGCTCCTCACATGGATGCCTTCCAGTTCATCAAAGACGTTCCTGTTGACTGGCAGAAGTCAGTGTATCTTGAAGCAGAACCAGGTGACTATGTTACCATTGCTCGCAAGGACAAGCACTCGGAGAACTGGTTCGTAGGCTCCAGCGTGGACGAAAACGGTCATCTCTCAGTCCTCAAGCTCGATTTCCTCTCACCGGGCAAGAAGTATGAGGCGACAATATATGCAGATGGCAAGGATGCAAGCTGGGACAAGAATCCAAAGAGCTACAAGATCACGAAGCAGATTGTTACAAGCAAGTCAACTCTCAAGGTGAAGAGCGCAAGCGGTGGCGGATTTGCCATCACCCTCAAGCAGCTTTAGGAATAAAAGGCTGTTTGAAACAAGCTTCCTCGTAGTTTTTTGCTGCAAGCAATACATTTAATCTAATTCAAGTTTCCCACCTTTAATATTATCTTTCTTAAACGCGAATTTACCGTGAATTACCCGCGAATTGTTCCGAAAATTATATTTTTGAACACGAATCACTCGAATCTCACGAATAAAAACAATTCACGAATAAATTTACGGTTAATTTACGGTAATTTTCGTTCGCCGAAGGCATGAATATAATAATCAGTCACTTAGGGCCGATTACAAGGGTGGGAAAGTTCAGTTAATCTAATTCTATAACTAAAACAACAAAATCAATGAAACAGAAACTCAATTTGAGATTGCTAATGACTTTTGTCTTGGGAATCATTATGTCCGTCTCTGTGTTTGCCCAGAACATCACAGTAAAGGGACATGTCAAGGACGATTTGGGTGATGATGTTATCGGAGCAAGCATCCTGATCAAGGGTACAAGCACAGGTTGCACAACCGACCTCGACGGTAACTTCTCTCTCGGTGCGCCACGTGGAGCTACACTCGTCATCTCTTACATTGGCTACATCATGCAGGAGGTGAAGGCTGCTCCTCAACTCAACATCACTCTTAAGGA
>DCJC01000026.1:0-7334 GCA_002317355.1 Prevotellaceae bacterium UBA1710 | reverse complement strand
GACATGACAGGCTCAGTGGCTACATTCAAGCCAGACGAGAAGAACCGTGGCATGATTACCAGTCCTCAGGAACTCATCCAAGGAAAAGTTGCAGGCGTGAATGTCAACATGGGCAGCGGTGAGCCGGGTGCTGGCGCACAGATTGTCATTCGTGGTGGTGCTTCGCTCAATGCAAGTACAAAACCTCTCATAGTAATCGATGGTATGGCACTTGACAACAATGACACTAAGGGATTGTCAAACCCACTCTCGCTTGTCAATCCAGCCGACATCGAGTCGTTCACAGTGCTGAAGGATGCCTCAGCCTGCGCTATCTATGGTAGCCGTGGTTCTAACGGAGTCATCCTCATCACAACAAAGAAGGGCAACGCATCGACACCAGTCAAGGTAAGCTATGCAGGTAGCGTATCATTCGCAACAAGAACAAAGTCGATGGATGTGATGAACGCTTCTGAGTACAGAAAATTCATTGAAGAGAATTATGGAAAGGGAAGCGAAGCTTGGAACCACCTCGGTTGGAAGGAGCGTGACGCAGAAGGCAATCCTGTTGAGAGCGCTGGCACATACGATACAGACTGGCAGAAGGAAATCTTCCGCACAGGTGTGAACCATGATCATAACGTTACTGTTCAGGGTGGCATCAAGGCTAAGGATCCTAAAGTGTTTACAATGCCTTATCGCGTTAGCGCAGGCTTCACCGGACAGGAAGGTATCATAAAGAGCTCTGACTACAAGCGTTTCACAGCAGGCTTGAGCCTTACTCCAGAGCTTCTTGACAAGCACCTCACATTCAACGTGAACGGCAAGTTTGTCACAAGCTGGACAAATCCAGGCTCTGCCCCAATCGGAGATGCTGTGAATATGGACCCTACTCAGCCTGTTAAGAGCGCTGACGAGGCTTACAAGAATTTCGGAGGTTACTTTGAATGGCTCAAGGACGCAGGTCAGAACGATGCGGACTATCCATACACAACAAATGGTCCAAAGAACCCAGTCGAGCAGGTTGCTTCTGGTCACAATTCATTCGAGAAGAAAGCTTGGGTGTTCATTGGCAATGTAGAAACAAAGTATAAGGTTCACGGCTTCGAGGATTTGAGTTTCAACCTCAACCTCAGCGGCGAATGGACTTCTGGTGACGAGACTACTGGCGACCTCTTCTACACATCTGCATCGGGAAAGAAGTACTACTGCCAGCCACGCTACACTACATCGTGTGGTTACTATGGATACGGAAAGTACAACACAGAGGACAAGCACAGTCTCCAGCTTCAGGCATTTGCCAACTACGATCACTCTTGGGGAGAGACTCACGCCCTCAATGTCATGGGTGGCTACGAGTGGAGCAAGCTCAAGTACACTGGTCATGAGGATTCATACAGCTATAAGAATAGCGTTTATTCAGACTTTGGAACAAATCCAGGCGCATTCCTCAACTCGGACGGCGAGCTTGATCTCCGTGACGCAGTTTATTCTCCATGGGGAAGCGAAAGCTACATCGTGTCGTTCTTTGGTCGTGTGAACTATACGCTCTTGAACCGCTACCTCTTCACTTTCACAGGTCGTAACGACGGTTCAAGCCGTTTTGCTAAAGGCAATAAGTGGGGCTTCTTCCCATCAGCAGCTTTTGCTTGGCGTATCAAAGACGAGGCGTTCATGAAGAACGCAGAAAGCGTGAGCGACATGAAGCTCCGTCTCGGCTGGGGTAAGACTGGTCAGCAAGACATCGGCCGCGACTTCTACTACCTCGCTACTTACACAGGCAACAAGAACGGCAATTACCTCTATCCAATCGCAGGTCTTGACGGACACATGGCAAAGCCAAACGCTTACAACGATGAGATTCGTTGGGAGACAACCACTACATACAACGCAGGTATCGACCTCGGTTTCTTGAACCAGCGCTTCACGTTCTCAGCTGACGTTTATTACCGCAAGACTACAGACCTTTTCAACAAGAACACAGTGCCAACAGGTTCTAACTTCGACCGCACAGTATTCTCTAACGTGGGTTCTATGAGCAACCGCGGCGTCGAGCTCTCTCTCACTGCTCGTCCAGTCGTAACAAAGGATTGGTACTGGGAGGTAAGCTTCAATGCTGCTTACAACAAGAATCGTGTAGATGAGCTCTACGGAGGCAACGACAAGGTTGACGGCTGGGTAAATCACGAAGGCACAGTGTCTTGGCAGAAAGTTGGTCGCCCAACAAACTCGTTCTATGTATATCAGCAGGTTTACGACAAGGCGGGCAAGCCAATTCAGGGCGTGTTTGTTGACCGCGATGGCAATGGCGTTATCGATGAGAACGACAAATACTGGTACAAGTCAATCAACCATCCATGGGCTGGCGGTCTCAGCACACGTGTTCAGTACAAGAACTGGGACTTCGGCATGAATCTCCGTGGCTCATTCGGTGGCTATGTTTACAATGAGCTTAAGTCAGGACGCGTAAACGTTGCAGCTGTTTGCCGTGACTACAATGGTTGGTACAACCAGAACACAACACAGGACATCCGTGACCTTGGCTGGAACAGCTATCTCTATGGTCACAGCGACTACTTCGTGCAGAATGCAAGCTACATCCGTTGCGATAACATCACTCTCGGCTATAGTTTCAACAACCTCTTCAAGAGTGCAAACTACAAGGGAATCGGCGGACGCTTATCTGCAAGCGTGAGCAATGCATTTACAATCACAAAGTACAAAGGTCTTGATCCTGAACAGACAGGTGGCGTTGAAGGCAGCCTCTACCCACGTCCACGCACTTACACTCTCAACCTTAACTTGAACTTCTAAACCGATAAATTATGAAATTTAATATATTAAAGAATATCGCACCTGTATTTGCCATCGCCGCAGGCTTGGCAATGACATCATGTGTGAATGATTTGGATTTCGAGAGTGCCTCTGACACTTGTGACCCAAACATCAACCAGCCTTTCGATGCTAATCAGATGTACACAAAGTGCTACGCTTCCCTCATCATGGAAGGAAATGATGGCGCTGCAGACTTCGACATCGACGATGGCGGCAAGAGCTGTCTGCTCCGTAACTTGTATAACCTCGAGTGTCTCGGCACTGACGAATCTATCTGTTGGTGGACAGACGGTGGTCTCATCAACGTATGCTATAATCAGGCAGAGCCAGGCGATCAGGTCCTCAAGTTCATGTACTATCGCAGCATGTCAAACATCACATATTGCAATCACTATCTCAATGACGAAAAGTGCCAGTCGCTCGGCGCTACAAAGTATGCAGAGGTGCGTTGGATTCGTGCTTTCAACTACTATGTGCTTGCCAACGAATTTGGCAATGTTCCATTCTTGACAAAGATTTCTGGAAGTGCTGCACCACGTGCTACACAGCCGGAAATGTACAAGTGGCTCATCAGCGAGTTTACAGAGTGTGAGAAGGACCTTATGGATGCAGTTCCTGTAAGAGATACAGACAAGGAGAAGTATGGCCGTGTGAACAAGGCTGCTGCTTGGCTCATGCTCAGTCGTCTCTACCTCAATGCTAACGTATGGAATGCTAACGAGGAGGGCTTTGACTACAACGAAGCTCTTGAGAATGCTAAGAAGTATGCAAAGATGGTTCTCGAATCTGACTACAAGCTTTGCACTGGCAAGACAGATGTCATTGACTTGCAGACAGGAGTGGCTTGCACATACACAGGCTACGACAAGCTTTTCATGGCAGATAATGGCGAAAGCGAGGCGTACGTTGAGGCTATCCTTCCGCTTCTTCAGGATGGTGAAATCACTCGTGGCTACGGTGGCTCTTACTTCTTTGTTGCTGCTCATGCTGATGCTGAGCAGAAGACTGTCAACGACATCGACAAGGCTAATACTGACGGTTGGCGAGGCATGCGTGTTCGCAAGCAGCTTCTTGAGAAATTCACTAATGACCCTTACGCTTGGGAAGGCAAGACTTCTAAGGAGATTCGTGCCGTTGCAGGTGACGACCGCGCCCTCTTCTGGGGAGTAGAGCACACTGCAGATATAACATCAAATGACAAGGACGAGTCGTTCCTCGCAGGTCTCACTACCACAAAGTTCAACAATCGTCGCAGCGACGGTAAGAACCCAAAGCGTTTCGATGGTAACTGTGATGCTGACTTCTTCCTTCTCCGTGCGGCTGAGGCATACCTTAACTATGCAGAGGCAGAGGCTCGTCTCAATGGTGGCAGCCTCAAGGCTGGTAGCGAAGGCGCTAAGTGTCTTGACGCTATTCGCGATCGTGCTCATTGCACAAAGAAGATGACTACTTATAGCCTTAACGACATCCTTGACGAGCGTGCTCGCGAATTCTACTGCGAGGGTTATCGTCGCACAGACCTTATTCGCTTCGGTCAGTTTGGCGGCAACGGAGCTACTTACACTTGGGACTACAAGGGAGGCATTGAGGCAGGACAGGCATTCCCTGCTACTCGCAACCTCTATCCAATCCCATCGAGCGAGCTTCTTGCCAACCCTAACCTCAAGCAGAATGAGGGTTATACAGAGGCTCATTAAACCTCGAATAATCTAAACTTTGAATCTTCGAAAAATCCAAAAACAGAAATTATGAAATTCAACAAGATATTTTCATACTTGGCAATAGGCATAGCTACAGCATTTGCTCTGAGCAGCTGCTCGGACGATAATGACTCAAACCCTACGCTTATCACTCCTGCAGAAGGCTCGTTCAAGGTGAACCAGCCAGAGTTCGGTGCCAATGTCGTTAATCTCTCACCAGATTACATGACTGCTGATGATGGTGTGGTTCTCACATGGAATCAGCCAAAGTTCACAGACAAGGGCGCAGCCATTGGCAACCTTGCAGGCTCAGGCATCACATATCGTGTCATGCTCTCGCCTACAGGCAAGTTTACCAAGCCTTTCGATACTTCTAAACTCAACACAAAGAAGGGCATTTACGAGGGAGATGCAGACTTCGACTACGTAATCATGGACAATGCCTACGTGTCAACAACATCTACAATCCTCGCAAAGGACATCAATCTCAATCTCAACCGTTGGAACCAGTTCAGCTCGTTCTCTACAGAGGCTTGGCAGGAAGGTGCTGATTGCGCACCTCTCAAGGTTTACGTTATGGTTCAGGCACGCATTGACGCTGGCATTGGCAACACTGTCTCAAGCATCAACTCTAACATAGTTGAGATAAATGTGAAGCCATACTACGCCCTTCCTTACGAGAAGCCTGTGCCAGAGCCAATCTACATGCCAGGCAATGGCAATGGCTGGAACCATGACTATGCTCCAATCCTCAAGTGGAGCGATGATGATGACGCTCTTGTAGGCTATGCTTATATCGATGGCGAATTCAAGTTCACAATGAAGGACAACTGGAACGACGGCGAGTACAACTGCAGCAACTTTGACCAAGCTGCTTGCTCTGACGAAATCGTTATCAACGATGGCACAGGCAACATCGGCTTCAATGGCGAGCCTTCAATCTACCTCCTCAAAGTCAACATCGAGAAGCGCTCTATTATTGCAGAGAAGTACACATGGCGTCTTGTAGGCGACTTCAACAGCTGGAATGCTGCAGACGATTCACAGATTATGACCTACAGCAAGGATGATCACTGTCTCGTCTTTGAAAATGCAACAGTTACCGAGGCTGGTTGGAAGTTCACTTCTAACGGCAATTGGGATGTTAACTACGGCGGTGACTTGCAGAATCTCTCTCGCGGTGGAGACAACATCACAACAGCAGGCTCTACTATTCGCCTCTACCTCGAGAATACAAAGAAAACTGATGGCAAGGTATATTGCACAGTTGAGTAAGAAACATTAAAACAAGAACAATATGTACAAGAAGATATTATTTGTAGCATTCATCGTTGCAGGACTCACCTCCTGCAACGACGACTACGAGAACTGGAAGCTTCCGGTGCAGAACCAAGAGGTGGCGTCAGTGACAGCAGAGTTCACAGCCCAGGGCGTTAAGGATCTTATTGACCTTGATGCTGTTGATGCTGACAGCGTGCAGGTTATCGACATCACTGCTACTGCTGGAGCACATCCAATCGGATTCACACTCTCAATTGTTGAGGGCAACAACAACTATGGCATCTATCCTGACGCAAACGGAAAGGTCGCTGTTGAGGATCTCAAGGGAGCAATCAAGTACCTTTATGGAAGCAGCCGCACAGAGCGCACTCTCAATGGCAAGCTTTCCGGCAATGCCTCTCTCTCAGGCGCGACAGGTTCTACAGTTATCGCCATGACTCCTGCAGATATCACTTTCAAGGCTATCATGCCAGCTCCACAGTACTCGCAGTACCTCTGGACTCCAGGCAATGGCAATGGCTGGAACCATGGAATCGCAGACCGTCTTGTCTCTCCTGAACTCGATGGAAACTACAGCGGCTTCGTATATGCCGATGGTGACTTCAAACTCACAAATGCTCCTGATTGGAACCACACCAACTATGGCGGCTCATTGGATAACATCAACGATGCTGGAGGCAATATCAATATCGAAACAGGCGTTTACCTCTTCAACGTAAACCTTGAGGCTGGCAACGCTACTGCTACAAAAGTTGAGTTCGGCGTTATCGGCGACGCAACTCCAGGCGGTTGGGAGAATGACACAGACATGGAGTATGACGTGGCAGAAGGTTGCTGGGTGGCAGAGATGACCCTTACAGACGGCACTATTAAGTTCCGTGCAAATGACGGATGGGACATCAACTACGGTGGCGATGCGAACAACCTGACTCCTGGTGGTGACAACATCTCTGTTAGCGCAGGTAACTACGTCATCAAGTTCTACACTGGTCGTCGCGGCGATCATGACAACATCTACTGCGAGATTATTCCAGCAGAGTAATAGCTGAAGGCATTTATCTCTAATAATAATTAATAATGTGCCCTCTCACTTTTATATCGAGGGAGTGAGAGGGCATTCTTTTTCACTATGGGAAACAATATCACAAAATTCCTACTTATATGCGGCATAGCCTCTGCTCCGCTCGCTAATGCAAGTGCCCAAGGGTGGCCAAACAAGTATGACGGTGTCATGCTTCAAGGCTTCTATTGGGACAGTTATGTGAATACCCAGTGGAGTGCTCTTGAAGCACAGGCAGATGCCATAGCTCCGTGGTTCAGCCTCATCTGGGTGCCAAACAGTGGCAACTGTGCCACATCGGGCAACGTTATGGGCTATGCGCCAGTGTATTGGTATGACCACAATTCATCATTCGGCAGTGAGGGACAGCTTCGCTCCATGATACGTACTTACAAGGAAAAAGGCACTGGCTTCCTCTTGGACGCTGTTATCAATCATCGCAGTGGTGCTAACAGCTGGATGTCATTCCCCGCAGAGAC
>DCJC01000020.1 GCA_002317355.1 Prevotellaceae bacterium UBA1710 | reverse complement strand
TTCTGGATGACGGTCTCGACCCACACGACCGCCCTTTCCCTGAGGATTCCATCAACTGTCTTATCATGAGTCCAACCCGTGAGTTGGCACAGCAGATCGACCAGGCAATGGAGGGCTTCAGCTACTATCTTGACGGCATTTCAAGCGTTGCTGTCTATGGAGGCAATGATGGCAACAGATACGATCAGGAACTGAAGTCTCTCAAGCAAGGAGCATCCGTTGTAATAGCAACTCCAGGACGCTTCATCTCACACATGCAGATGGGCAACGTGGATTTGTCACGCGTTTCATTCTTCATTCTCGACGAGGCAGACCGTATGCTCGACATGGGTTTCTCTGACGACATCATAAGCATCGCCAAGGAGCTTCCTCCAACGGTTCAAACTATCATGTTCTCGGCAACAATGCCTGACAAGATCGAGAATCTGGCAAAGACACTTCTCAAGAATCCTGTTCAGGTCAAGATCGCAGTAAGCAAACCTGCTGAGAAGATCCAACAGTCTGCGTATGTTTGCTATGAGCCTCAGAAAAATGCGATTCTCAAGTCTATCTTCAAGGCTGGAGACTTAAAGCGTGTCATCATATTCTCAGGCAAGAAGCAAAGAGTCAAGGAAATATACCATTCTCTCAAGCAGATGAAAGTGAACTGCGGAGCTATGCACTCTGATCTCACTCAGGCTGAGCGAGATGATGTGATGTACAGATTCAAGACTGGTGAACTTGATGTTCTCGTGGCTACAGATATCGTGGCACGTGGTATTGATATCGATGACATCCAGATGGTTATCAACTATGATGTGCCTCATGATGTAGAGGATTATGTTCACAGAATCGGTCGAACAGCACGTGCTGATCGTGATGGTGTAGCTTACACTCTCGTCAGTAATGAAGAAATCTGGCTTTTCAAGAAAATTGAAGAGTTCCTCGAAAAGGATATAGCAAAGAATACTCTTCCTGAAGGAATAGGAGAAGCACCTGAGTATAAGGTGGTAAAACCAGCAAAAGGCAGCCAGAAAGGTCACAGGAACTCACGCAAGCCAAACGGCAGAGGTAAGTCTGGCTATAAGAAACCAAACAAGAACAATAATGCTGGTACTCAAGACAAAGCTCCACAGAAAAAGAACAGACATTATGGTGCAAAGAACAAAAAAGTACAAACTCCAAACAACACTAAAGTACAACAACCAACAACAAAATAGTACTTTTTCGCTATAAATACACATAAAATTGTGTGCATTTCTGCAAAATACGTCCATTTTCCAACATTAACTACTTTATAGTTTGGGAAAAAGAGAAAAAAAACGTAACTTTGCAGAAGAATCACAAAAAAAACATAAGCCTAATAATATATTAGAGTTGCACTTATATGAATAATCAAACACTCGATAGATTTAGAAAATGGTTCTTATCTTCAAATGCGCTACCATACTGGTGTGTGATCTTCGCTGATTTCACCATTGTTGTTTTAGCAGCATTTGTAAGCACCTACGCCTGCTATGGAGGAAACGGATTTGTCCATCATTTCTGGGCATCCCTTGTCGGTTGGACATGTACATTCCCTATTTTTCTTTTGGGTATGCGCTTGTATCACACCTATAGTGGTGTGGTAAGATATTCTAGCTTCACAGATATGGCAAGAGTTGGATATGCACTTTCAACAAGTTTTGCAATCATCCTACTTCTCCATTTTGCATTACCAGACAGCATTATAATCGGCTATGTTTCCATTACAATGCTTATCATCATGTTCATCCTTACTATGGGTGGACAATGGGCACTCCGAATTCTCATTAAGGCATTGTACGAGAACTCTTTCCACCATAAAACACGTAAAGCATTCATCTTTGGTGTGAAACGTGGAGCCGAGGTTATCGCAAGCAGCATCCACTCAAGTTCTACAAAACAGTTCTCTGTTGTTGGTTTCGTAAGTCCTGATGGTGACCTCGCTGACAAATATATGTATGGTGTTAAGGTACGTCGTCTTGGTCCAAACCTCATCGACCACATGAAGGATGCACATGCATCTGTACTTATCGTGAGCCCACTTCAGGTTGAGAATTTCCGTAACCATGACGATCTCATCCAAGACCTCATCAAGAATAACATCAAGATTCTCATGCTCAATGAGGCCGAGGAGTGGAATCCAGAGCAGGGAATGAAGCAGGAACAGCTTCACGAAGTTGAAATTGAGGATCTTCTCCCACGTGATAAAATTGAAGTTGACCTTAACGCTATCGGAGAACTCTTGAAGGACAAGCGTATTCTCATCACAGGTGCAGCTGGTTCTATTGGTTCTGAGATGGTTAATCAGGTTGCAAAGTTCGGCCCTGCAGAACTTATTCTCGTTGACCAGGCAGAAACTCCAATGCATGATGTACGCCTCAAGATGGCGCGTCAATACCCCCACATCAAGGCATTGACAATCGTTGGAAGCATCAGCAACCAGACACACATGGAGGATATCTTCCGTGATCACAAGCCTGAGTACGTATTCCACGCAGCAGCTTATAAGCACGTTCCAATGATGGAGGATAATCCTGCAATGGCTATCCAGAACAACACCTATGGAACACGTGTGATTGCAGACCTCGCTGTAAAGTACGGAACAAAGAAGTTCGTGATGATCTCAACAGATAAGGCTGTAAACCCAACAAACGTGATGGGTTGTTCTAAGCGAATCTGTGAGATTTATTGCCAGAGTCTCAACAAGGCATTACTTGACCTCCACAATGGCATCGAGCCAGAGAACTACGAAGAAATCAAGGATAAGCTGACACAGGTTGACGGTTCACTTGGTGTAACTCAGTTCATCACAACCCGTTTCGGTAACGTGCTTGGCTCTAACGGATCTGTTATTCCTATCTTCAAGGAGCAGATCAAGAAGGGTGGTCCACTTACCGTTACTCATCCAGACATCATCCGATTCTTCATGCTCATCCCTGAGGCATGTCAGTTGGTACTCGAGGCAGGAACAATGGGACATGGTGGTGAGATCTTCGTCTTCGACATGGGTAAGCCTGTTCGCATTGCAGACCTCGCACAGAGAATGATCGACCTCTCAGGTGCTAAGAATGTAGAGATTAAGTTCACCGGTCTTCGTGATGGTGAGAAGCTCTTCGAAGAAGTACTCAATGATGCTGAGCAGACAAAGCCAACAGTACATCCAAAGATTAAGGTTGCATCTGTTCGCGAGTACAACTTCATCGATGCACTTAGAAACGAAGAAGAACTTCACGAACTCAGCTTCACTTACGATGATATGAAGATCGTGAAGAAAATGAAGGAGATTGTTCCTGAATACAAGAGCCGCCAGTCTAAGTACGAAGCTCTCGACAAATAAAACAACGAGTTCGTCGAAATGTCAAGTCTGGAGTATCTTTCCTAATACAATCTAACTCCAATAGAAATCCAATTGCGGATTGGTGTTGAATTGGAGCTGAATTGGACTTGGATTGGAGCTACCTCGGAAGAAAGACGAACGAAAGCCTGTCCTTAATCAGTCGAACCACATCAAACTATTACAACTCTGCCAATCGCTTATTCAGAAGATTGGTAAACTCATAATTCTTCAGTCCCCAGCGTGGCGCAACAAGCAGCTCCGCTGGGGATTGACTTGTAAAGCGCTCTATGATAATATCAGAACGAAGGCGCGAAAGATATTCCACCACAAGATCAATATACTCTTCTGGAGTATAAAGAGTACATTGCTCAATAAGATCTGGACGATGTTCAAGAATAGTACCTTTTGTAATCTGTAGTTGATGAAGTTTAAGAAAATCGATCGGAAGAGAATTTATGATTTCCTCCTGCCTTAGAATTTCTTCACGACTCTCACCAGGAAGACCGAGAATAAGATGAGCGCACACAATAATTCCTCGCGCGTGCGTATTCCTTATAATATTAATACTACACTCGGAAGTATGTCCTCTGTTTATTATTTTCAGAGTTTTATCATTCAAAGACTCAACTCCATATTCCATTGTCAGAAAAGTACGATGAGAGAGTTCTTCAAGATAGTCAAGCAATTCATCTGAAACACAATCTGGACGGGTAGCTATCGAAATTCCTACAACATCTGGTACTGAAAGAGCGGCTTCATACATTTGCTTTAATGCCTCAATATCATCGTAGGTATTGGTGTATGACTGAAAATACGCGATATATTTCATCTCAGGATATTTTCTTGAGAAGAATTCCTTGCCTTTTTCCAACTGAGACTTAATATTCTCTGTAGTTAGAAGAATACGCTCTTCCTGAGACACTCTTCCTGCCGTATTCGTACAATAATCAGGATTGAAAGTTGCATTATTACAATAAATACAACCTCCTCTTCCTATCTTACCATCTCGGTTAGGACATGAAAAACCTGCATCAATAGAGATTTTCTGCACCTTACATCCGAAACGATTCTTCATCCAAGCACCATAACTTTTATAGCAAATCATACGATTTTAAAGAAAAATGTCATTATTTTTAATAAATTTATAACTTTTTGTATAGATTTGGTTGCAAATTTACGAAAAAAATATTATCTTTGCATCAAAATTAGTAGAAAACTGTCAAATGAAGAAATTTTTTATTATGTGCTCACTTATTCTCGCAACAGCATTAGGTGTTGCAGCTGAGGGCAAGATAACCATTCAAGACATCAATTCCGGTGTTCTCTCTCCAAAAAGAGTAAGCGGAATGAGAGCTATGCCTGATGGTGAGACATATTCAAGAATTTCAGATGACGGCACTCAAATTGTTGCTTACAACTATAAAAACGGTCAGCAAGCACGAGTTCTCTTCGACATAAACAATACCGTAGGTGAGAAGGTTCGATCTTTTGATGATTACATTCTTTCTCCTGATGGCACTAAGATGCTCATCCAGACAGAGACAAAGATGGTATATCGCAGATCTTCAAAGGCAAAGTATTATGTGTACAACATTGCCAATAAGCGCATGCGACCACTTAGCGACAATCCTGATGTCCAGAATCCTGTCTGGAGCAATGACGGCAATCAGATTGCATTCGTTCGCAACAACAACATCTGGGTTAGCAAACTGCTCTTTGATGGTGCAGAAAGCCAGATAACAAAGGACGGTGAGTTCAACAAAGTAATCAACGGTATTCCTGATTGGGTTTACGAAGAGGAATTCACTACATCAAACAGCCTCTGCTTCAATGCTGATGGCACAATGCTTTGCTGGATAAAATACGAGGAGGCAAACGTCAAGGAATACTCACTGCAGTTATTCAAAGGTCAGAGCCCTTCAAACGATCAATATAGCACATATCCAGGAGAATACACCTATAAATATCCAAAAGCTGGTGAAGATAACTCGAAGGTAAGTGCATGGAGCTATGACATCAAGAGTCATGCAACTCGTAAGATGGAACTTCCACTCGATGCAGAGGGATATATTCCAAGAATCATCCCAACAACAGATGCAAATAGCGTGTTATTCGTAACACTCAATCGTCACCAAGATAACATGCGAATCTACTCTGCTAATCCTCGCAGCTCTGTCTGCCAGATGATTATCGAGAACAAGTCAAATAAGTACCTTAAGGAATGTGTACTTACTGACATGAAAGTGACAGAGAACTATATTCTTGTTCCAAGTGACAAAGATGAGAATATATCACTCAACGTTTATTCTATAAACGGTTTACTGAAAAGAAACATCTCAATTCCTAACAAGGATATAACAGATGCATACGGCATAGACCAGAAGACAGGTGATGTCTATTTCCAAGTAGCCTCTCCGACTCCAAAGGATCGTCAGGTTTATGTTTCAAGAGCAAATGGCAAACTGGAATGCCTCACACCAGAGGCAGGAACAGCATCAGCTCAGTTCTCAGAAGGATTCAAATACTTCCTCAAAACTTGGAGTACAGCAGATACACCTTATAAATATTCTGTCTGCAATGCACAAGGTAAGGATATCAATGTGATGGAGGACAACTCAAAGCTCCAGTCAAAGCTTAGAGATTATCCTGTCACAAAGAAGGAGTTCTTCAAATTCAAGACTTCTGAAGGTGTTGAATTGGAAGGTTGGATGATTAAGCCTGCCGATTTCGATGCTTCAAAGAAATATCCAGTAATCATGCACCAGTATTCTGGTCCTGGAAGCCAGCAGGTAGTAAATAGCTGGGGCATCGGTTCAATGGGAAATGGCGCAATGTATGACTACTTCCTTGCAGAGAAAGGATTCATCGTTGTAACAGTTGATGGACGTGGTACTGGTTATCGTGGCACATCATTCGAGAAATGCATCTACCAGAGAATGGGTGACCTCGAGTCAAAGGATCAGGTAGAAGCAGCTATATGGCTCGGTCAGCAGTCATACGTGGACAAGAACAAAATCGGCATCTGGGGATGGAGCTTCGGCGGATTCAACACGCTGATGGCAATGACAGAAGGCAGACCGGTATTCTGCTGCGGTGTAGCAATAGCGCCTCCAACAGATTGGCGTTTCTACGACACAATCTACACAGAGCGCTACATGCGTACTCCTAAGGAGAACAAAGCAGGCTATGATATCAACCCAACGAACAGAGTTAACAACCTACATGGAGCACTTCTCCTTGTTCATGGTTTAGCAGACGACAATGTTCACGCACAGAACACATTCGAGTTCAGCGAGGCAATGGTTCAGGCAGATAAGGATTTCAAGGAACTTATCTACACCAACCGCAATCATAGCATCTATGGTGGTAACACCAGAAATCATCTTCTGAGACAGGTAACCAACTGGTTCGTGGATCACATGATGAAATAAAATTGAAACTTAACTAGTAATAAAATATTTTTTATTTTAACCAATAAAAGTAAAACAAAATGAACGCACAAGCCGTATTGGAGAATCTCAAGCAGAGATTTCCTAATGAGCCTGAGTACATTCAGGCAGTAGAAGAAGTTCTTCCAACTATCGAAGAAGAGTACAACAAGCACCCTGAGTTTGACAAGGTTAACCTCATCGAGCGTCTTTGTATTCCTGATCGTGTTTATCAGTTCCGTGTAAGTTGGATGGACGACAAGGGTAACATCCAGACAAACATGGGTTACCGTATCCAGCACAACAACGTGATTGGTCCTTACAAGGGCGGTATCCGTTTCCACAAGTCTGTAAACCTCGGTATCCTTAAGTTCCTTGCTTTCGAGCAGACATTCAAGAACTCTCTCACAACTCTCCCAATGGGTGGTGCTAAGGGTGGTTCTGACTTCTCTCCACGCGGTAAGTCTGACGCAGAGGTTATGCGTTTCTGCCAGGCATTCATGCTCGAGCTCACACGTCACATCGGTCCTGACTGCGACGTACCTGCAGGTGATATCGGTGTAGGTGGCCGTGAGGTTGGTTACATGTTCGGTGCTTACAAGAAGTACACACGTCAGTTCCAGGGCGTTCTCACTGGTAAGGGTCTCTCATTCGGTGGTTCACTCATCCGTCCTGAGGCTACTGGTTACGGTACAGTTTACTTCCTCCGTGCTATGCTCAAGACTAAGGGTGATGTTATCGAGGGTAAGAAGGTTCTCATTTCTGGTGCTGGTAACGTTGCACAGTACGCTGCTGAGAAGGTTCTCCAGCTCGGTGGTACTCCAATGACAATGTCTGACTCTGACGGTTACATCTACGATCCAGAAGGTATCGATCGCGCTAAGCTCGACTACATCATGGAGCTCAAGAACGTTGAGCGTGGTCGTATCCGTGAGTACGTTGAGAAGTATCCAAACGCTAAGTACGTTGAGGGTGCTAAGCCTTGGTTCGAGAAGGGTTGTCAGATCGCTCTCCCATGTGCTACTCAGAACGAGATCAACGAGGAGGCTGCTAAGGCTCTCGTAGCTAACGGTGTTATCGCTGTTGCTGAGGGTGCTAACATGCCTACACGTCCAGAGGCTATCAAGGTATTCCAGGACGCTAAGATCCTCTACTCTCCAGGTAAGGCTTCTAACGCTGGTGGTGTATCAGTATCTGGTCTCGAGATGTCACAGAACTCAGAGCGTCTCTCATGGACAGCTGAGGAAGTTGACGCTAAGCTCCTCTGGATCATGGAGAACATCCACGAGAACTGTGTTAAGTACGGTACAGAGGCTGACGGTTATGTAAACTACGTGAAGGGTGCTAACGTAGCAGGCTTCATGAAGGTTGCTAACGCTATGATGGCTCAGGGTGTATTCTAATCGAATAATCACTCTATAAATACAATGCCGCTTAAGGATTTCCTTAAGCGGCATTTTTTATGCAAACAATCCACCAGCCCCTTTCCCCTACCCTTTGGCATATCCTTCGGCCGCCGAGCTACCCCCTTCCCAAAACGGGGCAAGGAGTTAGTTAGCATTTCTCGCGGTAGCTTGTCACCGTCCTTTGCCATTTTTGGCAAGGCTAGCAACAAAAAAGTGAAGAATCCATACGAACTCTTCACTTTTTTACATTCTACATTACTCTTTAATCCTTAATCCATAAAAGAGCTATCTACATTACTCTTTACCCTTTACTCTTTACCCTTTACCCTTTACTCTTTAATCTTTACTCTATCTACTTTAATCTTAAAAAACTAAAGCATTCCCTTAGAGCTTGGCAACTGATAGTGATAGATATCCCTCTTAACAGCCATCTTTATGCTGCGGGCAAATGCCTTGAAGATCCCCTCTATCTTATGATGCTCATTATCACCTTCAGCCTTGATGTTAAGGTTCATCTTTGCAGCATCACTAACGCTCTTGAAGAAATGGAAGAACATCTCTGTCGGCATCTCACCAATCTTCTCTCTGTGGAACTCAGCATCCCACATAAGCCAAGGACGACCACCGAAGTCAAGTGCTACCTGACACAAGCAATCATCCATAGGAAGTGTATAGCCATAACGCTCAATACCACGCTTATCACCAAGAGCCTTCAAAAGACACTCTCCAAGCACAATACCTGTATCCTCGATACTATGATGCTCATCAACGTGCAAATCACCGTTACAACGTACATAGAGGTCCATCATACCATGCTTACCGATCTGCTCAAGCATGTGGTCGAAGAAACCAAGACCTGTCTGAATATCACACTTGCCAGTACCATCAAGATCTACGCGAACAGTGATATCAGTCTCATGTGTTGTACGGGTTATCTCAGCAACGCGCTCACCAGCAAAGAGCATCTCAGCAGCAGCTTCCCATGAAGCAGGACTACCAGCAGTAATCTTCAAGAACTTACAACCGAGATTCTTAGCCAACTGCTCATCACTCTCACGATCACCGATCACGTATGAGTTAGCAAGATCATACTCCTCCTTATTCTCGATATACTTCTTCAGCATACCTGTTCCAGGCTTACGGTTAGGATGGTTATCCTCTGGGAAATGCTCATCAATAAGCATATCATCGAAGTCAATACCCTCACCGTGAAGAGTCTTCAGGATGAAATTGTGAACAGGCCAGAAAGTATCCTCTGGGAAAGAATCAGTACCAAGACCATCCTGATTACTAACCATCACAAACTCGAAATCGAGCTTCTTACGGATGAAAGAAAGATTTGTAATTGCTCCTTCAACAAACTCAAGTTTCTCGAAAGAGTCTATCTGCTCATCAGCAGGTTCCTTTATGATCGTACCATCACGATCAATGAAAAGAAGACGTTTCATATTTTATTTTTTATTTAATCCAGACACTATAGAGCCATACATGTACATCACACTTGCTGGGCAAACCAACTCAAGAAGCAATGCAATAGCCATAGAGATTATGCTCAGTACAAGCATAAACACATAACCTGAAGTTGGGATAAAGACTGGATCGTTGAAATTAACATGTCCTTCCACACTACTCAGGTAAGCCTGATCTGCTACCAAGCAAGGGAACATAGGAAGAATAGACATCAAGACAGCAAGGAACAACGACATAATGAATATTCCTGCGAAATCAGGGAAATGACCAAAAAACACCTTAGATTTCTTCACCTTCACTACAGGCTCCTTAACCTCTTCTTCTTTTACAGCCTCCTCGTCCTCTGGTTTCTTAACCTCATTCTGTGCCATGGCTTTACTCTCCTTAGATATCCTCTTGCAATACCAATAAGGAGCAAACAAGCCCAATATCACCCAAAGAACAAAAAGAATGATTGAGCCATAAAACGGCAAAGCAGACGACTGCTTAAGCGAGCCTGTAACATAGTCAACTAATACCTTAGTATAGATACTTGCAAAAGCAACTGCAAGGACAGACTCTACCAAAGCCCAAAGTCCCATCGTCTTTATGGTTTTCCAAGGATGAGCAAGGACTAATCCGAATCCCTGCTTCAAGCATGACGCAAAACCGCGAGATTGATATATTGACTCCATAGATTTGTTTATAAATCATAATAACCAAGAATGGGAATAGCAAATCGCGCCTTTCCCCATCCTTGGTCTTCTTATCTCATTTATTTCTTACGAAGCTCCTCAAGAGAAGCCTGGATAGAAGCGATCTTCTCAAGAGAATCCTGCTCCTTCTTACGCTCGAGTGCTACAACCTCTGGCTTAGCATTCTGAACGAAGCGCTCATTGCCCAACTTCTTACGAACACCTACGAGGAAGCCCTCAAGGTGCTTAAGTTGTGCCTCAAGCTTCTCTATCTCAGCAGCTACGTCGATAAGGTTACCGAGTGGCACTGCATACTCAGAAGTACCTACCATGAATGCACTTGCATCAGCACTCTTCTCTGCAACAACCTCGATGCCGTCAAGGTTAGCCATCTTGATAACAACGCTGTCATACTGAGCATTTGCATTGCTGCCTACAGCCTTGAGAGAGAGGACCTCCTTAGGAGCGATGTTCTTCTGGTTACGAACAGTACGAACACCAGCTACGATATTCTTCACAATCTCGATACCAGCGATGATAGCCTCGTCAGCAGCAGTCATAGCGTCAAACTTCACAGTGCTTACCATGATGCTCTCGCCATCCTTACGGTCGTAGATGTGCTGCCAGATCTCCTCTGTGATGAATGGCATGAATGGGTGGATGATACGCATGAGATAGTCGAAGAAACGGAGTGTTGCCTCGTATGTCTGCTTGTCGATTGGCTTCTGATAGCCTGGCTTGATCATCTCGAGATACCAACCAGAGAACTCGTCAGTGAAGAGCTTGAACGCAGTCATCAATGCCTCGTTAAGACGATACTTTGAGTAGAGGTCGTTAATCTCAGCGTATGCAGCCTTCATCTTAGCCTCAAACCAGTTGATAGCAATCTTACTTGCCTCTGGCTGCTCGATATCTGCAGTCTCCCAACCCTGAACAAGGCGGAAGGCATTCCATATCTTATTACAGAAGCCCATACCCTGCTGGCAGAGTGACTCATCGAAGAGAATGTCGTTTCCTGCAGGAGCAGAAAGCATCATACCCATACGAACACCGTCAGCACCATATCTCTCGATAAGGTCAAGTGGGTCTGGAGAGTTACCGAGTGACTTACTCATCTTACGACCGAGCTTGTCACGAACGATACCTGTGAAATATACGTTCTTGAATGGAATCTGCTTCTGATACTCACAGCCAGCCATGATCATACGTGCTACCCAGAAGAAGATGATATCCGGACCTGTTACGAGGTCTGATGTTGGGTAGTAGTAGTTGATCTCCTCATTGCCAGGGTTGTTGATACCATCAAACAATGAGATAGGCCACAACCAAGAAGAGAACCATGTGTCGAGTGCATCCTCATCACGAGTGAGGTCTGCTGCTGTCACTGATGGGTCAATAGCCTGTGCCTTCTTGAGTGCCTCTTCCTCTGTGAGAGCCACAACGAAGCGCTCCTCACCTTCTGCTGTCTCAGGAAGGAAGTATGCAGGGATTCTGTGTCCCCACCAAAGCTGACGTGAGATACACCAGTCCTGAATATTCTCGAGCCAGTTCTTGTAAGTTGTAACGTACTTGTTTGGATAGAACTTCAACTCACCAGAGAGTACTGGTGGAAGGGCGATATCTGCCATGTGCTGCATAGCAAGGAACCACTGCTTACAGAGGCGTGGCTCAACGGCCGTATCCTGATTACGCTCAGAATATCCTACCTTGTTGTCGTAATCCTCTACATGATCCATAAGACCTGCAGCATCGAGGTCAACAGCAATCTGCTTACGTACATCCATACGATCCTGACCTACATACATACCTGCAGCCTCAGAGATAGTACCGTCTGGGTTGAAGATATCGATAGTCTCGAGGTTATGTGTCTTACCGAGGTTATAGTCGTTCACGTCATGTGCTGGAGTTACCTTCAAACAGCCAGTACCGAACTCGATATCCACGTATCTGTCCTCGATAACAGGGATGACACGACCTACCAATGGAACCATCACCTTGTGACCGCGGAGCCAGTGGTTCTTTGGGTCCTTCGGATTGATACACATAGCTGTATCACCCATGATTGTCTCAGGACGTGTTGTAGCAACTACAGCGTAGTAACCCTTCTCATCCTTATGGAATACCTCGCCTTCCTCACCAGTAAGCACTACTGGATTCTGGTCAGCATCAGCAACATAATACTTCAGATGATAGAGCTTTGACTTCTCCTCGCGGTAGATAACCTCCTCTGTTGAAAGCACGGTCTGAGCCTTAGGATCCCAGTTCACCATGCGGAGACCACGATAGATGTAGCCCTTCTCATAGAGGTCAACGAATACCTTGAGCACTGACTCTGAACGAAGCTCGTCCATAGTGAATGCAGTACGATCCCAGTCACATGAAGCACCGAGCTTACGCAACTGCTTCAGGATGATGCCACCGTGCTCGTCTGTCCACTCCCAGGCATGCTTGAGGAACTCCTCACGAGTAAGGTCGCGCTTCTTGATGCCCTGCTGAGCGAGCTTGTTCACAACCTTTGCCTCAGTTGCGATAGAAGCGTGGTCAGTACCTGGCACCCAACAAGCATTCTTACCATCAAGACGAGCCTTACGGATAAGGATATCCTGAATAGTATTGTTGAGCATGTGGCCCATGTGAAGCACACCTGTCACATTTGGTGGTGGAATAACCACTGTGTATGGTTCACGACCATCAGGTTTGCTACTGAATAGTTTGTTGTCCAGCCAATACTGGTACCATCTTGCCTCCACTTCATTTGGAGCATACTTACTTGCTAATTCCATTTATTTTTTATTGATTTTATTGTTATCTTTCTATCAAAAAAGCACCGCTCTACCCTATTGCTTTTTAACACACACGAGCGCGTACCTTATTATCGAGGTGCAAAGATACATATTTTTTCTTAAAAATTTTGGTATCTCACATTATTTTTCTACTTTTGCAATGAAAATCTTAAAACATCGAACTAAAATTGCATACAAGAGAAGAAAAACTTGAGGCCTTTGGCAGACTGATCGACGTTCTCGACAATCTACGCATCAAGTGCCCATGGGATCGCAAGCAGACCAATGAGTCGCTGCGCCCACACACCATAGAGGAAGCCTACGAGCTCTGCGATGCTATCATGCAGAACGAGCCAAAGGAAATCCAGAAAGAACTTGGTGACGTGCTCGAGCATGTCATCTTCTACTCTATCATCGGTCGCGAGAAAGGCGAATTTGATATTGCCGACGTCTGCAACAAGGAAGCCGACAAACTCATCTTCCGCCACCCTCACATCTACGGTGAAGCAAAGGCTGAGACAAGCGATGACGTGAGTGCCGTATGGGAGCAGATCAAGCAGAAGGAGAAAGACGGAAACAAAACCGTCCTCTCTGGCGTACCAAGCTCACTGCCAAGCCTTATCAAGGCATACCGCATTCAGGACAAAGCCACTAACGTAGGCTTCGACTGGGAGAAGAAGGAGGATGTGTGGGCTAAGGTGCACGAGGAACTTGCTGAGCTCGAGGCTGAGATTCGCAAGGAAGACAAGGAGCGCTCTCTCGAGGAACTTGGTGACTTCCTGTTCTCTCTTGTAAATGCTGCAAGATTGTATCATCTCAACCCTGATACCGCACTCGAGAAAACAAACCAGAAATTCACTCGCCGATTCAACTACATCGAGCAGAAATCAAAGGAAATGGGTAAGCCTATGACCGAGATGTCTCTCGAAGAGATGGATGCCCTATGGAATGAGGCGAAGGGGCTCGAGGGGAAAGAGTAAAGAATAAAGAGTAAAGAGTAAAGAGTAAAGGGTAAAGGGTAAAGAGTAAAGAGTAAAGGGTAAAGAGTAAAGAGTAAAGGGAAAAGAAAAAAAATGAAAAAATCAATTATATTTACAGCATTGTGCAGCGGACTTATGCTGCTCGCAAGTTGCGATGGCAACAAGACAGAAAAGTCTGAGGCACAAAGTGATACGCTCAAGACCGAGGTTGCCGACTCTACCGTCTATGGCAGATGCGGGAAAGGCAGTATGATGAACACTCTCGAGCTTGTCACAGACGAAGGAAACACCCTCTCATTCACCATCGACGAGGAGCAAGGCAGCGATGTTCAAGGTGGTATGATGGCAGGCGACAGAATGGCTGTGACATTCTATAAGTCAGGTGATGAGAACATCGCCCATAAGGTAGTGAATCTCACCACTCTGTTAGGTCGTTGGACAGCTCTTGACAAAGATTTCACCATCCATGAGGATGGTAGCGTGGAGAGCAGCATAGAGGCAGAGAGCAAGCCTTACACGGCATGGGCTATCTGCAATGCCAAGCTGATTCTCAATACCGACACCTTTGACGTTCTGACACTCGGTGCAGACAGCCTCGAACTTGAGAGTTCCAAGGGAATATTCGTTTACAAGAGACAGAAGTAATTTTTCTAAGGAGTAATAAGGAGTACAAGGAGTTCAAGGAGTACAAGACGAATGTCTGGATATAACGGTTCGCGTACAACCTTTCGCGTTAAATACTATCGTTTTGAACTCCTTGAACTACTAGCACTCCTTACTACTCCTTCAAAAAAACATCATGCAACCCTTCAAAGTTCACATATTAGGATGCGGCTCTGCCCTCCCTACAGGCAGACATAACCCCTCTTCACAGATCGTGGAGATAAGGGGCAAACTCTTCATGGTCGATTGCGGCGAAGGCACGCAGCTGTCAGTAAGGAAGTCACGCCTCAACTTCACGAAGGTGTATGCCGTATTCATCTCGCATCTGCATGGCGATCACGTGCTCGGACTCGTAGGCATGATAAGCACCTTCGGTCTCAACGGCCGCACAGCCCCACTCCATATCTATGCCCCAGGCGAATACGAAGAGCTCCTCAACCTCGAGCTCAAGACCTTCTGCGGCGGACTCGACTTCGAGGTCGTCTTCCATGCCGTTGACACCAACAAGCAGCAGGTCATCTATGAAGACCGCTCCCTTACCGTGGAAAGCATACCTCTATGCCATCGCGTGCATTGCTGCGGATTCCTCTTCCGTGAGAAGGAAGGCAACCGCCACATACGCCGCGACATGATTGATTTCTATGGCATTCCTACATCACAGATAAACAATATCAAGGCGGGGCTCGACTGGACTTCTCCCGAAGGTGAAGTCATTAAGAATGAACTCCTTACCGAGTCGCCCGACCCAGTGCGCTCATACGCCTATTGTTCCGACACGAGATACATGCCCGAACTTGCAGAAAAGGTCAAGGACGTCACCCTACTCTACCATGAATCCACCTATACAGAGGAATTCAAGGAGAAGGCTGTGAAGTACCTCCATTCCACCGCAAAAGAGGCTGCCATGACAGCAAGAGATGCCAATGCAACTCAATTAATGTTAGGGCATTACAGCAAGCGATTCATGAACGAGGAACCACTTCTCAAGGAGGCAAAGGAAATATTCAAAAACACCATCCTCGCAAACGAAGGACTTGTTGTGGAAGTGCGTTTGCGTTAATAAATTTTAATATTTCCATTTTCTACTCCTATAAGGAGTATTATTTTGCAAAAAATTATTAATTTTGCAACCACATAAAACTTTGGTTAACTTTATAAATACAAAAAAACTAACTATGGCAAAATTACCAGCTTTAAACAAGCGCACAGCTCCTAAGAGTGCTATGCCAGAGAGAATCATCCAGTTTGGTGAGGGCAACTTCCTTCGTGCATTCGTAGATTGGATTGTATGGAACATGAATGCAAAGACCAATTTCAACGGCTCTGTTGTCATCGTTCAGCCAATCGACCGCGGTATGGTACAGTGGCTCAATGGTCAGGACTGCCTCTACCACGTTAATCTTCAGGGACGTCTCAATGGCGAGGCTGTAAACCAGCTCGACCGTATCGACGTCGTAAGCCGTGCTATCGACCCATACGCACAGCACTGGGCTTATCAGGCTCTCGCAGAGCAGCCAGAGATTCGTTTCGTTATCTCCAACACTACTGAGGCTGGTATCGCATTCGACCCAAGCTGCAAGCTTTCCGACGCACCTGCTTCTTCATACCCAGGCAAGCTCACACAGCTTCTCTGGAACCGCTTCAACGCATTCGACGGCGACCCAACAAAGGGTCTTATCATCATGCCTTGTGAGCTTATCTTCCTCAACGGTCACCACCTCAAGGACTGCATCCGCAAGTACATCGAGCTCTGGAAGGAAGACTTCGGTGAGAAGGCTGCAGCATTCTCTGAGTGGTTCGAGAAGTACAACTACGTATGCGCAACACTCGTTGACCGTATCGTACCGGGCTTCCCACGCAATGAGATCGCACAGATTCAGGAGAAGATCGGCTATAAGGACAACCTCGTCGTTCAGGCAGAGATCTTCCACCTCTGGGTTATCGAGAAGGCAGAGAACATGACATGCGAGGAGCTCCGCAAGGAATTCCCAGCAGATCAGGCAGGTCTCAACGTACTCATCGCAGAGTCAGAGGCACCATACCACGAGCGTAAGGTAACACTCCTCAACGGTCCACACACCGTTCTCTCTCCTGTTGCTTACCTCTCTGGCATCAACATCGTTCGCGATGCACTCCACCACGAGGTAGTTGGTCCATACATCAAGAAGGTGCAGTACGACGAGCTCATGCAGACTCTCAACCTCCCAATGGACGAGCTTCAGAAGTTTGCTGCCGACGTACTCGAGCGCTTCGACAACCCATACGTTGACCATCAGGTTACATCAATCATGCTCAACTCATTCCCTAAGTTCCAGGCACGCGACCTCCCAGGAGTGAAGGTATATCTCGAGCGTAAGGGTGAGCTTCCTAAGGGTCTCGTACTCGGTCTTGCAGCCATCATCACCTACTACAAGGGTGGCACACGCGCTGACGGTGCACCTATCCAGCCAAACGACGATCAGAAGATCATGGATCTCCTCACAGAGCTTTGGGCAACCAACGACACACGCAAGGTGGCAGAAGGCGTACTTGCAGCCGACTGGATCTGGGGCGAGCACGGCAACCTCAACACCATCCCTGGTCTCACAGACATGGTTGAAGGCTTCCTGAACGACATCCAGTCAAAGGGCATGCTCGAGACTGTTAAGTCTATATTATAATTACGAATTACAAATTACCAAGTTACCAAGTTACCTGTATGACAAAAAGCAATTCCAAGAACCCTACAAGTAACTTACCATCAGTAATTTGTAATCATCTTTCGGCATTAGCCGATAAATACGAGAACAAGGAGTTTCTTGTTGGCGATCCCTCATGGTTCATGCACCAGGTGAAGGGAGATACCAACAAGGAACTCCTTGCCTTTATAGCCTCTGCCATCAGCTACGGCAGCAGGAAACAGTTCCTTCCCAAGATAGAGAGTCTTAGGATAGAGGGCGACTATGCGCAATGGCTCAAGAACCGTGACTACGAAGCCATCGTGCCCCATACTGACGAGTGCTTCTACCGACTATACACCAAAGCCATGATGAACGACTTCCTCAACGCATTGGCGCAGATGATAGAGCAATACGGCTCTATGAGAGGCTTCATGGAAAGCGTAAGGGATAACCTCCACACCACCAAGCTCACCGCCCTCGAAGCCGTGAAAGCCATCACAGCATGGTTTGCAGAGCATGGCAGCGTAGGAGTCATCCCCAAGGACGCCACCTCATCGTGCAAGCGCGTATGTATGTTCCTCCGTTGGATGGTACGCGACAACTCCCCCGTTGACCTCGGCATCTGGAGCGACATCATCGACAAGCGCACCCTCATCATCCCAATGGACACGCACGTACAGCAGGAAGCCGTCAAGCTCGGTCTCATCAGCAGCAAGAGCACAAGCATGACCGCCGCCCTCAAACTCTCCCAAAAGCTCCGCGAGATATGGCCCGATGACCCCATCAAAGGCGACTTCGCTTTGTTCGGAGTAGGGGTAGCCCCCGAAAAAAAATGAAAAATGAAAAACTAAAAATGAAAAAATGCATGCCGGAGTGAAAGAATTAAAAATGAAAAATTAATAATTAACAATACCTGCCGGAGTGAGGGCTAACTCCTAATTTCTAACTGAATATACACTCCTAACTTCTAATTCCTCACTGAATATAATAGATAAAAATGCTTTTCATGGTGTCTCTTTTGAGGTCTTTGCTTTATGGCAAATCCCTGGCTGATGCGAGCACTCCTTTTTTCTGGTAAGCCGTAGGGGCTTCCCGAAAAAAATGAGTACTCACCCAGCCGAGCCACCAAGAAAAGACAAAATAGAAAAAAAATAGCGCCTTAAGACGTAAAAAATCCATTCGGCAGCAGGGTGCGTTAGCCATTTTTTACGACCGCAGGGAGCATTTTGAATTCTATTTTGTCTTGTTAAAGTCTTCCAGTAGGCTGGTATGATTGTTACTGGGAGCCATAAAGCTCACAAGGAAACAAGCATATCTGACTACAAGGGATGGCAATATGCCAGACCTATAAGGGAAGACATTAACAAGTATTTTGCTCTAATTTATTCAGTTCTTGCTCTGGCAAGCGTCCTAAATGCCGAGCGAGGAGTGAGGAATTAGGAGTGAGGAGTTAGCTCTCAACCCGGCAGAGCCACCAAGAAAAGACAAAATAGAAAAAAAAAATAGCGCCTTGGGGCGTAAAAAATCCAACACATCATTGTTTTTCGCAATTATTTTTGTACTTTTGCCCACACTAACAGACAAAAGCAAAAAAAAATGCTAATCAAACAAAAGGAAATACTCGATTCCAGCATAAAAGAACAACTCCAGAAGTATGTGTATGACATTATTGGTGTCATTCAAGATGTACATACCGAACTACCTCAGGGGATGCCAGAATACCTTTATCAAGAGGCTTTGACAATAGCACTTGAGCAGGCTGGGGTAAAACCTGTCAAGGAGTATCAGCATCATCCCGTATTCAGAGGGCAGGAAATGTCGTCTTATCTGAAAATGGACATAATGATACCACGGAATAGAGGGAACATCATTATTGAATGCAAAGCCATCGAGAAACTGACTGCGAAGGAATACCAACAGCTGTTTGCGTATCTTGTCGGGACAAAGTTTCCAATAGGCATATTGGTGAACTTCCATGCATATCCCAAGGTAATTATCCACAAGTTCTTCTACGACCAAAAAGACAATACTATCACAGCATTCTAATATTCAGTTTGAAGTTTCAACAAGAGCCAAATGCTCTCTGTGGTCGTAAAGTCAATTCAAACAAAAAAAATTAACAATTAAAAATGCCTGCCGGAAGTGGACATGATAACGTAGGAGGTAACTTAAATTCTAAACTCTTTACTTTTCACTCTTCACTTAAATCGCCGAATGGATTTTTTACGCCTTTTAGGCGCTATTTTGAATTCTATTTTGTCTTGATAATGTCTTCCAGTAGGCTGATGTGATTGTTTACTGGGAGCCATAAAGCTCACAAGGAAACAAGCATATCTGACTACAAGGGATGGCAATATGCCAGACCTATAAGGGAAGACATTAACAAGTATTTTGCTCTACTATATTCAGAGAGAAGTATATTCAGTTAGAAAGATCTCAGTTAGGAGTGAGGAGTGAGAAGTTAGGAGTAAATTCCCTATGATTCCTCCACAAATTAAAGATTGGAAAGATTGGGACTCCACGAAGTGCCTGAGCCCAAGCGAAGAATTCTTGTCAGTCCAAGCACCGAAGGTGCGTATTCTGTATCAGAAGACAAACCAACACGAAAAAAGTGAGGCATTCTTTGCGAACACCTCACTTATGTCTTTTAGCTGTGAGCTAAAAAGAACGAGAGAGAGAGATTACTCTGCAGCAGCCTCTTCAGCTGGAGCCTCAGCAGTAGCCTCTGCAGCAGCCTCAGCCTTAGCAGCCTCAGCAGCAGCCTTCTTGTCAGCTACCTTCTTAGCGATTGCCTCGTTAACCTTCTTCTCAGCCTCGAGAGCAGCAGCAACTGCCTTCTTCTTAGCGTCAGCGAGATTAGCCTTTACAGCGTCAACGCTCTTAGTCTTGTCAGCCTTCCAAGCGTCGAACTTCTTCTGAGCCTCTTCCTCAGAGAATGCGCCCTTCTTAACACCACCCTTAAGGTGCTTCATAAGATAAACGCCCTCCTTAGAGAGAATGCTACGTACGGTGTCAGTTGGCTGAGCACCACACTCTACCCAATAAAGTGCCTTCTCGAAATTCAGATCTACTGTGGCAGGATTGGTGTTAGGGTTGTAAGTACCAATCTTCTCAGTAAATTTACCATCACGTGGAGCTCTTGCGTCAGCGATAACGATGCTGTAAAAAGCGTAGCTCTTACGACCACCGCGCTGCAGTCTGATTTTTGTTGCCATTTTTTTGTAAAAAAATTTATAATTAGAAATGAATTTAATGCCTCTAACTCGTAAAGGCGGGTGCAAAGTTACTAATTTTTCACGAGACCAGCACACTTCCACCGAACAATTCATCAACTAATTAGCATTTATTAACTAAAGTCAAGGTGTTGGGAACTGTATCACCGACTATACCTCAAATGTAGAGATTAGCTATGACATCATTTCGTATTCAAATAGAAGAAAAAGAAATTGAGGGAAAAATTTGGAAGTGTGGAAAATTATCATTACCTTTGCCCTTGTCAATAAAAACGACACCTATGTCTCAAGTACATCTGCTATAACGACATGACGGTGAGTAGAGAAAAGAGAAAGAATAATACCGAATTAACATATAAACAAATATGGCACTTTTCCAATCAAATATATTAAGTCGCTACATCAAAATGCTCGACCAAGGGGCTGTGGATAATGGCTACGCTAAGTTCACGTCGTATTTTCATGACAAAGAGCGCCAGAAGAACATTCTTTTGTCAAAGGAAGAGCAGTTTCAGGAAGGTTTCCTGCGCGAATTGTTCGTCAAGATACTGGGATATACCCTGAATCCAGACCCAGACTTCAACCTTATCACGGAGAAGAAGGATGTAAAGGATTCAAAGAAAGCAGATGGCGCGATTTTGTTGAATGGCGATGTTATAGGTGTCATTGAATTGAAAGATCATAAGACGCCTAATCTGGATAAAGTGGAACGACAGGCATTCGGCTACAAGAATCAGCATCGTCATGCACAATATGTTATAGTATCCAATTTCCAACAGCTACGCTTCTACATAGGGGATGCCGTTGATTACATAGAGTGGAACCTCTTCACTCTGACCCGTGAAGAGTTCTGTCAGATGTGGCTCTGTCTGCAATACAATAACATCAGCCGTGGGATTCCCTATACCATCAAGAATGAAAGCCTAAGTAATGAGGAAAAAGTAACAGCAAAGCTGTATAAGGACTATATTACCTTCAAGCGTCAACTCTTCGGAAACATTCTCGAGAAAAACACATCTGAGGAAGGCGAACGTTCTACAGCGGATTGGAAAATCCTGCTTTTCAAAAAGACTCAGAAATTGCTTGATCGTCTGCTATTCATCTTTTTTGCCGAGGATAGCGGTCTGTTGCCCCCTAATTCTATGGTGGGCATAATCAACAATTGGAAGAAGCTCAAAGAACTTGATGTTGATATACCACTCTACGATCGCATCCGCCAGTATTTCGACTATCTGGATAAGGGTAAGCCAGAAAAGGGTATATTTGCGTACAACGGAGGATTGTTCAAGACCGATGAAGTGCTTGACAAATTGCAGATAGATGATGAACTTCTGGCAGAACACACCAAACGTCTAAGTGATTACGACTTTGTCAGCGAGGTTGACGTAAACATCCTCGGCCACATCTTCGAAAACTCACTCAACGAAATTGAGGAAGTCACTGCAAAGCTTCAGGAAGGAGCAGAACAGCCTGCAGTAAGCAAGCGAAAGAAGGACGGAGTGTTTTATACACCTCAGTACATCACGCGCTATATTGTGCATAATACTGTTGGACGGCTCTGCAACGAGAAGAAGACGGCTCTGGGCATCGTAGAGGAAGATTACTTTGATGACCAGAAGCGTCAGATGAAAACCAAGCAGACCATGCTTAAACGCCTCACAGATTATCGTGAATGGCTTCTACAAATCACAATCTGCGACCCTGCCTGCGGTAGTGGTGCATTCCTTAATGCTGCCCTCCGTTTCTTGATGGAAGAACATCATCGCTTGGACGAGATGGAGGCTTCCCTCACGGGGTCTGCCATTGTATTCCCGAACATAGAGAACTCCATTCTTGAGAACAACCTCTATGGCGTAGACATCAATGAGGAGAGTGTGGAGATAGCACGCCTTGCGCTTTGGCTCCGTACTGCTAAGCCTAACCGCAAGCTCACTTCGCTGAACAACAATATCAAGTGTGGCAACTCCCTCATTTCTGATCCTGCCATCGCTGGCGATAAGGCATTTGATTGGGGAAAAGAGTTCCCACTGGTATTTGCTAAGGGGGGATTTGATGTAGTGATAGGAAATCCGCCGTATGTCCAACTCCAATCTTTAGGAGAAATGAGTGACAAGTATGCACAATGTGGATATGAGGTATATAACAAAAGTGCAGACCTTTATTGCTTGTTTACAGAAAGAGGTTATACATTGCTCAAAGACAACGGCTTATTATCATTCATTATGCCCAACAAATGGATGCTTGTTGCATATGGAAAAGAATTGCGTAGATTCTTGTCCAATACCAATCTTTGCCAGATTCTTAATTTTGGTGATATCCAGTTCTTTGAGGAAGCCGCAACCTATGTCTGCATTTTTGTGACGCAAAAAGCAGATCGCAATAATGATGTGCTTGCACTCTCAATGAATCAGAAAACATATAAAGGAGATTTTGATAATGAGGTTCATGCTCAAATAGATACCTATCCGGCAGACATTTTTAGTGAGAAAGAATGGAGTATACAACCTCGTATTCACATGAATATCCTGCAGAAGATGAAGTCTGGAACTGCATTGAAGGATTTACCTTTAGACATTTATCGAGGAATACTGACAGGATTTAATGATGCATTCTTTATCGACAATGAATTGTATGGTTCATTGGTTAAAGCAGACACAAAGAATGAAGATATAATAAAACCGCTTCTAAGAGGACGTAACATATCTGCGTGGTATTCTTCTTCAGACGACATGTATTTGATAAACTTTCATAATGGAATTCCAAGTAAAGGAATAAAGCCTCTTATTATTGATGATTACCCTTCAATTAAGGAGCATTTAGATAAGTACATCGACAAACTTTCCAAGAGGTACGACAAAGGAATCACAGCGTATAATTTGAGAAATTGTGATTACTTTGAGGAGTTTTCAAAGCCAAAGATAATCTATCCTAATATGACTGCCACATTCCCATTTGCCTATGATGCTGACGGTCATTTTGGTAATGACAAGACGTTCATCATTACCTCAAAAGATGAAAGCATAGAATTGAAGTTCCTTACATGTGTATTCAATTCTAAATTATGCAAACTATGGATTTGGTATAACTGTCCTGAGCTGAATGGAGGAGCAAGAGAAATTCGAAAAGTCTATTTCGAGAACTTCCCTATTCCAACGTGCTCCAACCAGCACCCCCTCATCGACCTTGCCGACAATATGCTTACCCTTACCGCAGACCTCCAGAAGAAACGTTCGCGTTTCGTTCGTCGTTTGAGGGAAAACCTTGGGTTAGAGAAGGTTACGACTGCACTCTCTGAGTTCGACAGCCTCACCTTTGCCGACTTTCTCAAGGAACTGAAGAAGCAGAAGATAAAGCTCACGCTCAGCCAACAGGATGAGTGGGAAGAATATTTAGAGGAGAGCAAAGCAAAATGTCAAGAACTCTCCGCAAAACTGACAAAGACCAATGCAGAAATCAACGCAAAAGTATATGAACTTTACGGTCTAACTGACGAGGAAATAGCTATTGTAGAACAAAGATAAGATACAATAAATTACTTAAGTAATGCCCCCCCACAAGTTTGTTCCCAACAAAGCAGATGAACTTACAAAACATAATACTGCATCAAACAATCCCGATTTGCTTTTGGGCAAATCGGGATTGTTTGCATCTTTGCACTCAGTAAATCGAAGACCGTGCGCCAAAGATAGGCTAATATCCTTGAAATTACAGAGCAAATAGTGTTAAAGTGTGGCAAAATATTGCATATATAAAAATAAATATGTAATTTTGCCACAGAAAAGAAATCATCAACACTTATGGAAGAAAAGATAATTGTGGGACGTAATCTGAAAGCTCTGCGCGAAGCAAATGGTTACACCCAGGAACAAGTGGCTAATTTCCTTAACATCGGACGGTCGGCCTATGCAAACTACGAAGCTGGCGAACGAGAGGCACCAATGGAAGTTATGGAGCAAGCAAGTGAATTGTTTGGTTGTGAACTGGCTTTGCTGTTTGACGAGAATAAACAAGCCGTGAATAATATGCTTGTGTGTGCTTTTCGCGCTGACAATCTGAGTGCCAACGACCTGAAGGAGGTCGCAGCATTCAAGAATATAGTGTTAAACTACATAAAAATGGATAGATTGATGGCATGATGAAACGACTGACACCAGAAACTGCCGAGATGTTAGCGATGAAGATGCGTGCGACCTTGAGAGTGGGTAACTACGAACCGCTGAACATGAAGACAACGCTGAGGCAACTACGTGTGATGACAGTGTATCGTCCACTGTCAGAAGAATTATGGGGATTGTCGCTAAAGACTAGCGACAACCAACATAGATTTATGCTTGTGAATAGCAATGTGACCCGTGGCAGTCAGCATTTCACTATTGCACACGAACTATTCCATCTGTACTACGACGAAGAGCCTCGTCCTCACTTCTGCGGAAAAGAACTAATGAAGAATCCTTCGGAACGCAATGCCAATATGTTTGCATCTGCATTATTGATGCCACGCGAGGGACTTATTGCATGTGTTCCTGCAAAGGAATTGGCGAATAAGGAAGTGAGCATTACTACGGCTCTGCGATTGGAACAGCTGTTTGGAGTATCGCATACTACGTTTGTCCTCCGTCTTAAAGAACTGAAACTTATTACACAGCAATGCACCGATCAACTGTTGAACGTGAGCATACGTCGCGAGGCAGCAATGAGCGGCTATGACAGTTCGCTCTATCAGCCAGGCAACGAAGGTTTGGTAATCGGTGACTTTGGAGCAAAGGCTCGAAAACTCTTCGAGGATGAACGCATTTCGGAAGGACACTACCACGAACTATTGAATATGATTGGCTATGGAGAAGGTAAAGATTGTGCTGGATGCTGATGTGCTGATACACTTTGCGAAAGCAGATGCCATGTGGATGTTGCCAAATATTCTACCCGAATATGAGTACATTGTGCTGAGTGCGGTGTACGAAGAAGTAAAGACAATTAGGCTGCAACTGGATAACCAGATTCAGTTGCTCAAGAACATCAAACTCGAACATTTTGCTCCTACTGGTCAGATGCGACGTGAGTATGCCTCACTCCTATCACGATTCGGTAAAGGAGAGAGTGCATGTATGGCATATTGCCGATTCACAAACAACGTAATCGGCAGTAGCAACCTTCGTGACATCAAGAAATATTGTGAGGAACAGCGGATTGTGTATCTCACTACGCTTGACTTCCTTTATTATGCCTATGTACGTGGCAAGATGACGGAAGAGGAATGCAAGGATTTTATTGTAACGGTAAATGCCAAAGGGAGTAAGATTCCTACTGTGGATATCACTACATATATGCCTAATTCAACAATATAAAGTAAGAGGTAAAATCAAGCACGTATTTCTCTATACATGCCGTTGCCATCCCAACGGCAAATTTAAATCAAAATTTTGAGATATAATTTTTCTCTTCTTTTTTTCACTTTTTCTGTTTTTTTCCATAAGTATTACTTTCTTTCATGTTTTTTCTTTAACTTTGCGTTCCGCATCATTAAAAACTATTCAAACGAATTGCACAACAAAAATATGACATACAATCCCGAGGAAATAATCAGAAATCAAATTGCAGAACCATTAGAACGTTTCTTTAATGGAAGGGAAGGTTCTGTAAATTGGACTATGGTTGAAATGTCTGTCAACTGCTTCAGTAGTCTGCCTGATCAACGTAACATGGTTCACCAAGCACTCCAAAGCTTATATTATGAATATCTTGGAGACAACATCCCACTCACTAAGTCAATGAACCGCCTTTATACTTTTCTCTTTCATATGATAGACGAATACGACGGATTGGGAGATTGGATTGGCAGTTGTGATATTATGGACATTGTTGATGAACTGCTGAAACACGAATATGCAGCCAGCAAATTCTTCATGAATATGGATTTATTAATACGTCATGGATACTATTCTTACATCTGCAAATGGGACAAACAACGCATCGAAGAGGAAATAGAACGCTTAGCAGTTCAAGACGATCGTAAACGAGGAGAAGTATTTTGCATTATGCAAGCATACTATTCAATTGCCATTTGCGAAGGACTTTCAGACAACGAACGCTTACGAATGTACAGTCTATTAAAAGAACATTGGCAATATCTTGTCAATGTATATTCTGTCATGGTTAAACGAATTGTCGGGTCAGGATTTAAGGTTTTCTCACAACTTGTAAACAACGTGAATGTACTACAGTCATGCCATCCATATATACATTTGTTTTATAATGCCGTCTTGCTACGACAGGATGACATATTCCCAACAGACAAAGATAAAGACAAAGCTGTCAAGAATATGACACGCATGGAAGACATCATGAAGGAAACTCCGAAAGATACTCTTCTTGATGATCTATGCACAGTACTTTTTGGTAAAGATTTTGAAGAAGTTTTGTCAAGAAAGAAACTTCTGACATATGACGAAATGAAACAACAACTTAAGGACTATCATGAGACAATACAGTCAATGGAGAAAAACTGGATGATGGTAGTAAATCAGCTCCAAGAGGCTGTAAAATCATCTGTTCCAATTTCTGTCATCGAAAAAGAATTGTTGAAAATGGAGCCTAATATTGCTCTTAGTATATTTTCTAAACTAGATATGCTACTCATTGAAGAAAAAGCCTGGACAAACAACGCTAAAGACATTAGACAAAAACTTCTCGAAAAAAGAAACATCGATATTGAAAATGCAACAATAAACATAAAAAAAGTTGACAATCTGGAGAATAATGGGACAATCAATGATTTTGACGGAGCATTCATTACACCACCAAATAGTGAAATAGCTCAACAAATTCCAATTAACAATCGCAAAATAGAATGAAAATAGGAACGCTCATAAACAATGGGACTATTAATGACATGCAGAATGCTCATGTTGTAATAACATCACAGGGCATCAATGTTGTTCAACGGATTAAAGCGAATCCCGATAACCTATGTTTTGATAACCTGCCACCAAAACTACAATCTCCACGCGCACAAGCAATCTGGCGTATATTATTCCAAGAAGGATACGTTGATCATAAATGCATCACAACACGCTCACGTACAGAATCTGCAATTATAGCTAAGAATATAGCTGAGAAATTAGGTTTAAAACGATATTGGAACGATTTCTCAGAACTATGGCAGATGCCTAATTTAAAATCTAGCTATGGTAAAAGTTTTGACACCCAAAGCGGGTGGGACATAGACAAAGAACTTAAACGCATATTACAATAATATCTTATTATTCTTTCGGTATCCCATTGGTAACCTTTCGGTAACCAATGGGATTTTTCTTTTATAATTACCTTTGCATCATCTTTCATGCAGGAGATGCCAAAGGTAGTCGGAGGCACGTCCAGCCCTGCATGGAAGATCACCCCAATGGCGACCGCAAGGGTTGGACAGCGGGCAACGCGCATTAGGGTTTTTAGTATATGGAAGATTCTCCTGACTTCGACATCACAAAGGCGGTGGTCAGCCTCTTCGGAGCTGGCATCAATAGTCCTAACGGACAGAAGCCTGCCAAACAAGGTACTCTCCTTGATGTCTATAACTGGATGACATCCATGCGTCTGATGAATCTCACACATGAGCTTCGTGCCATCGAGGATGAGAAAGCACAGAAGGCATTCAAGGTGGAAAAACTGCCGTTCGTGACTTTCAGCGGACAGTTCTCTTACCGTAACGCGAAAGGCCTCATTACCCACAGCGGTCTTCAATGCTTTGACATCGACCACCTTGCAAACAAGGATGAGGTGTGGCGAGTAAGAAAACAACTGGAAACTGACAATTTCTTTGAAACCGAACTGATGTTTACCTCGCCCCGCGGCAATGGCGTGAAATGGGTGACTCACATTGACCTTACACGTGGTACCCACGAACAATGGTATGCTGCCATACGAGAACATCTACGCAGGGCTTACGGCATAGAGGCAGATCCTATGCCTGCCAGTGTTGCCTCGTCATGTTTCCTCTGCTGGGACGCAAACTTAGTTATAAACCCTAAAATCATTGCTTTTTAACACATATGGCAAACTTGAACGATTTTGACCTCGAAGGTCATCTCAACAACAATAATAACAACTACATGGTTCAGTCACAGATTCCTTCTGTGGCTCTGCCATCAAACATTGACACCGACAAAGAGCAGATCATGTCTGTGGTGAGCACCCTTGTCAGCCGTGGCATAAACATCACAGAAACATACAGCGACTATCTGAATACAGGTTTCGCACTCGCTGACGGTATGGGAGAAGAAGGTCGCACTCTTTTCCATGACCTTAGTAGCATGAGCAGCAAGTACAATGCTGCAGAGTGTGACAAGCAGTACAACCACTGTCTGCGCAGTCATGGTAGTGGAATAACCATCAAAACTCTTTTTCACATGGCGAAAAATGCTGGTGTTGATATCAGTGAGGTTGCACGTGAGGCAATAAGGAAATGCGCAGTTTGCGCAGATGCGCAGCCATGCGCAAATACAGAAGAAGAACATAACTCATTGATAATCAACAAAAGGAATAATTCTACGCAAGAGTGCGCATCTGCGCATCTTGCGCAAACTGCGCAAAACTCTGTAGATTTATCATTCCGTCACACGTTCTCTGACAAGATCCCAACTGAGGATTGGTGTGGTTTCATGAAACCGATTCTTGATAGCATGACTGACTTTGAAGGTAAGGACAAGATGGTACTTGGTGCAATGAATGTCCTTTCAGGCGCTATCCCTAATTATTATAGTGTGTATGGCGGTCACGTTATCTTTCCTCCATTCTATCAGATTTTCTATGGTCCTGCCGCCTGCCGTAAAGGTGAGATACGCGCTTGTCTTGAACTGATCAAGCCCTTAAAGCTGGAGATACGCCGTCAATACGAATACGAACTTGAACATGCCCAGCAGGAGCATGCAGAATGGGAATCTCGAGGCGGTAAGGGTAAGGCTGCTGCAGAGAGAGGGCCAGAGCCTAAGGAACCAGAATTCCGTTCACCTATTATAGCAGCAAACAGTTCAGCTTCGGCTGCCTACCTTGCATTGAAGGCTAATGGCGGATGGGGTGTTATGTTCGAGACTGAAGCTGATGTCATAACACAGTCTTTGCTTAGCGATTACGGTGACTACTCAACAGGTCTTCGCTCTGCATATCATCATGAACCTATCACCCTGAATCGTGTGAAGGACAAACTGCACATCGAGATTGAAGAACCTCGACTTGCCGTTGGTGTCACATGCACTCCAGGACAGTTGCCAAAGCTTTTTCCATCTTTCGAGAATGGTCTCGGCAGCAGATTTATGTTCTATGGACTGAATCGCAAGGTGGAATGGCTGAATCCATTTCTTAACATAGACAAACCTCTTGACGAAGTATATGAGGAACAGGGAAAACAATTCCTCGACCTCTTTCATGAGATGAGCGCTCTGGGTGAGCGACGCATTCAGTTTATGCTGACTGATGAGCAGAAAGCTCAGTTCAATGGTTTCTTCTCAGAACTTCTTATGGAGCAATTCAGCATGCTTGGCGATGGTATCAGCTCATTCGTGTTCCGTCTTGGTCTTTCCACCTTCCGCATGGCCATGATACTGGCGCTGCTCCGTAGATTTTCTGACTGGGATAGACAAGAACCTTTATTCGCTCCTGAGGAACAGGCTATTGCATGTAGTGACAAGGACTTCCACATTGCCATGGCTATCGTTAACTGCCTTGTGAACCACACTGCCATCATCTATAGCAGTCTGGCTACCAATGAGGATAACCCTCTCAACAAGCAGATTGCAAAGATGTCACAGCCAGAGCAGGTATTCTTCAAGGCCTTACCTGATGAATACACATCAAAGCAGGCTGCAAAAGTGGCTAAGAGCCATGACATCAACACCGACACAGCGCGTCGTTACCTTAGTGCATTCGTTAATACCTACAAGGTTTCAGTACGTGTCAAAAATGGCTGTTATGCCAAAGTCATAAACAAGGATTTTCAAACTGGAAAATAGATAATCATGAAAGAATTTGAAATAAGATCATACACTAAGAAGGAACTTGCCCTGATGTACTTTCCTCACAGCACTCCCCACACAGCAGTCAACCACCTCATGGCGTGGATTCACCGCAACTCACAACTCTGGGGACACCTACTCTCTATCGGTTATCAGCCTACAAGTAAGTCATTTACGCCAAGAGAGGTACGTGCCATAATAGAGCAATTAGGTGAGCCATGAAGCCCCTTTCCCCAACCCTTCCCCCGCTCGGGGGAAGGGAGCAAGATACACTTTTCTCATCATTGGCTTACTGCCCAAGATATACCGTGAGAAATAATAACATACAAAAAATCCGACTGTGAATAGGTGCAAGCCTATAACCAGTCGGATTAACATATATATAATTATTGCAATTACATTTCCCTTATAGCCTTCATAATTGGCATCAGGTCGCAAAGCATGAACCTTGTTCTCAACTTCTCTGATTCCTTTACACCCACATATTCGCGTTCCAACTTTTCATCTGGGAATGCAAACATAAAACCATTCCTTGTATAGTAGTTCAACACTTTCTCTGTATTGACAGCATCAACAATCAAATAACGTGAAGCTACAGACTGAGTTTCTTCTACCACCCAGAATTTTATAATATCCAAGAGTTCATCACCTAAACCTTGTCGTGCATAATCATCAAATACAGTCAACTGACCAATCATTACGGCAGGATAATGATCTCTCTGCTTCTCGTATGGAATCTTTCTATTAATCTTATTACGTGTAGATTTGGGAATAAATTTAGTTGCCACATTGGAACTACTTACACAGAACCCAGCAACAGCATGTTTTTCTATAGTATCCCCATTCTTAACTTCTTCATAGAAACAATATGTGTGGCTCAGCATCTGACTGTCAGACAACACACACTCATCCCTAAAGAATTGCTCTATCTTTGGTTCTGGTTTACAATCCAAGCCAGCCAACTCATTGTGCAACTCCTCATTCAATTCATCGAACTCGCAGCTATCATTTAAGAACCCCATTTCTTGCAGCTTTTCTCTGTCTGGTACGTTCCATGATCTTGCGGAAGCCTTCTGCTGTTGCCTTTACATCAAAGCCAGGGTCAGCATTTGCCATCTTCTCCTGAATCTCGTAGAAGTATTCTGCTGCCTTACCTTCGAGTACGGGTATTGCTCTAAACTTATACATAATCCTTAATTCCGCAACACTAT
>DCJC01000013.1 GCA_002317355.1 Prevotellaceae bacterium UBA1710 | reverse complement strand
GAAAAATCAAAATTTGTAGAACACAGTAAAGCAAATCAAAAATGCAAATCGCTGATTAACAATAAGAACAGAAAAGAAACGTAAAAGTTGGGTTAAGTAATAGTAACTAATCGGCAGAAGATATTATTCCGTTATCACTACACAAAAAAAATACCAATCCACTCAAATGAACGGATTGGTATTTTTTTATGATAATCAGAGCCACATCATAATTAGAAATACATTCTACTCACTCCCCTTTTGGGGGCTGGGGGGCTTGGCTTCTTTAAACCTTACTTGCCTTCTTTCTGTCGTTGTGATCAAGGATGATCTTACGGATACGCATTGACTGAGGTGTCACCTCAACCATCTCGTCCTCCTTGATGTACTCAAGGCACTCCTCGAGAGAGAGAACAGTACGAGGGATGATACGAGCCTTATCGTCAGTACCTGAAGCACGTACGTTAGTGAGCTGCTTAGCCTTTGTCACGTTGATGATAAGGTCGTTGTCGTGAATGTGCTCACCAACTACCTGACCAGCATATACATCCTCACCTGGATCGATGAAGAACTTACCACGATCCTGAAGCTTATCGATAGAATATGCGAATGCGTTACCTGTCTCGAGCGCAATCATACTACCGTTGATACGACGTGTGATCTCACCCTTGAATGGCTGATACTCCTTGAAACGGTGTGCCATGATTGCCTCACCCTGAGAAGCAGTAAGAACGTTGGTACGAAGTCCCATGATACCGCGTGAAGGGATATCGAACTCAATATTCACACGACCACCCTGGCTCTCCATTGATGTCATCTCACCCTTACGACGGGTAACCATATCAATCATCTTACTTGAGAAATCCTCAGGCACGTTGATTGTGAGTTCCTCGATAGGCTCACACTTCACACCGTCAATCTCCTTATAGATAACGGTTGGCTGACCTACCTGAAGCTCATAGCCCTCACGACGCATTGTCTCGATGAGAACTGAGAGATGAAGCACACCACGACCGCTTACAACCCACTTATCAGTAGAATCCTCGAAAGGCTGCACGCGAAGGGCGAGGTTCTTCTCAAGCTCCTTCTGCAGACGATCATTGATATGACGGGAAGTAACGAACTTACCTTCCTTACCGAAGAATGGTGAATCGTTGATAGTGAAGAGCATAGACATAGTAGGCTCGTCGATGGCGATTGGAGTCATTGCCTCTGGATTCTCGAAGTCACAGATGGTATCACCAATCTCAAACTTCTCAAGACCGATGATAGCACAGATATCGCCGCTCTCTACGTTCTCTACCTTAGCATGGCCCATGCCGTCGAATACGTGAAGCTCCTTGATCTTTGTCTTCTCGAAAGAACCATCACGATGAGCGATAGTTACATTCTGACCTTCCTTAAGCTCACCACGATGCACACGACCCACAGCGATACGACCTGTGTAGTTAGAGTAGTCGAGTGATGTGATAAGCATCTGAGGAGTACCCTCAAGGTGCTCAGGAGCTGGGATAATCTCAACAATCTTATCGAGAAGGAAGTCAATATTATCAGTTGGAACGTTCCAATCCTCTGCCATCCAACCGTTCTTAGCAGAACCATAGACAACAGGGAAGTCGAGCTGATCCTCTGTAGCGTTGAGTGAGAACATAAGGTCGAATACCATCTCATATACCTCCTCTGGACGGCAGTTTGGCTTATCAACCTTATTGACAACCACGATAGGCTTCAAACCGATCTGCAGAGCCTTCTGCAACACGAAACGAGTCTGAGGCATAGGACCCTCGAAGGCATCAACGAGCAGAATACAGCCATCAGCCATATTCAGCACACGCTCTACCTCACCACCGAAGTCAGAGTGTCCCGGGGTGTCAATGATATTAATCTTAGTACCCTTCCAATTGATTGATACGTTCTTTGAAAGAATGGTGATTCCACGCTCTCTCTCAAGGTCATTTGCGTCAAGCACCTGGTCAGAGTTGTTCTGACCCTCACGGAATAGCTTTCCGGCAAGCATCATCTTGTCAACCAATGTAGTCTTACCGTGGTCAACGTGCGCGATAATCGCAATATTTCTTATATCCTGCATAATAATTTTCTTCGTTTTCTCGAAAACGCGTGCAAAATTACTCATTTTATGCGAGATAGACAAATATTTGGATGAAAAATTAATGAAATCACCACATTAAATGACAAAGAACAAGGTGCAAATTACAAGGTACAATTACACATTACCTATATAATGCGAGTTCAACGAAATTTGTCAAAGCCCCACCGTAGTCGTTTGATTGACGAGCCCCGAAGCGGGCGATAACTGATAGGGCAGTCCGTAAGGGCTGTTATTATTGATTTATAGGAGGTATGAGCGCTGAAAGTGCGGCACCTATCACATCATTCAGTTTTTAGGTGTCGCACTTTCAGCGCTCACAAATCAAACCCATTCAATACAACAGCCCTTACGGACTGCCCTATCAGGTATCGCCCGCTTCGGGGCTCGCAAATCACGTTAATTAACAGCTTTTCTTTCTTCTATAGGTGAAGAAGAGGGAAACTGCAATAGCAATAACCAATGCAACAAGACTACCGTAAGCTACAGCCTCAGTAGTGTCAATGGTCTTAGGACGGAACTCAAGAACCACCTTATGAGCACCTCCCTTGATATTGATGGCACGAAGAACATAGTTCACACGTCCAACCTCAACAGGCTGTCCATCAACGGTTGCTGTCCAACCTGGATAGTAAACCTCAGAGAACACAACAACACCACCGTTCTTTGAGTTCACATCGTATGTAAGCTGGTTTGGTGCGTATGATGTAATCTTCACGCTTGAGGTAGAATCCTGAGCAACGCTCTTACCGAGAGCACTCTCAAACTGCTTGTCAGCAACAGCAACATTACGGAGATTGAGGCTGCCGAGAGCATCAAGTTCCTCATTGGCATTATCCACATACTTCACCTCGCCAACCATCCAAGCAGCACCCAAAGCATGTGGGTTGAGGATAGGAGTTGTAGCACCACCCTGAAGTGGCATGATGAAATATTTGGCATTGAGCATATCCAATACAGGATAGATTGAATCACCATTCACCTTCTCCATATCACCCTGAGCATCGATGATGGCATTCATCGTCTTCTGCATCTCTGGTGAGATATACTTCTCCACAAGTTCCTGATAGCGACGGAGCTTTGCAGCGTGATATCCACCGATACTCTTGTGGAAGTATGAAGTCTCGTTCTCGTTGAATGTGTTGCTCGCAAAATTGAGTACACGATAGTCAGGATCCTTATCCTGAAGAATCTGCTTATCTGTCTCTGTCATCTCCTGTGGAGCTGTACGGATAGTATTGCTGACGAACATATCATCATTGAGATAACGCTTGTTCACCTGCCACATATCCACAAGACAGAGCACTGTGATGATACCAACCATCAGCGGCGCAGACATCTTCTTCATCTTGTAAACGAAGAGTGCCACGAAACCGATAAGGATGATGAATACGCTTCTCCATGCATCTGCCTGGAAGATAGCCACACGGATGTTACGGAGATTAGCAAAAAGAGAATTAAGTCCCTGCTCTCCAATTTCGTCTTTAAGAGCTCTTGAAATTGAGTCATACTCCATAGGAAGAACAAACTCATCGAAGAACATTGTTGGCATCATGGCAAAGAGTGCTGCGATACCACCTGTAAGCGCGAGTGAGAGATACAGGAAGTTTAGCTTAGGGAATCGCTTGCACTTCACGCACTCTGGTTCCTCAATGAACTTCTTCAAAGCCATCATAGCCAAGAGAGGTATGGTGAATTCTGCTATAACGAGGATAGAAGCCACGGTACGGAACTTAGCATACATCGGAACATTGTCGATGAAGAAGTCGGTGAAGGGCATGAAGTTCTTACCCCATGAGAGCAGCACTGAGAGGATGGTAGCAGCGAGCAATGCCCACTTCACGCTTCCCTTGACGATAAACAAGCCGAGGATGAAGAGAAGAAGCACGAAGGCACCTACATAAACAGGACCACTTGTACCTGGCTGAGTGCCCCAATACTGACCTAACTGCTGATAGATCTGAATATACATAGGATCTGCCTTCTCCTGCGCTATCTCATTAGCATAGAGAGAAACAGAAGCACCACCTTTGGTATTAGGCACGAGGAGAGTCCATGTCTCGCTCAAGCCGTAGCTCCATTGTGTGATATAGTCGCGTTCAAGACCAGAAGATGTCTGGTTACCGGTATTTTCCTTCACGAGTTCGCTCTTACCGCGCATACTCTCCTTCTGATACTCCCATGTGTGGTAGAGATTAGAGATATTAGCACCTATACCGAGGATAGCACCTATAGCACATACAGCAGTAGCCTTGACAAAATGCACATACTTCTTCTCACGGATAGCATCTACGAGGAATCCGATGATGAGGAATGCAATGATGAAGAGGTAGTAATAGGTCATCTGCACGTGATTGGCATTCACCTCAAAAGCAGCGAAGATACCAGTCACGATAAGTCCAGGGAGATACTTTCCTTTATATGCCAGCAGCACACCTGCAATCATTGGAGGGAGATATGCCAAAGCCATCACCTTCCAGATATGACCTGCAGCGATGATGATGAAGAAATAGCTTGAGAAAGCCCATATCACGGCACCCAACGATGCAAGATACCAGCGGAAGTCGAATGCACGAAGAAGGATATAGAAGCCAAGGAGATACGCAAACACGTACCATACATTCTCTGGCAACCACAGGTGATAGGCATTCATCACACTGTTGAGTGTGGTGGATGACTCATACGAAGGCGCACTCTGATAGGTTGGCATTCCGCAGAACGCGCTACCTGTCCAACGCGACTTCTCACCCGTCTTCTGATAATACTCTGATGTCTCCTGACCCAATCCACGACCCGCAGAAGAGTCGTGACGGAAAAGAATCCTGCCTTCTGTATCAGCAGGATAGAAATAGGCGAACGAGATGATGGCAAAAAGCACAACCATCAATGCATCCGGCCAAAAACGCTTTAATATATTCACGATCGTTAATAAAATAATTATTTTTTTCGGGTGTCAACGTGTCCTAAGGCTGGCGCACGTCTCTGATTTTCGGGTGCAAAGGTAATATATTTTTTTGTAAATAGCAAAAAAATAAACGAAGAGTGAAGAGTTAAGAGTGAAGAATTTAAATTAGCATTTCCCATCAAGGACTAATGATGGAACAATTGTAACTCAAATTCTTCACTCTACACTCTTCACTCTTCACTTATATAGAAGAGGAAAGATTTTTACTCTTCCTCTGCAGCTTCAGCCTCAGCCTTCTTACCAAGATAGGTAGGGAGAGACATGCCTGCCTGATCGAAGAGATCCTGCAATGGAGGTACAGACTTCATAAGTCCGCTCACGAAGTTTGCTGTTGAGCCCTTGCCATCAGCAGATGCACCAGAATCCCAAACAGTAACCTTATCGATGTTGATGCCCTTGATAGCCTCAACCTGAGTCTTGACAAGTTCTGGAAGTTTCTCAAGCAAGAGCAGTGTGTAAGCCTTGGTAGCATCACCACCTGCAGCCTGAATCATCTTGTCGTAACCCTGAGCCTGCTTGTTAAGGATCTCGAACAAACCGCGAGCCTCAGCCTCCATCTTAGCGTACTGAGCATCAGCCTGACCACGTGCATTTACACGAATCTTCTCAGCCTCAGCCTCTGCCTCGATGATCTTACGACGCTTCTCAATTTCCTGTGATACAAGTACGTTAGCTGACTGTGTAGCACGCTCTCTTTCAGCACGCGCCTCCTCGGCCTTCTGCTCAGCAGAATAAGCCTCCTCGAGTGCCTTAGCCTGTGCCACCTTCTCAGCAGCAACAGCCTTACGCTGTGCTTCAGCCTCACGCTCACGACGATCTGCATCAGAGTTTGCAATATCTACCTTTGCCTCATTCTCACCTCGAACAGCCTGAGCATTAGCCTCTGCAGTACGGATACGGGTCTCACGGTTAGCCTCAGCCTTACCGATTTCACCGATCTTCTCCTGCTCAGCCACACGAACCTTTGCCTCGTTGATAGCCTTTGCAGCTGCCTCCTGACCGAGAGCCTCGATATAACCAGACTCATCGTTGATATCGGTTACGTTTACGTTGATGAGACGAAGACCGATCTTCTTCAATTCTACCTCCACGTTGCTTGAGATAGCCTCAAGGAACTTATCACGGTCAGAGTTCAACTCCTCGATACTCATGGTAGCGATAACGAGACGCAACTGACCGAAGAGGATATCACGAGCGAGTTCCTGAATCTGCTGTGCAGAAAGACCGAGAAGTCGCTCTGCTGCTGCAGTCATGCTCTCCTCATCAGTAGAGATACCTACTGTGAATCGGCAAGGTACATCGACACGGATGTTCTGACGTGAAAGTGCGTTTGTAAGGTTTGCATCAATGCTGATAGGGGTCAGCGAAAGATACGCATAGTCCTGAATGATAGGCATAACGAATGCACCACCACCATGTACGCACTTAGCAGATTTCTTACTACCGCTACTACCATAGATCACGAGGATCTTATCTGATGGACAACGGCGATAACGGTTGATCAAAGCAGCGAAGAGCACTACGGCTACAACAATTGCTGCAATAACTACTGACATTTCCATTTCTAGTTTTTCTAAATTTTAATTATTGGTTTGAGAAATTTTCTAAATTATTAAATGAATAATGAAAAATCAAAAATACGAGTCACTCTTTTCTGACAGGAACCTGTATTTTATAGAATTTAATCATTTCATTATTTCATCATTCTTTTTACTTCACAGTCAGCACATTGCCTTCTACAGCAACGACTTCTACCTGTCTGCCTGTAGGGATTGCCTCGCCTTTACTTACTGCATCAAACTCGTGAATGCTTCCGTTAAGGCTCACCTGCACCTTACCCCTACCCTCGCCTGCTGCAGGGATTCGGAGATAAACATCACAGGTCTTACCTACACAATCCTCAATCTTATAGGCTCCGTTATGCTCCAGCTTCTTCATCTTCCTACGCATATAGATAAAGATGTTGGAGAAACCGACGCCCACTATGATAGCAAGGATATAGAGAACAGCCTTATTGCTTATGTCGTTATAGAAACTGACACCTGCCCAACCAAAACCGACGAAGAAGTTCACCAAAGAACGGATTGAGAACAAGCTCACCGCTCCACCAGCATCCATCGTGTCTCCGTCAAAATCTGTAGCATCAAAATCAAGGTCATGATCCATGCCTATCATTGTCAGGATGGCCTGAACAAGAAAGACTGCGGATGATGCGATTGCACAGCCCCAAAAGACTTGCGCTGCAGGCTCCAAAGCCTGATACCATGTCAATAAATCATTCATTTGCATTTTAGTTTTTTTAAACAATTATTTATTTAAAGGAATTAAGATCACGTTTTGCCTCTATTCTATTCTCGATATCGTCAGGCAGTTCGCTGAAGAAATCGAACTTTGTGAGTTTCTCGATCTCATCAATAGTCCTCACCGCCTTATTCATCGGCTGACGAACATCAGAGTTGTCATAGTAGAAAGCGATTCCTTTCTCATGCCCTGGCTGCAATGTAGCCACAACCTTGAAGAATCCATCTGGCACCGCCACACGATGCTCTCTACCGATGTACTCAGGTACTTTCTTTTTATAAACAGGACCACATATTATATATACGCTACCCCATTTTTTTGCCCATATTCGGCAAACAGACTCAAGTCGCTCCCATGAGTGCAGGTTAAGCTCATGCGTCTGCGGACAGATATTCGACATGAAGAAGCAGTCGCGCAAAGCATACTTATCCCATTTCATGTCACCAGCAGGACACATATGGCCTCTGTCATAGCCAGAACCTGTGTAGTCGTATGATTCAACCTGATGAATCTTAGGCAGTCTCTGATCAGGCATAAAGTCATAGCCTTTACGATCAAGATAGCCCTTTGCCTCCTTAGCGGTAAGTTCCCAAGCCACCCAGTCAGGCGTATTCCTCGCGTAGTTGAAATACGACACATAGCCAGTCTTCTCGAGCAACTGCCCTTTGTTCATCTTACCTGTCACCACGTTTCTCAAAGTAACGCCTCGATACTCAGCTTTCGCCTTTGGCGCTGTGGTATTCACCTTCGCACCAACCATCGCAGGGTCATAGAACCCATTTGATGCTACCACCTCAGTATCAGGGTTGCCGTTAGCGAGCTTACCTTTGAGATACTGTAACGCATTGGTTTGAGTCACCACAAAGGCGAGTATCACAATAGTCAGTCCAAGACCTATATTGATAAGGCCGAAGCCTTTCTTTTCATTTCTTCTTTTCTGTATCATAGTCGGGGTGAGCAGACTCGAACTGCCGACCACACGCCCCCCAGACGCGTACGCTAACCAACTGCGCCACACCCCGCCGCTTCCCTTGAAAATCAACCACTTAGCAATTTCAAGTCTAATTTTCAACCTCAAATTGGTGGAACATTGGTGGAACATTTTGAAATGACACCCTATTTTACACTCCACAATATCATTAACTTTCAAGAGCGAAATTTGCATTTCCATAGCCTATCATTTCCTGATGGACTACAGAAATGCAAGTGCAAAGTTACTACTTTTTTTCATTCCCACAATACTTTCTGTGTTAATGCTTCATAAATAAGCAATAAACATACACTTTTGATTATGCGGCATTCTTCCTTTGATACATTACACCAGTTCCAAAATCTAACACCCATTTATTCCTGAGCATAAAATCAGAAGACAACATGCCCGAAACGAGCATGAGGTCATTGCCCTCCGCATCCTTCAATCCGTCCATTATGTGTTGGCAATTGCTGATGACCTGCGCTTTGTCGTTTTGAGTGTATAGCTTAGGGCATTCCGGAGTTCCACCTACGCTAATAATGCTCAACGTGACATCGTATAATGCAGTTTCCAGCGTATCTGTAGTAAAACAGATTACAGTTCCATCGTTATCCAAATGTCTCACACATATTCCTGCGTCATCCATCAGATGCTTTGTGATTACTGTATCATTGGCACCTGAATCTGCCACCATCAAATACTCCTTGTCACCATAGACAAGGCCGACAACTGGAATGTTGTATTGCTTCAATCCGTATGACATCGGGAAGAAGAACGCATAATCCTCTGGATTGCCTTCAACAGTTCCTTCTGAAGCATGTAATGTTTCCATCTCATAGTCAAGCACGATATTGTTGCGCCTTAGAAACTCGTGACCGATAATGCCGATAAACGGACCATCGAACATCTGGCTAAAGTCCATATCCTTGTTGACATAAAAGATATCAGAGAACACTCCGTTGCCTATACGAAATGATAACGAGTACCCTTGACAATCCACACCCTTGCCCTGAACAGAATGGATTTTCATTGTTTTACTTTCAATAGCAGCATTATCTGCAAGGTAAGGAAGAACCGACTTGTTCAGAATGCAGTTTACCGAACCGGTGTCTATCATCATGACACCAATGTATATTTGGTCATCCTTTCCCTTGAATGCAGCTTTGACAATAGGGAACTTCGTTTCTTGTATGTCTCTCAGTTTTGCTGTGAATTTCTCCATGGTTCTTTTTGCGTTTGAGAAGAGCCTCCCATCATTCTTCGATGGGTTGCTCTTCGTTGAACTCCTGCTTCTTGATTCGACGAATCAGGTAAGCAATTGCTTTTGGCGCTTTCCCGCGACACACCTTCAGTTGGGCAAGGAACTCCTCTTCTGTGGCATCAGAGTTGAAGAGATCTACCAACTCGCAGTTGTTATCTGACAGTTTGTCGAGCTGCAAACCATGCTTTTGCATCAATGTGCGCAAGGCAAGAATGCCGAGGTCGTACTTTGGTCGTGCTTCCACCAACTTTCGCATGAGGTCAAGTCCAGGATCGCCAATATGCATCTCGTTGAGCATGGCAATCATGAAGAGAACCTTTGCGTCAGGTGTTGCCATCTCGAACACGTTCGCCAGTTGGCAGTTCGTCTCGTCAGCTTCCGCATAGCGTTCAAGCTTTGCCAATGCACGTGACTTGATGTACAATGCCTCTGCACATTGATGTCCTTCCAACACCTCACCGATGAGAGCCAAGGCATCCTCGTACTTCTGAGCGTAAAGACTCAGCAAGGCTGCAATGAACTTCGGAGCCCAATGGCTTGCGTGAAGAATGCTTTCCGGTACGTCCTCTATCGCTCCATACAGATGCTCGTCACACACCAGTATGTCCAGGAAACGCTTTGCCTGCTGCATAGCCTCCTTGAAGTCGCCATCCTCAGCCTTCTTTGCCACGAGCATCAAGTACTGCTTGGCAGCCTCGTCATAGTCGTTCTGCTGAAGAGCGCCATAGACAGCCTTGCCACTCTCAATCTCGTTGCCAATCTGCTGTTCGTTGTTGTACTCGCTTGCGTAAGTGAGCACTTCACGACTGGTGTGGGCGTACTGAGGGATGACGTTCTTTGAGAGGTAAAGACCTTCCAGCGTACGCACACGGCTGAGTGCCACATAGAGTTGTCCTGCAGCAAACATGCCTCGACTTAGGTCAAGTGAGAGTTTGTCGAAGGTCATGCCCTGGCTCTTGTGTACCGTTATCGCCCATGCCAACTTCAGAGGGTACTGGGTGAAGGTTCCGGTCAGTTCCTTCTTCATCTTGCGCTCTTCTTTGTTGTAGTCGTAGCTGTACGATTCCCATGAGCAGCAAGGCACAACGTACGTTTCACCATTGTTGAGCGTGACGCTTATCTCGTCTTTGGTGAGTTTGGACACCTTTCCGAGTGTACCGTTTGCCCAACGTTTCTGCTGGTCGTTGCGTGTAAACATCACCTGAGCACCAACCTTCAGACGAAGTTTCAGTTCCACAGGGAAACGCTTCTCCTCGAAGGTTCCATCAACTGTACCTTCGTACACGAACTCCTCAGCGTCAATCTCCTCTAGTCGCTGAAGGTTGATCTTGTCTGCCGTCTTGTTGATGGATGCCAAGGTGATGACAGCACCATCTTCCTCACCTGGGGTGTGTACACGACCATTGAGGTGCATGATGTTCTCTGGTGTCACCTTGTTCATGCGCACGTTCTCCAGTATGTGTAGGAAGTGCTCATCATCCTGACGGTACACCTTCTGGAACTCGATCTTCACGAGTCGCATGCGCTTGATGGCATCCGACTTGTAGAAGAAAAAGTCGTCCGTGTGGTACAAGTCCTTCAGCAGGTCTTTCTCTGGTCCTTGCTTCACCACAGGAGGCAGCTGGAACATGTCGCCAACGAAGATCATCTGCTTGCCCCCGAATGGCATGTTGTTTCTGAGTGCCTTGCGCATGGTGTAGTCGATGGCATCCATCACGTCACATCTTACCATCGACACCTCATCGATGATGATGGTATCTGCATGGAGAAGGGTGAGGATTCTTGCCTCGTTCATCTTTCCGCAGGTTCCTGGAGTGCAAACCTCCATCGGAAGACCGAAGAAAGAGTGAATGGTGTCACCACCGGCAAGGATGGCAGCCACACCTGTTGGTGCAAGGGTGATGAACTGCTTACCTACCAACTTCTGCACGTTGTGGAGGAAGGTAGTCTTACCGGTACCAGCACGTCCAGTGAGGAAGAAGCTGGAGTTTGTGTTGGCAACAAGCTCGTACGCAAGCTGCTGCTCGTGGTTCTGTGGGTCTATCTGTGTGTTCTGCATGTCCTACTTCTGTTCGATTTGTGGGAGGATTTGGGTTAGACGTGTATTGAAGTCGCTGTCGAGGAAGCTCTTGTAGCAGCCTTCTACGATGACTTTGGCTTGTGCTTCGAGTTGTTCCTTCGACATGGATGATCTCCGTGCCTTCAGGACGCCTTCGAAGTAGTTGCGTACCATGGTTTCCGACTCCTGACGGATGAACTCTTCGTTGCGGAACGTCTTGTCGTAGTCGCGTTTCTGTACGAGCTCCAGCCTTTTGCCGTTGAAGGCATAGACTTCGATGCCGTCAATGTAAGTGCAGTTGTGGTAGAGTCCCACTTTCTCCACTACGACGATGCGGTCGCAGAATCGTACGCCTTTGTAGTAACGGTGTCCGCTTGCGCTTTCGTACTCATCGCAGAGGAACATCTTTTGACCTTCGTCCCACACAGGAACGTGAACTCTTGGGTTGCCAAATGTTGGCAGGATCTTGTCGAACAAGTCTTTGTTGATCGCTTTTGTAAGTGATGCCATCTTCTTGTCTGTTTTTTCTTGGTTTGTGACTTTGGTTGTTTTTCTCTCTGTGCCTCAGGTTTATCGGAGCAGCTTCTGCTGAGTTTCCTCGATCATGTTTCTGGAGAAGGCGAGTATCTGGCTGTCTGCTATGACGCTTCCCATGGCCTTTGCTTGTCCTGCGAGGAAGTCCTTCAGCATGATGATGCTCTCTTCCTTAGCAGTGCGCTCGTTGAAGCATCTCCAGTTGCAGCCGCCCCAGAACTTCTGTGCGATGATGTTCGCCTTCTGTCCGTTCCATGCGAAGAGCGTGATGCCGTTCAGGAAGGTGTGTGCGTAGCCTTCGCCTATGTGGTAGTACACGGCAAGTCTGTCAGAGAGGCGGATTGCCTTGTAGTAGGTGTTGCCAGCAACGCTGGTGTAACCAAGGGTGAGGTACACGTTCTTCTCTGGGTTGTAGGTGAGAGAACTGCCCGAGAGGGCTGGGAGTGCCTTTGCGGCAACGAGTGCGAGTGTTGTGCTCATAGTCGTTCGATTTTGTTTGTTTAGCGGAATAGGCCGCCACCTCTGTTTTGATAAATAAAAATAATGTATAAACAAAACCAACTCTCTCGGAATTGCGATGCAAAGTTACAGACTTTTTATCGTCCTGCCTAAGTTTTTTCCAAGTGTATTGGTTCCTCTCGATTTGGAACCAATACGTTGTCTTCTGTAGGTCTATGCAGCAAACCTTTTCTTGCGTATGGCTTCCATGCAGCGGCTTGTGCTTGTAATGGAAACGTGTATTGAGGTAAGGTCGTCTGTTCGTCCATGCTTCTTGTGGTTTGCCTGTGCTTGACGCTTCTCTACGATACGTCTCAGTATGCGGTTCTGAACGCTCGATGGCTTCGTCTGACTCTTGATGCTTAGGTTGAGCAGGATTCCGTCCAGCACCTCTATCTCGATTTTCTTTGTGATGGTATCACACACCTCTTTTGCTGATGCAGAACGGTATAGTGGTGTGTGTTCAACCTTCTCCCAACTCTTGTTGACCTTTCGGCGAGCATTTGCTTCTGCCTTCTTGCTTTTCATGAGCAGCTTCTGGTTAGCGTTCTTGTTCATGGTGTTCTTGCTGTTGTTTGTTGTCTGTTTCATAGTATACAGATTTTTGTTGACCCCACCAACGATTTGCAGCGTCAACTCCGAGGTGGTGTCGAAGTTTGACGCTGCAAAGGTAATACGTTTTTCGCGAATAAAATCAAGTAGTCATGTGTATAATGGTTCCTCTCATTTTGGAACCATTCCGCTATTCTTTCTTGGGGTACAAAGTGGCTAAATCCTGCACTCGTTGTGCCATTTCAACTCGTACAGATTCAGGTGAAACAATCTCCAATCCTGCTCCCATCTGAAGTATGCGACCATAGAACTCATTGTTCGGTTCTACATCAACAGAGAACTCAGCATACTCACCATCGTCATATTGCGCGTATGGTTTAACAATGGTGTAACTCTGATGAAGAGGCTTCGTGTCCATCAGTTTAAATATATTATGTTTGTGCGCGCGTATTGTAATATGCTCTCTCTCTGCATCTTTTATGTGACTTACGCCAACGATGTCCTTGAAGAACTCATCGTAGAAATGCTTCGGTGCTGGTAGGTATTCAACTCTCGCCCTCTCACGAGGTTTTGACTGTATTCTGTCAAGAGCTATGTTGTAGCCAAATTCCGGTTCCTTTCCATCAGCATGACCGAACAGATGCCACCTGCCATTATACTCCTTCAGGTAGTGAGGATGGAACATCAGCGTAATCTCTTCCTCATCGAAAGGTTTGTAGTCAATCTCCAGAACAATCTTGTTTGTGATGGCTTCATATAACGATGGCAGGTACTCAATGTTGGTCAGAATACGGTCAAGGCTTGCACTTATCACCTGCTCTCCCTTCTGTCGTTTGGCTTTCATGTCCAGTAAGTCTTGACAATCCTTGAAGAAGTACTCTAACCAGGACTTTGGAAAGAAACCAGCAGAATCCTGGCAGAACTTCCAGTACTGACGCAGATTGTTGATAGCTTTTGCATTACGCATGTCTGCGAGAGGATCATTGTCCTTGCCTACATAACGAAAACGCTTATTTTTATTGTTACCATCTTCCTCAAAGCAATCTTCTACACTTTTATTGCTGATACCCAGTTTATCGCGGATGGCTTTTTTTACAATACAAACTATTTTCTTTAGTTCACCATAACCATCACAATTGGATAAGTTTGCTGGTAGTTCTTCCACAGAACATCCTAGCCTTTCAGCCATAATATCGGCATTAGTAACCCATCGGCGACTCATCAGCCACCGATAAGTTATTATAGCAAATTCTGCCTTATAGCTCTCGCCATCAAAGAGGTTCTTGCGTTGCATACTTAACCACGTTCAGATAAAAATGCTTCTATTCTTTCATTCACTTCGTGACAATATTTTTTTGCGAGTTCAATGCGGACTTGAGGAACTCCTTGATTATTATGCAATTTAATATTACGGATTTCGTTCATGGTTGCAAATTTTTCTCGCCATTCATCCCAAGTTTTTGAGAATATTTGTAGAAACCACGACCATTCTCGCTTAAAGAATATCTCAGGCAAATCAGATGGCTCACTATAGTCTATTATAGATGTAGACATGTCTGGATACTTATTTATGTTCTTATTCATCCTGCTTCTCATAGCATCGAAGCGACCTTTTGCTGTGAATCTTGGATCAGCATTCTTTTCAAGTGTATTTGCATTTTTTGCTTCCAAATGACTAATCATCTTTGATTCATATCCTTGATACATTTCGTCACAAAAACACTTGACAATTTTTCTCATGTTTCCTTCTGCTTTTGACCATTCGTCACCAAAAGGCAAAACATATCGTTTAAGATTCATCCATTCTGTAAAATAACGAGAAATAGCGATTCGTATCGGTCCACTTGATTCGGAAAGACACTGAGATTTGTCAATAATACCATAACGTTCTAATTCTGATAATTCGCTGTTTGGAATTTCATCATCAGGTCCCCATGTAGACAAGATAAGAGAACGCAATAATTGCCATTTTTCCATATCTCTCCATACTGCCCAGTTAAATGAATCATGTAATTTGTTAATTAATTCCTCACTTAGTATTAAGTTCGATACATCATCACAAATATAATCTTTTGTTTCTTTTTCAGTCCAAAAACTTCCATTTAACAAATTCAACAAGCATGGGTGAGCCCCAACATAATAGTTTACCTCTTCTTTGTATTTATTCGACACAGCGACACCAATTTTCTTTTCAATCGTTGCCCAATAATCTTTCATGTCATCTTCATTAAAGGCTTTAAGCTTATAACCATTAATAAAAGTTGGTGCTAGAATAGAAACATTAGAGTTCAAAGCTCCTTCTACCTCTTTTTCAATTCTTTCTACCATTCGTCTTGATGCAACGACTGCACGAAGTCCAAATTCGGAACCGCTAAACAGAGTTCTTACTTGTCCAACAGTTCCTTTTGTTGCTATCGTAGAAAAATTATCAAACTCATCTATCAAGATTAATCCCCAAAAGCCAGATGCTTTCATACATCTAGCAACGGAGCAGACATATTCATAATCAATTTTATTCTCGTCAACATCCTCAAATTCCAATTCGTCAATAAAGTTGGTGTATTTATCACACGAATGAAATTGTTTTTTAAGTTCCTTACGAATGCCTTTTCCTATGCTCCTCCACATATCATTTGAGTTGTCGCATTCGTCTAGTGATATATAGAAAACTACTAAATCATGTGAATAATGATTCTCCAGAACCATTGATTTGAAGGCTTTCAATAGAGAGGACTTCCCGATTCTAGGTAAGCCTACAATATGATAATTAGAAATCTTATCTGCATTAATAATGTATTCATGCATTGTTTTTAATACAGATTTTCTACCAATGAAATCAGTTCCTATTGCTTCCTCTGTGGGAGAAGCAAAAGGATTTCTATTAAGATTTAATTGTTGAGTATCCATTTTACAAATAGTTTAACGTTTATAGAATAGTCTTCACCTTGTTTAGAAATGACTCTACGCGAATATAAATTATTTAGTACCTCTTTAATATGATCCTGCGGCATATCAACATATAGATCTTCCATGTTAACATGTCCGCCAGCTCTAGTTTGTTCAGCTATTGCTTTGAGGACCTTTTTATTATCGTTCTCATAAAAATCTGAACCATCGGCTTCTTTGGTTAAGCACTCAAATGTAGATGGTTCAAGCCTATCTGTTCCTGTACATAGACGATCGGCAACTGTTTCAATTTCTTCTTTCCCGACAGTACGAGATTTCTTGAAGTTAAGATAATCTACCAACCTGGTACAGAAAATCTGTGTAAAAAAGGCGCTTCCTGATGTGTATTCATAAATTAATTCTTCTGCATGATTAAGAAATACGACATTCTTGATTGGATCCTTAATAAGTTGAATAGCCTCTTCCCTAGACAGATACGACAAAGGTTCTTTACTGAACTTGTTGAAATAATTTGAAGCATAGCTTTCGTTCATGAAATGTGGTAGGGTATCTTGTGCAGCTACTATTGTCTGTAGATTGACATCTGGAGTTTCTATAAGAGCAATCCACCTTCTCATAAAGTCTTCACTTACTTTCCCATCTTTAATTAGCTGATAAAGATAAGTGAATTCGTCGATTAGAATTACAAAGTGACTATTTTGCAATTCAACAATTGTATTAATGTATTCGATAAATTCCCTTAATGCAGTAAACGCATCAGGCTCTGTTTTGAATAGTTCTAAAATTGACTTATCAATATTTTTGATACCATATTTTCTTATACTTCGCAGTAGTGTATTTGCAATATTTCTTAGTATCCAATTAACAGGATTAGACTCTTCGTCTGGGAGTCCTTGCAGACTGAACTTACCACATATTACAGAACCGTTCTTGTTAGATTCTAGCCTACCAATAATTTGATTAAGCAAAGAACTTTTTCCAGAACGTTTCTGTCCATATATTGCGATTTGATTTTTAGAACCATTTAATATGGCATTTTGAATATTAACTATAAGTGCTTCTCTACCATAGAACATAGAATCACCTGCTTCTAGCTCTTCGCCGCCAGACGCATGACGGAATTTGTTGTCAATTTCTGTAAATGATTCTTTATTAAATCTTATAGTTCGACCTTCAGTCTTGGTTTCGTGTACACGCTGATCCGTTGCGATGAAAATATCATCGTAACCAATTTCAAACTCCACCTCTGCAGCATTCTCAAGGAAAACCCTGTCACACATGTGCAACTCAATGCTTATGGTTTTTTCCTCGTCCGCAGAAAGTCTTACATCTATGTTTACCGTATTATCCTCTGTTAGGTCGCTTCCAAAGGCCTTAAGGCTATTTATATGTACATCACGAGCACTATCACCAGAGTTTCTAATTTCTACTTTTAATTCCGATGATTTAGAATCCTCTAATCCTACAGATTCCAAAATAGAAATCGTAACTGTTGGATTTACTCTCTGCTCTAATTCAACAAATTTTGAATAGATATTATTTTTCAGAAGATTCAAAGAAGGCAAAAGAGTCTCGTAACCTATTTCAGTGGGATTAGAAGACAATTTTGATGTGATATTTGCAATCTTTTGATCAATATTCCTATATGCATTAAGTATTGAATTATATTTTTGGCCTATATTAAAGTCTGTAACCAAAGAAACAATTTTGTCAAAATCGTTCTCGATTATATTCATTTCTGAATTCAACAGTATTGTACTTGTCTGAAGATATGATATAAAAGACATGAAATTAATCCTAGGATCAGCAGAATATTGAATATATCGATTATTCAACTCTTTAAGTAATGAAGGGAACTCATCGATGCTGTCGAAATTTTTACCTAATTTTTCATATTCTTCTAAAGTACGTTGTTTGATAACATCATTCGAACAAGAAAGCATAGCTAGTTCCAACGTATTGTCATCCTCGTTTTCAACAACTTTTTTAAACAAATCGTCGAGCCTATAACCTTTGCGAACTTGCCAGAGGTTTCTCATATTCAAATACATTTCTATATCTGACGGAGTATATTCGCCTAATGTCATAAGGTACAGACCAACAGTATAGTCCAAGTTAGTATCAAAGTTTCTATTGCGATAATACAATCGAAGGAGATACCTAACTTCACTATACAACTTCTTATCTCCAATAGCAAGAATGTTCTTTGCACGACTCAATAGGAAATTAAGGACATCCTCTGTTGGATTATATTCAACTGAGTGGAAAGCTAATTGAAGCTTGATTAAAGTAAGATATGCTAAATCATCTGCATTGTTTTGTTTTATATAATCTTTTACCTCATCAATATATTCTTCTTTATACAATCCTGTTCTGATTGTTTCCTGATCTGGTGTAATTCCGTTAAAATCTTTGTGATTCAGAATAGCGTCTCTTACATACAAAGGTAATTGTTTGGATGATTGATCAATAGAATTGATGATGATGGTTATCGATTTCTCGGTTATTTCAATTCTATTTGACAAGGTATTGATAGTCTTAAGCAATCCCTTAAAATATCTTGTTTTATCATCCTGTTTTTTAAACACAACAAGTGCTTTTCTTATAAGAGACTCTGATACAGAGTACATTTTGTGCGATTTTGTATAACTGAAGGATCTTAAAAATAGATTATAACTTTTTGAAGCATCAGTTTTTACGACCTCATCTATCAACAAGTTTATACCTTTTGCATATTCTTCAGCAGTAAGTTTCTCTGCGAATAGTTTCTCAACATCATTTGGAGAAAAAGGCATTTTGGCATTTAATCCAACCTTATTTAGGTAATATGCAAGATCTTCGTTCGTGTCAATTGCATCCGTAGCTAAGTTGTTAAAATCTTCAATGTGCTTTTTTAAGCGAACACTAGTTTTGGTGTCGTAACGTTGAGTTTTTTCTATTAAATCTTCAATAGTTTCACGGGAACATTGTTTATGGATGCATACGGCCATTGCTCCTCGAGCATTTTGCCCAAGAGTAAAAATAACCTCATCGCCTACACGAGGAGCATCAATAATTCCAGCATAAGAAATTAATTCGGTTGTATTAAAATACAAGTTTTCTTCTTGATTATTCGGGCTTATCCATCCATACATCGGCCCCATTCTTAGTATTTTTCCCATTGATGGCAGTACCTCATTCTTTGGGGTTGCAAGAATGGCATCCTTGGTGGTTCCTTCTTCAGATACAGCTTTATTCTTCTTTCTTGGATCCTTGATTTCATTGAGATTAATAAATCCTATAACCTTAGGACCCTCTATTGAAGCTGATTCGGGCTTATATATTTCTACATGTGAAGTTTCTGGCTGTTTTTCATTTGATTCCTCATCAACCATTTCTTCTATGATGTTATTAGTTGCAGGATTCTCTATAATATCATTTTCCCGTGTATCGGAAGATGCAATTGCAGAGGCATTATTATCAAATGAATCATCGCCAGCATAACCTTCTAAGGATAAAGATGGTGACGATATGGTTGATTTAAGTTGTTTTTTTAATTGCTTAATCTTAGATTGTGCCTCGGGAGTACTCGTGCTTTCCAATATGAACCTTAAAAGACTAAATATATGTGTTCTTTGTATATCCTTAGCATTATCTTTCTTTTGTAATACTAACTTTTTAAAGCACTCAAAGAGTTCATAGTATGTCATCTCCATTAAGACACAATATGCTTTTTCTCCCTTAAATGGAAATGCAAATATTCGTTGTCCCTTTACGAGGTTATCTTTGTTAATTCCGATAAGACTTACTTTTGAACAAGAAGCATTTTTTCCATCGTCAGTCACCAACCATATTCTTCGACTTTCTGCCATTGTAATGGTCGCATTCGTCTTAATTAATGATGACGTGTACAGTCCCTCTGCCAACAAAACATCTTTTACAATATCATTGGCAAAAGAAAGATCAATAAGGTTATTTAAGAAAGATGCAGATTCTATACTTGCTATTGAATCACATTTGATTCTTATAGAACGTCCTCCTTTTAATTCAAGTTGAATATATTGTTTGTTAAGAACACTAATTTTACCATTTTTTATGTTCCCAAAACTATTTATTTCAACACTATCACCCACCTGGACTCCATTTAGAATATCCGAATAACCATGATGATTATCAGCGTTTTCTGATATGTTTTGTATGTCAGATGGAGTTTGACTGTTTTTCAAAGGGAATTTTAAATATACCATAGTCCCTTCGTTTCTTTTTTGCATAGAAGCCCCAAATACAGCTTCTAATAACAAAGTCAATTTCTTAAATCCATATTCTCTGTGATCAACACCATTAATCTTGAGTTCTGGAGAGATTTCAACCAAATTATACCATCCTTCTGAATCTGGAGAATATGAATCAATAATAGACAGTACGCGTTGTTTTATCGTATCTTTTTCGGTTGCCGAAAGAACATTCGTTTGTTGAGTACCTACCGATACAACGCAATTATCATCCGTGACATTATTTTCGCTATTGGATATTTCATCGGAATTGAGATCTTTTGCTGTTGATGATTCAACTGATTCTTCAAATATTATGTCATTCATTTCCACGGGTGTAATTTCTATTTCTTTATTTATTGAGAAAGCGTAGTTTAACAGTGGTTGTGCTATTCTCTGAAGTCGAATACCTGGCCATTTAATTGGAGTCGCGAAACTTGCTTTCAAAACTTCTGTTATTAATGGTACATGATGAAAACTAAATACAATAGTTCCAAACTTGATATATAAGCAAAATTCCTCCTTATTGTAATAGTAGGAGATTTCCTCGTTTTTTAACGTATCTATTGTCTTAATCAGTTTTGCTGCGTTTGATTTAATCAAGTCATAAGACAATTTGTTTTTGAATACTTCTGTTTTTATAGCAGCATTCAAAAAGTTCAAAGCACAAAGTTTCAAAAATAAAGATCCTTCGTCTTCTTGGTGGTGATAAAGTATAATACCAATCGCCTTTTCTATCAATTTGTCATCTGTAAGTTGTAGTTTTTCAATAGAGGCATCTTGAATCCATTTTGTGATTAACGAAGATATTTTGTTGAATTTTATATTGCTCATGCTCTTTTATTTTATTTTGACAGGAAACTAAAACATATTGCGATTGACCAACAAATCTTTAATGTTGATTTTTAATAAATCAGAAATCTTTGCCAATGACTGCAAATTAGGTTGTGTGGTTCCGTACACCACTTGCTTACGGTAACAGGATACTTGCCCAGTTGCACAGCTAGCCACTTATTGGCTTGTCCAGTGTCGGCAAGAACTGCTTTGAGTCGGTTTGAGTTTCTTTGATTATCGATCATGTTACTTGTATTCAATTCCATTTTCTGTAATATCGAATTCTACAATATCATCAGTACTCTTGTTTATTGCAATAACCTTCGGGAAAGGCTTAGATTCTCCCTTTTCTGGAATAACGGTAACAGTATAAGGGATATTGTTAACGGTGTCACGTTTACTAAACAAGTTAACCATGACCTTATAATGTCCAGTTGGCGCCTTGCCTTCCCAATAGATGTTTTCTTGAGGACTTCTTGTGTATGGCGAACTTGCATTAGCATCGATATCTAATTGACCAGTAATACCTTGACAGACATGCATTTTATTTTTATAATAAATCTCGTATCCATCTGGATCTATCACATGTAAGTCAAGATCATCTGTTGTTCCCCATTTTAGATTAATTTTGAGTGCTCCTCTTCCACCTTGTGTTTCAATCTTAGTAGTTTGTTGAAGAGCCTGTATCTCTTGATTTGTTGTTTCAATTTCTTGCTCAACCTGGTTTTGTTGGTTAGAAATTGATTCTTGCTGAGTTTCTACAACAGAAATTTCATTATCTATATGAGAAATTTGAATATCTTGCTCTGCACGAATCTGTTGTCTCTCTGTGTCGCTGATAGCGGATTCTAATCTTTGAGCTGTTTCTTGTACCACAGTTTGCCTTTGAGCAGTCAATTGAGCTACACGTTGTACAACAACTTCATGTTGGCTGAATAGATGTTGTTGTCTTTGATGTAGAGAATTCTGTAATTGTTGCCTTTCTTCAATTGCTCTTGTAGTAATTTCCTGTTCAATGTCTTCTGTAGTGCGTGACGTATTGTCAATTACAACATCATACTTTTTCTGCGCATTTAATACAGGTGCGTATGATGGAGAAAGGGATATTGCTTTCCTTATGTTATCCTTCTGATTTCCTATTCTTCTACGACTTCTTGCAACCAATTCTTCACTAATATATTGTTTGAAAGAACTCCTATCGTATTCAGGACGTTCAGGAACAGAATCCGGCATACTTTCTACGCGCCCATATTTATCCAATAATCCTTCAAATTCTTCGATGTATGAATCTGTTACTTTATCTTCATCTGTAATGAACACAACATTTTCGCGGTTTACTTCTTCAGAAAAGAATGTCCAATTATATGAACCCGTTATTACAGTATGATGATCTACAACACAGAATTTATGATGAAGCATATCCGGATATTCTACAAGATGTAGTTCGAGTCCCAAATCAATTAGTTCGATTCCTAAGACATACGCAAATA
>DCJC01000066.1:39298-81659 GCA_002317355.1 Prevotellaceae bacterium UBA1710 | reverse complement strand
GACTACGAGAACCGCAATACAGAGGATGTACGTAATGCAACTGGTTTTGCTATGGGTAAGGAGGATGACACACAGGTGGATTGTGCTTGTGGTATTCCAGATTCTGGTATCGGTATGGCTATCGGCTATGCAGCAGGTCATGGTTGCCCTTATATGCGTGCTATCAGCAAATACACTCCTACATGGCCTCGTTCATTCACACCTTCAAATCAGAGCATGCGTAATCTTGTAGCAAAGATGAAGCTTATACAGAATAAGTCAGTTCTTAAGGACAAGAAGGTGCTCTTCTGTGATGATAGTATCGTTCGTGGTACCCAGCTTCGCGACAACACGGAATGCTTGTTTGAGTCTGGAGCAAAGGAGGTTCACATGCGTATTGCTTGTCCTCCATTGGTTTATGGATGTCAGTTCATCAACTTCACATCTTCTAAGAGTGAGATGGAATTGATCACTCGTCGTATCATCGCAGAACTTGAAGGAGAAGAGAAGGCACAGGATCCTGAGACACTCAAGATTTATGCAACAACAGACTCTCCTCAGTACAAGAAGATGGTAAGCATCATTCAGGAGCGTTTCGGACTTACTTCATTGAAGTTCACAAAGTTAGAGACTCTCATTGACGCTATTGGTCTTCCAAAGGACATGGTTTGTACCCACTGTTTCGATGGTAGCAGCCAGCACACTCTCGAAGAGGCAAATCTTGACAACGAGTAAAGAATAAATTTGAGATATTCAGAAAAAGAGCGAGCAAACTATTGCCCGCTCTTTTTCATATAAATATAGAAATCTTTATCTTCTATATTTTGGATATTTCATGAAATTTGTGTACTTTTGCATAAAACGTAAATAAAACTCGAAAAATCATGTCAGAATTCAAAGATAAAGTAGCAATCGTAACTGGTGGAGCACAAGGAATTGGAATGTGCATAGCTGACGAATTCAGAAAAGCAGGTGCACATGTCTATGTGATTGACAAACAAGAAGGTAATCACTATGTTGGTGATATTTCCGATAAAAAAATCCTTGAGAGTTTCGTACAAGAAATCCTCTCAAAACACAACAATGTAGATTTCATCATCAATAATGCAATACCAATAACCAAGGGATTAGACGAATGTTCTTACGAGGAATTTCAGTATGCACTTAGCGTTGGTGTTACAGCACCATTCTATCTCGTAAAACTTCTAAAGGACAACCTGGCCGATGGGGCATCGATCATAAACATATCATCTTCTCGCGATAGGATGAGTCAGCCGCAAACAGAAAGTTATACAGCAGCCAAAGGAGGTATTGCAGCTTTAACGCACGCATTAGCAGTAAGTCTTGCAGGAAAGGCAAGAGTCAACAGCATTTCCCCAGGATGGATCGACACATCATATACAATTTACGAAGGTGCTGATGCAATTCAACAACCAGCAGGACGTGTAGGTAATCCTATGGATATCGCAAACATGGTATTATTCTTATGTTCTGAGAAAGCAGGCTTTATAACAGGCGAAAACATCTGTATTGACGGCGGAATGACCAAACACATGATCTACCACGGCGATAATGGATGGACTTTAAACGTGTAAACACATTGGCACGATGTTCCAAATATTAATGAGTGGGGATTATCGCAGTATCTTCAACTCTTTTGGTAAAATAAAGCGCCACACTTGAAACAAAAACACAACCGCTGTAAGTATTACACTTACAGCGGTTTGTGAATGTGGAGCTGGAGGGAGTCGAACCCTCGTCCAAACGGGGAAACCATACGCTTTCTACATGCTTATCTTGGCCTTCATTTTCGTGCAGCAGCAAGACCCAAGCCACCAACCACTGCCTTATCCTCTAAAGTTTCATCACCGACACGAGATAAGCCGTTGACTATCCCTGAAATTATTGCACCGCATTGACCAGTCAGCCTCAAGGAGTGGGCTCTGAGCGATGTCTCGTTCCAACGCCTAGCGAAGGAATAAAGTTAATCTACTATACTTCGATTAAGCAGCGAGAGCGTAGTTGTTTTCGCCAATTAAATTGTCGACCGAAGGGATTATGGAGTTCACAGCCGTTACTCCGCATGCTTACGTACCATCTCGTCCCGCTGTCAAATCCAGTCAGCCCCGATAATATCGAGGTCATAAGCCCCAATGATACATATTTCTAGTGCAAAGATACATATTTTATATGAAACCAACAAACTTTTAACCGAAAAACAACTTTACGGATATGATAATAGGGAACTATAACGAATTTCAAGCTTTATAATTTGCACATATTAGTTTTTTTTATTAATTTTGCCACCTAAGAAACATTGAATTATGAAAAAATACATTTACATATTGCTATTAGGTCTAATCATTGCTTCATGCAGTGCGCCTAAGGATATTGCATACTTTCAGGATCGTCAACCAGGTACATCTGCACCTGCAATCATAAGAAACTCTACTCCATTCAAGGTTCGTCCTGGTGACCGCGTGAGCATTTTTGTTAAATCACGTAATGAGAAATTGTCACAACAATTTAACATGTATAGTGGCCAAAACATGAGCAGCATGGGATTAAATAATGGCCAAAGCGGTTATCTCGTTGATGAGAATGGAGAGATTGATTTCCCTGTACTCGGCAAACTTAAAATTGCCGGTATGAATCGTAAAGAAATTACAGACTATTTAACCAATACTCTCCGCGACAGCAAACTTGTTGATGATGCTATCGTGAAGGTGGAATACACAGGTCTCTATGTCACGATTCTCGGTGAAGGCGGTGGTAAACGTATCAACATCGACAAAGATCGCCTGACATTCTTTGAATTACTCGCTCAGATGGGCGACCTTGACATTAATGCCCTTCGTCAAAATATACTTGTAATTCGTGAAGAAGATGGCGTTCGCAGTCAGTTTGAAATTGACCTTACCAAAATGCAGAACGTATATGACTCTCCAGCATATTATGTTCATCAGAATGACATTGTTTACATCGAGCCTAACGACAAGACCAAACGTAACTCTACAGTTAACGGCAACCTATTCCAAACATGGGGATTCTGGACAGGTCTCACAGGCCTTGGTATGACAATATACTCAATCATAAACCTTCTAAAGTAACCAACAATGGATAAAGTTCATAATAAAGCGAAGCAAATGCTCAATGAGCAGGAAGAAGGTAGCAGTTTCGATTTCTCCGCAATTCCGGGTTTGTGTATAAGCAACTGGCATTGGTTTGTTCTTTGTATTACACTAACATGTTCTGCAGCGTTCATATACCTTAGAATCACCCCTCCAGTTTATGTACGCACAGCTTCTATTGTTGTAAAGGATGATAAAGAAAGCGAAGCCTTAGATAACGTTTTTACCAAATTCCGAAATGGTAAAAGCATTATGCCGAATCAATCTTTAAATAATGAAATTATTGCATTCCGTAAGGCAAACCTTATGGAAAAAGTTGTTGAACGCCTTGACCTTAATGTTGTATATCAGATTCGAGGTCACTTACGTAACACAACCCTATATGGTGCGAGCCTTCCCATCACTGCAAAATTCGCAGTGAATAGTGTTAGTACAGAATTTGACGTTACAATTCTTAATGACAACGAAATAGAGTTAAATTGGGACAAGGAACATAGTCCAGGAAATAAAAAACTAAAGATCAAAGGACAACTCAACAAGCCTTTAAAAACACCTTTTGGAACGATAACAATATCTCCATACCTGGGTTTCAAGTATAGATCAAAGGATGACATTACGATTTCAAAGACAACAATTGGAGCATCCACGCAATATTTTCTTGGAAATCTATATGTAGCAAATACAGACGAAAGGTCATCCGTAATCGACCTTTCTCTAACAGATGTAAATACAGAACGTGCTGATGACGTTCTGAATACTCTCATTGCTGTTTATAACGAGCAATGGATCATAAATCGAAATCAGATTATCACCTCAACTAATGCTTTTATTGAAGAACGTCTTGATTCTCTTGAAAAAGAATTGGGAAGTGTTGAGAATGAAATGAGCGACTACCAGATATCAAACCACACATTGAATTTATCTGATGAAGGTCAACGATATATGCAACGCTCATATCGATATGATGATCAAAATTTGTCTTTTGAAAACGAACTTGCACTAACCCAATATTTCTGTAATTACATAAAAAAGGTAAAAGACCACGAACATACCCTCCCATTAAGCTCAGGAATTAATAATCCTGCACTTCAGCAACAGGTCAATGAATATAATGGAATGGTACTTGAACGTAGCAATCTGATTTCTTCATCTACAGAATCGAATCCACTTGTTGGCGACATCACAAAGCAGATGGATGTTCAACGTAGAGGTATTGCAACAACATTAGATACTCATTTGGCAATGCTTCAGACTCAGGTCCAAATGCTTCATGCGAACAATCAACGTAATAACCTCGAAATAGACAAGGCGCCATCAAAAGCAAGGAAGTACGTTGATATTGAACGCCGTAGAAAGATTAAGGAACAGTTGTTCACATACCTGCTCCAGACTCGTGAACAGAATAATCTTAACCAAACTTTCACGGCTTACAACACACGAATACTAGAACGCTCTAATGGTTCAAGCCAGCAAGCCTATCCTAACAATAAAAAGATATGGATGATAGCCTTAGGCATTGGCTTCGGCATTCCATTCCTTATTATCGTTCTTCGTGAATTCTTAAACACAAAAGTTCGTGGACGCAAGGATATTGAGAAACTCCCAATACCATTTGTCGGTGAACTTCCCCAGCTTGAATTCCCAGACGAGGACAGTACATCATACGTTAAGACCGTTTCTGAAAAGATTAAGGAGATAAGACGAAACGGTAGCGTAAACCACAAGAAACGAACAAAAGCAAAAGCCCATATTGTAGTAAAACAAGGCAGTCGTAATATCATCAATGAAGCATTCCGCGTATTGCGCACGAATGTCGAGTTTATGATTGGTCAGAACAAGGACATTAAGGTTATCATGACAACATCCGCAAACCCTGGTTCTGGTAAGACATTCATAAGTTATAACCTCGCTAAGTGTATGTCCCTCAAGGGAAAGAAGGTTTGTGCAATCGACCTTGACCTTCGCCGCCGTTCACTTTCAGAATATGTAGGTAAACCAGATAAAGGTGTATCAGATTATATAAACGGAGCCGTATCCGACTGGCATGACGTTCTCATCTCTGGAGAAGGTTCAGATACATTCTTTGTTCTTCCTGCAGGTACATTGCCTCCTAACCCAGCAGAGATTATCAGCTACGATCGATTCTCAGAACTGATAACAGAGATTCGCAATGAATTCGATTATGTATTTTTTGACTGTCCACCTGTAGAGATCGTTGCAGATACAAGTATTCTTGCAAAACACGCAGATATCTCGCTCTTCGTCATCCGTGTCGGACTCATGGAGCTCGACTTCCTCCCTATCATAGAGGAATACTATGACGACCAGCGTTTCAATAATATGGGCGTAATCCTTAATGGTACTCTTACAGCTAACTCACGTTACGGTTATCGTCGCTATGGTTATCGCTATGGCTACGGTTACGGATACGGATATGGTGGTTACGGATATTATGGCAGTGGATATTCCGACGGATACAGTAGTAAAGAATAATTATGTGGCCATTTTCAAGCAAATACAATCTTCAACAAACAGGAATCTTTGATGGATGGACAGATTGCCATTCACACATCCTTCCAGGTGTGGATGACGGAATACAATCCATCAAGGACTCACTTGCCATCCTAACCATGTACGAGCAAATGGGCGTAAAGAAAGTATGGCTTACTCCGCACATTATGGAAGATTGTCCCAATACTCCAGAAAAGCTGAAATCCCGCTTTGATGAATTAAAAACTGCATATCAAGGAAATATCAGACTATTCCTTGCTGCAGAAAATATGATGGATGGACTATTCGTAAAGAGGTTGGAACAAGGCATTCTTATGCCATATGGAGAGCAACAAAATGAATTGCTAATAGAAACATCATACGTACAAGCTCCTATGGGTATGGAAGGTATTCTTAGAGATATGCAGAAAGCAGGCTACACACCAGTACTTGCACATCCAGAAAGATACCTTTACATGGACGACGAGAAATACGAAACAATCAAGGACATGGGAGTAAAATATCAGTTGAACATAACGTCTTTAATAGGCGCTTATGGCAAACAAGTAAAAGAACGTGCTGAATATCTTCTGACAGAAGGATTCTACGATTATAGTGGTTCAGATGCTCACTCTTTCCATGCCATCCAGCGTGCTTTCGAGCATAAAGCCATCAAAAAAAACATAATGAACTCTATACGCCAACAGCTAACACCCAACAGCTAACACCCAAAATGAAAATAGTATATTTCCACGGATTCGGTTCCTCTGGTGCAAGTGGAACAGTTGAAATTCTCCGTAGAATGCTTCCCGAAGACGAAGTCATCGCACCAGATATCCCTATTGAACCTTTTGAGGCTCTTCCTTTCCTGAAGCAATACTGCGAGGAACAACAACCAGACCTCATAATAGGAACAAGTATGGGTGGTATGTACGCTCACCAGATGAAAGGTTTCAAGCGCATCTGTGTAAATCCTGCATTAAATATGTCAACTGGTGCAGGACTCAAAACAGGAGTACACAAGTTCTTTAATCGTCGTAAGGACAACCAGAAGGAATTCAAGGTCACAAAGGAGCTAATCCAACATCACAACCAGATTGAGCGTCAACAGTTCAAGGACATAACTGACGATGATCGTGAGAAGTGCTATGGGCTTTTCGGTATAAATGACCCTGTAGTCAAGACATACGACCTTTTCCATAAGCATTATCCTAACGCACAACGTTTTGAGGGCGAACATCGTCTCAACGATAAAGTACTTCGTAAAGTAGTCCTACCATTAATCGAAGAGTTGCGTTCATGAACTACCAACAAATAATAGATCATTATTACACAGAGGGAAAACTTCGGGATATCCTCATGGTTCATAGCCACATGGTTGCAGATAAAGCAATAAAGGCATGTAAAGACACCGAACAAATTCCTTTTGTTGAAGCTGCAGCAATGCTCCACGATATTGGTATCATAAGATGTGATGCTTCAGGAATAGAATGTTATGGTACTGAGCCATACATCTGTCATGGACGAATAGGAGCAGAAATGCTTCGTAAAGATGCTCATCTGTTCGGAATGTCACAAGAAGAGATTGAACCATACGCTCGTGTTTGCGAACGTCACACAGGAGCAGGCCTAACAAAAGAACAGATTATCTCACAATCTCTTCCACTTCCACACGAGGACTTCCTTCCAGAAACATTAGAAGAACAAATAATATGCTATGCAGACAAGTTCTTCTCTAAGACTCATCCGGAAGTTGAAAAATCTTATGAGCGAGCATTAAAAAGCATTGAAAAATTCGGAGAAGAAGGTGCAGAAAGATTTAAGCAATGGCATGAGATGTTTAAAGTGTAAAGTATAAAGTACAAAGTGTAAAGTCAAAAGTCCATAAGAGTAAATATAATAAAAATCGCGATATCAATTGATATCGCGATTTTTTATATCTATACAAGGATTATTCTTACTTAATGATGTCCAATTCCTTGAAGATACCCTTAAGAATCTCAACAGAACGGTCAACCTGCTCCTTTGTATGAGTTGCCATCAAAGCATATCTCACAAGTGTATCAGAAGGTGCACATGCTGGTGGAACAACAGGGTTGATAAATACACCACGCTCAAATGCGATAGCTGTTACAGCAAATGTCTTCTCCATATCACGGATGTAAAGAGGAATAATTGGAGACTCTGTATCACCAATCTCAAATCCTTCTTCCTTGAAGCGGCTAAGAGCATAGTTTGTCACATCCCAAAGAGCCTGAATACGCTCAGGCTCACTCTTAATGATATCAAGAGCACACTTAGCAGCAGCAGTTGCAGCAGGTGTGTTAGATGCAGAGAACATATAAGTACGAGCAGCATGACGAAGGTAGTTGATTGTATCCCAGTCACCAGCGATGAAACCGCCAATAGATGCAAGTGACTTAGAGAAAGTACCCATAATCAAGTCAACCTCATCTGTCAAACCGAAGTGGTCACAAACACCACGTCCCTGCTTACCAAATACACCAAGACCATGAGCCTCATCAACCATGATAGAGCAGTTGTACTTCTTCTTGAGCTCAACAATCTCAGGCAACTTACAGAGGTCACCCTCCATTGAGAAGACACCATCAACAACAATGAGTTTGATAGCTTCATAAGGAAGAGTCTTAAGGACGCGCTCGAGATCCTCCATATCATTGTGTTTGTACTTCAACTGGTGAGCGAAGCTAAGACGACGACCATCAACGATACTTGCATGGTCACGGTCATCACAAATAATATAGTCCTCACGACCACCAATAGCAGCAATAACGCCAGAGTTTACAGTAAAACCTGTTGAGAAACAAAGAGCCTGCTCTTTACCAACATATTCAGCGAGTTCCTTCTCAAGATCTACGTGAATATCAAGTGTACCATTAAGGAAACGACTACCAGCACAACCTGTACCATACTTGTCTGTTGCAGCCTTTGCAGCATCAATGATGCGCTGATCACCAACAAGACCTGTATAAGCATTTGAGCCAAACATCAATACATGATGATCACCCATTTCTACTTCTGTGCCCTGCTTACCTGTAATGCAACGGAAATAAGGATAGAGATTCTTCTCCTGTAATTTCTGTGGCAAACGATAATTCTTGTACTTTTCTTGTAACTGTCCCATTATAATATAATGTATATTTTTTTACTACCTTAAAGCGAAGTGACACTCCATAATTGTCCATTCAGCATGCAAAGTTACAAAAAAAATAGCGAATAAAGCACATTTAAGTCAATAAAAATTTCTTTTTGGTTAAAAAATCATTATAAGTTCAATAAATCTATGCTTTTTTTTATAATTTTGCATTCAAATTCATTACAATTGTGCATAAGATAGTATTCATCATAAACCCGATATCCGGAACGGCAAACAAGAAATCGATGCCGACTCTTATTGATAAGTATATAGACAAGAATCGCTTTGATATAGAGATTAAGTTCACCGAATATGCAGGTCACGCATCAATTCTCGCCACAGAAGCTAAGGAGGCGGGAATAGATGTTGTAGTAGCTGTAGGTGGTGACGGAACTATCAATGAGGTTGCACGAGCACTTATAAATAGCAAAACGGCTTTAGGAATAATCCCATGTGGCTCAGGCAATGGTCTTGCTCGTCATCTCATGCTTCCACTTAATGCAAAAGGTGCCCTTGAAGTCATCAATAATTGTGAGATTCACGACCTTGACTATGGTATCATTAATGGTCATCCGTTCTTTTGCACATGCGGAATGGGATTCGATGCCTTCATAAGTGCCAAATTTGCAGAAGCTGGCAAACGTGGACCTATCACATACGTTGAGAATGTTCTTAAGGAAGGTCTCACCTACAAACCCGAAACTTACGATATTACACTAGATGACGCAGAGATTAGTTACAAAGCATTCCTTGTGTCATGTGCAAATGCCTCACAATACGGCAATGATGCCTATATAGCTCCCCAAGCAAGTATGAAAGACGGTCTTATTGATGTTGTCATCATCGAACCGTTTGATATAATCGAGGCGCCAAGCATCAGTCTGGAGATGTTCAACAAAACTCTTGACAAGAACTCAAAGATTAAATATTTCAAGACACGTAAGCTGCACATCCATCGTGAACAGCCAGGTGTCATTCATTATGATGGAGATCCAATAGAAGCACCTGCTGATATTGATATCGAACTTGTTCACAAAGGCATTCGTATTGTGGTGAATCCAAATGCAGACAAACGCAGACGACGTCCAAATAAAGTCCAGAGTGCATTTAGCGATTTCTTTAGTGAATTACAAAATGTAAAGAACGGTATGGAGCATCTCACATCGGAAGTTGGGCAACAAGTCGGATACCCAGTTCGTCAAGCAAAAGCCGTTAGTGAATTCATCCAAAACAAACTGAAATAAAAAGGAGGCAACTCCAATTCAGGTCCAATTCAGGTCCAATACAAGTCCAATAGAGGTCCAATTCAAACACACGTTGAATTGGACCTCTATTGGGTTTGCTTCGGACTTACAACGGAGTCACAACGGACTCACATCGGCATCAGTCCAAATCCTATTGCTGAGCAAATCGCTTTGCCTGTTCTGCAATAAGTTCCTTATCATCAAAATAATCAATACGCATAGCGTGGCGTACTTCAGCAAGAGTCTGAGCACCAACCTTACGTGCTTCCTCTGTACCTCGCTTCAGAATCTCATATACCCCAGGAATATCCTTTTCATATTCCTTTCTACGCTGACGGATTGGCTCAAGACGGTCATTAAGCACATTCAAAAGGAATTTCTTACAAGTACCATCACCAAGACCACCTTTTACATAATGAGCCTTCATCTCATCAAGGTTCTTATAATCAGGGAGGAACTTCTCGAAGTCGCTATCCTGACAGAAAGCATCAAGATAAACGAATACAGTATTCTGATAGCTCACCTCATTACCATCGGCATCAGTATATGTACCAGAAAGATGACCAGGATCCTCAATATTAAGATGGAGAGGGTCGGTAAACATAGAATTTACCTTCTTTTTCAATTCCTTTGGAGTATCAGAAAGATATATACAGTTACCCAAAGACTTTGACATCTTAGCCTTACCATCAGTTCCTGGCAAACGAAGACAAGCCGCATTATCAGGAAGAAGAATCTTTGGCTCTACAAGTGTCTCACCATAAATATTATTAAATCGACGAACTATCTCGTTTGTCTGCTCAAGCATTGGCTTCTGATCCTCACCTACAGGTACTGTTGTTGCCTTAAAGAGAGTAATATCAGCTGCCTGAGAAATTGGGTAGCAGAAGAAACCTGTAGGGGTACCACCCTCAAACTTACGCATCTCCAACTCTGTCTTAACGGTTGGATTACGCTGAAGACGCTGAACACTTACAAGGTTCATATAATAAAAAGCCAACTCTGTAAGCTCAGGAACAGCACTCTGAATAAACAGATTACACTTATTTGGATCAAGACCTGCAGAAAGATAGTCAAGAGCTACCTCTATCACATTCTGACGGATTTTCTCTGGATTATCAGCATTGTCAGTAAGAGCCTGAGCATCTGCAATCATAATAAATATCTTATCAAACTCACCAGAGTTCTGCAGTTCAACACGACGACGAAGTGAACCAACATAGTGACCGATATGCAACTTACCTGTTGGACGATCACCTGTAAGAATTACTTTTTCCATTTATATTTTTATCTTATTTTATTCAATTTCTATTTTGCAACTGCAAAGTTACTAAAAATATCCGACTTCCCCACCCTTTCCTTTCTTAAATATCCAAAAATTAGTTAATTCTACGACATTTTCTACGGAAGCCATATCATATATGAAAAAAAAATTGTACATTTGCATCCGATTTTAGAAAAAATCAGGCCGATATGGCTCAGTTGGTAGAGCAACGCATTCGTAATGCGTGGGTCACGAGTTCGAGTCTCGTTATCGGCTCCATATAATTTCGCAGATACCGAGAATCTCACTCGCGCCCCGGGTCATAGTTATTCGGCAAAGCCTCATCAAGCTTCGCAAGTCGAGTCTCGTTATCGGCTCCATAAACAAAAAAAATGACAACAAAACGTTGTCATTTTCCATATAGCAATTGCGGTAATAGCTCAGTTGGTAGAGCAGCGGCTTCCCAAGCCGCAGGTCACGAGTTCGAGCCTCGCTTACCGCTCTTTCATCGCGTTAATAATCTCTCACTCGTAACCAAGGTCAGAGTTATTCGGCATTTGCCTCATCAAGCTTCGCAGTCGAGCCTCGCTTACCGCTCCAAAGAAATTTACCATCTCCAAAGTCGGAATGTTCGCCAAACCCAATGAAAAACACGAAAAGGTGGTTCCCAAAGCACTTCCATAGGATAATTCTTCACGAATCGGAAATTCCTTCTGAGGCGCATCCATGCATATTCCTTACCTCTATATTGCATGGAACCATTAGTTGCCTCAGCAAAATTATATCTATGATCATGATGACCAAAGTTTCCTGCTATCATTATCTCAGAAAGTAGTTCCCTACCCTCTTTTACCTTCGGTTTGCAAAGAAGATATTCATCTGACATTCCAAATACTTCCTGCATAACATACATCACAGCACCAGTAAATCGTTTTAATCCCAACTTACAAAGTAACGGATAAACCTCCTTACATTTTCCTTTCTTCAAGACAAAATAATAGTCCATCAACTGCCTCAAACCAATTCCTTCTTCAAACAAATGCTTGTAGATATGAAGCAATTGGAATACGGTATTAAACTCCATAGTTGGAATCTTATACCCGTCATATTCCTCACCTTCAAATCGTTGGTTCATCCATTTCTGAAGAATTCTATCTCTCCATGGACAAAACAGCCATGTAGGTCTGTAATGAACCTCAACTTCAATGTCCTTCAAAATAGGAAAATCAAGATTGTGATAGTAAACATACTCGCCTTTCTTTACCCTCTCACAATATTCTATCACAGACCTAACTCGCGGTTTCTTATTATCTTTAGGCCTAACCCAGACATCCACATCACCAGGAACTCTGAAGATTCCCATTCCTTCATCATAGTTGGCAATATTGCCTTGTCCTTTCAGAATAACGCAATCAAATCCTGCCTTTTGGAAAACACCACTAACCATCCTTGTTGCTTCTGACATCTGAGCGTTTCTTTCTTCAAGACGCATAGCCTTAACTGCCCATTGCCTACGTCTGAGTAATGGGGGTTGTTGCTCTTGGGGAAGTCGCTTAATACCAAAGAAGCAAACACCTACCAGTGCCTGCTTCTTTGCTGTACCATATAATTGCTCCCACTCTTCTGCAGAAGGAGTTCCTGACAGACAGTCAAGATTACCTACAGAAACACGAAGAAGTTCAAAGAAATATATTTGTTCTTGTGTACTCACTTCTTTTACCTAATTTGATACTCATCATTTATATGATTCCAGAAACTCATTGGATTTGCAATAGCCTTTCTTTCCTGTCTGTAGTTTAGTTTATGAAAACATACATGTTGCGTAAGTTCCTTCCACCATGATTCATTATAATCCATAGCAAGGCGATCACGAAGCATTATAGCATGGAAACTATTGCCTTTAGGCATCCCCATTATCATTTCTGGATAACGCTTAGCCACAACACCAAAGAATATGTGGAAGATATAATACTCCAACGTGCAATCAAAGTCCTTCCAGTATGCAAGAAGCATATCCCTGAGATCCATCAAGAGACGATTATCAGCCTTTGCATGAATCAGCCAGTTCGACAGACCCAGAACTTTTCCAGATTTAAAATAGCGAAAAACAAACAAGTCACTCTTCTCTATTTCTTCAATCGTAAGTCCTTTATAAGATTCTTCATTAGGCGTCACAAGCACGGTACTATCAATCCACATACCACCATGCCGTATCAGTAACTCTAATCTTAGAATATCACTAAACAATGCACCAGGAATCAGTCCTTCTCTATATTTCCTCTCTACATACTCAGGCACTTTACCCCATTGTTTGTAATTCTTATCATCAAGGACCACTACTCTATCGCCGAAGATTCTCTTTTGCGACTCCAAGCACACCTTGACCATCTCAGGAGCGTTCTCTATGCCTTGCAACCAGCAGAACCATATTTTAGTATTTTTCTCTTCTCCGGAATCAAAAGGCAGATTACAATCGTTAGTCTCAGCCTTAATATTCCCATACCTCTCAACTAATATCCTATCAATCCTTTCCGTGATAACAGGATATACAGATTTAAAGGACCTTCCCTTCAACGCACACTTCACAATCTCCTTTATCCCAATCCAGAGCACTCCCATCTTAGCATATTGCCAAACAAGTCGCATCCCACCAAACTGACGAAAACGAGTTATGAGTCTGTCAAAGTCTTTCATTACAAAGATGCATAGATAGAATTCAACTTCTCTACATATCTCGCAGTTGAGAAATTATCATCTATTGTTTTTCGGGCATTCTTTCCTAAAATACGCAACGCTTCCCTGTCATTATGCAGAAATTTTATTGTATCCACAATACTATCTACATCCTTCACTTTTATGAAAGCTCCATTTTTCTCTAATACATCTTCTGTATTTGAAAAAGAGATAGAGTTTACAACCTTAGGAATACTTCCTACAGGTGTTACAACAGGCACAGTCCCATAACTCATAGTCTCAAGAAGTGACATTGGCAACCCTTCAAAATAAGTAGGCATTACAAAGACATCCAAACTTCCTAAGAAATCAGCTTTAGATTTTCCTGAAACCAACCCAACATACTTGAAACTATCTCCAAGTTCTTTCTGATATATTGGAATATATTCACCCTCATGCACCTCTTTTCCAGCAAAAACGAGTTCAAAAGGTATATTATCAGCTTTCAATTTCTTGCAAGCCTCAAGTAATTCATTCATACCTTTATTCACTTCAATCCTACCAAGATATCCTAAACGTAAAGGATCTTTTTCAGATGGAATATGAACAGAAAGTGCAGGAGCAGGACAATTTGGTATCACCACTACATTTTTTGCCCCAAATCGAGTTGTGAGAGTTTCCTTTTCAGAATCACTCAACACAATAAATGGAATATCCCATGAAAATACCCATTTAAGTATCTTCATCAAGAAGAATGGAATCTTAGTTGCGGTCAAAAAAATACCACCATGAAGATGAACTGTCATCTTCACACCATTCTTCAAGGCATACCACATGAACCATGGATCACGAAGAATGGAAGGAGCGCTCAAAGGAAACGAATAATGTACAATAGCATCCTTATTTGTATTGATTATGCCTTTCCACTTCTTGTAACATTTCAAGATACGTGTAACATTACCAATTCCCCGTTTCTCCTTATCCTTTTTACCAAGTTCAAAGTGAGAATACTCACATTCCTTGTTATTATCAATGATAAACTGTACAACACTTGACACACCACTCACATTCTGAGTAGGGTCAAGAGAAGGAGCTGTTATTATGACTTTCTGCATCTACTTTCTCGAATGTTGAGCTAACAAAGATTCATGTTCGGCAATCTGCTCAGGAGAGAATCTCATCTTTATCAGTTTAGCAGGAACACCACCAATAATAGAATAAGGTTCACATGACTTTGTAACAACAGCACCAGCTGCAATAATAGAACCTCGACCAATTGTTACTCCTTTAAGTATTGTAACATTAGCACCAATCCAGCAACCATCTTCTATAACAACAGGCTGATCGAAATTATTAACCCCATCAATGAATTTCTCTTCAACCGTAACATCAATAAGATGCTTACCAATAACATCAATTCTATGGTCACCAGTAATGATTGTTGGCTTAGGACCAAATATCACTTTCTTTCCTATTGTACAAGGAGCATCAGTACAATATATCGTACTTCCCTTTGGTATAGATGTACCATCACCAACAGTGAGATTCCACAATCCCTTTATATCAGAAGACATCGGACGAAGATATACCCCCTTACCACAATTCTTCATACACTTCTTGTAAACTAGCGCCCATATCGCATCCAAAATGTATGAAGGCATCAAACTTATTTTTTGTAATATATTAAACATTCTCACGATCCTTTCTCCAACGATTAGCCTTAAAATTATGTCCTAAACGAAATAAGCCTCTCCTTCTACGAGGAGACTTATGATTATCCTCTAATTTTTCATCTTCTGATTCAGCAGAATCATCAACAGCATTTAATCCCACGCCCATATTTCTATTTGCATTCAAACACAAACCAATCAACATACAATATCCCATACCTTTACCTGAAAGAAATGACGTATCTGCAGTCTGTTCAATTGCAAGACAAAAGAATGTAATCCACGCCACACGATAATAACGCATATCTTGTATCTTGTTGAAAGCGGCTAATCTACGCTTCCAAAATACACAAAAGAAGAAAATTCCAACAACACCTAACTGACAAAGCGTAGGATAAAAAGCATCAGCAATAAAACTTCTTACTTCTGGTGACATACCCCATACTGTATTCAAATTATATTTATAATAGAGGGGAGAATAGAAATCAGCTACAGCAGCACAGCCAAAAGATCCCATTCCTGATCCAAATGGGAAATAATCCCACAAAATTTGCCATGCCGCTTTGTATGTTTCAGGTCTTGCCAATCTATCATAACCTTCCCGAGCGAAACCACTCACATAATAGGTATCAAACTTGAACCAAGTTACATACAACATAACTGACGCAACAAGTCCCAAACCAACTATTGTTTTTGAAGACTTAAAGTCAAATTTCTTCTTAAGGAAAAATAGCACATAAACAACAAGCACCACCTCACCTATATACTTAAATTTTGGAGCTAATAACCCTGTTAAAACTAAAGCCAAAGCTATATATTTATTTTTACGTTTAGGAGAAGACATTAAATACCATGCCATACCTGTACATATAGCCAACTGCCCTAAAACGACAAATTCTGTTTCTGAACCAAATCCAACCTCTGGATGATATATTAACCATGCAAATATCGTAATAATCATACAATATAACATTGTTTTCTTCTGCCACTCAGAAAACTGTGGATTCAAGATCCATGTGCAATAAATTACAGAAAATGGTCTAATCCACTGCACCATATCTCTCCATACAGCAGCCTGGATGTTTGCACCAAATATGAGGCCATAAATTACAAAAAAAGAAATTATCAGTATATATATTTTTGACTCTTGTATTGGATATTTCACGACTGACGAATGATGATTTTTTGACATAGTAAATACAACAAGTATTATTGTCATGAATTCATCAATCAATCCAAAACTCGGCAACTCATTAAATGCAATACAAGTCGGAAAATAAACAATCCAGAAGATAGTGAAAAATGTAGCAATCTGCCTCATTCCTTATTTTTCAAATGGAATCTGAAACCAAGAATACTTATTCCTTGCCCATGTAGCCTGTCCTACAACATAAATGACTCTCAACAATTGCTTCGGCAACCTATCTTTGAAAGGTTTATTTGCAGTTTTCTTTGCCCATGAACCAGCATAATTATGTGCACAGAAACTTTTCTTTGTCTGTCTAACCTCAACAGCATTACGTGAATTAAAGAAATCGCCACTAAACACGATAATTCTTCCTGTATCACCAACTAAAGCTTCAAACTCACTAATCTGAGATATTTTTACGAACCTATAATTCAAATCTGTGAGAACATGATGGAATCTAACTGGCAACTCCATCATATCAAAACTTCCATCATCCTTAATGAAATGTTTGCTTTCGTATGTATCAAAGATATCTTTTATCCAAATACATCCCTTCTCTGCACCTATAACAGCAGCTTCAAAAGCACGAATCTGATCACAACCAATGAAATATGGCAATGACAGCAATTCATCAAAAGATTTATACACTAAGACATCAGCATCAAGATATATGCCACCATAATTATACAAAGCATACAGACGGATATAATCAGCAGCAAAAGCATATTTCTTTGCCTCAAACGCCTGCTTTGTCCATATTGTAGAATCTAAATCAAAATGTTTCTCTATAACATTAAGACCAAGACAATCCTGAGGTTTCTTACCCCAAAGCCAAATCTCATAATCTTTAAGATACACTTTCCATGTCTCAAGACACTTAACAATATCTACAGGAAAGGCATCTCCTGACAACCAACATAAATGTATTATCTTAGGAATCATAAATATCTATTATAATGAATATCCATTAGAACAAAGCCAATCAACAATGCTTTTCATTCGAACACTCCACAATCCTTTTTCCAATGCCACCAGCCGATTCTTATCAACAAATTCCTGGTACTTATCCAATTCATTAAAAATCTCAGTTACGAAAGAAGCAACAGACTGACAATCATTCGGCAATTCTATCACTGGATTATATCCACAAACATCAATCAACTCTTGTGGTGCATGACCAATTATAACCATCCTTGAAAGCATTGCCTCCCAATATCTCTGAGTCAATGTTTCAATACCTTGTGCGACATCAGGATGAGTCATACTCTTGGGAAGACAGACAGTAATCTTTGCATCACCCATAGCATCATATAGTTCTTCATTTGAGTAAATAAACTTACCATCTACAAGAGTACACACATGATTAATACAACTATCATCAATCTGCCCAAGCACCCTTTCATTTGAGCGGCCAAACTCAAGCAAATCAATACATCTGTCTTTTAATTGTTTTCCTTCCTTATACAAGCTACCATCAACAGCCTCAGGACACCATAACATATTCACTTGAGGACATCTACGTTTCATCTCTTCCATCTCCATACGAGAGGTAAAGATTGCAGTACGAGTCTTATGTCTTTTAAACCATGCTTCCATCTTATCAAAATAGCAAGGCCAACAATCCCAGATGAAAGGTATTACCTCATGAGTCGCATAATAAGGGAATGTATCAAAAGTGATAGATACTGGCTCAGCAAACATCAATGCAGCATCATCTTTGCTTTTCCATAAGGATGGTAGTTCCATACGGAATGCAACACCATGCAATAATCTCATAGGATAGTGCGAACATAATATCTTTCCTCCGATCTTTACCCAAACTTCATATGGTGACTGTTTAAAATTCAGATGTCCAGGATGTATATATGGTTGTACAGCTTTTATGTGGTTCATTTGTCCTTATATTCTTCCAATACATCATGCATGGCTTCGATATAACCTTTGCCAAACTTAAGATCTGGCTCCATATAATTACCTTCAGCCCATTCGTTCCAAGACTTAAGCATGAGAATCTGTTTGTTCTCTGGTTTGTCCTTAATTACCTCCATTGCTTCACGTACATGAGCAGCAAAATATTCAGGTGTGGAGTTATGGAGAATAAGAGTCTTATTTCCTCCACGAGGCGAATGATCCCATTGTGGAACAATCTGTGGAATAACACGCTCATCCATGTCGACCTCTGTAATGTAGTTTGGATAAACATCCTTGTACTCATGGAAGTTCTTGGGGCGATTGTATATTATGGCATTAATATTCTTCTTCACCTTGTCCCATAGAGTCTCACCTTCCTTGGTGTGACCAAGGATATTACAATAGGTAACAGCATCATACCCCTTTGCTGTCATCTCTTCAGGTTTGATTGTATTGTCATTAAGATTTGCAACGAGATAAAGTCCTGGGAAACCAGCATCCTTAGCCATCTGTTGGAACGTATCAATATACAATTGCGGCAGTTGTTTTGGATCAAATATAAACAGATAAGGTTTAGCATCTACTTTTACATAACGAGAATCCTTAAATGCAGTCAGTAGATACTCCATGTGAGCCTTTGCATCCTCTATGCCTGGATAAGTCTGTTCCATAAGAATATCTGGGCTTTCATCACCAGCAGTACATCCCACCGCTTTCCATGTGTGATTTGCCCATGCAAGGCAAAAAGGGAAGTCCGGTTTCCCGGTATCAAGTACCTCCTGGAAAACATCTGCAAGAAGTCGCTTGCCATTGCCAAACCAATAATGCCAATAACAAAAGGCAGTAACACCAGCTTCACGCGCAAGTTCTGCTTGTTGCTCACGAACTATAGGCAGACGAAGGTCGTAATAACCAAGGTCTGCAGGTACACGTGGCTGATAATGTCCCTTGAACAGCGGCTTTGCCTTACCTACATTTGTCCACTCAGTAAATCCCTTTCCCCACCACTCATCATTCTCTGGGAATGGATGAAATTGAGGAAGATATAATGCTAATATTTGAGGTTTCATTGATTTGTTATTTTATTTGGAATATTCTTATAGTCAAAGGAAAAGGCATGACCAAATACCATTGCAATATTGCATTTCCTTTGGCACAATCTATAGACATGTCTCTTTGCTGCATATACATATAACTACTTATGCTTCATAATTGTTAGAGCTTCATCTAGCGAAGTGTTTTTCGTTGCAACATGCATATTCAAGTCTTTCACTATTTCATAATTATCGTAAATAAATATTGAGTCCCCTCCGAGGACAAAAGGTCTCCTTTTATCAAGAAGTAAATACTTAGGATGTACCTTCTGCAATAAACCATCTTCACTTTCTGCAAGTATAGGCGATATGTTTCTATGGAAATTAAGAATAACTCTGTTCATCTGTACAATTCTGAAATGCTGTAAGACTCCACATCCCAGCATTTCGGCATTGTAATTCCATACACTATTACGATCTTCTTCGCTGATTCTATTAAGAATAGTACCAGCTTCATTATAGAAGTTTTCGTATGATTGTTTTGCTTGTCCTATTGTAAACTGTAACTGATTCTTGAAAAATGACTCATTAACCAATAGAGCAACAACAAAATATAAAATATATGGTCTGTAATAATCTTTAAACGCATAGCAAGAGGCAAGAAGGAATAATGGTGCAACATTTATCATATAATGCCTAAAACATGCAGTCCCCATAGTATAGAAACAAAATATAAAACTTAATCCAAAGAAAATTGTCAATTCTTTTCTATCTTTCCGGTCTTTATTATTAATGTACACGTATGAAATCAAAACAATAGAACCAAGGAAGAACGCATGATTATACAAACTACTTATCAGAACATCATAATAAGAACTAAAACCTGCATAAGAAAAATTAAACAAGAAAGTTCCAAACATTAACAATTTGACTCCATCAAAACCATATTCAACATAGAAATATAATAAAATTACCAATGATGATACAACAGCACCAATAATCATACAAGCATATCCTATAAGAATTTTATCTATTTCTTTGTCTTTTATGTATAAATATGTTAGATATAATATGGAGCAAACGACCACAGCAAGGTTGTTAGCACGCAAAAACAATACGAGACCAGAAAACAGACCTATAGACATATAATCAAAAATAAGAGGATCTTTACCTTTTACTAACTTTCTTGCAAGTATATATAATGAGTAAGATGCTGGAATTAAACACCATTCTTCTGTTTGATCTCCCTCTTGCATAGCGGCTAAATAAGTTATCAATGCTAATAATACAGGAAGAAAAGCAAAAATCCTATTGGTTATATAAAATCTTGCCGTCTTATGCCATATAAGTAAGACAGCAAAACAATTGAGAACAACAAGAATAAACACTCCCCAACGCCCATTGGACAACCATAGACCAAGGGCATTTATGAAAAATATCATAGGTCCTTTATGGTCAAAGATATCCAAATAAAGCTCTTTTCCTTGTAAACAAGCTTCACCCAACTGTTTGAACATTGAAACATCTAACCCCTCAAACGGAGTTAAAGGTGATACAGATACTGCAAAAAAGAGTTGACTGATAAATGAGATAACAAAAAGAGCAATCAACTCGATATAACTTTTTTTTATATTTCCCATGTTTGTAAAGTATAAATAAGTAATTGTGTAAGGACTCAAGTATATGATTTCTACTTCCGAGAAGAGACGGTACTTGCCATATTGCATATTATTGAAATATATCACATACCACAACCTGATACCTCAATTAATTGTAAAGATTGTACTTCCTGCTCCTTTATGAGTTGCAACAACTACTCATCGCTGTTTTTTCTGCAGGATGCACAACTCTCTAACTAATAAATTCTATTTGATAAAAGATCCTTTTACGCTCTTAAATATTTTTTTACAACTTTGCCTGCTTTCATCCTCATTCTTTCAAGCCAAGAATAACGTGGAGTAGGTTTCATTCCTGCAAATTTTGTTAAGTTCAAATATTCCCAGTATAAAATCTTCAAAGGATGCATACATTCTGTATCCCACGGTTTATATCCGGCAAAATGAATTACTGCTAATCCAGGTTTCATCTCTGTCTGAAATATCATATTCCATTTTTGTTCAATTGGCAAAACATCAGAATGAAGTAAGATGTTTAACACGTCTTGATCATGGAATAAAAGTTCTTTTTTTCTTTCTAAAAGAACCGTTTTAGCCTTTTCAAAGAAAGAAATTTCTCTCATTTTTTTTACATTCAGCAGCATTACACCTGAATTAAAATAATAATCAGTTTCATTGTAATAACCTAAACGCTTAGAATGTAACTCCAAATGTTCACAATATGCAGCTACAGATACGTTACTGATATCGACATTCCATAAAGGGAGTAAATTATCCACTACAACAATATCGCAATCAAGATACAATACCTTATCCACATTTTGAGGAAGCACAGAAGGTATTGTCAACCTTAAAAAAGCAGCAAAAGTCAAAAATTTATTGGCAGTTTTTTTCCCTAAAAAAACATTTCCCAATATATCTTCACAGAGATAATAAAAACATACATTATGTCTAGTGTTTCCTACCAAAGATTCTATATATTCACGATTCTCAGTTGAAAGAGAAGTTGTAAGAATATGAAATACAACAACATCATTTTGCGTATTCTTCAAAATAGAAAGCATTGTCACACACATATGTGGGACATATTTATCATCTACATTAAAAACAATATTCATATCTTGAACTTAATCTATTCTTGCCTACTTTGATATACTTCTTATAATTTTACATGGATTTCCTCCCGCTATACAATCTGCAGGAATGTTCTTTGTAACAACACTACCCGCCCCAATTACAGATCGCGCTCCGATTGTTACCCCCTTGAGGACTATAGAATGAGCACCTATCCACACATCATCTTCAATTAATATTGGCGCAGATTTCGTCCCATCACTGGAGTTTCTACGAATCAAATAATCAATTGGATGACTATCAGTATCAATAACTAGAACATTAGCCCCAAATTTTACATGATTACCAATTGTTACACATTCATTAACACGAACACGAGTGCTATTCATTCCTACATTATCCCCAATTGTGAGAACCGCATTTTCTACAACATGGAAAGCTCCCTGACAGTCATTACTAACAGCATTTATACCATAGCCGCTAGTCATAGTAAAGTTACTACCAATAGAAATTTTTCCTTTAGCAATAATAGGAACTTTACCTACTACATAAAAATTCTTCCCTATTTCAATGCCTTTTGCCTTAAACACCCACCGATTAATTATTGGCGATAGTTTTACGACAAAAGTCGTATGTAGGTTCATAATTTTAAGAAACAACTTGCCTATCATCTATAATTTCCTTATATGTTTGAATCAACGATGCAACTATATTATCAGGATCATGCCTCTTATAAGCAATCTCCTTAGCATATTTTCCCATTTCAATATTCCGCTCTCTGTTCGTTATCAGTTCTTTAATACAATATGCTCCCATATATGGATCTGTAGCAGGGAAAAGGAGACCTGACACACCATCTTCAACCATGGAACTTGTACCACCCACATTTGTTGCGACAACAGGCAAACCACATATCTGAGCTTCTGCTAAACTATTAGGAGAATTTTCTATATATGATGATTGTACATAAACGGTAGCATTACACATCGTTCGTTTTATTTCCTCTGCAGAAACTCTACCACAGATTTCAACATTAACGTCATTATGACATATTCCAACTTTATTTTCAAAGAACTTTGCATTAGGACCTCCAAATACCTTCCATGTAAAATCTAAATGCAACTGATACTTTAATATATCAGCAATTTTTAAAATTAGATCATATCCTTTATATAGTGGAGAAGACAATGTTGTTATAATTATAGGGGTTGCAGGATATATTCTGTCTATAGACTCATAAAATATAGGTCTCAATAATTCACCTCCATAATGATATTTTGCCTGCGGTGCTAATATTTCCAAAGCCTGCTTATCCCAAGTTGTTCTTCCTATAACATGAGGTACCGAACTTAATATAGCTTTTTCACGATATGCACCTCTATTCCAAGCTACCAACTCCTGAAAATTCTTAAAAACCTTGCATATTCCATCTTTCAAGATATAGTCTCGTTTTGATATCCCTGGCACACATAATATATACACATACAAAGATAGCAATCCCTGCGCATGTAACACCAAAGGATATCCCTTTGCTGCAATTGCAGCAAGCTGAAGATAAACCTCTGAACCAAAAACATGTATTACATCAGGTTTAAAATCTTCTATCACTTGCTTATAAATATCCAAATAATACGGCCATACAATTTTATCACGGCTAACATCATTATAATGAATTAAGTCGCTAATTTTTTCTTTGATTCTTTTCTTATGATATGGCCAATGATAATATTCAATGTTATGCTGACATTCTTTTTCCCATTTTTTTCCAACATAGTTGATATTATCACTACCATCAGCTAATCCCAACTGGATAGTTGAAAGCTTGTGAAGCTTCATTATCAAGGAATCCATCCAACCTCCACCATTACTCATCTGCTGAATGGTAATCTCTTTATTATAGAATGCCGTATGTCCAAATATTAGAATTCTCATATTACATAGTTATTTATAGTCAATACCAATCAATCGTCTAATGAAAGATTTTAAACGATCATATTCCACCTTTAAACTTCTCTTATATCTTCGCCCATAGAAGTTCGAATAAACTTTATACATTTCCCGACTTTCTTTGACATCAATATTACCTATTATAACTGGTTCTTGACATACCTGCATATTATCATAAACAGAAGGACCACCTCCACTATGAGTTCCTGTCCCATCTGTTCCATTTTGAATAGCCAAAGTTTTTCCAGGGAATAACTGTAACTTTCCAGCAAGAAACTGGGAAGCATAGAACCTAACAGCCCAAGAGTCATTCAAACCAACCCTATCACAATACAAGATACCATAAAAAGGACCTTTACCTCCTATATTAAAATCATTTGCTTTCCATCTCAATTGCTTAAGCAATTCTCGAGAGTCATTTATCAAGAGATCCCAACCACGCTTCCATGTAGCCCATCCCCAACAAGCAAAATATCTCAAAAAGAAAGTGTTTGGTACCTTACCATCTACCGGATTTAAGAAAGCAGAAATAGAAGCGACTCTATCATCATTCTGGTATTTCTCCAAACCATCATTCATGAACTTAAGGAAATAAGGTGAGAGGATAAGATCATCTTCCACAACAATCACCCTACCATACTTATCCGTAAGTTCCGTGATACCGGCTATAAGACTATTGGCTAATCCCCAGTTTTTTTCACGTTCAATAAGCGTTACAGACTTAAATCCGTTTCCTTCAAGTTTCTTTATCTCATGAATATACTCACGATTCTTTTTCACTCCTTCAACAGCCTTCTCATTCTTCGGCCCGTCTGAGAAAATAAAAATATCTGAATCCTTAGACTCTACATTCTCCAACAAAGATTCTACAGCCTTTTGAGTATGATCAGCTCTGTTATATGTAAATAATGCTATTGGTGCGTAATGCATAATTATCTACCTAATACAAAAGGAATTCGTTTCAAAATTATATGATGTAATAACGTGCCACTAATTGTTGAAATTATACACATCGTCAAACATAGTCCAAAAGGAATTGGATTCATTTCATACCCTATACAAATGATAAAAACATATAATAAAAACATGTGAGTTCCTAATATCGTTATCGTAGATTGCCCTATGCGACTAAATATATTCTTCGAATTCCCTTTATAAAACCTACACAATAACACGAGTACAACTGAGCCTATTGTACCATTAATGTAAAACATTAAATAACTTTCACCAGGAATTACTTTATCAATATGTACATAACCGTTTTGCATACCTATAAAGACCAAATAAATTATGCCCAAAAAAAACAGAAAGAACACAAACCAATCGATTTGCAAAATATTTTAACAACTCATTTCTTTTTGTGATATATCCAACTATATAAAAAGGAAAAGCAAAACACGCTGAATCCCATGAAAAATATGGTGGTCTATAGATTAATCCTATAGAAAACATAAAGATCACAAATAAAAAAATAACCCAACCTTGCTTTCTAACAGAGAGAAATAATAAAGAGAAAGAAATTCGCACCCAAAACAAGGCAACGAGGAACCACAATTCAGGACAAGGTAGAAAAGCGAATGGCTTTATGGTATCATCCATAATTGCTATTCCTATTATCATCTTAAGAATCTGCTGATATATGGGATTATATCCATACAATTCTGGATGACGGACAACCACAGACAAGAAAAAAGGTATTGATAACAAAGAAAAAAAAACATAAGGCACTATTAATGTTCTAACGTTTTTCAATATAATATCCTTTGATATTGATTTTCCTTTATCAAAATATCCAGAAACAAAGAAAAAAACTGGCATGTGGAACATATATATAAATATTGTTGCATCTATTGAAGCCAAATGGAAATGACACATCTGCATAAGAAAGATAGCAACAACCTTTACATAGTCTGCCCATAATTCTCTTTTCATTTTCTATCTTTCATTAAAGCGAAAACCCACCCCATCATTACATAAACAATAGGTGAATACATTATAACATATCTGGCACCAGCTTCAGACAAATACAAATAAGCTATAGAACCAAAAATCCCCAACAGTAGAGAATAAAACCTTTTATCTTTCATTAGAAAAACGCCTAAAGACATTACGAATAAAGCAAGATACCATGTGAGATGACGAATTGCCAATATGAAATTATCCAAGGAACTAAAATACAAATGATCCTGATGAATTTCTCCCCAACAAATAGCAATTTTACTCATAAAGAATTTAATTTGACCAACAAAACTTCTTGACCTAAACTCATCAATAGCCATTTGCCCAAAAAGCTCGTCACGTTCAGCCTTTGGTCGATGAATATCCCCAATGTCCGCGATAGGTTTATAATACTGACCACCGTACTCATTATTCTGCCCCATCGCAAGATAAAATATAACATTATGTTCAATTGTTGGATCCGGCTCATACTTTATTTTATCAAGAACACATTGCCTGGCATAAGTAGTAACACAAAAACACAACAATATAGAAAAAACAAATACCATTACAGATCGTAAATCCTTATTTTTACAAACTGAATAACTCTCTATTATTACAATACCAATTAATGGAATTAAAGCCGTAAACTTAATCCTATATCCTATTGCAGCAATCAAAATCATAAGGAATATTTTCAAATATTTATTTAAGTTTCCCGAATAGATAAAGACCATCAATATAGGAAAGATCATTACAAGATTTGAAGAATAAGGCATATAAGTCTTCAAACAAAACATAGAATAAAATTCATATACAATAGCGACAACTATTGCCATTATTTTTTTCTCAGTAAAATTCCTTACTGACATACCTGTTAATATCGCAGTAATATTAACCAACGTTGATGTAATCATCTCCACATGATGATAGTTCCCAGTCAATTTATATAACCAACCTATAATTACAACATTATTAATATTAAACGGATAAGAATGGTAATAATCAGAGAAAACTGGCTTAATTGCATAATCTTTTGCAAGATATATTGCTTGATCTCTTGTTATTATAAAATCACTGTAATAAGCCAAAGGTACATTATATACAACTAAAGCATTTCCGACAAACGACACTATAAAAATTAATAATAAAGTATAATAATATACTTTATCGGATATTACTAAAGTAAACTTATTGTAATACTTGTTATATAAGTACAAACACGCAAATGCACCAAAGATTGTAGGTAGAGAAACCCACAAAATATTATATTTTATGATACCAATATTCATACTTATAAAAAATATAATTATTGGTATTATAAACAACCATTGCACTATGGTATACTTTTTCAATATTTCCAACATAAAACTCTGTTTTATATCAAATTAAAATATCCTCAATATTATAAAAAGGTCTCTCCTTGGATTCTATATAAATTTTTCCTATATACTCTCCAACAACACCAAGTCCAGTCAACACACATCCAGAACAGAACCAAACAGATAGCATTAATGAAGACCATCCTGGCACCACTTGCCCTTTTAAATATGAATAAAAAATCCAAACAAGTACACATAAAGCAATCAGCATGAAAAAAATTCCCAAACTGAATATCATTCTAATAGGCTTAACAGAAAAAGAAGTTATTCCATCAACTGCAAAATTCAGCATTTTACTTAATGGATACTTACTTTCACCAGCAAAACGTTCTGCACGATTATAATATACACAATCCGTTTTATAGCCTACCAATGGAACAAGACCACGTATAAACAAATTCCGTTCTTTAAATTGCAAAAGATATTCCACGGCACGTTTACTCATCAATCGATAATCTGCATGATTGTAAATGGTCTTTGTCCCCATAAGATTCATTACCTTATAAAATCCAAGAGCAGTAGTACGCTTGAACCAGGTATCTGTCTTACGCTCATTACGAACACCATATACGATATCACATCCATCATGATATTTCTGCACCATTGCCTTGATTGCATTCACATCATCTTGTAAATCAGCATCTATTGAGACTATAATATCTGCACAATCTTTTGCTACAGATAATCCTGCCCATAAAGCCTTCTGATGCCCGACATTACCTGCTAAATTAACACCTTTTACATATTTATTGGCATTGTGCAATTTAGAAATAAGAGGCCATGTATGATCAGTACTTCCATCATTAACATAAAGAATAAAACTATTAGCAGATACCGCGTTTTCACTTATTAACTCATCTAATACTTCTGTCAATCTAAACGTCGTTTCCTCAAGAACAGCTTCTTCTTTGTAGCATGGAACAACAATAGCAAGTCTATTCATCATAATAAATAAAATTTATTACACGCTAAAAAAAAATAAAGTATATTTTGTGTACGTTAGACAATATATCTTCCCATACGTATATACATTTACTCCATAAATTTAAATAATCTAATCAATAAATGCAAGACTTTTGAATCTCTGCTAGTAATATATCTCTTCAATAAGATTTTCTCAAATATATTATTTTTAGACATCACAGCATCAATAAGATTACATTTATGAAATTCATCATGATAATACCCAGCATTTAACGTCATTGTCAAAGTATTCAATAATAATTCTTTCTGATGTCCAGGTAAGATTGGATCGATACTAGAAGAAAAATCATTAATGAGGGTACTATATGCAAATATTTCCTTTTCCATGTTACGACAATGGGTTATAGAATTAGGATTATACCGATGATAATACGTAGGTATTTTGCATATAGCCATCGTCTTTATATGCTTTGCAAGAAAGAATGTCCAATGATTATCCTCATGAATAATACCTTCCTTGAAATATATATCATTATCCAGTATCAATTGACGACGCACAAGACGGTTTTGAGCGGTTACAGGATTAATATCATAACTCAACAAACATGCCTTTGCCTTCTTTCTATCATCCGTAAAATCTTCGAAAGGACGTTTTAAAGAAGTATTTATATATCCAGGTGTCTTAGTATATGATCCTTGCACTAAATCAATATCTCCATACCTTTCAGATGTTGCCAACATATCCTCAATGCAATTTGGCAATATCTCATCATCACTATCAAGAAAAAATACATATTTCCCTCTTGCTGCACCGATACCTGTATTTCGTGCTGCAGAAAGACCACGATTATGCTCATGATGCAAAATCATAAAATCAATTCCTTGCTTTATAGCATCCATATATTCTTGTGTCTTAAGAAGTTTCTTTGCAATGGCAACACTATCATCTTGCCCACAATCATCCACAAGAATACATTCTATTCCAGACTTCAAGGTCTGAGCAATCACAGAATTCAAACAATCTGTAATATAATCCTTTACATTGTATATTGGGATTATTATTGAAACCTTAATCATTATTTTTTTTCAACATATACTTAACATCCTCAAGCTCATGCATCTTAGTAAAATATGCGATACACAGATAGAGAATTACACCAATCGTACCACCAACTAGAATCTGTAACCACTCATTTGGTATGATGTATGTAATTCCTAATGTTACACAGAAGACAAGAAATGAAAGGAAGAATATCGGCATAAGATCCTTCATCTGTCCCCAAAAACCAAAATCAACAATTTTTCCATTGTACCATGTATTAACAAAAAGACTAATGATACAGCTAAAAATACCTCCTACACAAAATATGATAAGACCAAAAGGTAAAGTAGCTGCAAGAATACATATTCCATAAATTTTCTTAACAATCTCAAGTTTAAGGAATAAATCAGTTCTACCTTTTACCAAAAGGAGATTAAGATTCATAGCATGGATTGGATACCACATCTGTGAAAAACATATTATCTGAAGCAATATAACGCATGACAACCATTTCTCTGTTATCAATGCAATAACTAATGGTTTAGCTAATGCAGCAAGAAGCATCATACATGGAAAGACCAGAAAGGCTGTAGTATTAATCATACGACGATATCCTGCAACAAGTTTTTCATCATCATCCTGAAGTTTACTTAAAACAGGAAATGATACATTTTGTATAACTCCCGTTAATGTTTGAGATGGCAAAGCTGCATATCCTTGAGCACGATTATAATTTCCAAGATCTGCAGGTGAATAATACTTACCAATAAAAATTGGTGTTATATTACTATACACAGTATCTATTAGACGCGATGCCATATATTTATTACCATAGCCCCATAAATAACTGAAAGAATCTTTTGACCAACCTGTCTTTGGATACCAGCGTACAACGACACAATTGCATATCAGCGAGAATATTCCTGCTGCCATGGTTGATATAGTTAAAGCCCATACTCCATAACCATAGAATGCCATTGAAATTCCAATAATACCAGATATTATTTTTGCCACAATGCCTATTTTAGTTGGAGTAGCAAAATCCAGTCGGCGTTGTAGAATTATACTTTGTGGAGTTCCCAAAGGGCCATAAACGAATCCTAATCCAGTAACACGAATCAACCATTTTAGAACAGGTACATCATAAAATTCCGCAACATATGGAGCTACCAGAAATAAGATTGCATAGATGATAACTCCCACGCCAGTACTATAGTAAAAAGCTGTTGAAAGATCTTCTTCTTTCAACTCTTTCTTGCGAACCATAGCCTGACCGAAACCTGCACTGGCAAATATTCCTGCAATAGCCATGAATACGGCAGGAATAGCAGTGATGCCGTAGTCTTCTGGCGAAAGCATACGTGCCATGAAGATACCGACGACGAATTGCATCCCCTGATTAGCCACCAGATCTGCAAATTTCCAGTATACCCCTTTTTTGGTCTTTGATTTAAGATTCTCTTCAGCCATTGTTACCCTCTTATTCTCTTAATTATCTCATGTAATAATGTTGATGGAGAACAAATTGCAATATCAAGAAGCAATTTCAAATCAATCTTTCCATTTGCTTTTACCCCCCAAAAAGCTTCCATTGCTGATTTTGAAAATCGTTGAATAGAAATATCTTTATATCTATCTCCGAAAATCTTGTACATTTCCAACTCATGGTATGCTTGTTTCTTTTGACGTTCTGCATTATAATTATATACAGCTCCACCTGGCTGTTTACGATATACAGACATCACATCAGACATACCATAAAGTTTACCATAATGAGCACATGTCAGAAACATTATTATATCTCCATAGATAAATGTCCTATTTAGTGAAGCCCGTTTTAATAGTTCACTATTCACAATGGACATTCTCATAACTACCGAAGCAGTAGCAATAGTCCATTGTCTGAACACTTCTTCACCTGAGTATTCCCGATCTTCAATTTTACAAAACAACCTATCCTCCTTAGAACAATTCTCCCAATGAACAATTGCAGCATGAAAACACATCGTATAGTCAGGATTTTTATCTAGGAATTCTACCTGTTTCTGAAGTTTATTCGGATCAGTCCAATAATCATCTCCTTCACAAAGAGCCTCATACTCACAATGTTCACGCCAAGGCATATACATTTTTTTCTTCTCTTCATTATTACTATAAAGATTTTGCTTGAGCAAATAAACGACATAAGTGCAATTAACATTTGTTTTGTGACCGACTATTATCACCTTTGCCAAAGGTGTGTCAATATACTCAGCATTATCTATATCACAATGTTCGTCTAACCAACCAATAATAACATCTTGCTCACCATCTACACTTGCATCATCAATTACAAAATGTAAAAAAGGGAAATTTGTTTGTTGCATTGCAACACCATCAAGATTGTCTCTTATATATAATGACTGATTGAATGTTATAGTCCTAACAAAAACCTTATACTCTTGTCGCGCCCCTATATGCATATTATCTTATATCTATAATGGTGATAGACATTATACTCCTATAAAATAGGAAATATAAAAAAAAGTTTAATAAAGCAAATGATGAAAAAAAATGTAAACAGAACAATAATCTATTTATAAGAATAACCTCCATTAACTTCTATCAAACTTCCATTAACAAATGAATTATCAATACAAAAACGGAATGCATCTACTATTTCATCAATTGAAGCAAATCTATGAATGGCAGTCTTCTTGTATATATTTTGTTTGATTTCTTCTGGTTTATCTATCTGCCAAGGAGTCTCAACAAAACCAGGTACAACCGCATTTACCGTAGTACCAGTACCATCAAATTCTTTTACAAGATTCTTGCAAAATGCATGAATTGCAGCTTTTGTAACACCATAAGCTAACACCATTGCGTGAGGATTTATTCCCATCTGAGAACCAGTAAAAAGTATACGACTACCATGTGGAATTATCGGGTAGAATTCTCTACACATGATATAATGAGAATTGACTGCTACTTCCATCATATTGTCCCAATCATTATCTTCATAATCAACAAAACTCTTTCGAATGCTCATTCCTGCATTACAAAGAATACAATCCACATGATTATTTTTACTCTTCACGTAATTAATAAATTTATATACCTCTTCACGTTTGCTTTGGTCACACTTTATTGCTTCAAAATTATCAATAATGCCAGAAAAATCATGACCAACATATGTAGCATAAACATAATAGCCTTTACTTAAAAGCATCTTTGCAACTCCCAACCCAATGCCAGAAGTGCCACCTGTAACAACAGCAATCTTCATTATTATATTTTTTAAATTCTATAAATATTAATTCCTTCTGCAAATTGCTGCATCATCTTCACAATACAAACTGATTCACGCCGACGAAGTCTAGCTGTTGAAAAACGCTTGTTTACTATACATGAAATAAATTCCTGTATTTCGTATCGAAGACCATAACCATCCCATTTATAGAAAAATTTCTGATTCATATTCTGATCTTCATAACGAAGTTCAAAATAATCAGTTTTCCACCAAGGAGCAGGAACGTATGCATACCCTTTAGTGCCAGATATAACAAGATTTCCCTCTGTTTTCACACCAAGTCCTAACTTGAACGAGCACACAGATTTTGGATACAGTAACACTCCTTTGGTATAAACATCCACTCCATTTTCAAAACGACTATAGATATTCAAATTTTTATAATTACATCCCATTAACTTGACTATAGGAAGTAAGGGATAACTTCCCAATTCAAAAAATGAACCTCCAGCTTGTTCAATATCAAACTCTCTTAGAGATTTATTTGTTAACAACTTTGAAAGAGAAGCATCTATATCAACTACTTCACCTATCACACCACTCTTTATCATTACCATTAAATGATTGAATGCTGGACAGTGAGCTGTTTTATTTGCCTCCATAAGAATAACCCCTCTTTGCTCTGCTAACTCAAATAAATCTTGTGCCTGCTCACTATTCAAAACAATTGGTGTTTCTACAAGTACATGTTTTCCTGCTTCAATACTTTGCCTGATTAATTCATTATGAGTGAGATGTGGTGTCGCAATATATACAGCATCAACCTCATCATAAAGTTCACTTATCGAATTACATTTCTTTATACCTGTATGACAAAGCGAGTAAGTTTCAGAAATGTGAGGAATAATATCGTAAGCCGAAGTTACCTTCACACCATTAACCACATTAGATTCTGTAGGAAATCTTTGAGCAACACGACCACAACCGATAACACCAATTCTAACATCTATTGTGGAATCTGCACGAAGTTGGGTACTACTAATACCCTCTGTTCGAGGGAGATAAACCACAGTCGTATATTCGTTAAGATAATCAAAACAACCATCCCAATCAGAACCTATTGCAAAGATATCAACATCATACTTTTGAATATCATCTATTTTTTGTCCAATATAATCCTCTATAATAACCTCATCCGCATATCCAGTACACTTCACAGATTCAACCCGTTCTAAAACATTATTTCGTACATTTAGTTTACCTCTTCCCCGATCAAAAGAATCACTTGTAACACCAACAATTAAATAATCCCCTAATTCTTTTGCTCTTCTAAGAAGGTTGATATGTCCCTGATGCAATAGGTCAAATGTACCATATGTAATAACCTTTTTCATTTATTTCAACTAATTATGTACGCTATATCAAAGTACAATACTGAAGACACCATGAAATCAAAAGCTGATTCTCATTATGAATAATCAAAGATAAACCAAGTACTTAATTGAAAATCCGAATACTTCATAGACAAAAATATAATCAATATGGCAATTCCAACCATTTCTTATACTCAATACTCTTCTTAGAATCTAAATAATTTGTATCTACATCAATGAAAGTTGCGCCATGCCATCCCCCTCTATTTTCAAAAGGAGGAAATTCCATATAATCACCAAAAATTCTCGTTAATATAGAATCATACCCAGAAGGAATCGGAACCTCAACACCTTCAAATTCTACATATTTAGTTTTTTCAAAAGCCTTTTTCTCAAATAATGATTTATGAAAACCATACACTACACCACATGTAAGACAATAGTCATCCGTTTCTCTATCAGAAAACGATTTCCCTATTTTTTGTATAGTTTCAAATACTTCAAAAGGATTCTGGTATTCGTATTTTTTGATACGTTCAATATCTTTGGCATTTGGTTTTGCATTAGACAATTTCATCGCTGTTGAATTCTGAATTATATTTCTTTCTAATTCATGAAATAATGTTTCACCTTCATCTGTTTCTTGAAAATTATCTAATGGAAGAATATCAACAAATACTCCCATATTATAATTGCAATAACAAAATGGTCTTTGAATGAATGTCGTATTACTATTTCTTAGTCTTGCATGAGCAAAGAAATACCCATCATCAGTATAGGGTGTCTGCAAAAAATAAGGTGACTTGAATTCATCAAAATGCTGTAAAAAAATTTCATAGTCCTTGCGTGGCATAGCAATGTCAATATCATCATCCCAAGGAATAAATCCATGATGTCTAACAGCCCCAATCAATGCACCTCCAATCAAATAATAATTTAGATTGTATTTTCTACAAACTCTGCCAACCTCCAATAATAAATCAATATTTAAAGCCCATAATTTCTTTCTTCTTTCATCAACAAAAAAATCACATATAGTCTCAGCCTTAAAGAAAGATTCGGGTAATATTTTATCCTTAATTATTCTATCGCATTCTGTCATACAAATTACATCTTATATTTAAAATATCATATAATTTCACCTCCATTAATCTTAAACTCTGTTGCAGTAAGCATAGACGAATAGTCGGAGAGCAAGTAGATGATACCTGGAACTATATCGTCAGCCTCAGTCATACGACCAAGTGGAAGAGCTGCCGACGCTTCTATGCGTAACTCATCTTCTGACATTCCTTGAGATCGTCTCAATGCTAATTCGCCATCAGTCGGTGTCCACCCCATAACAAGATAGTTGCAACGAATACGGTCACAAGCATAGTGTTTACCAATATGGTTAGAAAGTGTGAAGAGTGCACCTTTAGCACATGCATAAGCAGTACGATCCTTATTGCCACGAGTGTGATGAGTTGAGCCAACAAGAACGATAGAACCACCACCTGAACGCTGCATAAGCTCAACAGCAGACTGAGAAGCAAAGAACGCAGCCTTAATGTCGATGGAAAACACCTCGTCAAAATGTTCTTCGGTAGCTTCCGTCAATGCAGAAGCTGGAGTTACGCCTGCATAATTCACATAACCATCAAGACACCCATATTTATCCTCAACATAACTGAACAAATCACGAATCTGTTTTACACTATGAAGGTCTGTTTGCTTGAAAGTAATCTCTCCAGAGAAATCTCTTGCCTGAGAAATTATTTCATCTGCACTTGCCTGATCACGCCCCGAAATAATGACATTAGCACCAGAAGCAGCACACTTAAGTGCAAGCTGACGACCAACACCTTTTGTTCCCCCCGAAATGACAACAACTTTATTTTTTAGCATCTGTGAAGATGTGTAAAACTTGTTCTCAAACTCACTATTTAGAGAAGGAAGTACGAGGTTTTCCCCTGATGAAGTAAGAACTTTTAGTCTATTCTGGAAATCTTTGATTGTCGTTTTGAGTTCTGACTCATTTTTGCAATGCATAAAAATACGCAGAAAGACTTGTCGTTCAGTACCTTGCATCTGCTCAGTTATCTCTTCACCCTCTTTAAAACGCTGAATACAGAAATCTACAGACGGATGTTTTTTAATATATTCAAGACCACTAATTTGATCAATAATACCAGGCTTGAGCAAAAACCATACTGTAGCAGCACTCTGTCCATGCATCTTAGGATCATTAAGAGCATCAAGATCATAGTATGCCATTGATCCTGTAAGCGCGAAATTGATAAGCATCTTACGCTGATCGAACCCGTTAACCCCCATTAGAGTAAGATGAAAGCCCCCACCCTGAAGACGGAAACCTGGGTCATAAACATAAAAATGTCCATTTTCATAGAATGCAGAAACATAGAGAATACCATTCTCTACGCCAAGCCCTTTCAGCATATTTACATACTTCGGATGCTCTGTTTGCATAAACTTATCATAATACTGAGAAGGGAATACATCACCCAAACAAATAGGTGTTGCACTTGTATCTGTTCGAAGTGTATAACGATCAGATATTGTCGATAAATAGACCTTACCATCTACAATAGTGTAATAAATACTCACATCACTACACTCCATATATCTTTCGATAAGTACTGTAGAAGTGCGAGATTCTTCCTTAGCTCGAGCCACAGCATTATCCAGCTCACTACGATGTCTCACAAGAGTAATACCTTTACCCGAGTTACTGTCTGCAGGTTTAACTATAACAGGATAAACAATGGATCCTTTATCATCAAGTGAATATTCTGGAATTCCTTCAATACCATATTCAGCACAAGTTTGCTTAAATATTCTTTTGTTATTGAAAGATACGGCTGATTTCGCATTTGCATAACATGGTAATCCCAATTTTTCACAAACCTGTTGATAAGGTTGAACAAGAACATCTGCAACTCCAACCATCACACCATCAACTTGCTCCTTACAAGCCATATCACAAATAGCCTCTACATCCAATCCATTAATATCATAGCTAATATCTGCCACTTTTTTGGCAGGGGCAGTTGGATCATAGTCAGTAACAATGGTAATTACCCCCATTTCTTTTGCTATTTTTACAATATTAGCAGTTTCTGGATTTGCACCGAGAATTAGCAGTTTTTTACCTTCAAGATTTTTTTCCATTTTCTTATATTGATAAATGTCGAAAAATTTTATTTTATTTCGTAGTCTTCTCCCATCGTGAAGACTTTGTATGCACTTCCTTGTTTACGCATTTTCTCTATGAATACACCAGCATTGCCTCCATGTGAAGCAAACATACCGAAATGACAAGGAACGGTTATTTGGGGAGAAAGGATATTAGCCAATTCAGCACATTCCATTTCATTCAAATTACCATATGCACCATTGATAGGTGCAATCAACACATCCAATGGACCAGCCTGCAAGTACTCTTCCTTCCAATCAAGGTGTAGACTCGTATCACCAACCTCTAGGATATTCTTTCCATCCACAGTTACCAACACTCCAACTTCCTGAGGAGCACCAGCACCATGATCGCTATGAACAAATCGGATGAAAAAATCACCTACCTGAACAAAATCTCCAGGTTTAACGTAAGTCACCTGACTCTCTTCTATCCTCAAACGATTAACATCTTCCTTACAATCATATGCACAGAAAAGTTTTGTATTTCCATTTTTCATAAGAGCAGGTATAGCATCTATATCAAAATGGTCGCGATGGAAATGAGTAGCAATAACCACATCAAGCTGCAAATTTTTGGGATCTGCGATCTGAGGCATCAAACGATGATAACCATCATGGCCTTCTACAGATTCAACACATTCAGATAAATATAAATCAATGCCTAATGTTTGTCCTTGTTTGCTCTTGAGTATATATCCAGCTTGTCCAAGGCTGAAAAGATGAGTTACTCCTAATCTGGATGCAGTAAATGAATCCATGAAATACATAAATTACAATTTTAGGAATTCAATAAATATTGATTATATGCTTTGTCTATGAGATCTTTTGTAACCTCTACTGTGATTATTTTAGACTCTGATACACCATAATCTATGAGACGTTGCTTTATACGATCTATTGTTGGCGGAGCTAATAATGCTATAATAATATAGTCAAAATCCAATTTACAAACACGTTCGATAGGATCAACATCCATACAACAACGTCTATATTCCCAAAAATCTTTGTCAATCCAACCTATGAGTTCACAAAGATTCTCACATTTTATACGCCTAACAAGTTGTTGTCCAAATGTACCTGCACCATGTACAACGACCTTCTTCCCTACTATATCATGCTTAAATGGGAAATATTTCAGTTCATTCGATGCATTATCTATTTTACCACCAGAGCGAATAATATAAGTGCCAGTTATGAACTCTTTCTGTTGTTGATCAAGATTATACTCACCAGCTTCGTTCTGGAATGATGTCACCATACAATCATTCAAAGCTTTAAGTCTTCTATATTCCTCATCATAGTTACAGGAAAGTTTAAGCATAGAATCTTCACGTTGTCGATAATGATAAGCACAATTATCTGTAATTACAATTCTTTTACTTCGGAGGATCGCTTTGTAAACAACGGCAGCATCTTCCCCCACGGTTATTTGATTATCGACTGCCATCTGCGGTACTATAATTGCAGATCGCTTGAACAACTTATTCCATAAATAAGTTGTAATACCATGACTATAAAACGAACCATACGAAAGCATTTGCTTACATACGTTCTTTAAAGACTCACCTTCATAAACTCCAGAAGGTATAGCATTAAGCAGATTTTTAGTACTAGCGAAAAGGTCACGACTAAAACCCGCAATAGCAATGTCAGAATCCGAATTTTTAATTGAATGCATCAATGACTGATAAAAGCCTGGACCTATCCAATCATCACCATCAACATAACCAATATATTCACCTTTCGAAACCTGTACCCCAGCCTTACGTGCAGAAACGAGCCCTCCATTCTCCTTATGAATTACCTTAATACGTGAATCTTTAGATGCATAAAGATCACATATTTCAGAACATCTATCAGGTGAACCATCATCCACAAGTATAACTTCAAGATTGTTGTATGTCTGGTTCAAGATACTTTCAATGCAAATTCCCAAATATTTATCAATTCTATAAATTGGTACTATCACACTGATGAGAGGATTATTCATTTTCAATTCATTATTAAGTCTAGTGTACGCAGAATGTCATTTTCACTTAGCGCATGATGCATAGGCAAACAGATTACACTATCAGCCATCTTATGAGCATTAGGGAGATTGGTACGGTCAGCACCAGGACAACCTCTGTATGTAGAAAACTCACTGATAAGAGGATAGAAATATCTTCGGCCAAGAACATTGGCATCCTTCATCTTGAAATACAATTCATCCCTTGTCATACCATATTTCTCGGCATCAATGAAAATAGGGAAATAACTATAGTTGTGACGAACACCTTCCATGTCCTCAAAATATGTGATACCATCAACATTCTTCAGCGCATCCCTATATTTTATTGCTACCTGATGACGCGCCTCTATTGCAGAATCAACCTGCTTGAGATTCAAAAGACCATAAGCTGAACGCATCTCATCCATCTTCGAGTTGATACCAGGACCAACAACTGTAACCTCATCATGGAAACCGAAGTTCTTCAAGTCATCGATACGTTTCTTCGTCTTTTCATCATGCATAATCATCGCTCCACCCTCTATTGTATTATATACCTTTGTGGCATGAAACGAAAGTGTACTCATGTCTCCTGCATTCAGAATGCTCTCACCATTAACCTTTACACCAAAAGCATGGGCAGCATCATAGATAACCTTAAGACCATATCTATCTGCAATTTCCTGAATGCGCTGCGTATCACAAGGTTTACCATAAACATGAACCGGCATTATGGCTGTTGTCTTTGGAGTAATAGCAGCCTCTATCTTATCAGGATCGATATTTCCAGTCTTTGGATCAATATCCACAAAGACAGGTTTGCAACCATTCCACCAAATTGAGTGAGTGGTGGCAACAAAGGAATATGGTGTAGTGATTACCTCACCTGTTATTCTCAATGCCTGCAATGCTGTTAGAAGAGGAAGAGTTCCATTTGTAAAAAGACTAACATACGGAACACCAAGATATTCTGCCAAAGCAGCCTCAAGTTGCTTATGATAGCTTCCATTATTTGTAATCCACTTACTATCCCATATTTTCTTGAGTTCCTCATAGAAATCATCAAGATTCGGAAGGAGAGGTGAAGTTACAGTTATTAAATCTTTATTCATATATTATCTAAATTCAAATAATTGAATATACAATTCTCAGATAAGCAAAAACACCAAACGTATTAGAAATGCAAACTTATATTTCACTTGGTATTTTATACATTCATGATTTATAGCATATAATTCGGGAGGAGAGTGTGAGGGTATTCATCTGATTTATTCATAATTTTACAAGAAAATTATCAATTCAAATTGTTAAGATCATGAATAAACTGTATGAATATTACCCGAATGGATGGGTAAACCTTATGAAACTCACAGGATATAATGTAAACGAAATGTTTTCCATTATTAATTCACTTGGAATCAAGTGCAATACCCATAATACTTTTCTAGCATGGAGGAACAGCGGTTCAATGCATCCTGAGGATATCATTAGTATCTGTAATCACTTCCGTTTTCCTATTTCCAACTTTATACTGATCAATGGCAACAAGCCTAATGAATCCGACTGTCGGCTATTTAATAAGGAAGAATGGGAAGATATCACACTGCGTCTTTCTAATATTATTACCTATTGCAAGGATAGATATCACATTAATCGTGAGAAATCTATTGAGTTAATAGAATGCACCCCGAACTCGTATGATGCATTTAGAAAATATCCTGCCAAGAAAATGCCGCGTCTTACTCTCAAGAAACTACTTTTCTACCTCTCGAACGTGAAGATACACATCGGCGATGTCTTCATTGATCATAATGCCAGTTTTCTGAATATTGAAAAAATAACGCCTTATTATGACGAATATGCCAAGCAGGCTTTCTATGATGCCTTTGAGCCAGAGCCCCAAGTTTCCAACGTGGCAGAGAATATCTTTGACGTATTCCAGTTTGTGAGACAATACTTTAATTCTGAGAGTCTCCTTGGAGATAATAACATTTACCATATAACGGGCAAGACAATGAACGAAATCGGTAGTGCCCAGAATAAACTTTATAGAGAAAATGTAGAACTGAAATCAAAGATTTCAATACTCGAAAAGGAAATTGAAAGACTTAAAAAGAAACGGGATTAATGTAGAAATTTATTCAATAAATACGAGAAAAATCACCCCAAATAGAAATAACTATTTGAGAATTAGTTTCTTACCCTATTCATTTTAACAACTTGGGAATTTTTGATGGATAGTTCCCTTGTTGTTATTTGCAAAGGTAATGAAAAAAAATGAAAAAAAAAAAGAAAAACAGAGATTTTTGATAAATTCAACCTAATTTCTATAAAAGTAGTATGTTTTTGCTAATAATCGGAGATGTTTACCTACGAAAACAAGTAAAAAATAAAGAATATTAACCCGGAGCGGTGCCAAGGACGGCACCGTTCCATAAATCACACATTTTTATGTCAAACAAAAATCAGGACATGGAGCGTGCGCTTCGTGCATTTTGTGTGCTCAAGCTGGTGCTGGGCACTATGAAGTATCATGGTATTATGAACAAGCAGGTGTACTGCAAGGAGGTTGGTAAATCAACTTTCAGTAAGATGAAAGCGACCTCCAGGGATGAACTGCGTAACAAAAAAAATGCGTAGTTGCCTACACGGAGAAGGTGGAGGCTATCGCAGAGGAACTCGTCAGGCAACTTCCTGATGACTGGAGCAGGAACATCTTTATCATCAATAAATACCGGATAGAACACAATCTTCCGAGATGGAAGAAGTATAGGCACCTGGAGAATATCAGGCTGTGTGTGGAAGAATATAAGACGCTGAAGCGTGTAAGTAAATAAAGAGACGCTGAAGCGTGAGCGGACTAAAAGGGGCGCTGAAGGTGTAAGTAAAGAAAGAGACGCTGA
>DCJC01000066.1:25180-39174 GCA_002317355.1 Prevotellaceae bacterium UBA1710 | reverse complement strand
TGAGCGGAATAAAAGGGGCGCTGAAAGTGTAAGTAAAGAAAGAAACGCTGAAGCGTGAGGAATGATGAAAGGCACTTTTTCTAACGAACGAGTCCACACATCGGGGATGTGTGGACTCGCTATTGCGTAACTTACAGATTATGAGTACCTTTGTGGTAAGTTAAGCAATAAAAGTAACAGAAAAGTATGAGAAAGAAATTACATTCATTTCCACCTCTTACGGGATGTATTTGTAAGGGGAAAGGAGAAGGGAAGACGGTGCAGAGAATGACGATTGATGAGTTTCATCATCGTGTCACTCACGGATTCTACCAGAAGGAGGTACAAGAGATCTATAACCTGAGGTGGAGCGGTATGGTGGAGGAATCGCACAAAGTGGAGATGCAACTGCCAGTGTTCTATCCAGGCATCGATGCCGATAATAACATGAATGGCATTGCAGTAGTCACGATGCGACATACCTCTCCATTCATCGCTACTGAGGCTCTGAGCCATATCCGACAGTGGAAGTTCGTTAAGATGTACTTCACTAACTGCCGTGGTAACATCGTGATATTCATATGGCTGGGTAATGACATCAAGACTGAGGAGGAATTCATCCAAAGACGCGGTGAAACTCTGCAGTTGATGAGAATGGCACTGAGGAACGTTTTCTTCAGGACCAACAAACGAGCTAAACGCGGGGTATGGGTGAGTCATGATAGCTATGCGTTCTGCAGAGTGGACGAGGAGTTGGAGGCTTTATAAAGTGAAAAGTGAAAAGTAAAAAATAAGAAATAAGAAATGGAAGATATCAATCAATTGAAAGAACCTGTTACAGAAAAAGGTGACTTATCCTCTCCTCCCCTCGGGGAGGCCGGGAGGGAGTCCGAGGTGAGGGCAGAACTCATCGAAGAACTCTCCAAAGCGGGCATTGATCCTGCCTTGGAAGAGAAACTCAGACTGCTGGAGAAAAGGCGTATCACTCCTGAGACACAGATAGAGAAACGGCGATTCCTGTTCAGGATGTTTGGGAAACCATGCTTCCCGAGAGGGGAACTGGTTGCTATCACAGGTAAGAAGAAATGCGGTAAGACATACCTATGCTCACTACTGATGACATTATGCGCCCGACGGGAAGCAATGTCGATGCAACGCATGGAAGAAGAACCACTCAAGGCGCTATGGATAGATACAGAACAGAGCGAGGAGTCAACGCAGGAGATACTTACAGAACGCATAACACCGATGGTGATGGAAGGATGCGAGAACACTACATTTCCGAAGGAACAATACGATGTGTTCAATCTTCGTCCCGATAACTGGAACGAGCGTTTGCCACTCATCGAGATGGCGGCACGGCAATCCAAGCCCGACCTTATCATCCTCGATGGAATACGTGATGTGGTGAACGACATCAACGACATAGTGATGGCACAGGAAGTGCTGGAACGACTGATGCATATTGCCAATGACTTAGGGTGCTGCATCTGCTGTGTTCTTCATCAGAACAAGGCTGCCGAGGACAAGACCTTACGAGGGGCATTAGGTACCGAACTTGGCAATAAGTGTTTTGAGGAATACGAATGCAAGAAAGATGCTGAGCACCGTATCTTCCAATGCCAGCAGGTGGCTACGAGAAAATATGACATAATGGAGAAATTCATGTTCACCATTCAGGACAACGGACTGCCGCGACTGCTGTCCTCTATGGAACTGTCCGCATTCTCAGAAGGGAATGCGGAGAAGAATCGTACCCCTACCCCTCAACGTACTTACAACCCTGAGTACGTGCAGAAAGGTGAGGTAAACTACGCAAAGGCATTCAACGACCTGTTGCCTGAAGGAATAGAAATGCGTGCCTGTCAGCTGGAGCAGGAGTTCATGGAACTTGTCGGCATCTATAACGATAAGCGATATGGCTTCATACGTAAGAAGGCTCTCGATGAAGGCATCATCCAGAAGCGAGAGGAAGGGTATCAGAAAGTGTTCTATTTTCGCGGTCCGAAACTCGATGAACCCGAACCGTTCTAACAACCTCCTCGCACCGTCTGGCGTACTCCGTACCCCCACCCCCCATAGTATGGGGGTGGGTCTGGAGTCCAGACGGTGCAGAGGAAGACCCCTCCCCTGCCCTCCCGAGGGAGGGAGAAGGAAAGTCACTAAGATAAACGCGACGGGGACTCGCTCTAAGTTAATGAAGAGTGAAAAGTGAAGAATTTGAAAATGCTATCAACAATCACCATCTCAAACATAAGGGACATACCAATCGAGGACATCGCCTCAGACCTCGACATCACGGTAAGAAACCATAAGAGTCTGTGCCCCTTCCACGACGATCATCACCCAAGCATGAAGTTCTGGCCGTCAAGCAACACATGCCGCTGCTTCGTTTGCAACGAGACATGGAACAACATCTCGCTCGTTATGAGGCACAAGAACATGAACTTCCTTGAGGCATGCCGATGGATAGGGAATGCGAGGAATATCTTCATTGAGGAGGATACGAGGAGGGGCGCTGAAGCGACACGAACGACAAAGAGGAGCGCTGAAGCGACACGAACGACAAAGAGGAGCGCTGAAGCGCGGGAAGGCATAAGAAGCAGCGCTGAAGCGCGAGTGATGGCACAGGCACGAAGCAAGCCACCATCACCCAACACCTACCACCTAACACCCAACACCATCGATACCCTCGCTTTCGGACTGGTGGAGGCATCACAGTCAATGGCGAACAGCTTCTGCAAGGCTGCTGTGGAAAGCGGTTATCTCACAGCGGAGCAGATGCAACGGGCAGCCAACAGATACCACCTCGGAAGCACTAAGGCAGGCGATGTCATCTTCTGGCAGATAGACGAGAGGCAGAGGGTGCGAGAGGGTAAGATCATGGCTTACGAAAACGATTGCCACAGGTCGCGTGTCAGGAAACCAATGACGGTTTCCTGGCTCATGAAGCACAGGATGAAGGATGCTGACGGCAAGCCCCTCTTGCCTGACACATGGAGATACGCACCATGCCTCTTCGGTCTGCATCTGCTCAGCACCGGCACGGTGGCGATAGTGGAAAGCGAGAAGACTGCCATCATCTGCTCGGAGTGGTTTCCTGAGTGCACATGGATGGCAACAGGCGGTATGGGGAACCTATCCGTGGAGATGCTCCGCCCATTGGTTGACACCACCAACCCACGACCTATCATCGTTTTTCCCGACACCGATCCAGAGGGGAAGACATACCAGAAATGGAAGGCTGTCTGCGAGCAAGCGAAGGAAGTGCTTGGACAGTATGTCATGATATCGGATCTGCTGGAGAGGATGGCGAGCAAGGAGGAGAAGGAGAGGAAGGTGGATGTGGTGGATGCAGCGGCCCATAGCAACACGCAGCCCCGGCCCCTCACCTGCCCTACGGGCATCCTCTCCCCAAGGGGCGAGGAGAAAGTTAGTAATGATCGCCCATGACATTATAATAAAAGAATAAATAACATAAAAAAATTATGAGAAATACTCAGCATGAAAAATGTAACTCCCCCCTCGCCCTTTGGGGAGAGGGTGCTCACAGAGCGGGTGAGGGGCCGGGACTTCGCCCTTACGGCAAAGCCGAACTTGCCCTACTCTACTTCCCTGGCTCTTCGCCTGATGTAGCAAGGGCGAAGCTGATGAGAGCAATAAACAGGAATAAGGCATGGAGCCGGGCAATGGCAAGGACGGGATATTACACCACGGCAAAGGAATTCACACCAAAACAGGTGGAGGTGATATTTCATTATTATGGAGAGCCTGGGTAAGTGAAGAGTGAAGAGTGTAGAGTGAAGAATTTGAGTTACATTTTACAGTGAATATTCTTGGGGTGTAAATACATACTTAAATTCTTCACTCTTCACTCTACACTCTTCACTTTTTCACTTATTTTCGTTGAGCATCAACGAAAACAAGTGAAAACTGGTGAGTTGACGATTTGGAATGTAGTAACTTTGTAGCACGATTCTGTTAAGCTATGGTGATGCCGAAGTGAAAGCGCAGTGAAAGTACAGTGACACCGCTGCTGCACCGCTATGATAGCGGTGAAAGAGCGATGGAAGAGCGGTGAAGCAAGGGAATCACAATAGTATGGCAGAAGAGGTGCCGGCAAAAAATCATTTCATTATTAACAATTAAAACCGTTATCTCACCAACGGGGGTAGTGAGGGAACACTACGAACTACCAACAGAGCTCCTCCCTGACTGGAGGGGAACAGGGGTGGGAAAAGCTTATGTCAAAACTCAAAGGCATTATCCGCAAGATGTCGGGATCGGTAGGCGATCTGACATTCAAGAACCTGAATGGTTCAACAGTCGTTTCGGAGAAGGTTACTACAGTAGCCAATCCTCGTACCAACAAGCAGATGAGAGTGCGCACCAAGTGGGCTAACATCGTGGCGATGTACAAGGGCATCCGACCACTCATCAACTATGGTTTTGAGAACCGCCCATGCAACCTCACCGACTATAACATGTTCGTGAAGGTGAATATGCAGCTGTCTGGTGTGTATCTCACCAAGCAACAGGTAACAGGTGGTGCATGTGTTGCCGCTCCTTATCAGATTACACAGGGCTCACTTCCTGCCATCGTGATAACTGGCGAAGGTCGCAATGCAACCACAAACATCTTCATAGCAGACATTACTCTCAGCGCTTCTACTACTGTGGGTGAGTTCTCTAAGGCTGTTGTAGATAATAACCCGGATTATAAGTACGGTGACCAGATCTCGTATTTCATCATCAAGCAGAAGGTGAACGAGGCAACGGGCATTCCTTACTGTCAGTTTAAGGCGAATGCCGTGGTGCTCGATGCAGCTAATGAGGAGAAGCTCTGGGAGATTGTGCCTAAGAATGGCTTTTCTGCCCAAGACGGATGTATTGGGCACAGTGGCAATGACGGTGACTGCGTGTTTGCCTGGGTGCACTCGCGAAAGAGTAATGGTAAGACGCTGGTCTCTTCGCAGATGCTCATCAATGCGAATAGTAAGATCGGGGATTATCAGGGGGATATGGCGTATAGCCTCGCTGCAAGCAGCTATGGAAGCAGTAAGGTGAACTTCCTCTCGCCTGATGCAGAGCCTGCAGATAACTCTGCAGGAACAGGGACGGGTGGCTCCGGTTCTGCGGGAAGCGGGGATAGTCTGTAAAAGACCTGGAAAGTAAATTGGGAGCAAATTATATCAGTAAATTACCTTAAGCGGCATTCGCCGCAGGAAATTCCTCAAGGATATAATTTTCTGAATTAATTTACTGTCAATTTGCTTTCCATTCTTTCAACAAGGCGCAAACCTTATTTCTAACCATTTAATTTGATTTCGACTATGACAAAAGAAACTTGGAAATTTATTCTGCAGACAGTGGCATCGATTCTGACAGCAATAGCGACAACACTTGGTGTGACATCATGTATCTGAGCCCACATTTCAGACTGAGGGAGTTCACACGATCAGCCACGGCAGAGCGACTCGGTATCTGCAATGAGCCTGGCATTGATGCCATCTCTAACCTCCAGCGCCTATGTCAGCAGGTGCTGGAGCCACTGAGAGAGCATGCACAGCAGCCAGTGCGCATCTCCTCCGGGTATCGTTGCAGAATGCTGAACAAGGCTGTGGGAGGCGTGAGGAACTCGCTTCATATAAAAGGAAAGGCCGCTGACATCGCAATGCCGGTATGCGATGCCAACGGCCGTAGGCTGACTCAGGCAGAGGCTAATGCCAAGCTGCAAGAGTGGTATGAATGGATGAGGGACCACTGCCCTCATGAGGAGCTGATACTTGAGAGGGGCAAGCCGAACTCGGCTTGGATACATGTGGCAATTTAAGTGAAGAGTGAAGAGTGAAGAGTGAAGAATTTGAGTTACATTTTACAGTGTATATTTTGGGGGTGTAAATACATACTTAAATTCTTCACTCTTCACTCTACACTCTTCACTCTACACTCTTCACTTCCTCGACAGGCTTCAAGAGCTGCGCCATGATGGTGCCGGAGATGGAATGCCATGCACAACTTACGGCGCATGGGATGACGGCAAGAGGACAGCTGACTGCGAAGAAGCCTGAGGCGAGAACGGTGGCGAGACCTGCATTCTGCATGCCTACCTCGATAGAGATGGTGCGATTCTTGGCAGGAGAGAAATGGAAGAGTTTGCCAACGCTATAGCCGAGGATATAACCGATGGTGTTATGACAGAACACGACAGCGAGGACACCGAGGAAGAACATGATGCCTTCCTGAAGGAGCTTGTCGTGAACGGTTGCAACAACACCGCCTACGATGCAGGCAAGTCCGAGAACGCTGAATGCTGGCATAACAGACTGCGCCTTCTTGAATGATTCATTCTTTCCCATGAAGAGGTTGCAGAAGAAACCAATTGTGACAGGCAAGAGGGTGACAAGGAGGATGTTCTTGAACATACCAAGTGCATCAACCTCTACCTTCTCGCCTGCAAGCCAGAGCACGAGGAGAGGTGTGACAATAGGTGCAAGCAATGTGCTGGCTGTTGTCATTCCAACGGAGAAGGCAACGTCTCCCTTACAGAGATACGACATGATATTACTTGACACACCGCCCGGACAGCATCCCACAAGGATGATACCCACGATGATTGGCTTCGGTATCTCTATGCCGATATACCCTACCCCGACGGTCAGGCTCCATGCTATAAGTGGCATGAGAGAGAACTGTGCGCATGTTCCGATGAGGATATCCAACGGACGGGATGCAAGTATCTTCATATCATCGAGGGTGAGCGTCAAGCCCATGGTGAGCATGATGAAACCAAGGATCAATGACTGGATATCGCCATGCACCCAAGAGAAGAGTGCTGGACTGAAGAATGTGACTATCGCTACGGCTATGATGAAATAGCTGGTGTAGGAGGATAGGAAGCGGGAAAGAGCGAGTAATATTTTCAAGAGAAGAGTGAAAAGTTAAGAGTTAAGAATTTAAGTTACTACTCTAAAGGATAGGCAATATCAACAAAGCCGAGAACATCGCCAGCTATGAGCTTTTCGGCTTCGCCCTTGCTAAGCTGACGAGACCAAGAGACACGGTGGGAGGTATCGATGAGGGTGCCATTGCTTGGGTCTGCGGAGCCACTCCCTGACGGGAGAGGCACGGGGGCGCGGTTGTTGTATTCTGCATACCTTATTCTATCATGAGGCTTCTTCCAATCCTGCCAACCCTCAGGACAGATGCCTGTGGCAGGGAAGGTGCAGTTCATGAATACGGTATGAGCATAATCACGCCATGGACGACCGAGATACACCTTATTTATATTAGGAGCGAGAGTGATGGTGCATCTATTGAAGATATAGCCATACTTCACATCCTTTGGAGTGGATGCCGCAGTGATGTATGAGTTTGCCTTGCAATGGATGGTGCAGTCCTCGAACCATGCTGTGGAAGGGCCGAAGATAAAGTCGGTTGTGCCTTCGATATAACAATCGGCAAAGAGCATGCGGGTATTGGCAGCACCGGTATAGACGGTGTCCTGATGTCCGAGGAAACGACAGTTGATGAAGCTGAGGCGGTCACCTTCGGTATGAAGAGCTACCGCCTGTCCGAGAGGGGCAGAGTTATTCTCGATGGTGATATTTTTCAGGGAGATATCGGAGCCTTCGATCTTCAGGGTATAGGTGCGGAAGGTACCGATTGGCACTTCCCTACCAGGGATGATGTTAGGTGAGATGATATTGGCATGATCATCGTAGGTGATGATGGTGCTATCACGATTCTCTCCGCATATCTCGATGTTGGTGAGCCATGAAGGGATGATGACTTTCTCCTTGTATGTGCCATTCTTCACATAGATCACCTTGTGGTAGCCCATGAAGGCACGGCACACCTCTATCGCCTCGGTCACGGTACGGAATTCGCCTGTGCCATCATGGGAAACGATGATGGTGTCGGGGGAATCGTAGGACTTGGCTGCACAAATGCCAAGGATGAAGAAGGAGAAATAAAAGATGAAGAATGAGCGCACGGAGGGGGGAAGAATTAAAAATTAAAAATTAAAAATTAAAAATTAAAAATTAAAAATGAGGGGCAAGCGGAGCATCCCGGAAAACCGGGATGAACGGTGGCCACCATGAGAAAGACTAACTACTCCCCCATGTGGGGGGAAGGGGGAAGCCCCCTTTCCCTAATGGGAGAGGCACGGGGGGGGCAAGCGGAGCATCCGGGAAAACCGGGATGAACGGGGGCCACCGCGAGAAAGACTAACCACTCCCCTATGTGGGGGTAAGGAGGGGGAGCCCCTCTCCCTGATGGGAGAGGCACGGGGGGCTTAGTACTCCCTTATGACCGTGGTGAGATCTGGGACTTTCTTGAGGGCATCGATGATGCCGGTGAGCTCCTCGCGATCGTGAACACGGATCTCGATGCGACCTTCGAAGATGCCCTTGTCAGAAGAGATGGAGAGCTTATGGATGTTGATGTCCATCTGATCGGCAATGACGAGAGCGACATCACGGGTGATGCCCTTACGGTCGATGCCCTTGATGACGATGACGGCATCGAAGAGCATTTCCTCATTGTGCATATTCCAGCGCACGGCAAGGATGCGATGCGCGAAGGTGTTGCGAAGACGATTAGCCACCTGACATGAACGATGATGAAGCTCGATACGGTCATTGCTATCGATGTAACCGATTACATCATCGCCTGGTATTGGATGACAGCAATCGTGAGAGAAGACATACTTGCTGATGTTCTCCTCAGTGATGACACATGCACGATCCTTGTCGAAGCCATCCTGAACGATGAGGAAGTTATCATTCTCTTCATCCTTCTTCTTTGACTTAAGGAATGGCACAAAGCGACGCCAGTTGCCCTTCTTGCTCTTCTTTGCCATACCCAGGATATGGTCGAGATCCTTCTCTGAAAGGGTGATAGTGCCGTTGCCGATGTCGAGTAGGAGATGTTCCTGTTTCTCCATGCCATGAGCCTGACAGAGGGTGTTGATGATTGTAGTGGTGATGTTGAGGTCATTAGACTTCAGCCACTCACGGAGAATGTCAAGGCCCTTAGACTGAGTGTCACGATCTGCACGACGAAGCTGTGTCTGGATCTTGTTGCGTGCCTTGGCTGTTGTGACGAATGACAGCCACTCAGACTGCACATGCTGCGAATTAGAGGTGATGATCTCCACCTGATCGCCTCCCTGAAGCACATGACTGAGAGGCACGAGCTTATGGTTGACCTTCGCACCGATACAATGAGAACCGAGGAAGGTGTGGATGTAGAAGGCGAAATCGAGGGCTGTGGCTCCAGATGGCAGTGTGACGATCTCTCCCTTTGGCGAGAAGACGAATATCTCGGAAGCGAAGAGATTGAGCTTGATGGAGTCGAGGAAGTCCATTGCATCAGGCTGTGGATCATCAAGAATCTCCTTGATGGTGCATAGCCAGTCGTTGAGTTCGCCCTCGTTGTTAGGCTCGTCGGTTCCCTCCTTGTACTTCCAGTGAGCAGCAAAGCCCTGCTCGGCAATCTCATCCATTCGCTGAGAACGAATCTGTGCTTCAATCCATCGGCCCTGATTACTCATGAGAGTGACATGGAGAGCCTGATAGCCGTTAGCCTTAGGATGTGAGAGCCAGTCGCGCAAGCGGTCAGGATGCGACTTATACAGCTTGGTGATAGCCACATAGATACGGAAGCACTCGTTCACCTCTTCCTCTGGTGTAGGAGGATTGAAGATGATACGCACGGCAAGGATGTCGTAGATCTCATCGAAAGAGACATGCTTGTTACGCATCTTGTTCCATATAGAATAAGGTGACTTGACACGCATCTTGATGACATACTTACAGCCCATGGAATCGAGAGCCTCACGGATAGGAGTAGTGAACTGACGGAATAGTTCGTCGCGCTGCTCCTGAGTGTGGGCAAGTTTCTTACGGATATTCTCGTAAGAATCAGGATGCTCATAACGGAAGGCGAGGTCTTCGAGTTCGGTCTTTATCTTATTGAGACCAAGACGATTAGCCAGTGGTGCGTATAGATACAATGTCTCTCCTGCCACCTTCGTCTTCTTTCCATCAGGAAGGTTGTCGAGGGTACGCATGTTCTGGAGACGGTCGCATATTTTGACCAGGATGACACGGATGTCATCCGACATGGTAAGGAGTAGTTTCTTGAAGTTCTCTGCCTGTTCGGAAGCCTTATCGCCAAAGATACCACCAGATATCTTTGTAAGGCCGTCAACGATCTGTGCTATCTTTGCGCCGAAGATATTCTCGATATCCTCTACGGTGTAGTCGGTATTCTCGATAATATCATGAAGAAGGGCTGCACAGATGGATGTAGAACCGAGTCCCATCTCACGAGAGGCAATGAGTGCCACCTCGATAGGATGGATGATATATGGCTCGCCATTAGGACGACTCACGCCCTCGTGAGCACGGCAGGCAAAATTGTACGCTTTCTGGATGATATCAGTCTTCTTACGATGAGGGCTGTCAAGGTAAGAGGCTATCAATTGCTGATATAATTGTTCGGCTTGTTTTTCTTGCATAATAGATGTGGTTTTTCGAAATGAAAAATGAAAAATTAAAAATACAGATTACACTTTTCTGTTAATAGTTCTAATTCTTAAGCCACAAACGAAAATACTAACTTGTATTTTTAATTTTTCATTTTTAACTTTTATTTTTTTTAAGGTTTACTTCACACGGAGCTTCTTTCCGGCACGGATAGAATTTCCCTTGATATTATTGAGTTTCTTAAGTTTAGCAACAGTAGTGTGGTTTCTCTTTGCGATTTCAGAGAGAGAATCACCATTTCTGATGGTGACATTCTTTCCGCCGCCACCACCACGAGAACGCTTAGCCTTAGCCTTACGACTGCTACGAGCTGCGCTGCGACGAGCAGAACGGTCAACAACCGGTGCGCGATAGATAGGTGCTTCATCATTGACAGCAACCTCCTGACGCTTCATGAGCTGATCTACGTTGTAGGCATAGATAGAGTCCTCGTTCTCGATGAAGGCATTGATATACTCTACAGGCAGGCGGAGGTCTGTTGGCTCGCTATAGCCTGTGACTACATCACGACGATACTGAGGATTGAGAGAGCGGAGCTGCTCCTTGCTGATACCGATGACATTAGATATCTGCTCGAAGTGAACATCACGATAGAGCATGATGGTATCAGTCTGAACTGGGAGCTTGGTGAGCATCGGACAGATGTTATGCTCGCAGTAATAGTTCATGATATAGTTGGCTGCGATGAATGCAGGAACATAACCACGTGTCTCATTAGGGAGATATGGGTAGATCTGCCAGTAATCGCGTACACCACCAGCACGACGGATTGCCTTATTGATATTCTCAGGACCGTAGTTATAAGCAGCGATAACGAGGTTCCAGTCACCGAAGATCTTATAGAGATCAGAGAGATAATGAGCTGCAGCATAAGATGACTTTACAGCATCACGACGCTCGTCAATCATTGTTGTGACACGGAGGCCATAGCGCTTACCTGTTGCCACCATGAACTGCCAGAGACCTGTTGCACCTACACGAGATACAGCATTAGGATTGAGGGCAGACTCGATGATTGGGAGGTACTTGAGTTCCAATGGAATGCCATAGACCTCGAGAGCCTGTTCGAAGATAGGCATGTAGAAATTGCTTGCACCAAGCATATAGCCTACAGAACGGCGCAGACGACCAGAATAACGATCAATGAACTTCTGTACTACCTCATTCCAAGGCATCTCCATAGCTGTTGGGAGACGCTTGAGACGATCCTTATACACCTCTACATCATAGACTGGGTTTACATCACGCATGTGGCATGATGTGTCAGCCATGAGGTATGTCTTGGCATTATACTGCTGTACGAGAGAATCAAGTTCGAGGAGCATGCCCTCTGGCACTTCGATGATCTCTTCATCGCCATTATCCTTATCGATGACGATTTCCTCGTCATCGTAGTTGTTTGTTGCTTCTGTTGTGGTTGTAGTTACGTCTGTAGTTACAGTTACATCATCCTGCGCATGCAGGGGAGCGAGGCTGCCTAATAGGAAGGCAATTGAGAGGATTGTATTTCTTTTATTCATAATAGTCTTTTTTTGGGCCTGATGGAGAACCATCAGGAACAGTGGCTAGAGGGCCTGATGATGAATCATCAGGAACGGTGGCAGGAGCCATCAGGAACGGTGGTTAGAAGGTGAGAGCGGCATTGATGCCGATACCTGTGTTGGAGAAAGGACTGGCACTACCGCTATGTTTCAAGTCCTTCCTGGAGGTGCCTACAAAGCCTGGTTCTATCTGCAATGACAAATCATCGGAGATGTCAAACTGAGAGAGGGAGGCATCAACGTAGGCATCAATGATACTGAGGCCATAGACTCCGAGCATACAGAAGAAACTAAGATCACGCCAACGACGGAATCGGTCCTTTCGGCCTTTGATGGCTGTAGTCCATCTTTCCCTGGTTGATTCGTTGACTTGTATTCCCGGAATCATCTGCTCGTAGCTTTTGGTTGCATCATTATTATCTACTATATCAATGTATGCCTGCGCGTAGTCAGAGTACATCTGATTGTTCCAGCGCATAGCGTAGGCACAACCAACAAATCCTCCGTAGATGATTGGAAGCTTCCAATACTTACGGTTGTAGATCTGTCCGGCACCTGGCAATACGATGGCAAGCCACATGGCACGCTTTGGGTCAGGTTTCCATGTTGCCCAGTCGCGCTTGGAAGCTTTCTTTGCAAGCTTCATTACCTCAACGGAATCAGAGTGTGAGAGTTCGCTTACTACGGCGATTTCACGAGCCCCACCCGATACTGTTGCGGGTGTGAGCAAAACTGTATCCTTTTGGGCATACGCAACAATGGCAGAGAACCATAGGCCCACTACCATTATTAGCAATCGATATGTATTATTAATTTGCAATTAATTCTTAGATAGGCTCGGTGATGAATCACCGAGAACAGTGGCAATAGCCCAGCGGAGAAACACTGGGGACTGTGGCAATAGCTCGGTGATGAATCACCGAGAACTGTGGCGGCTTCTTACTTCAACTTATCGAAGAGGGTGAGGATACGCTCAAGGTCCTCTTCATTATTGAAAGGAATAGAGATCTTTCCCTTTCCCTTTGGGTTGCATGAGAACTGCACCTTAGTGTTGAGGAAGTTAGAGAGACGATCCTTGAGAACGTTGAACTCCTCTGGGAGTGTCTGCTTTGCAACGATCTTCTTTCCACCCGATGGAACATCCTCACCATTCTTAAGAAGGTTAACCATCTCTTCTACCTTACGGACAGAGTAGTTATTCTTCATAATCTCCTTGTAGAGCTTAATCTGAAGTGATGGCGAATCGAGTGAGAGGAGTGCACGAGCATGTCCCATGTCGATTTCCTTCTTCTGAAGTGAGAGCTGTATCTGTGCAGGGAGACGAAGCAGGCGAAGGTAGTTGGCGATTGCCGCACGTGACTTACCTACACGCTCACTGACTTTCTCCTGTGTCATACCATCATTCTCAAGGAGATGCTGGTATGCAAGGGCTATTTCGATTGAGTTGAGATCCTCACGCTGGATATTCTCCACAAGCGCCATCTCCATGATGCTCTCATCGCTGATAGTGCGGATGTAGGCAGGAATGGCTGTGAGGCCTGCAATCTGTGATGCACGCCAACGACGCTCACCGGCTATGATCTGGAAGCGGTTGTCGTCTATCTGACGCAGAGTGATTGGCTGGATGATACCAATCTCACGAATGCTTGTCGCGAGTTCCTGAAGAGCTTCCTGATCAAACTCGCGGCGAGGCTGGTTTGGATTAGCCTCAATCTGAGCGATAGGAATCTCGTTTATTGTTGATGAGCCCTGTGGACGAACACCTTCTGTTGAGATGAGGGCGTCGAGACCACGGCCAAGGGCGTTGTATTTTTTATGAACTGCCATTTGTTTGGGTTTGAGGTTAGATTAGCATGAAGGAAAACCTTCATGAACAGTGGCGAGAGAGCAATGTCTCCACTAACTAGGGCATGAAGGA
>DCJC01000066.1:7180-25057 GCA_002317355.1 Prevotellaceae bacterium UBA1710 | reverse complement strand
AACCTTCATGAACAGGGGCGAGAGGGCAATGACTTCACTAACTAGGGCATGAAGGAAAACCTTCATGAACAGGGGCCATTACTTCTCGCGAGAAATGATTTCCTTGGCGAGGGCAAGGTGGTTCTTAGAGCCTGTAGAGTCTGCATCGTAAAGGATGACAGGAAGACCATGTGATGGTGACTCGGAGAGCTTCACATTACGCTGGATGACGGTCTTGAAGACGAGTTCCTGGAAGTGACGCTTCACCTCATCGTAGATCTGGTTAGCCAGACGGAGGCGAGAGTCGTACATGGTGAGGAGGAAGCCCTCTATCTCGAGCTGCGGATTAAGCTTGCTCTTGATGATCTTGATTGTATTGAGCAACTTGCTGATACCCTCGAGTGCGAAATACTCACACTGAACAGGGATGATAACAGAATTAGCTGCTGTGAGGGAATTGACGGTGATGAGTCCGAGAGAAGGACTGCAGTCAATGAGGATATAGTCATACTCATCACGGATTGGCGCAAGGAGCTTAGAGATAACGTGCTCACGGTTCTGGATGTTAAGCATCTCGATTTCCGCACCAACGAGGTTGATATGACTAGGAATTATATCGAGTCCGGCGATATCAGTGGTATAGATCGCATCACGTACATCGACGTGATCAATGATGCACTCGTAGAGGGAGCAGTCAACCTCCTGAAGGTCGACTCCAAGTCCGCTTGAAGCATTGGCCTGAGGGTCGGCATCAACTACAAGTACACTTTTTTCCAATGTAGCAAGTGACGCTGCCAGATTGATGGTGGTGGTAGTCTTACCAACACCGCCCTTCTGATTGGCGAGCGCTATTATTTTACCTAGTTTCTTGTTCATAATCGTATTGATATGTACATATTAGATTGCAAAGATACTATTTTTTTCCCAATTATGAGAAAATTCTGGCAATTAAAATACATTTTTTAGCATTTTCACTGCATTTTACGCAGTTTTTTATTATTTTTGTAGCCAAATGAAACCATTAATACTCATATCAAACGATGATGGCTACCAAGCGAAGGGAATAAACGAACTCGTGAAAATGGTAGCCGAATACGGAGACATTATAGTTTGTGCACCTGATGGTGGACGCTCAGGAAAGAGTTGTTCGTTCTCGATGGAAGCACTCCGATTGCAGCATATAAAGACAGAAGGAAATGTTCAGACATGGGCATGTTCAGGTACTCCTGTTGATTGCGTTAAGATGGCTTACGCAAAGCTTTGTACAAGGAAGCCAGCACTCATCCTTAGCGGCATAAACCATGGCGATAACGCCAGTACGAATGCCCATTACAGCGGTACGGTAGGAGTTGTTACAGAGGGAGCAATAAAGGGCATTCCAAGCATTGCTTTCTCGCTCTGCGACTACGATGAGGATGCCGATTTTGAGCCAATGACAGACACTGTAAAGAAGCTCGTGGAGAAGATTTTGAAAGACGGAATGCCTAAGCTTTCATTCCTCAACGTGAACTTCCCGAAGACAGAAAAGCCTGCCGGCGCAAAGGTTTGCAGAATGGCTCACGGCCATTGGAGAAACGAGGTGGAGCAATGCACGCATCCAACTCGCGGATACGACTATTATTTCATGTGCGGATACTATCAAAATGACGAACCAGATGCTGAGGATACGGATGCATGGGCATTGGCTCACAACTATGTGGCAATAACGCCTATATCCGTGGATATCACGGATTTTGAGTATTACAAGGCATTAAGCAAGGAGATAAAATGAGATACTATCTTATAGTTGGAGAGGCAAGTGGAGATCTGCATGCCTCACATCTGATGAAAGCACTCAAGGCTCAAGACAAGGAGGCTGAGTTCCGATTCTTCGGTGGGGATAATATGACTGCCGTTGGAGGGGAACGTGTGCGCCATTATAAGGAACTCGCTTACATGGGATTCATCCCTGTGCTGTTGCACCTTCCTACCATTTTTAGGAATATGGCAATGTGCAAGAGGGATATCACGGAATGGCAGCCAGATGTGGTGATACTCGTGGATTATGCAGGCTTTAATCTCAGTATTGCGAAGTATCTTAGGGATAGGAGGAAGAAAGAACCTAACGGTAAGCATCCGAAGGTGTTCTACTTCATTGCGCCAAAGCTATGGGCATGGAAGGAGCATCGCATAAAGAACATCAAGAGGGATGTGGATGAGCTATTCTCCATCCTACCTTTCGAGAAGGAATTCTTTGAAGGAAAGCATGGATATCCTATACACTATGTGGGTAATCCTACGGCTGATGAGGTTAGGCAATTCAAATCGGAATACAAGGAGAGCTATGCGGATTTCTGCAAGAGGAATAACCTTGACGAAAACAAGCCGATAATCGCTCTCTTAGCGGGTAGTAGAAGGCAGGAGATAAAAGACAACCTCCCTGCTATGTTAGAGGCTGTAAAGGGTTATTCTGACTATCAGCCGGTACTTGCCTGTGCTCCTGGTATTGATGAGGATTATTATTCCGAATACATAGGCGACAACATCGTAGGACGCACTCACAATGAGACATACGCCCTTCTCTCCCACTCTACCGCAGCACTCGTTACAAGTGGCACGGCAACATTGGAAACTGCCATCTTTGATGTTCCGCAGGTAGTCTGCTATAAGACCCCTGTTCCTCCTATCACAAGGTGGGCATTCAATAACATTATCAAGTGTAAGTATATCTCCCTTGTTAATCTTATTGCTGACAAGGAAGTTGTTCAGGAGCTTTTCGCGGATAGATTCTCGGTAAAGACCATTAAGGAAGAACTCGGTAAGATTCTGCCTAACGGAGAAGGCAGAGAGAAGATGATGCAGGAGTATGACATCATCGATGAGAGACTCGGAGAAGATGTGGCGCCAGAGAATGCAGCGAGATTGATGATATCAATTTTGAGTGAAGAGTGAAAAGTGAAGAGTGAAGAATTTGAGTTAGTATTTACAACGACAGCCTTTCGGTTGAAGTGTATGTAACTCAAATTCTTCACTCTTCACTTTTCACTCTTCACTTCAATTAGAAGCGAACGTATGTCTCGAGCCAGAACTCTGTGTAGCTTGACTTAGAAGCATTCTCATGCACATAGTTGAACTGTGGCTGGAACATGAGGTTCTTGTGGAGGTTGATAACAGGACAAACTGAGTAGATTGACTTGTTAGAGTTCCACTGACCGTTATCACGATATGCATCATACTTGAGCCAAGTCTTGAGCCATGGTGTGCAAGGAATTCCGACTGTTGCGTACCAAGCATCAGCACGACCTGTGCCAGTCCAATAGCTATTAGTGTTACCGAACTCATCAGTTTCAGTCTTTAAGTCACTTACCTTATGACCAGTAGAGTGAGCAAACTCTGTACGGAAAGACCAATCGTTAGCATCATACTTTGCAAAGAGGAGGTAACGGTTACGGTCAACTGTTACATTACCAGAGGTGAAGTTACCTGTCCAACCATAAGCACCAACGAAGAGGCCCTTGATAGGCTGAATCTGGATAGTACCTGTGATATCCTTCTGTGAGTTAGCATCTGCTGTATTGATTCCCTGACCATTGCTGACCATGAGCTGATAGTGAACGAAGCGATGACCATCACTTGCTGCAGGGAAGAGATCACCCTGAATCTGGATGCCCTGATCACGACCACCATTGCTTGTGTTCTCTGCACCGATGAAGTCAGAATGACCTGTGAGTTTCTTTGTGAGCTGAGAATAATCACCTACTCCCACATCCCATGGGTTCATTGGATTCTCAAGTCCGAAAGCACGCTTGTACTGACCGATCTTAACCTTAAACTCTGCATACTTCTTCCATTCTACGAAGAAGTCCTTCATGTGGAATGATGCGTTGTTTGTCTGAATCTGAATACGATAAGCGAAATCATTGAGGATTGTTCCGTCAACATAGAAACGGACAAGACGCTGTGTGAAGCCATCGCCAGAGTGCTTACCATCCTGAGAAGTAGCAGCATACTTACCGATGAAGTAACCACCAAACTTAGGAGCTGAAACGTAAGAAGTAACCTTACGGCCGTATTCTACCTCTGCCTGCTGATCTGCCTGCTGCATACCAGAAGCAATAGCGTTGTTGATATAATGTGTGATGAAGCCTTCCTCTGTACGCTCATCAGACATAAACTCAGACTCTGGCTGAGTGTTTTCTTTGTTCTCGCTGACTACATCTGATGTAGTATCAGCAAATGCAGGAGCAGCAATAAGAGCTGCAATTGCCAAAAGAGATAATTTATTCATAATTATTTAGTAAACTTTTTCTTATGATATCCTGAAGTTACCTTCGAGCGTACAAAATTATATAAAATATAACGATTGTGTGAAAATGAATGCACACAATCGTTATAATCGTTTATTTTTTTGCTTTATATCAACAAGGACGTGTTTTTGGAAGGTTGAATACGTCCTGTACTTCCTTCATCGCCTCGGCCGTCATTCCATCAGGCTCTGAGCCCATATTTCGGGCACACATATAGATATTTGCGGCTTTACAGAGGACATCCGTCTGATCAAAGGCATCCATGATATCCTGTCCGACAGCAACCGTACCATGCTTCTCCCAGAGAACAACATCATGCGTCTTTATCTGCTCGAGAGTGTCCTTGGCAAGCTCTACGGAAGAAGGAAGACCATAAGGCACGATTCCGATGCCAAGAGGCGCAAAGGCAAGAGTCTCTGGAATCATTGACCAAAGCACACGAGTCATCTCATCACCCTTGAGGAAACGCTGTATGTGAGACATAGCAACGAGTTCGATAGGATGCGTGTGGAGTGTTGCCTTATAGCAGGAACCTGTCTCGAGAAGATAATTCTGAAGTGCGAGGTGAGTAGGAAGTTCTGATGTAGGAACAACAGGCTCATCTGCTATTATCTCATAAGATGCACAATCATCACATATACGAACGATAGAACCATTTTGCATAGGCCAACGGGCAAGGTCACGCATTCGCTTTCCTGTTCCCTTACAATAGAAAAACTTACCCTTGAGATGAGGAAGAGTCATACCAATCTGCTTTACAGGAGCGATAGCAGGCATAGCCTTACACTCGTCATCCATAAACTCGGTCACGTTGACGGTTATGTTTCCGCCATTACGTTCTGCCCATCCTTTCTGCCAGAGGTAACCTGTGACCTCGGCAATCTGATCAATAACAGCCTTAAGGCCTAGACGATTATCTAATATACTCATTTACCAAATTAAAAATGAAAAATTAAAAATTAAAAATGCTCTCCATAGCGTTCTTTAGTGATAGCATCAAGACTCTTTCCTCTTGTGTTTGGACAACCGAGAACACCGATGATGAGAGACGTAAGGAGAAGGGCTATCATGCAATATGCGGCTATGGTGAAGCCCTCACCATTATCTCCATAGATGAAGGTGAAGACGAGTCCCCATACAGCAGATAAGCCTCTGACAATGAAGAACATCAAGCCTTGAGCTCCTGCACGGAACTTAGCAGGGAATAGTTCTGATCCCCATAGAGCATAGAATATCTGAACAGAGATACCACCATTCAAACCCCAAAGGATAACGAATGCCCAGAGAGAGGTAACGCTATTAACACCTACACTAACAACAAGAAGCCATGTGCAGAGGGCGAAGACAAGTCCAAGGATATAGAGGATCTTATGACTTGTACGATCGATTATGTTAGAGATACAGAACGTAACTCCCACAACGATAGCCCATTGGATGCAGTTCATCCAGTTGGCATACTCATTGCTTACTCCTCCAGCCGTTTCACAGATATGAGGAGAGAAGAAGCCCATCACACTTGCCACAAGATTCCATGTGAGATAGATTGCAGCAAGGAACATCGCACTATTACGAGCTACCTTATTAGAGAACAACACAGAGAAAGAATGAAGCAATCCTGTATTCTCTCCATTTTCTTTTGAGGCCTCCTTAGTTGCCTCAAACTCAGCACTTTCCTCAAGTTGGCGCTGGAGAGTCCATGCTATTAATGCCACTATGAAAAGCGTGAGGAACACCACTCTCGAACTGAATACCTCAATAGCTTCTTTAACCGCATCAGCACCTATAACAGCATGAGCAAGAGATTCAACTGGTGCATAGAGATAGCCTCCTGGAGCAAAGAGCATTCCCATCAGAAGAATGATCATAGGACCGAAGCCCCATGACATCTGGGAGATACATATATTACGCCCTCGATTGTTCACTTCCGAACTCTCGGAGATGTATGTCCAGGAAGCAGGAACACCAATACCTACCGAAATACCAGTGATGAGGAATCCTGCGAGAAGCATAGGGAAGTTCACGGAAAGCATCACAATCAATACTCCAAGCATATAGACGAGGAGATTGTAGGTGAAGATGAACTTACGACCAAACTTATCAGCAAGGAAACCACCAATGATAGCTCCTATTGCAGCACCCAAGGCATTGGCACTAAGGGCATTGAGCCATCCGAGGTGCATCTCGGAAAGCCCGAGATAACTCTGCCAAAGTGTGATGCCACTACCACCTGCAACGATGGCACCCGCATCAAGATAGTTGTTAAGAGATACCGCAAGGGTACTCTTCAAGGAAGACTTTGCCATACGCTATCGCTTGCTTATTACATCATCTACGTACTTATCAATATCGATGATAAAGTCCTGACCCACAGGCACATCATTACGCACACAGAACTCATCATAAACGGCTTGCCAAGGCATTGCCTTCTGTTCCTCAAGAAGAGCCAGAACCTTATAACCTTCACCAGCAAGTTCCATCTGCGAGATCATCTTTCGTGGCTCAAGCAAAGCACGAAGCATACACTTCTGAGCCGCACGTGAACCAATGACATAAGCACCTATTCTATTAATAGAGCCATCGAAGAAGTCAAGACCATAATGCACTCGATCAAGAGCTCCAGCACGTACTATCTCGGAGAAGAGTTCCTGAGTTGGATCATCCATGATGGTCACATGATCTGAATCCCAACGAACTGGACGAGACACGTGAAGCATCAGTTCATCAACGAATGGGAGTACAGCAGAAACCTTATCAGCAGGCGACTCTGTTGGGTGATAATGACCAGTATCGATAGTCAGGATCTTACCATTCTTAGCGGCATAGGCAGTATAGAAATCATGAGAGCCAACGGTAAATGACTCAAGTCCGATACCGAACACCTTACCCTCGATACAATCCTTCATCATTGGCTGTTCCTTCTCGAAAACCTCATCAAGAGATTTCTTCAATGTATTGCGATAGAGAGCATGATTTACGCTCACATCCTTACAACCATCATGCACCCAAAGATTCATGATACAAGGATCATTCTGAGCCTCACCCATAGCATTCGCAATATCACGACAACGCTTTGTATGCTCTACCCAGAACTGACGGATTCCCTCATCAGGATTAGCGAGAGAGAGGTTTCCTGACTTAGGGTGAGAGAAAGAGGAAGAGTTAAAGTCGAGAAGTGTCTCGTTCTCTTTTGCCCAATCAATCCACGACTGGAAGTATTCCACGGTTACCTCATCACGATCAACAACCTTTCCCTTGAAGTCTCCATAGATCTCATGGAGGTTAAGACGATGATTGCCTGGAATGAGAGATTTTGCCTTGAGGATATCAGCACGTAATTCATCTATATTGCGAGCAGCACCTGGGAAATCACCAGTTGACTGGATTCCACCAGACATTGCACCTGCCTGAACCTCAAACCCCTTCACGTCATCTGCCTGCCAGCAATGAAGTGAGAGGTGGAAGTCCTGCAATTGCTTGAGTACCTTCTCTGTATCTACACCAATTTCTGCATAGCGAGCCTTCGCTACTTCATAAGCCTTGGATATCAATTCTGCTTTCATTTCGTGTTTAGTTTAGTATTTTAAATTGTTATTATTTACTATTTTAAGGAATTTCTCGTAAGCTTCATCCCACATCCCCTTATCTTTTGGAGAGAAACGCCTGAGATCTAAGCTGTTAGCTATCACCTTACGCATATCCCAAAGGTCTTTCACCTCACCAGCAGCCTTTGCCTGTACCATGATATTTCCGAGAGCCGTACCCTCCTGAGGACCTGCAAGAACCTCCACACCACAAGAGTTTGCGGTAAACTGATTGAGGTCATTATTGAGAGATCCACCACCTATTATATGAAGTACCTCTATCGGGAAATCTGCCATTTCCTTGAGATAAGAGAACACCTGACGATAGCGAAGAGCAAGCGAGTCGAAGATACAACGGCAAATCTCAGCATAACCCTGAGGCACGTGCTGATTTGTCTTCTGACAATAACTTTGGATAGCCTCAACCATAGATGAAGGATTAGCAAACATCGCATCATCTGGATTTATAAGACTCTGGAATGCAGGCTTCTGCATAGCCTCAGCAATTAGTTCCGAATGCGATTTAGGCGCATCTGTCCACTCCTTTCGACAACGCTCATAGAGCCACATTCCGCAGATATTCTTCAAGAAACGGGTAGTTCCTTCTATTCCGCCTTCGTTGGTGAAATTCCTATCATACGACACCTTATTAATAATAGCATTTTTTGTCTCAATTCCCATAAGCGACCAAGTGCCGCTTGAGAGATAGGCAAATCTTTCATTCTTGGCTGGTACAGCAGCAACCGCAGAACCAGTATCATGACCAGCTACTGCCACAACAGGAACAGCACCTAAACCCGTCATTTTCTGCACCTCAGGAGTAAGGATGCCGATAATGTCACCAGGATTCACCATCTTTCCAAAATGGCTTTCGTCAAGTCCTAAGGATGCAAGCAAACCAGAGTCAAGTCGCTTGGTGCGAGGATCGAGCAACTGAGCCGTAGATGCTATGGTGTATTCACAAACCATCTCACCCGTGAGCATATAACTCAAGGCATCAGGAATGAAGAGAATCTTCTTGGCATTCTTAAGAGCAGAATTGCCAGCTTTACGCATAGCATGAAGCTGGAAGATGGAGTTGAAATTCAAGAACTGGATTCCAGTCACACCATACACTTTCTCTCGTGACATAACATTCGCAAGATAGTCGTCCATTGCCTCAAAGGTATGAGGATCACGATACGCAAGTGGCTGGTTTACAGCACCATCCTCAGATACACAGACAAAATCAACGCCCCATGTATCGATACCAATAGATGCTATCTCCTTATTCTTCTGCTTGGCAACTTTGAGTCCCTTGATAATTTCGAAATACAAGGCATAGATATCCCAATAGAAGTGACCGTTCACCTCAATAAGATTATTGTCAAAGCGTGTCAGTTCCTCGAGCACAACTTTCCCGTCAGCAAGCCCACCGATTATGGTACGTCCGCTTGTAGCTCCAAGGTCAACAGCAAAAAAACACTTGTTATTCATTATTATCAAAGTTAATTTTCGAGTTAGCAGTTAAGGATTAAAGTCCATAGTAAAAAATACCCGCATTTTGCAATGCAAAGATACTAAAAATATTGATAACAAAGAATAATCTGTTTCATTTTTTGCCATAATTGCAACATTTAATAAAAAAACGCACATTTTTTTCACATTTCCGAAGGTTTATATCAGTTATTTTTTGTACCTTTGCATTCAGGAAACAAGGAAGTTATTATATCAATGCCTCAAAGCATCTTCCATCATCTTCCTATATGGTTCCCATGTGGTTCCTATGTAATTCCTAACCAAACTCGGTGTACCTCCGCTTTTAGCGCGTTTCCATAGGATGAGACATAGACCTTCATCGAGTTTACTTCGGACTTACAGCGGAGGATCATCGGAGGCATAACGGAGGATGAACGGAGGCATAACGGAAGGAAACTTTAAAGAACAAGGAAATTTAAATAACAACATAACTTAAGCTAAAAAATGAGTTTGATTACCATTATCTGTATGGCTTTCATCATTGGCTATGTATTCATTGCCATCGAAAGCGTAACAAAGATCAACAAGGCTGCTATTTCAGTCTTGATGTGTGTAGTATGCTGGACACTCCTTGCCGTGGGTCACGCTGACCTCATTGGCAATGCATTGCCTGAGCATTGGGAACTTGGTGAGGCTATCGAGAAGAATCTCGGTGAGGCTGGCACTACCCTCTTCTTCCTTATGGGTGCTATGACAATCGTTGAGATTGTGGATCAGCATGGGGGCTTCAACTGGGTACGTGGTGCCCTCGCTTCTAAGACAAAGCGCTCTCTGCTTTGGAAGATAGCATTCATGACAGCTATCCTCTCAGCAGTACTTGACAACCTTACCACTTCAATCGTGATGATCATGATTCTCCGTAAGCTTGTTCAGGATAAGAACGACCGTATCTGGTATGCTGTTTGCGTTATCATCGCAGCTAATGCCGGCGGTGCATTCTCTCCTATCGGTGACGTTACAACAATCATGCTCTGGAACGGTAAGATGATTACTGCTCTTGGCGTTATCTCCGAGATCATCATCCCATCTTTCATAGCATTCATCGTTCCAACAGCAGTTCTGCAGATGCACCTCAAAGGTGAGCTTCCAGCAGTTGTTGAGAAGGCAACAAAGGAGGAATCTATCGTTTCTTCACTCCAGAAGAAGATTATCTTCGCAATCGGTGTTGGTGGCCTCTGCTTCGTTCCTGTATTCCACACACTCACAGAGCTTCCTGCATTCATGGGTATCATTGGCGTACTCGGTATTCTCTGGTGCGTTACTGAGATCATCTACCGCCGTCATGAGGAGCACGATCCTATGGCAAAGCGCGTAACAAAGATGCTCTCTCGCATCGATATGAGCACCATCATGTTCTTCCTCGGCATCCTTATGGCTGTAGCAACACTTTCTGAGGTTGGTGTACTCACAGAGATGGGTAAGTGGCTCGACGAGACAGTAGGTAACGACTACCTCATCACAGGTGCTATCGGTATCCTTTCTTCTATCGTTGACAATGTGCCTCTCGTTGCTGCATCTATGAAGATGTATGTTATCGATTCTGCTCCAAACCTTGCTGTTGACGGAGTATTCTGGCAGTTGCTTGCTTACTGTGCTGGTGTTGGTGGTTCTATGCTCATCATCGGTAGTGCTGCCGGTGTTGTAGTTATGGGCCTTGAGCATATCTCATTCGGCTGGTACATGAAGAACGTTACATGGATCGCCTTCGTGGGTTATGTAGCTGGTATCATTGCATACTGGTTGATGAACGCATTCGTTTAATAAATGCTTGAAATAGATTCTCAATTCCTACTATTGATAAACGGATTCCACACCGAGTACCTTGATAGGCTCATGTGGCTCATCAGCGGAAAACTGGTGTGGATTCCATTTTACATGATAACGCTCTTTGCCATCTACCGAACAAGGGGATGGAAAGGAGCGTTACACCTCTTATTATTAGTGGGTGTTATGATGCTCTTCACGGATATGGTGAACTCTCAGGTTATCCGCCCTTGGTTTCATCGTCTTCGTCCTGCTAATCTTGAGAATCCGATATCACAATATGTTCACATCGTGAACGACTATCGCGGAGGCTCTTTCGGATTCCCTTCGGCTCATGCAGCCAACTATTGGGGATTGTCTCTGCTCGTGGCTTACTTCATGAAGTCGAAGCGAGTGCTCTATTCTCTCTTCTCACTCTCGTTGATTGTATGCTACTCACGCTCATACTTGGGCGTACACTATCCAGGTGACCTTCTCGGAGGCATCATCTACTCAACGATTGTTGTTGGCATTATCCTCTGGCTCTATCAGAAGTATCTGCCTAAGCAATACGTTCCTGAGGTAAGGGAATGCCCTTCTAATACAGAATGGATTCCTGCAACCACAGTTCTTGCCACTCTTGCGGTATTCGCTGTTGTGGCGTTGATCCTCTAAGTCTCCCTTAAAGGGATACTTAACTCGCGGCGAGTCAAACCGCATCATCCAACACCTAACACCCATCACCCCACCCATAAAACCGCCCCATGAAGAAGATACTAACCATATTGATTTTTATCGCTTTTGCTCTATCTGTTAGTGCAAGAGGCGAGAAGACTCACACCTTTACGCAAGGTGAGGGTACATTTCTTCTTGATGGAAAACCATTCATCGTAAAAGCCGCCGAACTTCATTATGCTCGTATTCCACGCGAATATTGGGATCATCGTATCAAGATGTGTAAGGCTCTTGGTATGAACACAATATGTGCGTATGTCTTCTGGAACTATCACGAGCCACGACAAGGGCAATGGGATTTCTCAGGAAACCATGACCTTGCCGCCTTCGTAGAGCAATGCAAGAAGAACGGCATGTGGGTGATAGTTCGTCCAGGACCTTATGTTTGTGCAGAATGGGAAATGGGTGGACTTCCTTGGTGGTTACTCAAGGATCGTAGCATCAAGCTCCGTACTCTTGATGAGAAATTCATGAAACCTGCCATTGCCTTTGAGAATAAAGTGGCAGAGATTCTTGCTCCTTATCGCCTTGAGAATGGCGGCAATATCATCATGGTGCAGGTAGAAAATGAGTATGGTTCATACGCCAAGGATAAGCCTTACGTAAGTGCTATGCGTGATGCTCTTCGTGCTGCTGGTTGGGATAAGACAACAATGTTCCAATGCGACTGGTCAAGTAATTTCACTCATAATGCCCTTGACGATCTGGTTTGGACAATGAATTTCGGTACCAATGCTAAGGTGCTGGATCAGTTCAAGAAACTCCGTGAACTTCGTCCTAATGCCCCTCTTATGTGCTCTGAATATTGGAGCGGATGGTTTGATGGTTGGGGACGTGCTCACGAAACTCGTCCGGCAGCAGATATGGTAAAAGGCATCTCTACCATGCTCGACAATGGCATTTCGTTCTCCCTCTACATGACTCACGGAGGCACATCATTCGGTTGGTGGGCAGGAGCAAATAATAAGGGTTTCGCACCAGATTGCACAAGCTATGACTATGATGCTCCTATTGACGAACAAGGTTCTGCTACAGAGAAGTATTATCAGCTTCGTGAACTCCTCCAGAAGCATTCAGAGGTGAAATTGCCTGCCGTTCCAAAACCTATGCCTATCATCTCTATTCCAGAGATTAAGTTTGAAGAATGTGCCCCACTCTTCCGTGCAGGAAACATGCCAAAGGCAATAGCATCTCATGATGCGCTTCCTATGGAGCAATACAACCAAGGTTACGGTAATATTCTCTACACCACTACCCTACCAAGCATAAAGGCAGGCGCTTATCTTCGTATCTCTGATATGTGTGATTTCGCCATCGTCTCTATTGATGGAAAGAACATCGGCAAGCTCTATCGTGGTAATGGCTATGAAACGACTCTTCAGATTAAGGAAGACGTAAAGGCTGGTGCCCAACTCGATATCTTCATAGAGGCTATGGGACGCATCAACTATTCCAAGCTCATTCACGATCCAAAGGGAATAACAGAAAAGGTTGAGATATTCACTACTGATGGCAAGAACGACCTCACCTATAATCTAAAAGATTGGAATGTTTATCTCTATCCTTACGAACTTGATTACAACGACCTCAGCTATATTCCAGCAAGTAATAACCAGACAGCTCAACCAGCATACTACAAGGCAACATTCAACCTTAAAAAGACAGGTGACACATACCTTGATATGAGTTCATGGGGCAAAGGACTTGTTTGGGTAAATGGTCATTGCATTGGCAGATTCTGGGAAGTAGGACCTCAACAAACTCTCTTCATGCCTGGATGCTGGTTGAAGAAAGGCGAGAATGAGATTGTTGTACTCGACATTACAGGTCCTACGGCAACAAAGGTAGAAGGTCTTACAAAGCCTATAATTGACAAATTACAGCGTGATCGTCTTCCAAAGGATGCTATCAAGACCGACATCTTCAAGAAACCAAACGCAAAGAAACAAGATGGAGCTGGTAATGATGCCGCTCCTGGTGCAAAATAAATAAGGAAATAATCCAAAAGCTAAATATATGAAGAAAAATCTACTAATCATAATAGGTTTGGCACTTGCAGCCTTACCATCATTTGCTCAACGCACAACAGATAAGCTTGATCGTGGACTTGTTGCGATGAAAGCCTCAACAGGTGTGTATCTCAGTTGGAGACTCCTTGGCTCTGAGTATTACGATGTCACATACAATGTCTATAGAGATGGAAATCTGATTAAGTCAGGTCTTTCTACCTCTAACTATTCCGATGCTTCTGGCAGCACAACAAGTACCTACACCGTATCTGCCGTTGTTCGTGGCAAAGAGCAGGCACAATGCAAGGCTGCTTCTGTTTGGACAAAGAGCTACAAGGAGATAAAGCTTACGCACGAGGGAATCCAATCAACTCTCGTCCCTAATGATGCCTGTTGTGCAGACATTGATGGAGATGGTGAATTGGAGATTCTCATGAAGTTCGATAACGAGAGTGAGATGGCGCAGAGCTACCCAAAGAACGGTCCTTCCTTCAATGGCAAGGCTTCACATGAATATTCCATCTTCGAGGCTTTAAAGCAGGACGGTAAGCGTCTCTGGTGGGTGAACTGCGGTCCTAATATGGGTGACTTCCAGAATAATGAGCAGAATATCGTAGCATACGACTGGGATGGTGATGGTAAGGCAGAGGCAGTAATGCGTGCTGCTGACGGAACCACGATTCATTGTGCAGATGGAACTATCTATACCGTAGGTGATGCCACAAAGAACTATCGTAGTGCAACTGGTGGTGGCACGAACTGGTTCATGTGGCAAGGCAATGAATATCTCGTTTATATGGATGGAGAGACAGGTAAGCCTTACCAATGTATAACCTATCCTCTTGCCCGCTTCGAGACTGGTGAGACATCACTCGAAGGCGCATGGGGCAAGAATGATAGCGGTCATCGTGCATCCAAGTTCTTCTTCGGTGCTCCTTATCTCGATGGCAGAAAACCAAGTATCTTCCTCGCCCGTGGTATCTATACCCGTCATAAGATGATAGCATACGATGTAGATCCAACTACCCACGAACTGAAGGTACGCTGGAAATGGTACAACAACACTAATGGTCCGTGGAAAGGACAGGGCTACCATAACTACTGCATAGCTGATGTGGATTTGGATGGTCGTGATGAGATCGTGTTCGGTTCTATGGTTATCGACGATAACGGTAAAGGTCTTTCAACATCTGGTCTTGGACATGGTGATGCCCTTCATTGTGGTGATTTCAACCCATACGCTCATGGTCTTGAGATATTCGCCTGCAACGAGGAATCACAAGGCTATAACTATCGCGATGCCACAACAAGTAAGATCTACAAGTGTGAACTGCATGTAGGCAAGGACGTTGGCCGTTCGATGATGGATAATTTCTCAGATGCCTATCCTGGTTCAATAGGAAGCGCATGGGGCTCTCCTATCTCAAGTGTCAAGAACGAATCCGTATCTGGCATGGTAGAAGATGGCATCAACCAGAACTTCCGCATCTATTGGGATGGCGACCTATGTTCCGAGACATTCAACTATCGTAACGGAAAGAACACAGAAGGTGTCATTGCGAAGTACGGCAGTTGGTCAGCTATTTACACATGTGAAGGATCCCTAACAAACAATGACACCAAGGGTACTCCTTGTTATCAGGGTGACATCCTTGGCGACTGGCGTGAGGAGATCATCATGCGTACAGCCAATAATAACATCCGCATCTACTCTACCCCTACCCCTACCCAATATCGCAACTACACCCTGTGGCACGATCATCAGTATCGTAACGGTATGGTATGGCAGATGTGCGGATACAACCAACCTCCTCATACAAGTTATTTCCTCGGAAAGCTTGAGGGAATCACAATGGCTCCTCCACCACTCATGATGGAGGGAAGAGAGGAAGTGACTAATGGTGGTACTATCGGTTCTGCTCTCAACGACAAGCATATCATCGTTTGCGAGAATGCAAACACCGAGGTTACCATCGAGAATGGAGCAAGTCCTTACATCCTCACATTCAACGTACCTACATGGGTACAAGGTAATGGTGCAAGTGAATGTACAGCACAAAGTCCTAAGATAACATACGACACCTACACTTGTAATGTGAAAGGTAGTGGTTTGACAGGTAATGCCCGACTCATCAAGCAGGGTGACGGCATTCTCAATCTCCCTAAGACTGATTTCACTCACAAGGGCGAAACAAATATCTGGGCTGGTGTACTCAATTTCGACGGCACCATGAAACAGTCTCCATTGTGGCTCAATCGTTTTGCCGAACTCAACACCAATGGAGGTGAATTCCGTAGTATCAAGGCTGACTATGCATCTGTAATACGCCCTGGAGGCGCAAACGCCAAGGGAAGTATCACAACAGACTCCCTCACTCTCGGTTTCGGCTCACGCATCATCATAGACCTTTACTCAAACGATTTTACTGCTGATCAGGTCAATATAGCCAAGTATCTAATGGTTGAGACAAAGACATCCAACGAATGGGTAAAGGCTGGTCCTGAATATCTTTGTCCTGTCATTGAGATTGCAGGTCACATGCCTGTTGACGAGGCAACTATGAAGCCTGGCAAATACGTCCTCGGAACTGCTCCAGAGGAACTGAAGGGTAATCTTGAGGATATCCGTATAGAAGGACTGGCAGGCACAAAGACAAGCCTGTATATCGAGAATGGTAAGCTTATCATCGAGGTTATCGGTCTGCGTGATGCCAACAGCATTATCTGGGCTGGTGACAAGAGTTCTACATGGAACCTTGCCGATGCACAGAACTTCCTATTCAACAATGATGATAAGTCTGAGTCAACAATCTTCGTTTCTGGTGATAAGGTACTCTTCAATGACGACGCCGTTTCAAAGACAGTCAATGTACGCGAGGATGTAATGCCTCAGAGTATCACCGTCAATGCCTCATCCAACTATGAGTTCAATGGTGCGGGAGCTATCATGGGTACTGGCAGTTTCACCAAGGAAGGTACAGGAACTGTAACCATGTCTGGCGAGAATTCATACACAGGCGGTAATCATCTCAAGGGCGGTGTGACAAAGGTGAGTATTCTGTCAAACCAGTACTCTGAGTATGGCAATCTCGGTGGTGTAACCAAACTCGCAGACAACTTCACAATGGAGAATGGTGCCGAACTCCAGACTACCCAAGCCGTGGAGATGGGCTCATTCATGAAGATGATAGGCGAAGAAGGTGGTGTTATCAATAACGCCTATGACTTCAAGATGGCAAAGACTATCTCTGGTACACTTCTCACTAAGAAAGGTAACGGATGCCTCTATCTCAACAGCAGCAACTTAGTCTCAAAGATTACAATGAAGGCAGGCTCTATGGCTCTTGCTGCAAGTTCACAGCCTAAGACTATCGAGCTACAGGGCGGAACGCTTTACGATAACGCATCGAACACCACTCACGCCATCATCGTCCCTAAGGGTAAAACTGCCACATGGCAACTCACAAGCACGAATTACGTGGCATACAGCAACAAACTTACAGGGGAGGGTACTCTTACCATCGTGCCTCGAAACAACGTGTCACGCGTTCGTATTACAGGCGACTGGAGAGACTTCTATGGAATCATCAGGCACACCACAAAGAATATTTGGTTGCCATTGGATAATTCTACAGGTATGGCTAACGCTACTCTTGACCTTGCAGACGGCTGTACTGCAACAAATGTCAGCAAGACATTTACCATTGGCAAACTCACAGGTAAGGGTTCACTTGCACATCCAACTTCCAATTTCCAGAACCAAAGCACCGTCTCAGGTTCCAACACATGGAAGGTGGGCAACAGTCTTGAGAATGGCGACTTTACTTTCGAAGGTACTATTACCGATGCAGGTGGCTCAACCAAAGCTAACTTCGAGAAGATCGGTACATGTATGATGACTGTCAAAGGTGCTTGGAACAATAGCGGTTCGGTGAAGATTAGCGACGGCACAATAAAGATAACAGGTGCCAGTGTAGCTCTCGGAACTGGTGCACTTAGCGTGGCTGAGGGCGCTACTCTCACGGG
>DCJC01000066.1:0-7104 GCA_002317355.1 Prevotellaceae bacterium UBA1710 | reverse complement strand
CCTATACTAACCGAAAGTACCGCTTTGGGTAAGATAACATTCAACAATCAGAATGTAAACATCTCTTCTACTGGTACGCTTCGTCTCAACATATCAAAGGCTTCTACAAGCGCATCAACAACAAGTGGCGATTGCATTAGGAATATCAACGCTCTAACTATCAACGGCACTATCTCACTTCAATTCGTTGACTATACTCCGAACGTAGGTGATGAGATTCGACTTTGGACAGGCGTGAAGTCATTCACAGGCAAGCCTACAATTGTTTGCGACGATAGCAATATTATCCTTGACGCAAGCAGATTGTCTGAGGGTGTGCTCGTGGTTAAATCTACCGATGCTTCTGGTATCGATACCATCCTTGCTGATGATAATGATGCAAGCAAGATTTACACCGTTGATGGTAAATACGTAGGTAAGAACCTTAAGGCTCTTCCTAAGGGTATTTACGTTAGAAATAATAAGAAAATAAGAAAATAGAATAGACCCTCTAAATCCCCCTGTTAAGGGGGACTTTCCTCGCGGCGGGCCTTCCGTGCGTAGCATCTTGGTTCAAGCGAGCCTTCCGTGCGTGAGCCTCTTCCCCCTAAACAGGGGGATCGAGGGGGTCTCCCATCCATTATGAAACCAACCATAACACTCATACTATTGGCCGTCAGCTTTATGACTGCCGTTGCCCAAGAGAAAGTATCCTTCCTCTTCACATACTTCACAGGCAACACTCCCGAAAAGGAGCAGATATGCTATGCTCTGAGTGACGACGGCTACAACTATACATTGCTCAATCAGGGACTGCCTGTCATCAAGTCTGACTCCATCGCCTTAACACAATGCGTACGCGATCCACACATCCTTCGTGGTGAGGATGGCAAGACTTTCTATATGGTCGTAACCGACATGAAGTCGAATCTCGGATGGGCAAGCAACCGTGGTATCGTACTGATGAAGTCAACCGACCTTATCAACTGGACTCACTCCACCATCAACTTCCCTACAAGATATCCTAAGCTGTGGAAGAACGTGACACGAGTATGGGCACCAGAGACCATCTACGACCGTAAGACGGGTAAGTACATGGTGTTCTACTCCCTCCTCACCAACGACGGCAAATGTAAATACGATAAGATATTCTACTCTTACGTCAACAAGGACTTCACCGACTTCGAGGGTGAACCGCAGTATCTCTTCGACAGCGGATCGGCAACCATCGATGGCGACATCGTCTTCAATGATGCAGACCAACTCTATCATCTCTTCTACAAGAGCGAGGCACATGGAGGTATCTTTCAGGCTACCGCCAAACAACTCACAGCCGAGGAAGGCAAGCCTCTGGGCTCACAATGGACTAAGATAGACGGTCATGTGGAGGTGTGCAAGAAAGCCGTGGAGGGTGTAGGTGTATGCAAGAGCCTTGACGGGAAGTCATGGATAGTGATGTACGACTGCTATGGATCTGGTCACTATCAGTTCTGCAAGTCTGCCGACCTCAAGACCTTCGAGTGGGTTGCCGACACCAAGACACACGGACAGTTCACTCCGCGTCACGGCACCATCATGCCTATCACTCAGGAGGAGAAAGAGCGCCTCCTTGCCAAATGGGGAGCGGGCAAGAACCCTATCCTACCCAACTTCCACGCTGACCCCGAGATTCTCTACTCCAACCTCACGAAGAAGTATTACATCTACTCCACAACCGACGGTACGCCTAATTGGGGAGGCTATGAGTTCTACGTATTCTCATGCGAAGCCGACCCGAAGAATCCGGGTAAAGACTTATGCAATGCCACTTCATGGAAGAACGAGGGCAGAATGCTCAATGTGAAGGACGAACAGGTGACATGGGCTAACGGCAACGCATGGGCACCTTGCATCATAGAGCGTAAGCAGAAAGACGGTTACAAGTATTACTTCTACTTCTCAGCCAACAACCCAAAGACAAAGCGCAAGGAGATTGGTTGTGCGGTAAGCGATTCCCCTACAGGACCATTCATCGACTGCGGACATCCTATCATCACAGATGCTGACCGTCCTTCGGATGCAAAGGGGGGACAGGCTATCGATGTTGATGTGTTCTACGACGAAGCCGCAAAGAAATACTACCTCTACTGGGGCAACGGTTTCATGGCAGGAGCAGAGCTCAATGATGATATGGTAAGCATCAAGCAGGAAACAAAGGTAAACCTCACACCAAAGGGCGGCACACTACAGGACTACGCCTATCGTGAGGGTACATACGTATTCAAGCGCAAGGGCACGTACTATTTCCTTTGGTCTGTTGACGACACCGGTGCAGACAACTATCACGTAGCCTACGGCACATCAAAGTCGCCTCTCGGCCCTATTCAGGTTGCCGACTCCCCTATCATCCTTCAGCAGGATCCATCCCAGCAGATCTATGGCACAGCCCATAACTCCGTCCTTCAGATACCGGGCAAGGATGAGTGGTACATAGTCTATCATCGCATCAATCCAAACTTCCGCGAGCGCCAACTCTCACCAGGCACTCATCGTCAAGTGTGCATAGACAGAATGACATTCGACAAGAATGGTAAGATCATTCCCGTAAAACCTACGAGGTAGAATTTTTAGTGGAACGAATATACAGAAGACAAATAACTCATAAAGACCTCACGTAAGACAAATATGGAAAAAGACGAGAACTCATTGCTGTTAGAAAGACGAATTTCCGCTCTTGAGGAGCAAGTTCGTCAATTGCAGAAACTAATAGCAGACTTAGAGCCTACCAAGGTTCAAGAAGTTACGACGGAAGAACCTGAGACCGTTGTACTCGAGACTATTGAGCAAATCGAACAGGAACCTGTCGTAAATACAGAAGTCACATCTGATGTGCCTTCAGAGGAACCTGTAGTAGCAACTATTACTACAGAAGAGGAACCTGTAGTAGAAACTATTACTACAGAAGAGGAACCTGTAGTAGAAACTATCGCTGTTGAAGAAGAAATAATAAGCGAGACCTCAAGCATCATTAATGAGCCAGAGGAAGAGGTTGAGGAGATAGCACAGCCAACTACACACCAACACCCATCACCTATCACTCAGGAGCTATTCGAGGAAGAACCAACCAATTCGTGGGAAACACAGATTGGTAAGAAGATCATTCCTATTGCAGCTTCGGCACTCATCCTCATTGCCTTGATTCTCTTCGGAAGTCTCATACGCCCTTACCTCACAGATGGTGCTAAGGCTATAATCATGGCTATAGTAAGTTTGGGTATTACTGGTGTAGGTCTCTGGAAGATGAAGCCAGAAGGCAAGTACCATAACTTCTTCTCTGCATTGGCTGGATGCGGCGTTAGTGCTTGCTACATCACATCACTCGTATCACATTTCTCGCTCGAGGTATTGTCTGAAATCGGACTCATGGCATGCATATCCGTATGGATTGTATGCCTTATCCTACTATCAAAATTCAAGTCGCAGATGTTCTCCTACATCTGTTACGTAGGCATACTGATAGCAGCGGCTATGACCGTACAAAGATGGAACGACACCCCTATCGGACTCATCTCATATCTCATTAGCATAGGTGCACTCTTCGGAGTTAATTTCACCAAGGACTACAAGAAAGCACTATGGTATTTCGTACAGTTACCTATCGTGCTACTACCTATGTCTGGCGCCTACGCATCCGATACCCTATCACAGATTATCATCTACGCTGTATCGGTAGCGGCACTCATTGGTCAGACTGCATATTACATTCGTCATTCAGAAACCATCCACGGCATAGAAGTACCAACCCTACTATCCATTGCTCCTATAGGATTATCATGCTATCTCATTGACAGCTATGGATTCCATGCCAACTCTCTTCTCTTTGCCGCAACGATGATTGGTATTTGTATCTATAATTACAGAACATTCATCGTTTCACTTCAAAAGAATCATGAATTCGCATTCTGGATTCCATTCGCTATTTCCCTCTATGCATTACCAATCCTTAATTATGGTGATACTTATAGTTTCTACTGCGGCTATTTCCTTGTTCCGGCAATAGCAATGCTCACATTAGGCTGCCGCATGCGAAACAAGATTTTCACCTACGCAGGACTGCTCTATACCCTCTTGTTCGCCTTGAAATATCCAGATGCATACCAAACAACATTAGCATCTGGAAATGAATTGAACTATGGTTGCTGGATCTACATTGCCATACTCGCAGCCACATTCGTGTGGGTTAAGAGAATCGGCGACCAACTCACACAAAGCATCATTGTCGTAGGTTCTTTCTTCTTCTTTGCGCAACTATGGTATTGCAACTGGATAAGCATTCATTTGGCATACTTGCTCGTTATTGCTTATCTTGCTCTGCTCCATTGCCGTCCGTTCAAGGTTCAGGAATATAGTCTTTACCCAGAGGTTTCAAACGTAGTATTCTATACTATTGCCTTCATTGGATTCAACCTGAACTACTACAATGTCTTTTATTCTGATAATTCCAAGTTGCTCGAACTCCCTGGAAGCATCGGTACACCTATCTGTGCCACAGCAACAACCATGTTCCTTTGGAGTGTGGGATATTTCCAAAAACACGACCTCACCATTCGTGTCTCATACATTCTGATGCCTATCCTTTTCTTCACAATGACAGACTACGCGAACACCTTCCTTGCATTTATATGCTATATTGCAATGATTGCGATAATGGTGCGTAATGTTGTTCTCCATTATTCAGAAAACGACAAACTGTATATGGCATTGTTGGGTATCACCATACCAGCATTGGCATTAAACTATGACATAATCGGATTTAATGAGTGCTGGATGCTATGGGCAGTTTATAGCGTTGCTCTCTTCATTAAGAAGTTCTTCTGCAATCCAACTACAGGAGAGGAAGAAAGCAAGAACCGTAATTTCTGCATTGCATTCAATGGAGTGACACTTGCAATCGGCACCCTGTTATTAAGATACAACGGAGGACCATTACACATTTGGCGTGAGATTCCGAACACAGAATTCGTCACCGTGTCACTTCAGATTCTGCTCTGCATGGCTCTTGCCGCTACAGATGTCAAATCCCTCTACAGCAAGATAAACGATGAGAACGAACGTGTTATCAGTCTCTATCAGGGATTGAAATTCACCATTCTCTTCTGGGTAATCATGTCAAGATTCTCAACTGTCAGCTACATCATTTCCATCATCGGAATAATCCTTGCAGTCATCTTTGTCACAGCAGGTTTCAAGTATCAGTTCAAGAGTCTGCGCCTATACGGTCTCTGTCTCTCTATGCTCTGTGTCGTCAAACTGATATTCTTCGATATCGTCTTCGACAACGCATTCTTCAGAGCAGGTAGCTTCCTCGTTGCAGGCCTCCTTCTCTTCCTCATCAGCTTCATCTACTTCAGGCTGGAGAAGAAGAATACACAGGAATAGCGAATGATATGGCATTCCCGTGGTATGGATGCATGATCTGCAATTAAAAGAACATATAGTTATGAGAAAATATCTATTTCTATCTGCTGTTCTATTTTTCCTTACCTCCAATTTACAAGGAAATGTCTGGAGTCAACCAAAGGGAGACACCCATACAAAAGAAACGCCAATAGACAGAACCATCAGAGGCAAGGTACTTGATGACAACCTTGAACCTATCATAGACGTTATAATCAAAATAAACGATAGCGTCAAGGTTGGAAAGACTGGAGTTGACGGAACATTCGAAATAACAACATCAATCCCCATTAACCAACTCTATTTCGAGTCCATCGGCTGGGAGGATGCAAAGATTAGCTTATCCAATGATTGTAATAACATTGAACTGATAATGCAGTCTATGTACACCTACTGTTTCCTATCATTGGACAAAATCAACAAGCGCAGAAAAAAGGAATTAAAGAAACTCAAAAAGATTCATAAACAAGCGTATCAACAAGGCCTGTTTCTGTCTCCTGAACCTTGCTACATACGAGAGTTCATAGAAGAGAAATGGGATAATACCCCACGATAAGCTCTCCTCAGGTACTCATCGTCAGGTGTGCGTAAAGAGGATAAACAAAACAGGTTCTTCAGAAATTTGGAGTGATCGATATTTATGCTATCGCAGGAAAATGCCTTACGGCTTAGAAAATTGACGATGTCATAAAATTCTTTTAGTCGCAAGACATTTTCCAAGATTTTTTATATCACTCCAAATTTCGGATGAACCATAAAACATACAAAACATGAAGAAATTTATATTCTTACTATTATCAATAACAACGTTGGTCATTTCTTGTCAAAAGCCAGATTCCAAAAATAGCCCCATCCCCCCCTTAAAAGCCTTTGAAGGAACATGGGAATACGATGTATGGATTAATGACTCAACTCTTGAAAACAAATATTTCTGCGTAAAACTCGATAGTGTCGGTAATGATTCCATTGAAGGACTGTTTGCCTCAGTATGGTTGAATGGCAACAGACTCGACGGCACCAATGCCAATGATGAAATAGAAACCAATGTCTGGGGAAAACTTATCCTTGATTCATTATACGTCACAGTACAAGGCAGTTACGATGAGAGTGCATCAGCAAAAGCTGTATTGTATTCAGTAAATGACTCTTCCCTACTATGGAAAACAATCTGCAGAAATGGCTATGACATCTTCATCCCTGACAGCGTAATACTGAAGTTGGAACCCCAAAACGAGTCTGAAGACACAATATTTTCACAGGGTAAGGTACAGAACCCGTGACACTAAGCAAGCCTCATTTCTTAGGAGTCGCACCGATGGCGCTATTTTTCAATATAATATTTTGGTGATATGCAAAAGTTTTCTTAACTTTGCCAGCAAATAAAAAAAATAAAGGCTATGACAACAATTTCTTTAAGTTATAACGAGAAAAATGCTCTTGCAAGAAAGACAATTGAATATATCCTTTCATTGGGTATTTTCAAAGCAACAGAGACTGTAACACCAGCCAAGAAAAAAACTCTCAAGGCTATCAAGGATGCCAAAGAGAATAAGAATATGACAACATGTAATTCTTTTGAGGATTACCTCAAGGCCGTTGCAGAATGAGAACAATCAAGTTTACAGGACAATATAAGAAAGATCTAAAACTGGCGAGGAAACGGAATTTGCCAGAAGATAAGCTTAACGA
>DCJC01000038.1:62700-100372 GCA_002317355.1 Prevotellaceae bacterium UBA1710 | reverse complement strand
GGGGGATTTTAGGGGGTGGAGGGGGGTAACGCTTGGAATTAGTTCGTAAGCCCTATGTAAACCCTACGAAGGTGCTGGCAGTTCATCGGCGGCAGTGTATGACGGTGAGCCATTCTATCCGACATTTGCAACGCCAGAAGTCCGGACATCCGACACATCTTTTCCTTTTTCACGCTGTAGCTGCTTGATCTGTTCTTTCAAGGCACCTATAGTCTCTGCTTGCTCAGTGATCTTTGCAAGAAGTCTGTCAATAGTAGCATCAGAAGCTCCTTGGGGTACTCCTGGGGAACTTTGGAGCATTTCGCCAACTCCAGTGAGTAACCAAGTTGCTGATAAATTAGGGTATGCGTATAGAATTTTTTCAATATTGGCAGAGTTAAGCCCTTTGGTGATTCCTTTACGCATTTTGCCCACAACACCGACCGACAGCCCTGCACTGACGGTCATCTGATTATCGTTAATGCCCTCTTTTTCCATGAAAAGGAGCAATCTATCTATGAAATTAGCATCCATATTGCGATATTTCAATAAAAATTACGCCCTATATAGAAAAAATTCAATAAAAAGTTTTGTTATATTGAAAAATTTCTATACCTTTGCAGCGTGTTTATAAATTAACACGGGGCAAAGGTACAAAATTCTGCGCAGAAAAACGAAGATTTGCCTTACTAAGTACAATAAAAAGAAAAGTAAATGGAAAAGGTAGTAAAACGAATTGCCGTTGAAAAGGAGAATCGTGAGTTCCTTATGAAGGCATTTGGCGTGACATCGGTTTGCATCTGGAACGCTCTTACGTATAAGCGCAACAACTCTCTGGCAAGGAAGATCAGAAAGCTTGCTGTGGAGCGTGGTGGCTATGAGGTGCAGACCATTCCTGTAGGTAAGAACCCTATGGACTGCGTGGAGACTATGCACGATAGTGACGGCTTTATCCGTCAGTATTTCCCTAATGGTGCTATGATTGAGTTGTCAAAGAACGATGAGACTGGTGATGTATTCTTCAAGGGAGAATGCAAGAAGCACTATGACAATGTGACTCTGCCAATGATTGAGAGCATCCAGAACTATGCAATGGGCTTGGCTTAGCCCGGCGGAAAACCGCCAGGAACAGTGGCTAATAAAGGAAAGGAAATAAAAGATGGAATACTTCGGCAATACACTCTGCATATCGGCTCGCGAGCTTGTTGATGCCTCTGTGATGACACAGGGGAACTACAGCAAGTTGGCTCAGCGTGGCAGGATCAATGTTGTGCGTCCAGGCAAGGGCTTGGGCTCATACGCTCTTGTTGCCGTTGACAGTCTTCCTTCCAAGTACAAGGCAAAGGTGGAAGAGCTTTATCCAGATGGCGACCGCACGCGTCTTGCCGGTTGGGTAAAGAGCAACTATGAGACGGATCAGTCGGCAGTTGCCTTCTTCCATGACAAAGCACAGACAGGCATTGACCTTCCTGCAGATAAGATTCAGGAGTACATCATCAATGCGAGTGTGCTGAATACGTGCATAGTGCTTTACAACCGAGCAAGCACGGCTCAGAGGCTATTCGGTGGCAAGTACAACTGGGAACAGATGGCAGCCACAATAGAGAGCCTTCGAGACCAGTTCGGACATACTTTGCCAGCAAGCACCCTGCGTTTCCGCAAGAAGGTTGCTGAGTATAAGCGCGACGGTTACAGCTGCCTTATCAGTGGCAAGTTTGGCAACCAGAGTGCAAGGAAGGTGGACCACAAGACGGAACGACTGATTCTTGGCATCGCGGTACTGCCCAACAAGCCTTTCAACACGAATGTTGCAGAAATGTACAACCAGTTTGTGTGTGGTGAGTTGGACGTTTATGATCCTGAGACAGGCGAGTTGCTTAACCCTGATGACTATACAGATAAGAACGGTGAACCTCAGGTTCTGAGCGAGACGACCATCAACAACTATCTGAACAAGCCAAAGAACAGAGTGCTGATAGAACACAAGTTGAGCAGCTTCACCACCTTCATGCACGAGCAGATGCCACACGTCCATCGTCATAATGGCGAGTTCTCGCTTAGCCAGATAACAATGGATGACGTTGACCTGACACGCAAGTTGAAGGACACCAAGCAGCGCGTTCACGCCTACTACGCATACGATGTGGTGAGCCAGTGCGTTCTTGGAGCCAGCTACGCAAGGAAGAAGGATGAATTGCTTGTAGTGGAGTGTTTCAGAGACATGTTCCGCTTGATCGAGCGCAACGGTTGGGGAATGCCAGCCGGTATCGAGGTGGAGAATCACCTGATGACTCAGTACAAAGATGGCTTCCTTCAGGCAGGTGTAGCCTTCCCATTCGTTCACTTCTGCGCCCCTCAGAACTCTCAGGAGAAGTATGCAGAGCCATTGAACGGTGCTAAGAAGCGCAGCGTGATCCACAAGAACCATGAGGGCATTGGTCGCTTCTACGGCAAAGGCAAGTGGCGCACAGAGTCGCAGAAGGTCAGCGATGAGACCAATGAGCTGTATGAGGATAAGGAATACTTCTCATGGGATCAACTCGTAGCTGATGACCGTGCTGACTGCCAGGAGTGGAACAACAGTCTTCACCCTAATCAGAAGAAATATCCTGGCATGACTCGTTGGGATGTCCTTGTAGCGAACATCAATCCTACATTGAAGCCTCTGGATAAGTTGACACTGAGCCGCTACATAGGCGAGAAGGTTGAAACGAGCGTCAGAAGAAACTCAACGGTAAGAGTGGCATACGAAGATTGGTGGCTGAGCGGTACCGAGGTACTGGAGAAGCTACAGCCTAACGACTACAAGGTGACAGCTTACTACATTCCTGATGAAGAGGGCAAGGCAACGGATGTGTACATCTTCCAAGGCGACCGCTACATTGACAAAGTGGAGAAGGTCGGAACCTACAGCCGAGTGATGGCAGAACAGACAGACGAAGATGTTGCCAACTACATTGAGCAGCAGAAGAAGATTGCCAAGTTCGGCAAGTATGTCAAGGACAATGCCATCGGCAAGGTTGGAGTGACGAAGCGCGAGGGCGTTGGAACGCCGCGCACGGAGGAAGAGGACATTGAGGTGCTGGAACCAGCGGCAGAACCGCTTGGAACGGTGGCCGAACAAGAAGAAATATATGAGCCAGAGGACAGTGTTATGAGAGCCCTGGCAGACTTCTAAGCCTTGCGGAAATCGGCAAGGAACGGTGGCAATTAAAAGATAATTATAATACTGTTAGAATATGATTACAACAGAAAACAAGAAGAAGATCCTCGCAGCCATTACGGCAAACAGAGTGAACTATCCAAGCGATGCGAAGCACGCTGCATCCCTTGGCATTACAACAAGCGTCTATAGCGCAGTAAAGAACGGTCAGACAGAGCGCGTCCTTAGTGATGCCAACTGGATAAGCATTGCACGCCGTCTGAATGTCAGCCTTCGCGGTGAAATAGAGTGGAAGCCAGCGCAGACATCGACATTCAAGTATGTGAATGCTCAGCTGGAGTTCTGCCAGGAGGCAAGTCTGAGCGGAATCCTCTGCGACATCCCCAACATCGGCAAGACCTTCACGGCTCGTTACTATGTGGCTCACCATGCCAATGCAGTGTATATTGATTGCTCACAGGTGAAGACCAAGGTTAGGATGGTGAAGAAGATTGCAAGTGAGTTTGGCGTTGGAACGCATGGCAGATATGTGGACATCTTTGAGGATTTGGTTTATTACCTTCGTAGCATTGACTCACCTCTGATCATCCTCGATGAAGCCGGTGACTTGCAATATGAGGCATTCTTGGAGTTGAAAGCCCTCTGGAATGCAACGGAACGCTGCTGTGCGTGGTATATGATGGGTGCTGACGGATTGAAGGAGAAGATAAACCGCTCCATTGAGTGCAAGAAGGTAGGCTATACCGAAATGCTCAGCCGCTATGGCGATCGCTACAGCAAGGTTACTCCAGACGATGGCAGAGAGCGCGAGAAGTTCCTGAATGAGCAGGCTCGAGTTGTTGCGAAGGTGAATGCCCCAGAAGGAACAGACATAGCCTTGGTGGTACGTAAGAGCGGTGGCGGTCTGCGTCGAGTCTATACAGAGATTGAGAAACTAAAGCGAGGTTAGCCCATGCAGAACGACATCAAGGAAGGCAGCACATTCCAAATACTCGTTGACAACTGGAGCCTGGGCGGTATAGTTGAAGACTGGTATGAGCGACACGAGACATGCGACCTCAGACTAAGGAAAGCAAAGACAAAGGGGCACACTGTGATAGAGACAAAAGGCGTGATGTTCGCCAGCAGGATCGTACAGTGGCACCCAGGAGTAAAAGTAAACATCATAGAGCCTAAGCCCTGCGTAAAAGCGCAGGGAACGGTGGCAAACAAATAGCAATGGCAAAAAGAGCATACAGTCCCAAGGAAATAGCAGCGAAGACATACAAGTGTCTTCCATGGGGGGAGAAATGGAGCGGTCCGTTTGGCGAGCCAGAGGTGACTTCCACCTGGTTTGTTTGTGGTAAGAGTGCCAGCGGTAAAAGTTCCTTTGTCATGCAGCTTGCCAAATGCCTCTGTGAGTTTGGAACTGTTCTCTATGTGAGCTACGAGGAAGGTGTTACGCTACCATTCCATGAACGCATGGAGAGGTTTAAGATGAGCGAGGTGCAAGGCAAGTTCCGAGTGGTTACGGATGACACTCTGGAGGAATTGACTGCAAGGCTTGCAAAGCCAAAATCACCCCAATTTGTCATCATCGACTCCTTCCAATATGCAGGATGGACCTATCAGCAAGCATTTGACCTCGTGCAGAGGTTCAAGCGAAAGAGCTTCATATTTGTCAGTCAAGAGGCAAAAGGTCAGCCATTGGGAAAGGCAGCCGTCAGACTGCGATACATGGCAGACGTGAAGGTTTGGGTTGCAGGTTACAAGGCATACTGCCAAGGACGTTTCAACGGTGATCCTGGCACCTATTACCCAGTATGGGAGGAAGGAATAATCAGAACGAGTAACAACTTATGAGCAACAAGAAATCAATAATCGAAATAAAGAGTCCTGAACTCTTGATCCCGAAGAAGAGCAGCCACCTTGTAGGAGTGGAAGCAAAGGAAATCTTCTACAGTAACGGCCATCAATGCACATACTGCAACGGCAACGGCTACTTCTGGAGTGACGATGAGCATGGAGAACCCTATCAGAAACCTTGCCCAGTGTGTAAGGGCAGCGGAAAACTCAACGCCGTGATAACTGTTGAGTGGTCAGCAAGTAAAGATAAATAATCATGAAAGAAAAAATCATCAGTACAAAAGACTATCTGTTAGTCTATCCTCTTATGGCACTCACTTTTGTAGTTGTCATGTTTGTGATTGTGATTGGCTCACCTTACTGGGCATGGGTAGTATGTAAAGAGGGTTAGGCTATGGAGAATTATGCAAGATTCTACGCCTCATTCAATGAGTTGCCTTATAACGGCGACCGTGATGAGTTCAAGAAGGACATCGTGGCACAGTTCACATGGAACCGCACAACGAGCCTCAAAGAAATGACCAAAGAGGAATACAACGCATGTTGCAACGCCCTCGAAAAGATGTCAGGACGCAAGGACAAAATCAAGAAGGAAAGAAGCAGCTGCTTGAAGCTTATGCAGAAACTTGGTGTAAACACCTCAGACTGGCCGACGGTTGACAACTTCTGCATGAATCCACGCATAGTAGGAAAGCGTTTCTCTCACATCGGTCTGGAAGAATTGATTGCCCTGCAGAAGAAGTTGAGAGCGATCGAGAGAAAGGGAGGGTTTGGAAGAAAGCCGAAGGAACCCGACGCTGACGCATCGGGAACGGTGGCAGGGCATGAGGGCGGCGTAACGATTCGCCCTGTAGCAGCAAGCCAAGTTCTTGTGTATATTCCAAATGTTCAAGGCGAAGCATAAAATGACATTATAATAACTTTTTAGTAACATTTTAATTCAATTACAACAATGGCAAACAACATTAACGACCTGTTCCGTTCTTTGGGCAGAACAAAGAAGGTGGAGTTTATCTCCGAAAACATTGAATATGCTTCGGCTGGTGCTGTAGCAGATTATGTAAAAGGGTATTTATTTGATGTCCTCAATGATGTAGAGGATGATGAGTACATTGCAATGTATCTTAAAAACAAGGGATATTCCGTAACAAAAAAATAAACAAGAAAATGGAACAAGAACAAGTAACAATGACAGCAGAAGAGAAGGCTGAGTTCGAGGCCTTCCGTGCAGCGAAAGCCAAGAAAGAGGCTGAGCAGAAAGCAAAGGAGCAGCGTGAGCTCTACAGTAAGATGGTCGATGAGGAAATAGAGAACAGCATCCCTGAGCTGTCTTCCCTCAGCGAGCAGATCAAGACAACGAAGGAAACCGTCTATGGCAACTTCAAGACCATTCTTGAAATGAAGCTGGAAATCTTTGCCAGCAAGATCAAGGACAGTCAGCGCAGCCATACCTTCACCAACTCAGACGGCAACAAGCGTATCACTCTTGGCGTTTATGTCACCGATGGCTACAGAGACACTGTAGAGGAAGGCATCGACATCGTGAAGGAAGTGATCAGCGGATTCGCCAACAGTGCCGAAACGGAATCTCTGGTGAAGATGGTTCTGAAGCTTCTTAGTCGCGATGCTAAAGGCACGCTGAAGGCAAGCCGTATCGTCCAGCTCAGAAAGATTGCGGAGGAATCAGGCAATGAGCGTTTCATCGAGGGCGTGAAGATCATCGAAGAAGCATACCAGCCTGCAGTAAGTAAGCAGTATGTAAGAGCCGAAATAAAAGACGAAAAAGGCCAGTGGAAAGTCATTCCTCTGGGCATGACCGAAAGTTAGACCATCATGATACAGGAAATAAGCAAAGCCGCCAAGGTCGCCTTATGCAGGAAGTGCCGAGGCACAGGGCAATTAGTCCATCGCCATGATGATGGCCGCATAGAGAAAACTGTTTGTCCTCAATGCGAAGGAAGCGGTCGAGTGACAGTGAGCTGCAAAATGACTCTTGACATAAGACCGTACAAAATGAAGTAGTAGAACTATAATCCCCCCTTAAACATCCTCTATGGGAAGACGCGGAGTAAGTTATCAGAAACGTGTAGCAGACGTAAACAGGATATATGACCAGCATGTCAGGAGCGGTTTGCCCAACCGCGAGATATGGCGCAGGTACATATATCCTGTGTACGCTATATCAGAACGGACATTTTACAACATGCTGAAGGTGTCGGAAGAGCCAAGAACGGCTGTTCCGGAAGACCTTCAGCTATTCTTTAATTTTGAAGACTAACCAACAATGGCAAGCAGTATTTCAAACGAGGTGCAGAAAATATGCAAACGGATTCTGCGAGATATTCAAGTCGAACTTACAGATGAGTTTGACCAGAATTTTGAGCGTCAGGCATTTTTCAGTCAGGCATGGGCAAGACGCAAGAGTCCGACACGCCCAGGCGGTCACATTCTTGTTGACACAGGTGCATTGAGGCAGAGCATTCAGAGTGTGATTCATGAAGACCGAATTGTTTTCAGAAGTTCACTCCCATACTCGTATATTCACAATGAGGGTGGAGAAATCATAGTGACTGCCAAGATGAAGCGTTTCTTCTGGCATAAATACTATGAGGCAACAGGCTCGTTTGGGAGACGCAAGGACGGAAGCAAGAGGAAAGATAAACGGACTGTCCAGCTGAGCACGGAAGCAGAGTTCTGGAAGTTCCTCGCGCTGATGAAGGTTGGCAAAGCAATAAAGATTCCGCGTCGCCAGTTCTTGGGTACTTCACCAGAGATTGAGGGGATAATCTCGAATATAGTAGAAGAAAATCTAAATGAGTATTTCAACAACGAATTTGACATTACACAATGAGAAAAGAATTATATGAGACCATCTGCAAGAAACTGATGGCAACAGGTCAGATCAATCATGTTGACCTGTGGAACCAGAACGTGGAGTTCATCGAGCAGGAAGAGGTGTGGAATCGTCCTGCTGTCTTTGTAGAGTTCACTCCTATCCGATGGAATGCTCTTGTTCCAGGAAAGGAGTACAGGGCAGAACCTATAATAAAGCTGCACATCGTGACCGACTGGAACGGTTCTGCAGCAGAAGGCAGTCCTCTGAAAGAAGAGTCGCTTGAAGTGTTTGATCTGTGTGAAACAGTAGATGAAGCTTTGTGCAACATTGACGGTGAGACCTTTCTTGAATTTGACCTTGTGGGAAGTGACACGAATCATAACCATGAGGACATACTTGAAAACATAGAGATATTCAAATGTGTAGCAATTCGGAGCTTATAATCGAACAATATGGACAGAACAAAAACAATCAAGGAATCAATGAGACAAGAGGTTTTCCCTTGTCCTTCGCCATCAGAATGCAGAAGTGATTGCAGATTCTTCAACGAAAGGAACTGCCAGTGCTTGCAAGACTTTGCCATCAAATATGGTGAGGAGGGCGCAAAATGGGCAGATGAGAATCCAAAGAGCAGGTTTAATATATCAGACTCTGATTATGTATTCCTTCACCTTCAAACCGTAATAAATAATGCGGAACACATGACAACCGGAAACATGGCACATAACAGAGCCTCAATCCTCTTGATGGCAAGAGACGCAATGAGGGTGTTCAAACGGATTCCGAAAGTCAATCCTGAGGATAAAGAGAAGTACATCATAAGCAAAGAACTCTTTGACTTGATTACAGACTGGTTCCAATGGGATGTTGATATGTGTGAGAAAATTACTTCTGGCAATGTAAGTCATAACATAGCAACTATCAAGGCACATGCAAGGAACTGTAAAAGCTTCATTGAAGAATACTGTAAGGTTGTAGATGATTAGAAGCCGCCAGCCCAAGGCTGACGGAACAGAACAGAGCCACCATCCGACAATGAGCGGACGGTGGCTTTGCTTTTATACATTCAGGTCGAACTTGACACCTTCGTCACCATCAAGCAGCTGCTGTGTCCGTAGAAGGTTGCTTTCGTAGATGTGGACATTGCCAAGAAATAGCGTGATAGAACGCAGAGGAAGGTCAATCTGACGCGCTATCAGATAGAGGTGATAGATGTCAGAAGGAAGCCCCAGATTCGCGTCAGAACTACGTTGGTAGGCAGACAGTACAAGTTCACCTTCATCAATTTGGAACTGGATGAGAGAAAGACATGGTGCCTGGTTGCTTTCTGCATCGGTTGCCCCCAAGAATAGCACATAGTTCTTGCTGTTACGCTTTTCACGGTTTATCTTTGCTACAAGAGGAGGAAGTTTCTCGAAGTAGGTTGGATAACTGTTAACCAGGATGGAACCGCAATAATCCCACCAGTTGATACCCACGTCACGATACTTCTCCACCTGACGCTCACCCTGCATGAAGAGCTGCAGCTCATTGCGTAGTTTCTTACGAGCAATGTTGTGACCATCGAAAATGTCCAGAAGGTCAGCAGGGGTCAATGACAGTTGCTGATTGAGAAGGAACTTGATGTTTCCCTTCTTGTTGTGCTGCATCTTACCAGAGGCAAGCACATGGTCTAAAACTTGATAATACTTGTTCATTTGTTCAAATTTTGATTAAAAAATGTTCATTTACTAAACTTTGTTTGAGGTAACGGCTTATATTCCAAATAAAAGTCGTACCTTTGCACCGTCCCACTTACATTATAGCAAAAAATAGCCTTGCTCAGGCGACAGAGGCATATAGCCCCCAGTCGTGTCTGAGCAAGGCATCGTGTGTTAAAAAGTAAGTGAGACGACTATTTAACAGGCTGGGGGCTTTTCTCTGCCCCCGAAGAAATCAATCTTCAAGATGATAGGCTTCTGCAGAAAACGCATCCTTCTTCTTCCACCCTTCTGCGAGTGCATTCTGGATGTGATTTACAACCTGCATGTAGAAGTCTGTAAATGTTTCCAGAGACTCAAATATATGGTATGAAGGAGTTTCATCAGTACCGAACTTGAATGTGACAGGAAGAGTTGCACCCTGAGTCTGGAGGGCAAGATCATAAGCTACCTTGTAGTTGAACTGGTTTTCTGATGAGAGCCAAACCATGCTGCCATCATAAACGAATCCAGAGAGGATCGTTTCATCAGTCTGCTGATTTATCCATGACACGATGGTGTCTCGTATCTCTTCATCAGAAGGCTTGTGATTGAACTCTGCTTCCATATAGTTAGCATTTCCATTCTCTTGTTCCTGGACATCCCATCTGATGCGCCACTTGTTCCTGACAGGACTGACACACTCGATAAGAGCGACTCCTGCAGAACCCTCAATTCTTTTCATTAGCTAAAGACATATTTAGTTCGACCTTTGCCGAAGGCTTCTGTCTTGATGGTGGTCTCGAAGGGGAAGCCGTCTGGCATTTCTCTAATCTGTGTGAGGATGTTCTTCATTTCCTCACTGTTGGTAAAGAACTTCTTCGCTTCTCCGTTCATTTCGATGGCCACGATGCAGCGGTCTTCTCCCTGTTCTGTCTTGATGCCAGTCTCGAAGTCCTTGACGATGATAGGAAGGTTTACCAACTCGCGGATGCTTACCACCGCACCCGCAAAACGCTTTTTGCCGTCTTCAGGTTTGAAGGCGACGTTCAAGTCTTTGAATGATCTCATTTTTTTACCTGTTAATTTATTGAATAGATGATTGCAGTTGGCGTGTTTCGCCATACCGTAGAATGACGCTATGAGTTCGCGCCTTCTCTTTTTGCTTTTTACAGTGTGCATCTTTCTCGCAAAGCGTTTCTTGATGCGTTTACGAAGCTCAGAGTGGTTTGGATAGATGACATACCCCAGGAAGTCTATGCCTTCCGTTATTGGGAAGACACGCTCATTCGCCTTTATCTTCAGATCAATGTCCTCGATGAGCTCATGGATAGTATCGCGTATAACCCAGAGCTCTGCCTTTGACCCTGCGAGAACCGCGCCATCATCGCAGTAGCGATAGAAGTAGCGTACTCCGTACCGGTCTTTTAGGTAATGATCAAGGAAGATGGACAGAAGAAGGTTTGCCAGCCCTTGTGAACTCCTTAGTCCGATGCTGATACCCTCAGGCATCATGTGTACGAAGTTGTTGAGCATGGCGATGAGCTTTTCATCCTTGAAGATGCGTTTGACGCAATACATGACGAAGTCCTGGTTGACGCTGTCATAGAACTTGGAAATGTCGAACTTGTAACAGTACCTGGTACCATCCGGATCATTCTGCATGTCACGCTGGATGTATTCTTTCAGGTCGTGCATACCACGGTTCTTGATGCTTGCAGATGTCGTTCTGATGAATCGACGGCGCAAGTGCGCATCCACAACAGCCATGATGGCATGGACAGCAATGCGGTCTTTCATCGTAAGAATCTGAATGCGTCTGACCTTTCCACCCTCGATGATGTCACGCTCGCGATAGTCCTTCACGCGGAACTCACCTTTTGCTATCTGCTCTGTGAGTTCTTGAATGACCTCTTCACGGTGAGCAAGCAGCTCACGCCCCTGACGGCTCTTCTTACGCCTTGTGCCTTGCAGCACGGTGTCGAAAGAATTAGCCATGTTGGAGTAGTCAATGACTTCCTCGATGATGAAACCTTCTCTTCGCATTGTTTAGTTGATTTTTAGTTACGGAAGTGTGAGGGCCTTCCAATCCCTGGGCCTAACTTCTTCGAGACATTGCTGTCCTACCAAACTTCACCCAACACTTGATGTTTCACCTTTCCAGCTTGTGTTCCCCTCTGCCGAAATCGGCAAGGCACAGGGGCTGCTATTGGTGAGGCTTGTTCCTTTCGGCACCGCTTTGGGAAACCCGTTCCCGATGCTGTACGCCGATGTTGCAGTTGTCCAGGCGCGAGCCGACATTCGCATTCGCATTCGAGGCATCGTTATTCGCATTCGCGTACGATACACCGCCATTCGCATTCGCGTTGTTGTACCCACGATAAACCACACGGCTTATAAGGAACGCCACCTTTGCGAGTGCAAAGTTACTGCTTTATTAACAAATTAACGAGGCTCTTCCCATCAAATGGGCAAAATGAGATAAATACTTGATGATAATGCACCACCTATGACCGTAATAGTCCAGTCTAACCAGTCCCAACGGCATCCACGGAGCTTGTCTTTGAGTTCGAGACATGAGGCAGCAACAGCAGCTGCATAGATGGCAGAAAAGGCGCTTAAAGCGCATAAACCGACGAAAAAGCCACCTAAGAGGTGCTTATATCGGTTAGATTCTTTAAGAAAAGATAAAATTTTGTTCATATTCTTTTGTATTTGAAATGTTTTTTGTAATTTTGCAGTCGAAAACGTATCGGGAATGGCTACCTGGCGCTTCATGCTTAACTGCCGCCCGATGCGTTTTTTTTATGCCCTGCGGAAAACCGCAGGGAACAGTGGCTATCTTACGTCGTTGATGGAATAGAGTATATACTGATTGTATATCTGTCCATTGCTTTTATGACGTGTTCTTTTTCCTACGTTGAGCCTTATATTGAGCACATGATCGATGAAATAGTAGAAATGCTCGAAGTTGTTGTTGTGTCCAGGTTCTGGATCAGCCTCGTCTTCACAAGTTGCGCGATCGAGGATGTTGCCCAAGTCCTTCAACTGTTCCTTCAGCAATCTTCTTGTTCTACCGAAAGTATCGGAAAAGAGGTGCTCATTACCATCTTTTGTGAACTGTACCTTTATTGTTGTACCATCCAACACTGTCTTTTGATGCTTATCATTTAAGAGCGGTTCCATTTCGTGCAAGTAGTGCTTTCGCTCGATGGCACGCGCACTCTTTGAGGCATCTCCTGCACACTGACGCACGAGCTGACATGCAGCGCACACTTCATTGTCGGGAACGAATGCTGCGAGCTTTGAAGCAATATCGCAGTCCTTGCATCGCTTGATGGTATAGGGATTGTAGTCAGGAACCGTCTTCTGCTCTATTCCTGGATTGAATCGGAACATGCCCTTTGTGTCGCGCTGAAGCGCAGCTTCGCCAAGTGCAACGGCTTCATCGTGTGGGGTTGTCGGGTATTTTGACTTGCGAACCTGGACAACGGTACAACGGCAGTTCCATCCGTTAGGTGGATAGTATTCTTCCCAGAAGGAATCTGACGGTGGCAGCGTGACACCATGCAGTTCTGCGTGTTCTGGGCGTACTTTGCTGTCATGCTGTGTGCGGTACTGGAGATTGTAGCGGTCGCCATCCTCCATGAATGTCTCCCACTTTGAAGCCATTTCCGCAGACGCTTGAACGAAGTTGTATTCAGCACGGAGATAGTTGCCGTTGTATGTGCTATCTATCTTTTGAACGTCATTCAAAAAGCGTTCAAATGACTTTCGTTCGCCATTTTCATCCAGGAGTGAAGGGAATGCCTCATTCAGTTCGTGGAATGTCTTTATTCCTGAGAAAATATAGTTGGAGCGTGTCAGGCGGCGACGCATCGTATCAGACATATTGACCGGCTGGATGGCGGAGTCAAGTGCAGAGGTGTGTGCATCGATGAAGCCTGTGACAGCTGGATCAACCAGTATTCTGATGTCAAGCGATGCACCTTCCTGCTGATGGAGCTTGCCCATCATGGTGGAAAAGGCTTCACGGATTTGCTTTCTGATATTCGCCTCTATCTTATCCTGTTCGGATGCAAAGACAGCAAGTTGGCCACCAAGAAGTTCTTTGTATCTCTGGTGCAGCCCCTCGTAGTCAGAGGGGCTTAGTCGAAAAAAGGGTGTGCGTTGCTCTGTTGCTTCTTTTTGCCCGACGCTGACGCATCGGGAACGGTGGCATCCTCTTCTTTACCCGACGGAGAACCACCAGGCACAAGGGCAGGTGTCATATTGCGACGCTCACCTACAGGCATACCGTACTTCTCTTCAAAGTAAGATGGATCCACTTCGTAGTTGTTAAGCACAAGTTCCTCATACTGGCGTTGCTGTTCTGGAGTGTAGTCAACGGATTCATCCCAATCAAAGCGCAATCCTTGCAGAGGGAAACCGTGTTTAACCATACGCGGTAAAAGCTGATTGTTTATGATGTCACGCAACATATCGCGGTCAGTGTCCACCAAGTTCTCAAACACTTCAAGATGGGTTTCAGACTGTGAGAGGCTTGAACCGTCCTCGATGGTCATAGTCTGTCCGATGATAAGCTTTGATAGTTCGCTGTTTGCACGATCGACGCGCTTGTCATAGACATTGAAAGCATCGCCCTTTGTGGATTCGACTACTTCAATTTCAGTTCCCTCCTGGAACAAGCCCCAGAACTCAGTACCCATGTTTGCCATCATTTCCTCCATCTTCTTCAACTCCTTATCGTCTCGAAGTGTTGTCTTGGCGATTCGCATAGGCATACCGAAAATTTCAGCGAAGGTGTCCCAGAAAGCAAGAGCATTCTTCTTTGGGATAGTCTGTGTGGCCGCTTTGAGGAATAAGCCAAGGTCTTCCGGCTGTCCTGCCTCAATCACCCAGTCACAGAATGGTGGTTTGTGGTAGTCATATCCGGAATGCCAGTCTTCCCCAAGGTTGCAGATGACACGATTGTATTCTGGGATGACATGTTTTCTCGGAATGAGTTTCACACCATCGTAGCAGACACATCCGTCGCCATCAGTGGTGACATCCCCTAATTCGATGAGAGAATGTCCCCAATATCTGGAGTCAAGAATATGACTGACCAACAGTTTGAACCAGGTCTGATCAAAATAGTGAAGAGCTTCTTCATTTTCTTCACCTTTTTCATCCACGAGCTTGAATGATCGAGCCATAACAAAGCCTTTACGCTGACCTATACAACCTGTCAGATGGAGGTCAATATCGACATCGCGGTAGATGTCATATAGAGACTGACGGTTTGGACTATCCACATTGATAGCAAGCTGCCAGGCATTTCTCCAGTTGCGAATGTCCTTGCGTGTCAAAGCGTCAGTTGTACGCTGCAACTCAATGACCTGCTTCTTCAATCTGCGAATGTCGCTTTTCTTCGCAAGGTTAAAGTCGCCGTATGGTGTATGGAGCACTTTGGAGTTGCCACTGAAACGCTCCTTAATATCGTTGAATATTCCCATGTTTACCAGTTATTATGAAGTTTCTTTTGACATCCGTAGATAAATGATCCGTTGGCAGGATTGCCGTCTTCATCAGTTAAGAGCGGAAGGTCAGGAACGATTTTCCCAGCTTGCACCCCTTCGAGCCACTTGATGGCACGGTCATATCTCTCCTTGCGAATCTCGGTACCCATCTTCTGAGGCATAGAGGCAGCCAGATGATAAAGTGCAATATCACATGTGTACATGACAATGAGGCTGTTCCTTTCTGTGCCTGTAGCAGAGAATATAGCCTGACAGTCATATTTAGGGCGCAAGTAGCCAGATATTTCTTCCTGTGCCTCCATTTCTGCATTGGTCTTGTTTGCCTCGTTTATCTGTGAGATAACTTTGAGGGCGGTTTCGCCAATGACAACCCTGTAATCTTCTTCTGTTAGAAACATGATACTTGATTTACTTTGTTACGAATAGAGCGTGCTTCTCAATGTCCTCGATGCGGACACCCTTCTTGAAACGGTGATTTGAAATAAGCTGCTTGACAGCCTTCTTCGGTACCACCTTGATTGAGCCGTTGAGATAGATGACATAATACTTCAAGCCAGTAGCATTGTGCAGCTTTATGGCTTTGTTTACGGCACGCTTATAATTGAAAGCGAAAATACAGCGTTTGATTAGTGCTATCATATTACCATATATTTTTAGGGCTTGGGCGTTTGCCAAACCTTGGTTGGAAAGTTTGTATGCGAGTATTCTTTTGAAGTATATAAATGGCTCCTTCGTCGGCATCAGGTGCGTCATCGTTGCCACTCATTCCCTTCTCAAAGGCAAGTGTCTGCTCTACACCGGCAATCATGTCTGGATCATCCTTTTGGTCGATGTCGTAGAAGGTGAAGCCACGTTCCCAGAGCGGACTGATGGCCTCCACACGCTGGAACTTGTCAGGCTTCTTGCGTTTGTCACCAGTAATAGGCAGCTGGTAGCCTCTGATGTTTCCCTCTGTAGTGAAGTCATCCAGAATGATGTCCTGCATGAAAGAAGCCTCCATTGCAAAGCGTATAGATATGCCTATCTCCATGCTCCACTCATAAAGGTCATAGCACCATCTTACGAGCTCTGCAACCGAAGCCTTGCGCACGAATGCACGCAGGTGCCAGAGGTTTGAGCCATGCTTTCCCCAGAGCTTTGCAGCCTTGGTGTCGTTGGTCTTCTTTGACTTCCAAGAAGGGTCGATATACAGGACGAACTCAGAGAAGTCTTTCCATTTAGGACGCTTTGCCCAACGAATCCACTCCTGACGGAATACTGTACCCTCGACAATAGGATTGTGCATCATTTCCTTATTCCAGGAGCGATAACCCATGAAGGCAGCAGCTTCCTGTGCTTCCTCCTTGGTCCACTTATCTTTCCATACAGGTTCACCGTCATTGTTGACAGCGTAGATGGTGGAAACATGCACGCCTTTGGTTGCTGCTATATTGGCAAGCACAGAGCATTTAGATATGAGGTTGCCAACCATGATGAAACGACCACGGCCAACATCAAGAGCACCAAAGAGAGCTTCCTTCACCCAGTCTGTGAGCTCACGCACACGACGTTCATTGCGGCAGAGCTCGTCATCATCAAGGTCATCAATGACGATGTAGTCCGGACGCGCCTCCTTGTAACGGAGTCCACGAGGTGACTGCCCTCGACCACGAGCAAAGAATGCGACACCTGACTGAGTGACAAACTCACCGTCCTGCCAGTTGCCCAGATTCTTCTGCTCGCCGAAATCGGCAATCAGACGCTGGTTGTATTCAAGTTCTGCCTGTATGTCAGAGAGCAATCCTCTGGCACTATCCTCACTCTTGCTCACAACGACCATGACATTGATGAGACGCTTGGGCTGGAACATCAGCCAAAGAGGAACGAATATGTCAAAGTGTGTGGACTTTGCATGTCCTCGTGGCCATTTGAATACTGCTTTGAGGTTTGGGGTGTTCTTGACCTTCAAAGCCGCAGCGTTGTGGAAAGGTGCATTATGCACTGTACGGATAACCTCTCCTGTTGTCTTGTCGCGCAATGTCAGGAAGTGGGGGAAATAATACTCACAGAACTCTGCATAATTATTAAGAAGCCGCTTGATGCGCTTCTCTTTCTGAACAGCGGATTCAACTGCAAGCGTTGAAAGGTCAGTCAAGGACTGGATGCGCTTGCAATGCTCCTGCCATTCGGCATATCTCTGTTTTATTTCCGCACTTGTTGCCATATTACTTGCCTAATGTTGCGCCCATGGACTCAATGATATATTTGTCCTGGTACTTGTTGATAGCCTTGATGAGGTCAGGCGTGAGTTCGTTGTCGGTCTGAGCACGATACTCCAGCCATTTAGAGAATGCCATAAACACCTCAATGGCATCCACGACATTAGCCTTCTTGTCAAGTTTCTCGATGACAGAGGACAACTTGGCGAGTTTGTCACCCAGCCCTGCGATCATGGTAGGATCCTCGGAGCTGTTTACTTGCTCAATGAGTTTGTCAATGGTGAGCAAGAGTTTGTTTACGAGTTCCGGACGCGTGATGTTCTTGGCAGCTCGTGCCTCCTTCCATCCGTCGGCCGTACTCCACTTGGAGATTGTTACACGAGATACGCCCACCTTGTCGGCTATCTCGATCTGGTCCATGCCAGAGAGATACAAAGCTCTGGCAAGTGCCTTCTTCTTTTCGGTTTCTGCTTTTGTCATATATGAAAAAGATTTGTTGAACACTGTGCAGTGCGTTAAAACTGGTGCAAAGTTCTAAAAAATCAGCGAGTTGATGAAATTAGTGTGCAATGGTTTCATAGAAGTGTGCAACCATTGCATACTTATTTTGTGGAGTGAAAGAAAGTGACTTATTTTGCAGTGCGAAACCGCAAAAATCGTTTCAAAAATTATGAGCAAAAGAGTACGAATTACCAACAACAGCCTGAACAGTTACGGCACAAGAGTGCTGACAGCAGGAATGAATGTTGAGCAGTATTGCAGGAATCCTGTGCTGCTTTACATGCACGACCGTGGAAGTGTCATCGGTTATGTAAAAGACCTTAAAGTCGAAGGTGACGAAATCACCGGCGAGCTTATGTTTGACGAAGCATCAGAACTTAGCGTGAGGTGCAAGAAGCAATATGAGTTCGGTAGTCTGAGAATGGTCAGTGTAGGAATTGACATTCTTGAAATGAGTGAGTTGCCAGAACACCTTATCGAAGGTCAGACGCGACCAACAGTAACCAAGAGCAAGCTCTTTGAAGTAAGTCTTGTTGATGTAGGTGCCAATGATGACGCTATTGTCATGAAGAAAGATGGTGCAACAATTCAACTGGGGAAGGATGGCAGTTGCCAGATTCCTCTTCTTAATAACAACATTCAAAACAATCAAAAAATGGAACTGAAAGATTTAGCCCTTATGTTGGGCTTGGCCGAAACGGCCGACGAGGCAGCTATCAAGGCTGAGGTTGCCACTCTGAAAGCAGCAAAGACAGAGGCTGAGAATCTTCGCAAGGAGAAGGAGACTCTGACTTTGGCAAGTATCACTCAGGTAGTAGAGACCGCGATCAGCGAGAAGCGTATCAACGCCGACCGCAAGGATCAGTTTATCAATCTCGGTAAGACAACCGGTATTGATGAGCTCAAGAACATCTTCGCCGCTATGACCCCCCAGCAGAAGTTGTCTGCTGTCATCAGCAACAAGTCAGGTTCGCCTGTGGCAGTCCCTGTAACTTACTCTAAGTTGAGCGAGGTTCCTGCTGATCAGATGATGGAACTCCGCGAAAACAACCGTGAAGAGTATGCCCGACTCTACAAGGCAGAGTATGGCATGGAGTGTAATTTCTAATGTTTAACCCTCAAAAGATATTAAAACTATGGTTTTTATGCGAATGATTATGGCAGTTCTCTTTAACTGCATCGCAGGTGTGACCTTCGCTATGGTAACAGGCGTGTCCCCTGCAGCTTCCTGTGTAGGTGCAAATGCCATCGGTGTTGTCATGGGCATGTGTGGCACAATGCCAACTGGTGCGCTTCGCGCTGGTGTCCTTACAGAGGTATGGACTGGTGAACTCGTGAAGTCTCTCCGCAGAGGACTTGAAGCTACATGGCTTGACGGAATTCCTGACAACAGTTCCCTTGTAGAGAATGATGTGATTCACCTCGTGGATGTTGGTGTTGACCCTGACGTTCTTATCAACAACACAACTTATCCTATCTCCCTCCAGGCACTTGATGATGATGACATCCCTGTTGGTCTTGATAAGTTCCAGACAAAGGTGACTCCTATCACCGATGATGAGCTCTATGCCATCAGCTATGATAAGATGGGCCGCGTGAAGGAAAGTCATGCCAATGCCATCAATGACGCTAAGTTTATGAAGGCAGCACATAGTATGTGTGCAACTTCCAACACTGCGACTACCCCAGTATTGAAGACTTCCGGAGCTCGTGACGCAGCAACAGGCCGTATCAAGCTCATTCCTCAGGACCTTATCAATCTGAAAAAGGCTCTTGACAACTTGAAGGTTCCTGCAACCGGTCGCCGTCTTGTGCTCTGTACGGATCATGTCAATGACCTTCTGGAGGTTGATCAGAACTTCAAGGAGCAGTACAACATCAACCGCAATGATGGTACTGTTGGCCGTCTCTATGGCTTCGACATCTACGAGTTTGCCAACAACCCTGTATATACAACTGCAGGTGTGAAGAAGGCAGTTGGTGCGACACCTGGTACCGGTGAGTTCCAGTGCTCGTTTGCCTTCTATACTCAGCGTGTATTCAAGGCAACAGGCTCTACAAAGATGTATTTCAGCCCAGCAGAGACCGATCCTGAATATCAGCGTAACAAGGTCAACTTCCGTCATTACTTCATCTGTATGCCTAAGAAGGCAGATGCTGGTGCCGTAATGCGAAGTGACTACATGGCATCGTAACGGCGAATGGGAAAAGTATTGAGATTAGTCCTACACTGCACAGCCACACGAGAAGGTCGTGAAGTATCATCAAATGAAATACGAGCATGGCACACTAACCCAGTTAGCAAGGGTGGTCGTGGCTGGAAGCAGGTAGGCTATACTGATATGATCCATCTGGATGGTAAGGTGGAGCGAATGGTGGACAACAACGAGGATGCTTTTGTTGATCCGTGGGAAGTAACCAATGGAGCAGCAGGGTACAACAATACTTCGCGTCACGTTGTGTATGTCGGTGGATGTGCCTCTGACGGCAAGACACCAAAGGACACAAGAACAGAAGCCCAGCGCAAGGCGTTGGAAGACTATGTGAAGGACTTCCACCGTCGTTTCCCTTCCATCCCGATCGTCGGCCACGGTCAGTTACCAGGTGTAAAGAAGGCATGTCCAAGCTTTGATGTGTCGAAGTGGCTCAAAGAGATAGGGATAAACCAATAACAAGAAGCGAAAAATGGAACTCAGTGAAATTCTTAATCTGATACTTGGCGGTGGACTGGCGGCAACCCTCATTGCTCTGATAACAGTCAAGGCAACGCTTCGCAAAGCAAATGCGGAAGCAGAGAAAGCTCGTGCGGAAGCCGATACAGTGAAGATTACGAACACTGAGCAGGCCACACGCATCTTGATGCAGTCAATCGTTGAACCTCTAAAAGAAGAGCTTAATGAAACAAGAAAAGACCTCAATGCGACCAAGCGTGAAATGGCTCGCCTCAGGAAAGCCATTGATGACGCTAATAATTGCAAGTTTTCTGATGATTGCCCTGTGCTTAGGCGGATGCGCTACCAGCCGAAAGAGCGTGACATCATCTGTGGAGAAAACATCAATACAGGACAGCGCACTGCATTTCGCCCTGGACAGCGTAAGCGTTGTGACAGAAAGGATGAAGCAAGCGGTGACGGTACCGATGTCGATGGCGAGTCTGACGATTCCGACCGACAGCATCAGTTTCCTGCCAATCGGGGCTGAATACAGAAACCATAACGGCCAGGCAAGCGTGAGCGTGCGACGCAAGGCGGCTACGGATGCAGAACCAGAGCGCATCATCGTATATGCCACATGTGACAGCCTACAGTTGCTCTGCGAATCATACGAGCGCACTATCAGCAGTTTGAAGAGCCGTTTGTTGCAACATCAGCAGCAGCTTGCATCAATGACGCAGGAAGATATGAAGCACGAAGAGGTAGAACAGCCTCCTAATGGCTTTCTAACATCATTCAAATGGTGCTTAATCGGTTTTGTCATCGGCATGGTGACATCTAAATCAAAAACAATCATTTCAAAAATAAAGAACTTATGAAGAAATTTATCTATGGTATTGCAGCAGTCGTCTTTGGCGACTTTACTATCGGCTACATCGAAAAGAACAGCTGGGATTGGGGCGGCACCAAGCCGGAGAGTATAGACATCGACGCAGAGCAGGTTCCTGATGCGCCTGTGCTTACTCTCATGACAAAGTTGGGTCAGATTGCTCCTACATTCAACATCATCCAGCTTGACTACACCAACCTGCAGAAGGTTCTTGGCGGTGAGCTCGTGAAGTCAGGCGAAACTGTTACAGGCTGGAAGGCTCCAACCAGTATGGTGGAATTGCGCGGTGAGTGTAAGATAGCTTTTGTCAGCGGTCAAAAGATGACTATTCCAAACGGTATGATCCTTGCAAACCTCGGCGGCAAACTCACGCTGACAGAGGTTTCAAAGCTGGAATGCCAGTTGAAGGTCAGCAAGCCTGAAAATGGTGGTTCGCCTTACAGCATCGAAGACATGTCCGAAGAGGAACTCACCACACTCAAATCACAAATTGCAGGCATGAACTCTTAACCCCAGCGATGCAGATGGATGAAAGAGTAATTCAGCAAATTCAGAAAGAGGGAGCGGATGCCTTGCTAAATGTAGGGGTTTCCGTTCCCCTTCTTGATTTTAAGGTGCCTTTCAGAAAGGTGCCTTTACACATACGCGTCACGATGAAACGCCCGACGCTTGCAGGACAGATCAAGATTGCCAGGACATACCTATCAATGGAGACAACTGCAGAACAGCTTTGCGCGATGGGCACATCAGAACAAATGGCATTCCTGGCACAGCATGGCAAGAAACTGAGCAAGATTATTGCCTTGACAATGCCTCATTGGTGGTTTCCTACAGTTCTGATGTCCTGGATCATCAGACATTTCATGAAATTCGAGTACCAGAAGGCTGCCATATCAAAGTTCGTCAGTCTGATGGGAACAGACCCTTTTATACCTATTATCAGATCAGTGGAGCGGACGAATCCGATGAAACTGAGACTGAGCCAAAAAAAGAAGGGGAGTTAAGAACAGAATATGAAAGTTCTCATAGCCCCTTCGGTTTTATCTGGCAGATTGCAAGTGCCACTGGCTGGAGTGTTGACTATATACTGAATGGTATAAACTATCAGACACTAATTATGATGCTGAGTGATGCACCTCGCTTTGTCAGAAGAAAAGCAGGTTCTGACCCTTCACTTTCAGAAGAGGAAGAAGCCAGTTCCATTGTCGGATTCTTCCAGAGTAAATTGAAAATATAACATCGAAGTACATTATGAAACCTGTAGAAATAGAGTTTCTTATGAAAGACAGTATCACAGCAGGGCTCGACAAAAGTAAGATGAGTGTCGAGCAGCTGCTTGGTGCTGCCAGACGCGCATCAATAGCTATCAGCGGAGAAATAAACCAGCAACGCAAAGTAATAGATGGAGTAAATGCCGACCTTAGCAAGATGGAAGGCAAGCTCCATACGATGAAACCTGGTCCTGGTCAAAAAGAACTTACTGCAGAGATTGCTGCTTGTAAAAAAGTCCTTGCAGAAGAAGTAGGTGTTCTGAATGAGTTGGAGAAGCAACATAGACAGGCACAACAAGGCGTTTCGCAACTTGAAGAGGAATATAGGAAAATGGCTATTTCTGAGGAACAAGCTTCTCTCCAGAACAAAAGCCTGTCAGATAAGATTGCAGAGCAGCGCACAGTAGTCAAGCAAGTTGAAAGTGATGTCAGGGCATTGCAAAAGGCATACGAGAATGCAGCCCCTGGCAAAGCTCAAAGCGAGGCTCTGGCAGAATTGAATGCAGCCAAGAAAGCCCTACAGGAAGACAAAGCGATTCTTGCCTCTCTTACAGAAGAGCAGGAAAAGAATGCCAATAGTACGAAGCGACTCACCAGCCAGTTGAAGGAAATGCAGAATGCCATGGCGCAAATGCGCCTCAATGGTGAGCAGAACACAGAAGAATACCGTCGAATGGCTGAGGAAGCCGCCAAACTCGCTGATACAATCGGCGACTTGCGCACACAAACAAACATTCTTGCAAATGATAATGCCAATCTTCAAGGATTCATTTCAGGAATAAACGGCATATCTGGAGCATTCACAGCAGCTACAGGTGTGATGTCTCTTTTCGCCTCTGAAAATGAAAACCTGATGAAAATCCAAGCAAGGGTTCAAAGCGTGATGGCTATTACTATGGGATTGCAACAGGCTTTCAACGCCCTGAATAAGGATTCTGCTTTTCGCCTTGTGACTGTGACCAAAGCGAAAGATATGCTAACGGCTGCCAATACACGACTTGCGGCTGCACTGGGAATATCTACAGTGGCAGCACAGGCATTGATGGCAACTCTAACTCTTGGACTTTCTGTTGTTATAACTGGTGTTATTGTAGCTTGGAATAAGTTTTCCGAAGCTCAAGAAGAGGCGGCAAAGAAAGCTCAGGAAATGGTTGAGATTGAGGCTGACGGAAGAGCCCAGATGATAAAGACCCGCTTTGAGCTCAACAATACAATACGCGAGATCAAAGAGTTCAATGGTACAAAAGAAGAGGAAAAAGCAAAGGTTGAGGAATTAAACAAGAAGTATGGCGAAACATTTGGGTATTGTGACACCCTTGCCCAATGGTATGACACGCTTATTGAGAAATCAGAGCAATATATTAACATGCTTTTCCTACAAGCTAAAGCGCAGTCGATGGTGAACAAAGCTGTAGAAAAAGATGAGGAACTAAATAAACTCAAAGCACAGTCCCCTGATGATGCTGATACATCTATGAGATGGTTTAGCAAATGGGGCTTGTATATGGCGCAATCAGAAAGCCGTGGTGCTATTGATGCGCAAAAAATGATTCATGATTATAACAAGACAGAATACGACAAAGCAGTTGCTGCTTTAGAAAAAGAGCGTCAAGACTTACTTGACGCAGCAGAGGCTTTGATGGCCGAAGCTGCATCCGTGGGGAAAGGGGCAAATATAGGTGGACACCGCTCACCATCTACAACTCCGACAAAAAACACGACACCCAAGAACAACCGGAAAGATGAGAATGACAAACGCCTGAAAGCGGAACAGGAGGCAGCCAAGGAATTGCAGCGAATGCGTCTGCAAAACGAACAGGATGAAATAAACCTGATGAAAGAAGGTAGCGAGAAGCGTACAAGGCAAATACAACTTGACTATGACAAAGAGATTGCAGAGATCAAGGAACAGGAACAGAAATGGCGTGAAGCTCAAAATGGCAAACTGAACGCAGAGCAGAGTGAAGTTCTGTTACAAGCATACAAGAATGCCCAGGACAAAATGAATCAAAGCCTGCAGGAAATGAGCGATGAGGAAATTGCCAAGAACAAGGAGAAACTGAATGCTCTTCTTGACCAATACAAGGACTTCGACCAGAAGAGACGCAGCATCGACGAACAGTATAATGCTGACATGCAGGTTCTCAATTCTGAACTGGACAGACTGCGTGCTGCAGGTTCTGATACATCTGACATAGAAGCCTCCATTGCTGCAAGAACAGAAGCCTACAAGCGTGAGATTGCTTCATTGCAGAGTGAGATACTGAAATCGTCTGAGTTCTATGACAAACTGTTTGGCGAGGTGTCTGAAAAGGGATATAAGGTCTTGAAGGACTTCTATTCTCAGGCAAAGGAAACTCTCAGCAAGGCTCGTGTCCTCACTGATGGCGTAGAAATAGACATCCCTGTGAAGGATCCTGATGGTAAATTCGTAAAGAAGACAGTCAAGGTCACTGTTGATGAGTTCCGAAGAATGCAGAAACAGGTTGACTCCATCAAAAAGGAACTGGAGAAGAACAATCCATTTGCTGCCTTCCGGTCATCCTGGTCTTCGCTGATCAAGGAAATGAAGAATGATGGTGATGTCAGCGGTGCTCTGAAAAAGGTCAATGCTGACGGCAAAGCCCTCACTGGTACCATCAAAGGCTGGGGTGAAAGCCTTGAAAGCGTTTTCGGTGAACGATTCTCCAAGTCAATCAATGAAATGATGAGCTTCTGCGATGGCATGATGGATATGGGAACTGGCATTGCTCAGATATGGTCAGGTGACATCGTGGGAGGCATAACAAACGCTTTGTCTGGACTTGGGCAGATTATTTCTCTCTTCACCAGTTGGAAGGAGAAGATGGAAGAAATGAAACGCCAATGGTACATTGCAGAGATTGAAACAAATCGCGCAATCCGTGAGAGAAGCCAGGAACTTGCAGTTAACCGAGACACAATAGCTGACATCATCAAGGATCAGGAAATTCTCAACTGGCTTGTTCAAAAAGGATATAGTCGCCCTAACAGTGTATCAGTGTGGGAGGCACAGAATGAGGCTTTCCTGAAGTACCAGCAGAACATAAAGGCAGAAATGCAAGCCAATGATGACCTGTGGGGCCGTCTGCAAGGAAGTAATGGCTACTACGAATGGGGTAATTCGCTCAATGGAGGTTCTGCAGAATGGAGTCTTAGAGGTTACAGCGCGGAGCAAATCCAACTGTGGTATAACCAGGATAAACTGTCTGATGCGGCACGAGACTATTACGAAGCATGGGTTGAAAGCGGCAAAACGATTGATGATCTGAAATCAAAGATCGAAGAGTGTTACACTCAGATGCGCGAAATGGTGATGGGTGTGAACTTTGATGGTTTCCTTTCTAATGTGAAGGATGCTCTGAAAGAAGCACGAGGTGACATCAAGAGCTTTGCACAGTTTACAGAGGACACCATCGCAGAAGCTTTGCTGAATGCTTTCATGTATCAGGAACTTGCCAATATGATAGAACCGTTGTATAACGAGCTCAGTGAAAGCCTTATCAATGGAACTGCAGATGAAACCTATCTGGACAACTGGAAAAACAGATTCCAAGATGTAATGTCAAATGCTAACAGTCGTCTTGATGAAATCGCCAAGGCAACAGGCATAGATGTGTTCTCTGGTTCTGGTTCAAGCCAGAGCGGAAAAACTGGTGGATTCTCTGCCATGAGCCAAGAACAGGGAACGAAACTTGAAGGCTTGTTTGTCAGTGGTCAGATGCACTGGTCTAACATTGACGAGCACACAGAAGATATTTCAGTCAAGATGAGCACCGTGAGCGACAAACTTGCACGCATTGAGGAACATACTGGTGAAAGCAAGAAACTCCTGGACGGAATCAAGAGTTCCGTGGAGAAGATCATAAGGGAAGGACTTAAAGTAAAATAGACATGGATAAGATATTAGGCGGACTTGTTATCATAAACGGCACGGACATCTGGAAAGAGTTCGGTGCATTTCTTACGGAAGAGAAGAAAGGTGGTCGCGAGAACCTTACGGCTATACTGTCCCCTTCCAAGACGAAGACACATACGGCTGTTGACATTCGAGAAGAGAATGGCGAGAAGCATTCTGCCCAGCTCATTGTGTCTAATCAGGCGCGTGATGTTACGCTACACTTTGCCCTCTATGCAGAGAGTCGTAATGAATGGCTGAGGAAGTACCAAGCATTCATCAACTTTCTAAAAGAAGGCTCTGACGGATGGCTTAACATCAAGTTCACAGAACTGTCAATGACGCTGAGAGTGTTCTACCTTGACAGCTCGAACTTCAAGCCCTTGACCTACATCTGGAAGGAAGGCAAACACGCCAGCAGATTCAAGGTGAAATTCAGGGAGCCGAATCCCATTTTGTAATGACATTAAAACAACATTAGAATATGCTTATAACTATATTCGACAGATACGGCCAGGCAAGGGCGCGGATAAGTGCGAATGACAGTAGCACACAGTCAAAGGAGATTCAGGGTGACAACATTCTGACCCTCTCCTTCACGCTGTATGAGTATGTTGACTTTGATGTGAATGACTGGTGTGAATACGAAGGCGAGCGGTACTGGATAACGGAGCGCAGCAAGCCAACGATGAAAAGCACTCAGGAATGGGCGTATGACATCAAGATGCACGGTATCGAAAGTGTCATAAAAAGATTCCTGGTGCTCAACACAACTGATGGCGACAATGAGCCTGAGTTTACTCTGACAGCTCCACCTGTGGAACACATGCGCCTCATTGTCGGCAGTATTAATGACGGCATGGACAGCACTACCAACTGGAAGGTGGGTAGCGTCACAGGAACAGAGAACATAGTCATCGACTATCACGGCAAGTATTGTGATGAAGCCTTGAAGGAACTTGCCGAGAAAGTTGGTGTGGAATGGTGGGCAGAAGGTCAGACCATCAACTTATGCAGATGTGAATATGGTGAAGTCCTTAATATCGGTTATGGCAAAGGTCTCACAGGGCTGGAGCAAGACACAGCCGATAACGTGAAGTTCTACACAAGACTGTTTCCTGTAGGCAGTAGCAGAAACATTGATCCGGAAAGATATGGTCACAGTCACTTGATGCTGCCAGGAGGCGCGAAATATGTGGACCTTGACAACCTCGTGAAGGAATACGGCGTTATCCATCATTATGAGAAAGACGCTTTCGCTGACATCTACCCTCGAAGAGTCGGAACCGTCAGCTATGTGCGCCATGAGGAAAAGACCGATGAAGACGGAAACCCCTTCACGATTTATTACTTTCAGGACAACTCTCTGAACTTTGATCCGAACAGTTACATGTTGCCGGATGCTGTCATTCGTGTGTCATTTCAGGAAGGAAGCGAGCTTGCAGGACTTGGTTCTGATGATGAACATTATTTTGAAGTGAACTATGACAGCCAAACAAGAGAGTTCGAGATAATAACCATCTGGCCATACGATGACAACACACAGTTGCCTGGTGGTCCTCTCGTTCCAAAGACTGGAGATAAATACATCCTTTGGAACCTGAGAATGCCAGATGAGTATTACCCGATAGCAGAAGCAGAGTTTCGCGCTGCTGTTGAAGAATACAACGCCAAGCATGGAATTGATGTGTCTCGCTACAAAGGACAGACAGATCATGTCTGGGTAGAGGAATCTGGAGAAACCTTTTACATTGGTCGCAGGGTCAATCTCGAAAGTCCCCAATACTTCCCATCTGCAGGTTCAAGGAAGAGCCGTATCACAAAGATAACCCGACGCGTGAACCTGCCAAGTCTGATGGACCTGGAGATAAGCGATGCACTCAGCACAGGAACGATAAACCACATAAATGACAGCATAACAGATGCAAAGAACTATACGCGCTCGCTGGCAGACTCTATAAGCCTTCCTGACATTATCAGAAGTTGGGATGAGACTTTGCCAACAGACAACAACTTGTTTTCTGCAAGAAGGAGTTTCAAAGAGTTCCTGAGCAAGAACAAGCAGGATCGGGCGAAAGAGAAGATCATCTTTGAAAAAGGTATTGAGACAGGAATCTTTGAACCAGGTTCTACAGGTAGCAAGATAGATGGGAATGGAAACGCAGAACTGCTGACTGCCGTTGTGCGTCAGCTGATGCGCAGTGCAAAGTTCGTCGATGGCTTGACTGGCGAGGGATGGCAGCTCTGGATTGATGGTAATGGACTTTCTAACCTGACACTTGACAAACTAACGGTGCGTCAGGTGATGACGGTTCTGGAGCTGCTTGTGGAGAAGATTCGCAGTGTAGGCGGTCAGATCGTTGTGAGTGCTGCCAATGGAAAAGTGAAGACTGTGGAACGCGAAGAAGGGTTCTACAAAATCACATTCGAGCAAGAAAACACATTCCTCGCTCATGACCTGATGCGCTGCCAGACATTCACAGGCGGTTCTCTGAAAAGCTACTGGGTGGAAGTCTCATTTGTTGATGGCAACAGCGTATATGTGGCAGAAGAAGAGTTTTCTGCATACGGTAGTGAGCCAGAAGAAGCGGATGAGTGTGTTCTGATGGGAAACACTCAGAATCCTCTTCGACAGAGTTTGATCCTTATTTCTGCGACAGAAGACGGACAGCCTCGAATTGACGTGATGGATAGTGTGATCTCCAAGAGCTTCACAAACTGCCTTCGCGCCAGACTTGGCAACCTTGACGGAATCAGCGATGATTGGTTTCCGATAGATAACCAGCCACACGGACACGGCTTGTATAGCGACAATGCCTATTTGCGTGGAACATTCCTGCTTGTTACAGGTGAAGACATCAAGACAAAGTTTGAAATAACGGAAGGTAAGATTGCAAGTAGTGTGTCTGCCTTACGACAGGACTTTGCGACAGAACGCGGTTATCTTAACAACCCATCTTTTGATGATGGATTGGAAAAGTGGGGCACAGAGAATGAAACTGTTTTCTTCCTTGCTGGCAACAAATGGATTTGGGCTAACAAGAATGTCCTCAGTAAAAAGGGTGACAGTGCAAGTGTGACACAGGACATGGGCAGAACTGTTGTCCGTATCAGGAACAAGTACATCGAACAGAAACAGTCAAACCTTCGAGCTGTACCACCAATGGAAGAAAAGGCAGATGGCAAGAAAGAGGCTGTTCCTGTATATCTGAGTTTCTTCTACCGTTGCGCAAGCCCTGGTAAGCTTACCATTGGCTTTGACAATGTGAACAAGGAGGGGTTCGAGAATTTCAATTCCTTCAAGGTGGAAGAGGATATTGATGTTACTCCAGGTTATCAGCAATACACATGTAACGGCTTGTGGAATGGTACAGGTGACTTCCGCCTGTCTTTTACAGGTGACATCTATCTTTATATGTTGGTGCTGAGTACCGACAAAATAGAAAGCCTTACATACAAGTATCGAACGCTGTTTGAACAGAGTGAGAGGCTTGTTAAAATAAGTGCTGCCATCTATGACAAAGATGAGAATGCCCTAAAAGAAACAGGTTTGTTCGTAAAGCCAGAAGGTGCTGGACTATATGCCCAGGATAATGAAGGACGTGTTGCCCTCATTGGTGTCAGTGTTGATGAAACCGATGCGGAAGGCAACAAGAAGAGCTCTATCAAACTCACAGCCGACAACATCAAACTGGAAGGGCTCGTAACTGCCAATAATAACTTCAAGATACTGGAGGATGGTAGTATTGAGGCAAGGAATGGAAAGTTCTATGGTGAGATAACCGCTTATAATGGAAAGATCGGTGGTTTTACGATAGAAAGCGGTTCTTTGTACTGGAAAGGTTATGATTACTTTGGAAGTGACAGCAGAAGCATAAGAATTGGCGTGACAAATTCGGAAACAGATGGGCTTATTGAGGCAAAGTTCAATGGAGCTACGTTTGGACGGTTTGGAGTGAAGGCAGAAGGACGCGCATCTGGAGGTGCTTGTGTTTATGCGTCATCGGAAAGTACCAAAACATATCCTGGAATGAATATGACTTATGCAGGGTATTTTGATGGTGGCTTATACAGTAAGAAACTGTATGTAAAAGACACATTTGTTATCTCAGAAGAAAAAAATGGAAGTGTTTCTGGTTGGTCAGGAATTGACTTCGATTTTACAGAAGATCTTGATGATGTTCGTTTACAAGTGCGAAAAGGTATAATTGTAGGAATCAGACATGAATAATCGAAATATGAAAAAATTGAATTTCCAACAGTTTTCTCTCCCTACTGGTATAAAGAAGGAGCAGAGAGTTACAGGTGATGCGAGAGAAAGCATCGCCAATGTACTTTACCTAAATGTAAATGGCATAAGAGCCCACCATCTTGCTTTCAAGATATTTGAAAGTGAAGGTGAACAGGACTATGCTGACGATGAAATTGAACTTCTCGAAGATGTTGTGAACAGATACTGTCTGCCCAATTTCATTGATGGTCTTAAAGAACAACTTAATAAAGAATAACTATGGCAACATTGACAGATCAAGAAAAAAGAGAATTAAAGCAGGAGATTATCAATCAGCTTAAATCCGAAAGCCAGAGTGTTGATGAACTCCCCAAGGTTTCTTCCCTCGATGGCATTACGAGTCTTCCGGCAATGCGTGGAACCGAAGTCGTGGAGGCTCCTTTGACGTTGCTCAGCAAACCGGCAACAGATGCAGCTTCACAGGCTCTTGCTGCAAAGAAGAGTGCAGAAGATGCAGCCAAGACCGCTACAAATGCTGCAGGTGAAGCCTTGGCAAAAGCTACTGTAGCAAACGATGCTGCCCAAGAAGCGCTTGCGGCCAAAGAAGAAACGGAAACTGCAACAGCTGAAGCCTTGGTTGTAATCACTCAACATGAAAGCATTGCCCTTGCCGCTCAGAAAGGTGCTACAGCACGCTTTGACGGCATTCTGGAAGATGCAAGTGTTGCAATGGTGAGCTTTACTAATATCACAGGTGTCTTCTATGTCATAAAGAAAAAGATCTTTGTCGGTAAAAGCGGAACTGCGTACTGCAACAACTGGCCAGGTGCTGACATGTACTTTAATGAAACTCGTTCTTCCATCAAGAAAGATAAGTTGTATCTGATGGGAAGCACACTCTATGCCTGGAGTGATGAAGAGGACTGTCTTGTTGAAGCGAGTGGTACCGGTGGAGGCAACACAATCAATGTGACAGAGGAATATCCCCTTGAAAGTGGTTACTATACCCTTGCGAGTGCCATCAAAGCAGTTGAAGAGAAGAAGCGTGCAAAAGGACGCTGTATAACATTCGAGGCTTCTCAGGGCAAGTATATCACCAAGCAATTTGTCGGTACCAATGTCGAGAACTGGGAAAGCGAAGCCAGCTGGGATGACTTTGGCGGTGGTGGCACAGTCAAGAGCGTCACATTGAATGGTCAGAAGAGTATGCCTGACAGTCAGGGCAACATAAACCTGACCTTCAATGAGGTTGAAGTGGACGAAAGCCTTGATGCAAGCAGCACCAACCCTGTCCAGAACTCCGCGGTAACAGCAAGAATGAGTGAGCTTGACGCAAGCACCGTGTTTGGGCTTGATGCGGAACTGAGCGACGATGAAAGCACAGTTCATCTTTCCATCAAGAACAAGAGCGGTGCAGAGATTGCCGGTGCTGACATACCTGCAGGTGGCGGCGGTGGTGGCGGTGGCGACACCTCAACTGCAAAAATCGTTCTTGGTGCGTCCGCTTCTCAGAATATAATCAAGGAAGGTGGCGAGTGTATGCTTACCTATACATACGACCATCAGTATTCAAGTGGTGATGATGCCGGTCAGACAACAGGACAGAAAGCAAGCATCGAAATACGAGTGCAGCGTGGCTCTATCCTTGTTTATTCCGACACCATTTCCGATGTGAGCAAAGGAACTTATACACTCGATCTGCAGAAATATCTACAGGTCGGAATGACCGATGTCTATGTAAAGGCTACAGCCACTGATCCGAATACAGGCAAGCAACAGTCAAAGCAAGCCTATGTGAATGTGAAAGTGGTGAACCTATCCCTTTCGTGTGGATATAACCTTGCCTCAGGAATCTCTGGCGGTGGGTATGGACCAACAGAGAGTGCAATAATACCTTTCACCATTCAGGGAACAGGCGCAAAGACAGTTTTCCTCTATCTGGATGGTGTGCAGAAATTCAGTACAACAGTAACAAGGAGTGGAACAACAAACGGAAGCTTCACTGTGCCGATGACAGGCTTGGCTGTTGGCCGTCACACTGTCCAACTCGTCGCAGATATGGAAGCGAGCTCAGAACTTACGCTGAGAAGTGAAAGCTGGTATATGGACATATTCAAGGCAGGCGACAGCATTCCATACATTGGAACCATGCACTGCTTTGCTGATGGTCGTATCTTTACAACGAACCATAAGACACCAAGGGTACAGGTCGGTCAGTATGAGCAGCTGACATTCGACTATGTTGTGTTTGATGCCGGTGGAACACCTGCAAGCCTGACGATGTATCAGAATGGTGCTGCAGTCCAGAATGTCAGCGTGCCTCGCTCTGTGCAGACCTACGCCAACAGATTCACAGAACAGGGAGCGCAACAGATGAAGCTCGTCTGTGGTGCTACTGAATATCCGTTCTACATAGACGTTGCAAAGAGCAGCATTGATGTGAGTGAAGCGACCTTCGGACTTATGCTTAAACTGAGCGCATCAGGCAGAAGCAACGGTGAGGCTGATCCTGCCCATTGGGAGTATGAGAATGTGAAGACCATTTTCAGAGGCGTGGACTGGAAAACAAGCGGATGGACTGGCGACGCATTGAAGCTCATGAATGGTGCGAGCGCAGAAATTCAGACGAACCTCTTCACGGCTGACGCTGCAACAAACGGCTTTACTGTAGAATTTGAGTACAGGGTTTCAAACATAACAGACAGAAACGCCAATGTCATTTCCTGCCTTGATGGTACAAAGGGCTTCCAAATAACAGCAGAGAAAGCCATGATGTACACAGGATCAACAAAGGAAGTTACAGATGAAGATGGCAATTCGACAACGCAGCCTGTAGGTGTCGGCCGTCAGTATGGCTCTGATATGTGGGTGAAGGCAGCCTTCGTCATCGGCAAGCGCAGTGAAGGCAGGAAGATGGAACTATACATCAACGGCACAAGAAGCGCTGCTGATATATACGGCGAGTCCGACAATTTCATGCAGACAAATCCTGTAGGCGTTAGCATAGAGAGCGAGGGGGCAGATGTAGAGGTTCGCATCGTTAGAGTGTACAACCGTGCCCTAACAGATGATGAGGAAACAGACAACCACATCGTGGACCGGCAGTCCCTTGATGAAATGGCAAGGCTGTTTGAAGAAAATGATGTCCTGGGCGAAGATGGCAGAAGCATCGACTTCGAGAAACTGCGCAAGAAGGGAAAGGCTGTCATGCTCGTTATCCGGCAAGGTGGTCTTGCGCCTGTGAATGCAGAGAACAACAAGAAGACTGACTTTCTCTCAGATGTGCATATCTGGACTCCAGACGGAAGGTATATCTATCTTCACAATGTCTATGTCCGCATTCAGGGTACGAGTTCAACGAAATACCCGACAAAGAACTATCGCATATATTGCAATAAGGGTGAGAACCCTGAGCTTTACATCAATGGTGTCAAGCAGGAAGAGTTGAAGGTCGCATTGCGGCCTGGCCAAAAGGCTGTCAGCATCTTGTGCCCAAAGGCAGACTACAGCGATTCGTCAATGGTACAGAATACAGGTGGTGCAAAAATCTACACAAAGCTGATGAAGGCTTTGGGATTCCTTACGCCACCTCAAATGAAAGACAGCAATGTGCGCGTGTCCATCGACGGCTACCCTATAGATGTTTTCTCTGCTGAGAGCATGGAAGATACTCCAGTCTATTACGGACAGTACAACCTCAACCATGATAAATCTGACTGGCAGGAAATCATCGGACTTGAAGGTGTGGAAGGTTTCACGCCTGAGTGCCCGATGGCTTTTGAGTTCCTGAATAACACCCAGCCACTTTGCCTGTTCCAAGCACAAGCAGACATTGACGCACAGGCAACAGCAGAATTTGACAATGCGCTTGAATTTAACTATCCGGCAGATACTAAGTGGAAAGATGCTACAGCAACACAGAAGACTGCATTCAAACGCCTGTGGGGATGGGTTCGCGACTGTGTACCTGCTGGAGCGACACCTTCCAACCTGAATACGTTTGTATCTGCAAAGTTCAAGTCAGAGGTACAGCAGTATTTCGATAAGAACTTCCTTCTTGTGTGGTTTCTCTTCACAGACTACTTTGCGAATTTTGACCAACGCGTCAAGAATATGATTCTGACAACTTGGGATGCCCTTGTATGGTATTTCATATACTACGATGGAGATACACAGATTGGCGACAGAAATGACTCGTTCCTGGCATATTTGTATGATGTCTCTCGTGACACATGGGATGCAGAAAAGTCCAAGTATGCGTTTGAAGGTCATGACTCATGGCTCTGGTGCCTTGTCCTTGCCAATATGCAGGATGAGTTGAAGGCAATGGCAACCAAGATACGCGAGAAGCTCACGGAAGAAGATGTGAATGACATCTTTGACAACGAGCAGCAAGGCAACTGGTGTGCCCGTGCCTACAACAAGTCAGGTGAATTGAAATACATCATTCCCCAGACAGAAGGCGTAATTGTGAAGGGGCAGATGGTCAAGTACCCTTACATCTATGCCTTGAAGGGTGACAAACAGGCTTTCAGACATTGGTTTCTCAGTAACCGTTTTGCTTTGCTTGATGCAAAGTATGAGACAGGAAACTATCTCTCAGACAACATTGACATGTATATGAGCAGAGCTGCAACAGCGGCAGCCAATACCATTGTCATAACCTCGAATGAGTTGTATTATTTCGGCTATGGTACCAACAACGCGCCACACCTCCAGCCATCTGAGAAGGCAGACAGAGGCGAGACTGTCACATTGCGGTTCCTGAATGCGTTCACGGTGAATGACCCAATCCGAATCTATGGAGCAAGGCGTATTGCAGAACTTGACATGCGCGGATCATCTGACAACCTCACAGGTGACTTGAACTTAAACAAGTGCAAAGTCCTTCGCAAGTTGAACCTTTCAACTACAGGAACAGGCTCAAACGGATGGTGCCTTGTCATTGATCAGTGCCTCCAGCTCGTAGATGTGAACCTGTATGGTCAGGCAAATGCGAAGACTGGTACACTGTCAAGCACAGAACTTGACTTCACCAACCAGACACGACTCCAGTCCGTAGATGCAAGAGGCGTGAATGTGCAAGCTGTCCTCTTCGCTCAGGGATGCCCAGTCAAGACAGCCAAGCTTGGCTCACAGATTCAGACCTTGCGTCTGGAGTATCTGCCAGAACTGACAGAAAGCGGATTGACATTGCAGAACTGGCGTACAGTCAAGACACTCCGATTCTCCAACTGTCCACATATCTCATGGCAGACGATCCTGAACAAGTGTACAAGCGTTGACCGTGTACGAATTGAGGGAATAAGCCTTGAAGACGATGGTACCATGCTCAACAAGTACAAGACGCTGAAAGGCATTGACGCAGACGGCAACGCTGTAGATTATTGTGCATTTGTCGGAAATGTCAGACTTACGACCTACATAGAGGATGAAGAGTTTGAGCAGCTGCAGAGCCGTTTCCCAGAGCTCAACATCCAGCAGCCAGACTATTCGATCCTGGAGTTCGACGATTCTGTAAGCGATGATGCCAATGTGAGCAACCTTGACAACAAGACTGGTTATAAATATGGCAGCGACTTCGTGCCAAGCGGTCATGTGAAAGCAATCTTGAAGCGCAGGTTCCGTTGTCTGTCAAAGATAACAAAGAAGCCTACAACAAGGAATATCACACATGCAGGTGTCCAGACGATAGCGAACAACCTTGATGGAGAGGCAACCATATTCCCATTGCACGATGCCAATTCAAACTATTATGCAGATGCAGCAGATGTCAAGAACTGCACCAGTGCAAAGCTTGACGGCTCAGAAGGTGACTGGATGATGTACGAGCCTCACAGATGGTACAAGGGAATCAATGACTACATGAATCAGAAGCACTACTGTTGTTTTAGCAGCAATACAGCGATGCCACGAGTTCCTGAGGCAACCATTGTGACGCTTGACCAAATAAAAGATGCAGGTGACTACCGAAACAACTACAAGGTGATGTCGGGCAAAGATACGCTTGCGAACTCGTATTCATCTGATAGCAACTATGCAGTTTGCAGGGTAGGCGTGAGCGGTTTCAAGAAGGTTCGTTTTCCAAGTGTGCCAGGAACAAATCTCGTTGGCAGCGTCTTCACTGATGCCTCAGGAAAGGTTGTCGGCTCTGTAGTTGTCAGCACATTGGGCTTGCGCTTTGTCGCAGGTATGTATTTAGTCGCTGATGTGCCAGCCAATGCAACAGCGCTCAACTTTTCTGTTCTCAAATCAGCAGAGTTTGACAAAGTGGTATTGAGCAACAGTACAAAGATTGAAGACTTAGAGCCTGAATGGGTAGAAGAGAATGAACATCTTTGTGGTGTGGTAGGAAGCAGCGTCGTAGGCGACAAACTGCGTGCATGTATAACAGGAGGTTCTACTACAGCAAACATGACTTGGACGGACTTCCACTATTATTCTGTATTGCGTGGTATGCAGCAGATTGACGGACTCATGCACAACAACATCGCAAACTTGTTCTATGCCAAGTATGGACGCAGAGACAGTCAGATGCAGTGCGGTGCTGGCCAGCATACCTATTCAAGAACTACAGGAGGCACAGCAAAGCTTGGAATGCAGGACACAGTAAACACCGACGGCAAAACAGTAGGTGGCATTGAAGGTAATGGTTTGGCTTTCTATAAAGAAACCAACTCAGATGGTGAAAGCGTATTCACCCGAATCAATAATACAAACTGTCTTGGGTATGAAGACATCTACGGTAATAAATACGACATGATGGATGGTGTGGATGTACCAAATGGTAACAGGAAATGGCACTACATGATGCCAGACGGCACAGAACGTTGGGTGCAAGGAGGTTCCGCAGATGGCTGGATAACGGCCGTTGCAAATGGTCTCTACATGGACATGACACCTGTTGCCGTGAACGGCAGTTCCACCACATACTATTGTGATTATTACTGGCAGAGTGGTTCAGCCAGCCGTGTGGTTTATCGTGGGT
>DCJC01000038.1:55755-62612 GCA_002317355.1 Prevotellaceae bacterium UBA1710 | reverse complement strand
TGTCGGCTCGCGCCTGGCCTTCCGCGGAAAAATCGTCAAAGCGCAGAGCGTAAGCGCGTTCAAATCGAAGAACGAAGTAGCGTAAGCGTAAAGCGGGAGCGTAGCGACAAAGCGAAAAAAGAAAAGGAGCATGGGATAAACCTGTGCTCCTTTTTAGATACCGCCGTAGGCGGTCGATTTTTGAAAAAAATAATGCCTTAAAGCATCCTTGTGAGGCCGTTACTTTTGGGATGCAAAAAGGCAATTTAATTATAGTGCAAAGGTACTCATTTTTCCTGAGATAGCCAAATAAAACGCATAAAAAATACACTGAAAAATAATGTTTTCTCAGTGCATTAAAATGTCGTTGGAATAGCGTTAGAACGCCCTTGTAATATAGGTGTAGGGAGGGGTGTAGAAAAGCCGCCTGAGGAACGTTTCGTTTTTGAAAAAAGAACGATTCGTTCAAAAAAACGCGAACATTTCGTTTTGCGGATTATAGCAGATGCATCTGGGAAACTCATAAATGTAAGAGCTGAATGTGAGTATGCCAATATCGTACTTGACATTGCAGACAAGAGTAAGTTGGGTAGATATCTCGATGATATGGAATTGAAGGCTGATGCCAACGGATGCCTATGCCTTCATGCCTCTTCCTATGGAGGTTATGCCATTGTGCAGAAGCGTAAGACAGCCAAGGATGTTGCCACAGGAGTACAATCACTTGCAGTTGTCAATCCTCTGCTTGAGAGATACACGTCAGAAGAACAATGTGAGAAAGCCATCCAAAGCTATGAGAAGAAGCATTGATTATTTTTTGAAGTAGTGAAATTGTCAAAGGTCCATCAGGCATTTTCCTAGCGATAGCCTAATCTTTCTCACTCCAAAACAGTTTGTTATTTGTTTTCAGAAAACGGAAAAATCGAACAATTCTTATCTCGAAAAACTGGTGAAATACCCTAAAAACTCCCATTTTTAACCATATTGGAAATGGGAGTCACATGGGAACCATAAGAGAGGTATAAGGGAGGCATATAGGAGGTGAATTTGGAATATAGAAATGGCACAAGAAGAAGGTACAAGAGAAATCTTGCACCTTCTATATTACCTAAAATTTTCAATTTTTAATTAACTCCCTTCACTTGTTGTCATGCTAGATTATAGGTGTATTATTTAGAGGCTGATTGTTTCAGAGAAGGTCTCTGAGTAAATCATCTCGTTGTTTTCTGTGGCGTTGCCATCTTCGTAGGCACCAATGTCAGGCTTATCGCCTGCATAGCCTGAGCCTACGTATGTGCCAGCGTCTATGAGCTTAGACTTTGTTGACAGACGGAAAAGAGGGGTAGGGGTGAGGGAACCGTCTGGCTGACGCTTGGCGAGAATGTACTTCTGATAGTTGACAGACTGGAAATCGGATGCAGTTGCCTGAATTCCGTTGGTGTCCCAAGTATTATTGGTGTGTACAGTCTGTCTTGTTCTGAGAACATCTTCTCTCTGACCATCGAGGCTGATACAGTTGCGGATTGCAAGTTTGCCACCTTCTTCTTTGTTGTGGAATCCGTAGTTCTCTCCGTTGACGTAGCTGGTGTTGTTGTACATACACATGCTGCCGAGATTATTGTTCTGGTCGAATCCCTTAACTCTATTCTTTACTGCGAGGCAGTTCTTAACGGTTACGTTGTGAACGGTACGCTTGCCACCGAGCTTGAAGCCATTGCCGTTGCCGTAGTTGGTGTAGTGTCTCAGAGAAACATGGCCTGGCTGACCGTCATTGTCTGTGATGTCGATGCCTTCGCCCTTGAACTGATCGAACCATTCTTTGTCGGTCTCGTAGCGAGGGTGCTTGCGCATATCGTATTCCTCAGGACCATTGCCGTAGCAGATACAGTCTTCGATAATTGTGCCACCGTGATAAGCTGTAGAGTGTGCGTAGAAGTCCCAACCATCATCAGAGTTGTTCCATGCGCGACATCCGCGATAGGTGTTGCCACCACCATAATACTGTTTGTCAGCGAAACCGTCAGCGTTACCTCCAAAGTCAGCAGCATCTATACCTTTAAGCTTATAGTCGAAATTGTCGTGAGAGTCGCAGTTGAGAATAAGGTTGCTGTGTCCGTTCTTCATCTGAACGCCTGTATCACCATTCCCGTAAACATCGAGATTTTCGAATATGCAATAAGAACCAACATTGAACAATCCATTTTTGCCTGTGTAGCGTATTGTCAATCCCTTCATGTGGAAATTGTCAGACTCAACCATTATGCCGCGTTTTCCGTATTCCTGCTTGCGGAAGTCAAAGATAGGCTTCTCATTCTTGTAGGCCATGATTACGGTGTTGCTGGTTTTGAATCCAGACTTGTTTTTAATATGTATAGTGTTTGTGAAGTCATATTGTCCACCGCGGCAATACAGAGTATCGGCGCGTGACATCTTCTCGATACCCGTCAAGAAATCAACTGGGGAACTTATAGTTCCTTCTGCAGTTGCCTTTCCGTTCGGAGAACAGAAGTATGTCTTCTGCGGGAATGCAGATATTGTACAGAAGAGTACAATGAGTGACAATATAACATGTTTCATAACATTCAGGTATTATTGCGGAAATAAATGAATTCTAAATGGAAATAAATATGACTCAATTTACAGAGCTTTTCTTAACTTCTTTGCGGCAAATGTACAAAAAATAAATCTAAGTCGCAAGAAAAATGTTGTTTTTTTTATGGAATTGTTTGATATTTCTGCGTTTTTGTCTATTTTTCTATGTTTTTTGCGATATTTTCGTTGTGTTTTTGGTTGTGTTTGTAATTATTCCAATTTGCTCGTTTAGGATTTTGTTATCGCACACAAAATTTTGTGCTCAAAAAAAACACCCACAACCTTCACAGGCTATGGGTGCATATTAACCTTAATAATCTAAATACCATGAAAAACACGTTGCAAAGATAATTCTTTTTCTTTATAATACAAGAGTTATTTATGCTTTTTTTTAGTGAAAAATGATAATTTTTATCACTTTCAAATGATATTTTCATTTTCCGTAGAAAAATACAAGTCAGAATAAAACAAAAACAGGTGCTTCAGTAATTGGTGTGATCGATATTTATGCTATCGCTAGGAAAATGGCTTGCGCATAAGAAAATTGACGATGTCATAAAAATCTTTTAATCGCAAGCCATTTTTCAGATTATTTTATATCACTTTAGATCCCTGATGAACGAAAAATAGGTGCTGTCTATATGACAACACCTATTTATATTAGTTAGGAGTTAGGAAGGAGGAGTTAGAAGTTGTTCTGTATGGCGTTAGGGGAAACTTCTAACTCCTAATTCCTCACTAATGATTATTCTTGTGCAACACCCATTACATTGTAGATCTTGCCATTCTTGATAATGCAAATCTTACCGTTCTTGATGAACTTCTTAGGACGTGCATTTTGGATTGTCTCAATGGTAACAGTCTCGATAGCTGTTGCAGGCTCGTTCTGAACGAAGAAGAGCTGGAAGTTATCAACTGCAGTCCAGCTTGCCTTGTTAGCTGCTGTACGCTCGAAACCAAGAGTGATCTTACCGTCGGTTACTTCAATCTCGATGCTGACGATTGCAGCCTCTGTAGGAGCAGCAACGGTCTTTTCGTTAGCAAAGATCTGTGTACCTTCAGCATTAGCGAATGCAGCAGCCTTAATGATGTACTTACCATTCTCAAGACCTGTGATAGTCTGAGAGAGCTTACCAGCAGCAAGAGCACCAGCACTTTCGTTCTGCCACTTTTCTGCAAAGCTTGTACCAACAGTAATGGTCTTGTCCTCTGCAGTAGAACTCTTCTTGCCTTCCCATGCGCCTTCAACTTTCCAGCTCTCAAGACCATTCTCGAAGCTGTTGTTGGCAATGCGCTTGGTCATGTCGATGATATCAGCCTTCTGGTTCATGTCATAGAGCTTGAAGCTACCAACAGCAAGCCATGACTGCTTCTCATCGAATGTACCTTCGATACCGATCAGTGTGCTGCCAGAACCTGTTACTTCGAACTCAATCTCATTAGTGTACATTCCTGAAGAGAATACACCTGCAGCTTCACTGAGGTCATTAGCGTATGACTTGAGAGTCTCGCTGCCGAGAGTCTTGATAGCAATAGACTTGTCACCAGCCTTGAGAGTAGCGTGAGATGTCTTCTCGTCTGAGTTGTATGCCATCATCTGACGATACAAAGCCTGAGCTACAAGCTTGTACTTACCTGCAGGAAGCTTGATCTTCTGAGTCAAAGAGTATTCTGTTGTGGTAAGACTGGTCCAACCAGCGTATGCCTGAGTTGCCCAACCAGAGAGGTTCTGCTTTGCAAACATATCCTTGCCAGTCTTGTCGTCCTTAGAGAAGTTCTCAACTGTCCATCCTTCGAACTGCTGTGCGAAGTCCGCATTCTTGATGTACTGATCTGTAACGTCCTTGCCATCAATCTGGCGAAGAGCCTCGATGTCGATAACAGGACCGAAACCACCGCGTGCGTTTGCAATACGATACTTACCGCTTGTTGGACGAACTGAAGTAATCTTGCCATTTACGAGGAACATATCACCAGCCTCTGGATCTGTGATCTGAGCTGCGATTTCGTCAGCCTTCCAATCACCGAAGATGTTAGCTATGGTGTACTTCTCTGCCTCTGCATCGCTGAGAACAGTCTCGTATTTCTTATTGCCAGATGAGTGTGTGAACTCAATTACGTTGCTGCTTGGAGTCATGAGCTTACCATTTACGTCGGTAGTCTTGTACTCTTTGAAGTTGTCAGCAACAATGTTCATGCCAGCAATAGTAAAGCGGTCTTCTGCAAGTCTTGATTTTGTGATTTCCTCAAGAAGTGTAGTGCGGAGGAACTGAGCTCTTGGCTTACCACCCCAAGCACGTGCAAATGTGAAGTCCTTACTCAATGTCTGGATAGAGCAGTCAAGGAATACATAGCCCCACTTCATGTTGTCAGAAGTGTAAGGAGCACAAAGAACGGTAGAACCCTGGTTGAGCTCAGGCTTACGAGACTCGTTGACGAACTTACAACGGTTATAGATAATATCACCATCACCGCAGAGGTAGTCAACGGTACCATGAACCTCACAATCCTCCCAGTAGAACATACTTGCGTTGTTTGAATAGTAAGTATCCTGATAAGAGAGCATCTTCACGTTCTTACAGATAGTGTTCTCACCCTTATCCTGGAGACAAACAGCACGGCCAGTACCATTGAGAGCATAGTAGTCAAGAGCATTCTGGAGAGTAAGATCCTGCATGTAGAGGTTCTTTGATGTATTCAGAAGAGTTGCTGTTGTGCCGATACCCTCAGTTGATTTATCTGGAGCGTTGCGGATGATAGTCTTGTCCATAGACTCACCGATGATAGATACGTTGTTAGCAGAGATTGTAGTGAGAACAGTCTCGCCAAGGTCGTAAGTACCGTTAGGGAGGAATACCTTGTCACCATCCTTGAGTGAAGCAAGAGCGAGAATGAGAGAAGCACCATCATTAGCAGCAATCTCATAGTAGCCACTCTCACCCTTTGTTGGGATTTCGCTTACATTATATACTGTAAGGTAGTGGATATATGTCTCGTTGCTGAATGTTGCTGTAAGAGTTGTAGCAGGGCCGTTGTAAGAGATTGACGCTGTAACGCCATCCTTGTCAGTATCAACAGGAACATTGATAGGCTCACCAACTACCTTGCCGTTTGCATCAGTGACAGTCATTGTGCCAGCCTTGCCATATTTGCAAGTACCGAATACGAGAAGAGCATTTCCTGCTACATCAACGCTGAGTGACTGGTCTGCTGCAAAGATGAAACCGTGCTGACCATCGTGGAACTCACCAGTTGTCTTGAACAACTCATGATCTTCTGGATAGAAAGAAGTGCTGTTGAGCTGATAGCTGTAGATAGCTCCGAGCTTTGCAACCTCAATAGGAGTAGCCTTTGCATAGAGGCGGATATCCTCAACGAGTGCGATACCTTCCTTAACCTTCTTTGCTGTGTTAGACTTGCTCTCGAACCAGCCACGGAATGCCTGACCCTCAGCAATCTTTACGTCAGAAGCAGAGTACTTGTACTTGAGCTCTGAGTTGCCTGCAACAACCTCTTCACCGATGAGCTTACCATCTGTGTTGAAGTAAGAAACTGTTACGTTTGGAATAAAGTCGCAAGCTTCAGCCTTGATGAATGGACAATACTTACCGAGGTTGAACTTGAGAGTTGCTGGCTTTTCTACATTATAGATATATGTAGTGCTGTGTGCGTATTCACCGAATCTGTTGTCACAGCCACCTGCCTTAGTGTCGATGTCGATAGGAGTACCACCGTCAATGCTTACTGTAGCTTTGTCTGTTAAACCGCAAGAACCGATAGAGAACTTAACCGGACCGTCAACAGCAACTGTCATCTGTACGTTGCTGAAACCATGCTGTGCGTCGTGGAACTCACCTCCGTCAACTGTAACGCCCTTAGGAAGGCCAGCCTTAGGAGATACAACGGTATATTTCTTTGTGTCACCATCGCGGAAGTCGATAGTGAAGTCTGTGAAGTCACGTGGCTCCACCTCAACCAGACTCTTGATCTCGAGTTCTGTCATGTAGGCATTCTGAGTTGGCTCAAGGTTGTAGAACCAAAGCTGTACGTTGGTACGGTTTACGTCAACTGTAACAGCTGTACCTTTCTGATCTGCGAAAGCATTTGAAACAGTAACCCAATCAGCGTCACCGTCACCCTTAACCTTGAGACCCCAGCCACGGCTACCGCCTGTTGCACAATGAATGAACTTAACGGTTGAAACATTGTCGATGGTAGAAGTCTTCAGATAAGGAGTCGCGGTCTTTGCTGCCATGATGTAACCATCAGTGATTACCTCGGCGCTG
>DCJC01000038.1:36560-55726 GCA_002317355.1 Prevotellaceae bacterium UBA1710 | reverse complement strand
TGTGACCAACAGGGTCGAGTGAAGTCTCCATGAATGAGAACTTGATTTCTGAGTCCAAAGCAGTTTTCTTGGTAACAACAGTTTCCTCAGTGCTTGACTTGATAGCCTCCCAATCCTGGAACTTAGTCTTGTAAAGTACCTTTTCCTTTTTGGTCTGATCAACCTTCTTAACCTTGATGCTTGGGCAATACTGACCACAATACAACTTAAGTTTCTGTGCTTCACCCTTATATTGGTAAGTGTATGTGTTGGCACACTTATCGTTTGTGATGTCAGCAATCTTATTGCCATTGGCATCTTCTACATAGCCAAAGTTGTTGTTCTGGTAGTCACATCCACCAATAGTGATGTCTGTAGCACCATCTACCTCAAACTCGATAGCGTACCAGCACCAGCCATGAGAATCCTTATGCCAGCTGGCACCATGGGTAGGATAGCTAATCTGTGTTACACCAGCTGGAAGTTCTGGATTTTCTGCTAAAAGGCTGATCTCGAAATCACCTGTTGTAGTAGAAGGGGCGTTTGAAGCCTTGGCAACCTTGATGCTTGGACAGTACTCGCCGCAGTAGAGAGTGAGAGTCTGAGCCTCGCCTGTGTAATCCCATTCTGCGTAGCCGCCATTGTGCTGGCATCCAGGAGTCTTTGTGTCGATGTCGCCAATCTTTGTGCCTTTCTCGTCATAAACTTCTGCTTGGCTTTTCTTGGCATACTGGCAGCCGCCGAGGGTGACCTTTACAGGGCCATCAACGGCAAACTTGATAGCGTACCACATCCAGCCATGCTGCGTGCCATTGTATTTTGCGCCATTCTGGGCATAAGAAACCTGCGTTACGCCTTCGGGTAACTCGGGAGTCTCTTTCGTCAGGTCGATGGTAAAGTCCTTGAAAGTGCCATCGGCCATTGCGGTGGTCACACCTAAGAAGATGAGACATAACGCAAGAAGAGTACGGATTTTTCTCATAGTTAATCTTTTAAAGTTAGTTTATTTAATAGATAATATCTTACTAATCACAATTTGCTTGCAAAGTTAGTGATTTTTTTTCAAAAGCATAGAATTTTTTGTTGAAAAATACAGAAATCTGCTATATTTTATATTATAAGGTGAAAAAAACGGAGAAAAGCTCAAGTCTTTTCTCCGTTTTTGATGATGAATTTATGTCGTGACAACATTACTGCTTCTGCTTGTGCTGCTCATCGAGAGTGAGCTTCAGCTTGTTGATGACCTCAGCAACGATATTCTGAAGTTCCGTGTAATATGCCATATTTTCCTTGCGAAGCGAATCCTCGTTGTACTTGTCGAAGTATGCGTACAACCTCAAGTCTTTCTTCTCGTCCTCTGTAGGATTGTTCTTTGTCTTGAGAGTCTGATAATAGCGGTATTTCGTAATTTCTGACTCTGTAGTGAACACGCACTGTTGATAAACAGTATCGGCAGACTGAAGGTTGCCGATTGTGCTGAATGTGGCTTGCTTCTTGACATCATCGAACTTGATGCTGTACTTGTCTTTGTCGCACTCGAATGTCACAACGGCTGTAATATAGCACTTGGAATATGTTTCAGCCTTATAGAGAATAGAAGGCTTCATCACGATTTTTCCTGCACGAACATCTTCACTTATAAGGATGTCCCTGTAATTCTGGAAGTTGAGTGAGAACCACTTCTTGGCAATCTGAGCCTTGTGGATTGCTGGAGTGTTGTCTTCGAATACCACTGAATACGAGTTGCTTCTTAAATCAACGCTGTCTGGAATGACCTGAGCGAATGTAGATTTTACACAAATCAAAAAGAATAAAATTAATAACTTCTTCATATATATTTATTTTTACCGTTCTTTCTGGGGTGCAAAATTACTATTTTATTTCAAAACCACAAAATATTTTGTATTTTTTTAAATAATTGGAAACGAACACAATTTTATGATATTTTTGTAAAAAAATGTAAAATTACTTTGCGTTTATAGCCGTTTTTGTTGTTTTTTGTCAAAAATACACTAATATGGAATAGTTTTTTATGAAAAAATTTGGTGTGTTCGCAAACAATTAGTAACTTTGCATCGTCTTAAGAAAGTAGAGGCTTTCGATAACGGTAATAAAGATTATATTCACGTAACGGATAACATTAGTAAAACAAGTTCCAATCTATTTTGATAGATTAAGGCTTAGAGGTAAAAAGATCGAAAATTTAATTGTTAATAATGATATGCTCATCAGGTGGGCTTCCTAAGGAAAAAGATTGTTATTGCAGGTTAAATTTCAACTGAAAAAGTACAGGGTTAACATACACTGTTTCCGTAGACTTTATATGATAAGAGAAAATATATAAACGAAGCATCAGAAATGATTGCTCCGTTTTTTTCTTTATAGCCCCTACCATTTTTCTCCACATTATTGCTATGAAGCCTCCAGGTTTCCTTCGTTTTAGGTCAGAACATCTTCCGTTGTGCCAAGGGGGTAAACTCAGTGAAACTCCGTTCTATAAGCGTACTGAAAGCGGAGCTTCACTGAGTTTACCCCCTTGGCATAACGAAGGATTGTGGGATGAATAATTGGGCGGATGTGTGAAAACATGTTGAATTTAAACTCATTTTTGTTGTCTATACAATAATAGTATGTGCGCGCACGTTATTATTTATAATAATAAATAAGACAAAAACAGAAAATGATAGAATACATCAAAGGTGAACTGACGGAGGTGACTCCAACACTGGCGGTTGTTGAGGCTGCTGGTGTAGGTTACGGAATCAATATTTCCCTGAATACATATACTGCTATCCAGACCAAGAAGGAAGTGAAACTCTATATCCACGAGGCAATTATGACTGGTGGCCGTGATGATTCATATACTCTCTATGGCTTTGCCAACAAGCAGGAACGTGAACTTTATCGTATGCTCATTACCGTTAGTGGTGTTGGTAGTAATACTGCTCGTATGATTCTTTCGGCTACAACTCCTACCGAACTAATCAATGTTATTTCATCAGGTAATGAGAAAATGCTGAAGTCGGTAAAGGGAATAGGCCTTCGTACGGCTCAGCGTATTATCGTGGATTTGCGTGATAAGATGGCTTCAAGTGGTCTTATCGCAGATTTCCAGTCAATGGCTGGTGCTAATAGTGCTCCAATTCTCTCAGAAGAACAGAATGAGGTTCGTGATGAGGCTGTCGGAGCTCTCACAATGCTCGGATTCGCTCCAGCTCCAAGTCAGAAGGTGGTAATGGAGATTCTCAAGGCACATCCAGATACCCCTGTAGCTCAGGTGATTAAGCAGGCTCTTAAACTGATAAAGTAAACGTCAGGTTTCTTTCCGGGAAACTCTCATACTTAATAATGGCATATCCCCATAAAAGACTATTTGATAACATCCTTCATGTAATGCAGAAGGCTTGGTTAGGTATCGTGCTCATCGTCATGCCGACGATGATATGGGGCGCTGTGTCTTTCCAAGATGACAAAACTGCAAAGCAGCAAGAAAAGAAAACTGATATAAAGAAGCAGATTACGATCCAGGAAGATACCATTCCTGATAGTCTTTTGCATCCTCGCTGGAAGATTCAGCGTACAATGCCTATCACATACGATGATCTCGAACAGGGTTCAGCAGACTTGAATCGTCCGGAGAACCTGAAACAGGAAGTTGTGTATAATGATACCCTTAACCGTTATGTGATAGGTTCAAAGATGGGTAACACTTGGATTTCTGCACCAGTAATGATGACTGTTCAGGAATACCAGAAGTGGGTAGAGAGGCAGAAGATGGCTGAGTTCTTCCGCTTGAAGAATGATGAAATCTACCAGACAAAGGGCAAGGATAAGTTCAGTTTTACTGATATGCACTTCGAACTTGGCCCTGCAGAGAAGATTTTCGGTCCTGGTGGTGTGAGAATCAAGACTCAGGGATCTGCCGAACTGAAATTTGGTGCTACTCTCAAGTCTATTGATAATCCATCTCTTCCTATCCGTAACCGTAATACAACGACTATTGACTTTGATGAGAAGATAAACCTTAACGTGAATGGTAAGGTAGGTGATAAGGTGAACATGAACCTTAACTACAACACCGATGCTACCTTTGACTTCGATACTCAGAACATGAAACTGAAGTATGAAGGTAAGGAAGATGAGATAATAAAACTTGTTGAGGCTGGTAATGTGAGTTTCCCAAGCAACTCATCTCTGGTTACTGGTGCCACTTCACTTTTCGGTCTCAGAACTGATATGCAGTTTGGTAAGCTGAAATTGCAGACTGTTGTATCGCAGAAGAAGTCAAACTCAAAGAGTGTGAGCAGCAAGGGTGGTGCTCAATTCACTCCTTTTGAGATAGATGCTGCTGACTATGAGGAGAACCGTCACTTCTTCCTCTCGCAGTATTTCCGCAATATCTATGATGATAAGATGGCTACTTTGCCAGTCATTTCCAGTGGTATAAATATCTCACGTGTTGAGATCTGGGTGACAAATAAGACAGGTCAGACTACAGACACCCGTAACATTGTGGCTCTTACTGACCTTGGTGAGAGTCAGCCAATGCGTGCGGAGTGGGGTGGAACTGGAGGTGACATCAACCCAAGTAATGCTGCAAATAGTGAGTATAGCACTATTGTTACCCAATATGGTGATGCTCGTATCATTGAGCAGACATCCACTCAGCTTGATGCTATTCCGGGATTTGTTGGAGGTATTGACTATGAGAAACTGGAGAAAGCACGTAAACTATCCCCTTCGGAATATACTGTAAATGAGAATCTTGGCTATATTTCATTGAAATCATCTTTGCAGACAGATCAGGTTCTTGCTGTCGCATTTGAATATACTTACCAAGGCACAACCTTTCAGGTTGGTGAGTTCGCATCTGATGTTACGGATGTGAATAAGGCACTCTTTGTCAAATCTCTTAAGAATACATCAAACAATCCTCAGCAAGGCAACTGGTCTCTGATGATGAAGAACGTGTATTATCTCGCTTCTACTATTGAGAAGGAGAAGTTCAAGCTCGATGTCAAGTTCCAGAGTGATACTGCAGGTGTCTATCTCAATTATCTGCCGGAAGCAGAACTGAAGTCTGTACCATTGGTCCGTGTAATTGGGGCAGATCGTCTTGATAATAATAACAGACCTAATCCGAATGGCTATTACGATTTCGTTGATGGTTATACCGTAAGCAATGGTCGTGTGTTCCTGCCAAAGGCAGAGCCTTTCGGTAGAGGACTCATCAAGTATCTCACGGATCATAGTATCAGCAATGAAGTAGCTTCAAAGTATGCATATACAGAACTTTATGACTCCACAAAGACTGTAGCAAAGCAGATTGCGGAGAAGGATAAGTACATGCTTCAGGGACAGTTCAAGGGAACTGCCGCAAACGTGATCTCGCTTGGTGCATGGAATGTGCCTCAGGGATCTGTGACCGTTACTGCAGGTGGTGTGACTTTGACTGAGGGAAGCGACTATTCGGTTGATTATTCTGCTGGTGAGGTTACAATTCTCAATCAGGGTATTATAGATGCTGGTACTGCTGTGAATGTTTCTCTTGAGAGCAACACAGACTATGGTCAGCAGCGAAAGACTATGTTCGGACTCAACTGGGAGTATGACTTTAACCGTGATTTCCAGATGAGTGGTACCATTCAGCACCTTTCAGAGCAGAGTCTCACATCAAAGGTTCAGATGGGAGCAGAGCCTCTCAACAATACAATCTGGGGCGTGAATCTCAGTTGGAAGAAGGAAAGCCAGTGGTTGACCAATATGCTCAACAAGATTCCTTTCCTTCATGTTTCGCAGCCTTCGCAGATCCAGTTGAATGCAGAATTGGCTCAGCTTATAGCGGGACAGGCAAGTGGTACACAGGATAATGCTTCTTATATTGATGACTTTGAGAATACAAAGTCAGGACTTGATGTAAGTTCGGCTTCTTCGTGGATGATGTCAAGTGTACCTTCTGTTTTCAAGGAAAGTTCAGATAAGACCTCTCTCACAAGTGGTTATAATAGAGCACGTCTTGCTTGGTACACTATTGACCCATTGTTCACAAGACGTGGTTCAACTCTTACTCCAAGTCATATCAAGGGAGATAATGAGCAGCTCTCAAATCACTATGTCCGTGAGGTGTATTCACGTGAGGTGTTCCCTAATCGTGATCAGAATGCATATTCTGGTACTACAAGTACTCTCCCAATCCTTAATCTGGCTTACTATCCGGAGGAAAGAGGTCCGTACAACTTCAATCCACAGCTTGATGCAACAGGTCATCTCACCCAGCCTCGTAGTGCGTGGGGTGGTATGATGCGTAAGCTTGACACTAGTGATTTTGAGGCAGCAAACATAGAGTATATCGAATTCTGGATGCTTGACCCATTCATCTATACTCGTGAGAATGGTACAGCTTCACAATATGGTGGTGATCTTTACTTCAATCTTGGTGATATCTCAGAGGATGTTCTTCGTGATGGTAAGAAGTTCTATGAGAGTGGTATGCCTGTTGATGGCAGTAATTCCTATACCACATCACAATGGGGTAAGATTCCAACAATGAACTCTGTGACATACGCCTTTGCTACAACAGGAGGTTCACGTGAGAAGCAGGATGTTGGTCTTAATGGTCTTACCGATGCGGAAGAGAGATCATTTGGTACATATCAGGAATTCCTGAATTCTGCTCGAGCAACAGTAACAGATCCTGAGGCTCTCAGCAATATTGAAAATGACCCTGCTGCTGATAACTATCACTATTTCCGTGGTTCGGATCTTGATGCAAAGCAGGCAACTATTCTTGAGAGATATAAGTATATAAACAACCCTCAGGGCAACTCACCTGAGAGCAACAGCAGTTATGACTCTTCTTACAAGACAACTCCTGATGTTGAGGATATTAACCAAGACTATACTCTGAACGAGTATGAGAAATACTATCAGTATAGAGTCAGCATACGTCCAGAGGATTTTGTGGTAGGTTCAAACTATATTGTTGACAAGCGTACTACATCTCCAACACTTAGAAACGGAAAGACAGAGTCTGTAAGTTGGTATCAGTTCCGTATTCCTATCAAGTCTGCAGATAGGGAGAAGATTGGCTCTATCAATGACCTCACAAGTATCCGCTTCATGCGTATGTTCATGACCAACTTCGAGAAGCCTATCGTATTGCGTTTTGCAAATCTCGACCTTGTTCGTGGTGAGTGGCGTGTGTATGAGCAGAATCTGAATCCTTCATCTGCCAATACAGGTCAGATGACAGTTAGTGCTGTGAATATTGAGGAGAATAACGATAAGACACCTGTCAATTATGTTCTTCCTCCTGGTATCACTCGTGTCGTTGACCCTTCACAGCCACAGCTTACAGAGAGTAATGAGTCGGCTATGAACTTCACCGTTACTGGTATGAGTAGTGGTGATGCAAAGGCTGTATATAAGAACATGAATATGGATATGCGTCAGTACAGACATTTACAGATGTTCGTACACGCAAATGCTTTCGAGAGCAATACAACCAATCTTCAGAATGATCAGTTGGCTCTGTTCATTCGTCTGGGTTCTGATTACAAGAGTAACTATTACGAGTATGAAATTCCTCTGAAGCTCACAGCTCCAGGTAAGTATAGCACATACTCAGGTAGTGACTGTAGAGCAGTTTGGCCAGAGGAGAATATGCTTGACATCAAGCTTAGTAAGCTCACATCTTTGAAAAAAGCACGTAACAAGGCTAAAAACGAGGGACGTGCATCATTCAACTCCGAGTACACCATTTATGATACTGATAATCCAAAGAACAAGATTACCATCATGGGTAACCCAACCCTTGGTGAGGTAAAGACAATGGTTATCGGTGTGAGAAACGTATCTGGCTCAGAGAAGAGTGGTGAGGTATGGGTCAATGAGCTTCGTCTTCGTGATCCAGAGAGCTCTGGTGGTTGGGCTGCCCAAGGAAATCTCAACGTACAGCTTTCTGACTTCGGAAGTGTCAATGCTACAGGCCGTTATACAAGTGAAGGCTTTGGTGGTTTGGAAGAAGGTATAGCTTCACGTTCTACCGATAACTATTCAACTTATAGTGTGACTGCTAATTTGGAGTTGGGTAAGTTCTTCCCGGAAAAGGCAAAGGTTCAGGCACCATTGTATTATAGTGTTACTCGTGAGAGAACATCTCCTAAGTATAATCCGCTTGATACGGATATGAAACTTGAGGATGCTCTTGAGACAGCTGCCAATAAGCATGAGAAAGACTCAATCTCAAGTATTGCCATAAAGAAGGAGGTAAGCACAAACTTCTCTCTCTCTGGCGTTAGAGTTGGTATTGCTACCAAGCGTCATCCTATGCCTTATGATCCAGCTAACTTCACATTCTCTTATAGTCATTCTCACACTAATTCAACGGGTGAGACCCAGATTTATGAGAATAAAGATGTCTGGAAGGGTGGTTTGTCTTATTCCTGGACACCAGTATATAAGCCTTTCGAGCCATTCAAGAAGATAAAGAGCAAGTCAAAATATTATGACATCCTTAAGAAGTTCAGTCTGAACTGGTTGCCGCAGAACATATCTTTCAACACGGATATGCTTCGCGACTACTATGAACTTCAGGAGCGTGACCTTGAGGATCTTGGAGCGGAGAATTCCATTCCTGTGATTTTCTCGTCACAGTTCCTGTGGAATCGTGACTTTAGCATACGTTGGGATCTTACAAAGAATCTGCACCTCAATTTCCAGAGTGCTACACATGCAGAAATCGAGGAGCCATACGCACCAATTAATAAGGATCTGTATCCAGATCAGTACACGGCCTGGAAGGATAGCGTGAAGCAGAGCATTAGTCATATGGGCACACCACTTGACTATCAGCAGTCATTTACTGCATCATATAAATTGCCTCTCAATCTTATTCCTATCTTCAACTGGGTAAATGCCGATGCTAATTATTCATCAAATTATTCTTGGCGAAGAGGTGCTCAGCCTGAAGAGGACGGCCGTTTCTTTGGAAATACTATTGCTATGAATCGTCAGTTCACACTCAATGGTACTTTCAATCTCGATAAACTCTATGATCAGGTTCCTTTCCTGAAGAAAACCAACGAGCGATTCAAGAAATCGGTGAAGAGGGTGCCAAAGAAGCAGCCAAAGAAAACCGAAGAGAAGCCTAAGGATGAAGTAGCTAAGGGCGATAAGGCAAAGGACGCCAAGGAACTTGCTGCAGAGAAGAAGGAGCGTGAGCAGAAAGCTAAGGAAGAAAAGAAGGCTGAGGCTGAGAAGAAAAAACAGCTTGCTCAGAATAAGAATAAGTTCGAGCGAGAAGTTACTATCAAGGCTGATACATCAACCGTACTGGCTCATGGTAAAAAGTCGAGAAGCCTGATCGTTACTGCACGCGATGCTTTTGGTAAGCAGATACCTGTCAAGTACAAGGTTCTTGATGACAATAAGATAAAGGTCATCAATAAGTCTGACTCTATAGTGACAATGAAGGTTACGGTCGTTGCAAAGCCTAAAAAGGATGACCTGCAGTGGTACAGACTTGCACAATCGGCTACACGCTTCCTTATGATGGTGCGTAATGTGAACTTCACTTATCGTAATCAGTATTCAATGTCATTGCCGGGATTCCGTCCAAATGCTGGTGATATGTTGGGTCAGAACAATACAAATACTGGTGATGCAAATGCTTTGGCACCTGGCTTGGGCTTTGCTTTCGGATTTGTTGATGACGACTATATTGGCAAAGCCAGAAATAATAATTGGCTACTTAGTGATCCTTCCGTTGCAACACCTGCTGCAACCAATATGACAGAAGAACTGAGTCTGAAGATGACACTCGAGCCTGCTCGTAACTTGAAGGTAGATCTCAATGCCTCTCATATAATGTCAAGGGCAAAGAACATTCAGTATATGTATGAGAGTACTCCTACAACCCTGAGTGGCTCGTTTACGATGACGACCATCTCCATAAAGTCAGCCTTTGAGGGAATGGGCTCTGCCGAAAATGGTTTCCGCTCAGCTTCGTTTGAGAACTTCTGTAATTCTCTTGAGGGATTCCGTTCTCGTGTAGAAGCGCAATATGCAGGTGCTATATATCCTTCTGGCACAATGTATGAAGGACAGGTCTTCAATCCAGAGATTGCAGGTGTCAATAAGTATAGTGCTGATGTCATGGTTCCTGCATTCCTTAGTGCTTATACGGGAGGTGATGGATTGAAGATCTTCCCTACACTTGCAAAGATGCTGCCAAACTGGTCTATTAGATACAGTGGATTGAGCAATATGACGTTCTTCCAGAATACTTTCAAGAGTGTGAACCTCAACCACTCATACAAGAGTATCTATGCTGTTGGCTCGTATAATTCATACTCAACCTATAAGGAATTCATGGGCGATGGCCTTGGCTTTATTCTTGATGCAACTGGAGGTTCTTCCGTGCCTGTGCCAAATAGTATGTACAATGTTTCGCAGGTTAGTATCAATGAGGCATTCTCTCCACTTATTGGTATGGATGTCACAATGAAGAATAATATGACCTTCAAACTCGAGTATCGTACAACTCGTGTTCTTTCACTTTCAATGACAAGTGTTCAGCTCAATGAAACTCTCTCTAAGGACTGGGTATTGGGCTTTGGATATAAGATAAATGACTTTAGTTTCTCTGGTCGCAACAAACGTCTTGTTAAGAGTAAGAGCAAAACCAATGGTGGTGGCGATGATGACAAGTCTCAGAATAAGACAATATCAAAGAGCAGTAAGAAGTCATTTAACCATGATCTGAATATGCGAATGGATCTCAGCTTGAGAAATCAGGCTTCCATTACACGTGATATAGCTTCAATGACAAGTGCGGCAAGCAGTGGTAACAAAGCATTCAAACTCAGTTTATCTGCTGACTACACACTATCAAAGCTACTGACCTTGAGATTCTTCTATAATTCTCAGTCAAATACTCCGTTGCTCACGTCAAGTAGTTATCCAACTACTACACATGACTTCGGTTTGTCTATGAACTTCTCATTAACGAGATAATATATAACTTGAAAATATGTAATTTGTAATAAAACAAATTGTCTATGAGATACAAATATGATTTCCTCATTATCGGCGCAGGAGTTGCTGGTATGAGCTACGCTCTTAAAATTGCAAGAGCGAAGAAAGGAAAGGTCTGCCTTATTTGTAAGACAGCATTGGATGAAGCTAACACATCTTTTGCACAAGGTGGTGTAGCTTCTGTAACTAACCTTGTAGTTGATAACTTCGAGAAGCATATCGAAGACACTATGATTGCTGGCGATTTCATCTCTGACCGAGCTGCCGTAGAACAGGTTGTTCGTATGGCTCCTTCGCAGATAAAGGAACTGGTAGAGTGGGGTGTGAACTTCGATAAGAGAGAGGATGGAACCTTTGACCTTCATCGTGAGGGTGGTCACTCAGAGTTCCGTATCCTTCACCATGCAGATGACACTGGTGCAGAAATCCAGCGTGGACTTATTGCTGCTGTACGTGCTAATCCAGACATCGAGGTAAAGGAACATCATTTTGCAGTAGAGCTTATCACTCAGCATCACCTTGGTGTTACGGTGACAAGAAGAAATAAGGATATCCAGTGCTATGGTGCATACGTTCTCAATCCAGATACACAGAAAGTAGATACATACCTCAGTAAGGTGACACTTATGTGTACTGGTGGTTGTGGTGCTGTTTATCAGACAACAACAAACCCTATCATTGCCACAGGTGATGGTGAGGCTATGGTATATCGTGCAAAGGGTACTGTTGCAGACATGGAGTTCGTGCAGTTCCACCCAACAGCTCTCTATCATCCGGGTGAAACCCATCCTGCATTCCTTATCACAGAGGCAATGCGTGGATATGGTGGTATTCTCCGTTTGCCAAATGGTGAGACATTTATGGAGAAATATGATGAGCGTCTGAGTCTTGCTCCACGTGATATCGTAGCTCGTGCTATTGATAAGGAGATGAAGATTCATGGCCTTGATCATGTATGTCTTGATGTCACTCATAAGCCTGCAGAGGAAACTCGTAAGCACTTCCCAAATATCTATCATAAGTGCCAGACAATCGGTATTGATATCACAACCGATTATATACCTGTTCGTCCTGCTGCTCACTATATGTGTGGTGGTATCAAGGTTGACCTTAACGGCTGCTCATCAATCAAACGTCTCTATGCTATCGGTGAGTGTGCTTGCACAGGTCTTCATGGAGGAAACCGTTTGGCAAGTAACTCTCTCATTGAGGCTGTTGTTTATGCAGATACAGCAGCTCGCCACTCACTTGAGCATGTGGATGAATACGACTTCAACACACTCGTTCCTGAATGGAATGATGAAGGTACCATGACTAATGAGGAAAAGGTGCTTATCACTCAGAGTGTTAAGGAGGTTGGTGAAATCATGGCAAACTATGTAGGTATTGTTCGCTCTAACCTTCGTTTGCAGAGAGCTTGGACTCGTCTTGATGTGCTCTATGAAGAGACTGAGAAACTCTTCAAGCGTGTTAAGGCTACAAAGGATATCTGCGAGCTCCGTAATATGATTAATACCGCATATCTCATTACCCGTTGGGCTATTGAGAGAAAGGAGTGTCGTGGTCTTCACTTCACAACTGACTATCCTCATAAGTAAATGCTTCATATCCCTCCCTCTCTATCTCGGAGTGGGGGGGGAATAAAAATCTAAAATACAGTTTGAAAAGAAAGAATAACATACTTATTTCCCCTGTCGTGGGATTTCTCGCTGTTCTTTGCCTTCTTTTTATGGCAGGACCTATTGATGGTAAGGTTCCCAGAAAGAAGAAGGTGAGACGAAAGGCACATGTAGTAAAGGTTGTGCCTCAGCAGAAACAACTCCCTCAGGAAGATGTAATAGATGCGTTTGGCGACTCTATCGCAAGTGATGGCTTTGTTGCAGATTCTCTTATTTCTGATACTCTTGCCAACGATACTTTACCTTGGCCAGAGTCTCTCAGGGCTCGTATAGATACTATTCTCAAGAAAAGCGAGACGATAAAGACGTCACAGTTTGCACTCATGGTCTATGATCTCACATCAGATTCCTTGCTTTATGCAGTTAATGAGAAACAGACTTTACGTCCTGCCTCTACAATGAAACTGCTTACGGCAATAACTGCTATTGATAAGCTTGGAGGCTCTTATCAGTTCAAGACTTATCTCAAGCATACTGGTGCGGTAGTAGATTCCACGCATACACTCAATGGAAATGTCTATGTGGTAGGTGGTATGGATCCACGTTTCAATAGAGACGACCTTATCGCTTTTGTTGAATCACTCAAGAAACTTGGTGTTGACACCATAGCTGGAAATCTTTGTGCTGACCGTTCATTCAAAGATAAAGATCTGCTCGGCGAAGGCTGGTGCTGGGATGATGATAATCCGGTACTCTCTCCATTGGTTTATTCACGTAAAGATCAACTTATGGAGAAACTCCTTTCAGAACTCAATGAGCAGGGCGTTGTTCTCAAAGGTGAAATTGTTGATGAGATTGCTCCATCAGCTTCATATATTATATGTTCGCGCGCGCATAGCATTGACCAGATACTTAGTCGCATGATGAAAGAGAGTGATAACCTCTATGCAGAGTCAATGTTCTATCACCTTGCATCCTTGCGTGGCAAGCCTGCGCGTGCTGCAGGAGCTAAGATACAGGAACAGAATCTTATGCGTAGGATGGGCTTAGACCCTTCTCATTATCGATTGGCTGATGGTTCTGGACTCTCACTCTATAACTATATAACAGCCGAACTTGAGGTCGCTTTTCTTCGTTATGCATACGAGAATAGTACCATTTATAATCACTTGAGCCCAACATTGCCTCTTGCTGGCTATGATGGCACACTTGCCAAGCGTATGAAAGGAACTAAGGCTGCAGGAAATGTAAGGGCAAAGACTGGCACCTTGACTTGTGTAAGTAGTCTTGCTGGCTATGCAAAGGCATCAAACGGTCATATCCTTGCTTTCTGTATTCTCAATCAGGGAGTCTTGAGAGGTGCGAATGCAAAGACTTTCCAAGATAGGGTATGTGTCGCAATGTGCCAGTAGGAATTGGAAAATGATTAAATATTTAAATACTAAAATAAATAGTAAATAGTAAATCGTCAAATAGTAAATAATATGACTCGCGCAATAATCACAGTAGTAGGTAAGGATACAGTAGGTATCATTGCCAAGGTTTGTACCTATCTCGCAGATAGTCAGATCAATATTCTCGATATCAGTCAGACAATCGTTCAGGACTTCTTCAATATGATGATGATCGTCGATATGACTAAGTGTAACAAATCATTCGATAAAGTTTCAACTGAGTTGGGTGGTATTGGTTCTGACATGGGCGTGCAGGTTAAGTGCCAGTTGGAAGACATCTTCGATAAGATGCACCGTATTTAAATCATAAAATGATTAAATATAGAAATAAATTGTAAAATCGTGAGTTCGACGAGATTTGTCGAAGACCCACCGTAGGGAGGTAATTAATAACTGCTTAAATTGGACTATATTAGTTGCTTTCGCGTTTTAAAAAAACAAAAGAAAACCAAGTAAAACAAGAGAAAACAATTGTTTTATTGATTTTTCGTCTGTTTTTTACAGCAAAATGTTGATTGATGTTCATTTATGTTTCTATATGTTGAGCCGTCAGGCGACTATCTCAGAAGTCGTCGCGTTGCTCCTCAATATCTATAAACATTTATAAACATAGAAAAATGTTTTCTTTGGTTTTCTTTTGTTTTTTTAGAAGGCGAAAGCAAATTGATTTCCCCTTCGGCCGTCGAGCTGAACCTTCGTCGAACTCACGTCAAATAGTAAATAGTAAATCGTCAAATAGTAAATCCTAAATGACATTATGATTAATATTTCCGAAGTGCTCGAAACCAATAAGATGATCGAGCAGGAGAATCTCGATGTGCGTACCATCACTATGGGCATCAGTCTTCTCGACTGTGCTGACAAGTCATTGGACGTTACATGCGAGAAGATCTATAACAAGATAACAACCCTCGCCCGCGACCTTGTTAAGACGGGTGAAGAGATAAGCCGTGAATTTGCTATCCCTATCGTCAACAAGCGTATCTCCATCACTCCAATCTCCTTGGTGGGAGGTGCTTGCTGTCGTATTCCGGCCGATTATGTGCAGATAGCAAAGACACTCGACAAGGCAGCAAAGGAGGTTGGCGTCAACTTCCTCGGAGGCTATTCTGCTATCGTGAGCAAGGGAATGACAAAGAGTGATGAACTCCTCATCCGTTCTATCCCTCAAGCACTTGCATGCACAGAGCGCATCTGCTCAAGCGTTAATGTTGGCAGCACCAAGACTGGTATCAATATGGATGCTGTGCGTCTTATGGGTGATATCATCCTCCAGACAGCTGAGATGACAAAGGATACGGATTCGTTAGGTTGCGCGAAGCTTGTTGTTCTCTGCAATGCTCCTGATGATAACCCATTCATGGCAGGTGCCTTCCATGGTGTCAGCGAGGCTGATGCCATCATCAATGTTGGTGTTTCTGGCCCTGGTGTGGTGAAGTATGCTCTAGAGCAGATGGATAAGAGATGTGATGGCGGCTTGGCAACATTCGAGACTCTTGGTGAGACAATCAAGAAGACTGCCTTCAAGATTACTCGTGTAGGTCAGCTTGTGGCTCAGGAAGCTTCAAAGCGTCTTGGCATCCCATTCGGCATTATCGACCTTTCACTTGCTCCAACACCTGCTATTGGCGATTCTGTTGCCGATATTCTTCATTGCATGGGTGTTGAGCATGCAGGTGCTCCTGGCACAACAGCCGCTCTTGCTATGCTCAATGATCAGGTGAAGAAGGGTGGTGTAATGGCAAGTTCATACGTTGGTGGACTCTCAGGTGCTTTCATTCCTGTTTCTGAGGATCAGGGTATGATTGATGCCGTTAATGCTGGTGCTCTCACTATTGAGAAACTTGAGGCTATGACTTGCGTCTGCTCTGTAGGCCTTGATATGATTGCTATCCCAGGCGATACATCTGCAACTACTATTGCTGGTATCATTGCTGATGAGTCGGCTATCGGTATGGTTAATCAGAAGACTACTGCCGTGCGTATCATCCCAGTAATCGGTAAGAAAGTTGGTGATACTGTTGAGTTTGGTGGTCTTCTCGGCTATGCTCCTATCATGCCTGTCAACACCTTCGACTGTTCACGTTTCGTAGATCGTGGCGGTAGAATCCCAGCACCTATACATTCATTCAAGAATTAATAACTAAAACTATACTACGATGCGAAAACTAATTCTATTATTTATGCTGTCATGTGGCGTTCTCACAATGCAGGCGCAAGGCAGTTTGAAGCAGCAGGTGGAAAGAGGCATTCAGACCAGTATCCGCCAGACTCAGAATCAGGAATGGCGTGAGGCTTTTGCCACATGTCGTGAACTTGATGCTGCTATCGGTAGTGGAAATCCTGATCTCCATTATCTTGTGTCGAAAGAGCGCTTCCGTATGTACTCACGCATCAACAAGCTGAATGATGCGCGTGCTCAGATGCAGCAGATGGAGACCTATGCTCGTCAGTCAGGTAAGACTGATGTCATAGAGGATATGCTCATTGCCAAAGGTTCTTATGCTGGTAAGACTGGCAACTCTGCTCTTGCTCTTCAATGCTATAAGGAAGTGTTCAATAGCCGTGCCAAGGGTAAGGACGATGATGGTATCGACAAGTGTTTCCAGAGCATGGTGGCTGAGGCAAAGAGTAAAGAAAACTCTCTTATGGCAAGTATGCTCGATAAGATGTACACACAATGGAAAGATTCTATTGCGAGTGACAGAGCTGCTGCCGAACTTAAGGCCGTTAAGGCTCAGTATGCTGAGGCTCAGGAGGATATCGATAGCAAGGCAACAAAGATTGCTGTGCAATGGGGCTTTATTGTCGTGCTCATCATAATTGCTGTAGGTTTGGGACTTGCTCTCGCTTTCTTCGTGTTCTTGAAATTCAAGAATATGCTGACAATCAAGAAGTTGAATAATAGTCTTGATATAGCTAATAACAATAATGAGAAAAAGAGTCTGTTCATTAATAATATTGGTGACCAGATTAACCCTTCATTGGAAGCTATTGCTCGTGGAGACAAACAGCAGGTTGTTGCTCTTCAAAACTTCATGCAGCACATCAAGGATTATATGGCTCTTGAGAATACCCGTGAGGATTACTATGAGCAGTATGACCTTAACATGGAGCGTCTTTGCAAGGATGTTGTTGATGAGGCTAAGGAGAGCATCAAGAGCGATCTTCCTATCAAGATGGATGCTCATGGCATCACATTCCCATCAAATGAGGAAGCCTTGAAGCAACTTCTTGTTAATCTCATCAAGGAATTGGCGAAGAGTAGCGATACAGAGCGCATCAGTCTTGAGTTCAAGAAGCGTAATCCTCATACCGGTAACTTCATCGTGACAGGTATCGGCTTGAAGATTCCGGAGGATAAGCGAGAGACAATCTTCCAGGCATTCTCTGAAGTCAAGGACCTCACGGTTGATGACGGTATGACCCTTCCAACTTGCGGACTTGTTGCCTATAAACTCAATGGCGTTCTTCGTCTTGACGAGGAGTTTGCACAAGGCACTCGCTTTGTTGTTGAGTTGCATTGCTAGGTTCGTACTCGGCGCAGCCACCGTTCCCTGCCGTTTTCGGCAGGGCATTGTTAAAAAGGTTTACCTTCAGGATTGCGCCCCCTACCACCTTCCAACCTTAAATCCTCATACAGATAACAATCTGTAATCTTATAGACTATAAAGTGTCAAGAATTACGGTTTCGAGACGAAAAATATGTTAATATTCTTATGATTTGAAAGAAATGCTGACAAAATGATAAGAATTTTTCTCAAGAACCGTAAATCTTGACATTTTTTTTATACCTTTGCATCGCTTTTTGCAAATTGATTAAATATTTAAATACTAAAATAAATAGTAAATAGTAGATAGTCAAATAGTAAATATTTTAAACAACCAATATAAACCAAACAAAAATGAAAAAGATTAGAGCAGCCGTAGTAGGTTACGGTAACATCGGTAAGTACACCATTGAGGCTCTTGAGGCTTCTGAGGATTTCGAAATCGCTGGCGTTGTACGTCGTAATGGCGCAGAGAACAAGCCTGCAGAACTTGCACAGTATGATGTAGTTAAGGATATCACTGAGCTCAAGGACGTTGACGTAGCAATTCTTGCAACTCCAACACGTTCATGTGAGGAATATGCTAAGAAGATTCTCGCAATGGGTATCAATACCGTTGACTCATTCGATATTCACACAAGCATTCTCGATTATCGTGCAGCCCTCATGCCAGTAGCTAAGGACAACGGCACAGTAGCTATCATCTCTGCAGGTTGGGATCCTGGTTCTGACTCAATCGTTCGTACACTCATGCAGAGCCTTGCTCCTAAGGGGCTTTCATATACAAACTTCGGTCCTGGTCGTTCTATGGGTCACTCTGTATGTGTTCGCTCTAAGGCTGGCGTTAAGGATGCTCTTTCTATGACAATTCCTGTAGGTGAGGGTATTCACCGCCGTATGGTATATGTAGAGCTCGAAGAGGGTGCTGACCTCGCTGAGGTTACAAAGGCTATCAAGGCTGACCCATATTTCGCAAGCGACGAGACTCACGTATTCCAGGTAGAGAGCGTTGACGCACTCAATGACGTTGGTCATGGTGTAAACCTCACTCGTAAGGGTGTAAGTGGTAAGACACACAACCAGCTCTTCGAGTTCAACATGAAGATCAACAACCCTGCTCTTACAGCTCAGGTTCTCGTAAACGTAGCTCGTGCTTCACTCAAGCAGCAGCCAGGTTGCTACACCATGATCGAGATTCCTGTAATCGATATGCTCCCAGGTGATCGTGAGAGCCTTATCGCACATCTCGTGTAATATTTAGTTAGGAGTTAGGAGTTCTTGCTCTGGCAAGCGTCCTCACTCCTCACTAAAAAATATACCTCCTTGCGACAAAATCGTGAGGAGGATTTTTTTGTCTGTTTTTACGGCAAAATATTGATTAAGTGACTGAACTTTCCTACCTTTGGAAATGCTAAACAATTGGCTGGAAGCCAACACTTTGAGTAACCGTGGGCATAATCGACGCAGGAGAGTATGCCTACGGATAATGCGACTAAATACTCCTCTTGCTGGCTGGAAGCCAGTAC
>DCJC01000038.1:0-36475 GCA_002317355.1 Prevotellaceae bacterium UBA1710 | reverse complement strand
CAAAGTACTGGCTTCCAGCCAGAGCTGAGCATCTAAACTGTGGGGAAGTTCAGTTAAGTGATTGATAATATTTTATACTTCGAAGAAGTAATTTTACTTATTTTCTTAGCCGTAAGGCATTTTTCCAGCGATAGCATAATCCATCACTCCAAATTTCTGATGAACCAAAAAAGAAAACTTCCTACCTTCGCAGGCAGGAAGTCGTATAAAAAAAAAATAGAGTGTATTATCTTTGAAGAACAAAGATAAAAAATTATCTTTTGCAAAGATATTATTTTTTTGTGATATTACAAAGAAAAAAAAAGAAAATTATTGAAATTTGATGTTTTAGGTACAAATAGCCCAGATAACTAAACATATATTAAGTAAAAACGCTAAAAAACGATAAAAATTAAAGTTTTTTTTTTTTTTATCCAGTAATTTAACGTATATTTGCACAAAAATAACCAAGAACTACTCTGAGTCTTTCTAATCAGACTTGCAGAATTAATCAAATTCCGTTATATTTTATAATACGGAAGAGAGTGAAATTGAAATGTCATAAATCGTATTTCCGTCAATTCGTGCAAGGAGAGGGGATGATGAGTTTTTAGGTAGAATCTTTAACAATAAAAACAAATACAATTATGAGAAAGAATTACAAAGAACCGAAAATGAAACCCCTCGATTTGAAGGGTGAGGTTATCCTTGCTGGAAGTAATATGGAAACTGAAGGCTATCACAAAAGAAAGACAGTTGTACTAGAATCAGAGTGGGAATAAAAATGGAAAAGATGAAAAAGACATTGATATTTCTTTCTTTGCTCGCCATGACAATGGGATTCGTGGCTTGTAGCAATAATGATGACTTTACAGAGCAGATAGAAGTGCCTCAGAATACCAAGATGACAATTGTAGCAAGTCTCGATGCTACTACTCGTACTTCGCTTGGTAGTGATGGTTTGGTTAAATGGTCTGTAGGTGATAAAATTCTTATTAAGTCAATAGTCGCTGGAGGTCAATCAGAAGAGTTTGTTCTTAAAACAGGAGCAGGTTCTACTCAGGCGACATTTGAGGGGAATGTTCTCGCAAATGGTAATTATAGAGCATATTATGGAATTGGAGCTGATTTGACTCTTTCTGGTGCACAGACTTATGTTGCTGACAATGTTAAGGATGCTCCGATGTATGCAAAGGTGACTGTTGCTGATGGCAAGACGGCTCCTGTCCAGTTCAAAAATCTTTGTGGAATACTCGAACTTACAATTAAAAAAAGTGTATTTGAAAAGGTTCGAAGTATTATCATAGGCACAAATGAATCTTTGTCTGGTGTGTTGTCTGTTGCTGATACTGGTGATGGTATAACTTCTAAATTGGGCACTGGTGACACTAAAACATTAGTTCTTGATTGTGGAGCGAATGGTGTTGCCTTAACTGAGTCTGGAGTTAAATTCAATATTGTTATGCCTGAAAATAATTATACAGGTGTTGGAATCCAGATTTTTGCAACAGATGGTTCAGTGTGTACTAAGAGACTTAAAAGCACAAATCTCCCAATCGCTCGTTCTGAAATTACGCAAACTTCTTTCACTGCGACAACAGATGGTGTTGAAAAAGAGACTCATGAGTTTATTGACTTGGGTTTGCCATCAGGAAAGAAATGGGCATTTATGAACATGGGTGCACAGAGCAAAGCTTCAGAGATGGGTAGCTATTATGCTTGGGGGGAGATTGCTCCAAAAGGACATTATACTTGGAATACCTATAAATGGGGAACGCAATCCTCACTTACAAAATATAATAGTGTCGATGGTAAGAAAGAACTTGATTTGACTGATGATCCTGCAGTTATGAACTGGGGTGGTAAGTGGCATACTCCATCAAAGGCGGATTGGGAAGAACTCATTAAAAATTGCTATATAGTATATACTGCTAATTATAATAATTCTAATGTAAAAGGCTATATTGTTTACAAAGTACTGCAAGATACAGATAAAAACAAAATTTATACAGGTTCTGGAACCAAATCGTCAATACACTCGTCCTATTTGCCAGAGGATAAGACTACTACAACAGGAGGATTCTTTGGCTTTGGTGGTACAACCAGAACAGAACAGAAAACCCCGCATATATTCTTGCCTTGGGGTAGTTATTATAATGATGACAAGCTTGTTAACTCTGATGGTACACAAATGTATCTTTATTATTGGACTAGAGAACTGTCGTCAATAAAAAACGCAATCGATTATAAAGGGTCGGGTTCGTCGCTTGGGGCATCTTCTTTGGATCGTTACTACGGTCTTCCAATTCGTGCGGTGCGTGACGCTGATCCTGCTCCGGCTAATTAATTCTTGATTTGTTCTTACGAAACGAACAAATTAAAGAGTGATATATAATCCGCAGACATCATCGATGTATTTCGTTTGATGTCTGCGGATTTTCATTTTATACAAACGAGATAGAGTTTTTTTTCTTTTGGGAGTATCTTCGTTCTTTATGACTTTGTTATGATGATTATAATTCTCTTCTAAAGGCGAACGAAAAGTGTAGGCTTCTCTTAATCTTACGGCTTTCCTCTTAAGCAAGTCCAATCCAGCTCCAATTCAAGTCCAATAGAGCTCCAATTCACCACCAATTCCGAATTGGAGATGAATTGCACTTGGATTGATTTGGGAATGACTCTGCAAGCGGAATCCTTCGCTTTAGGTAGGAAGCATCTCCATCGCTTGTCCATCGCATCTCCATCGCTGCTCCATCGAAACGATGGACAATCGATGGAGTAACGATGGAGTATCGATGGAGTATCGATGGAGTATCTTCGGAAGATTATGGGTAAAACAGCGTATTCTCTCTCTCTTCAATAGCCCAGTTTTTTTCTTCTAATTAATGTTTGTGGCAACGAATGCAGTACCAGTGAGTCGTATTGAGTGAGGTGAAATGAAATACCCACCATTAAAGTCTTGCTTTGATGGTGGGTAGTTCTTGTTTTCTTTTGTATTCTTTGGTTTTCTCTTGTTTTTTTAATTGGCGAAAGCAACCAATCTTAGAACAAATCCAAGTTATTATGAATTCGTCGAACTCACGTTATGTTATAGTTCTTTTATTATCTCAGGTGTCAGGTTCAGTGCATTGATGACGGTTTGCTTGTCAACACCTGCCTTGATCATGTTTCTGGCACTCTCTATAACACCTTCGATGATTCCTTTCTCGAAGCCTGTCTTTTCGCCTTTTGCAAAGCCTTTCTTTTCAGCAGTATCAATGACGTTGTTAAGATCCCAGAAGTCTTTCTGGCTCTCACGGTAGTCATACTGTTCCTCAGCTGTGAAGTTTGCAGATGTATTCATGACTGTATGCTGTGTTATAGTTCTTTTATAATCTCAGGTGTCAGATTCAGTGCATTGATGACGGTTTGCTTGTCAACACCTGCCTTGATCATGTTTCTGGCACTCTCGATAATGCCTTTCTCAAAGCCTTTCTTCTCAGCAGTATCAATGACGTTGTTAAGATCCCAGAAATCTTTCTGACTTTCCCGGTAGTCATACTGTTCCTCAGCAGTGAAGTTTGCAATCTCTGCCTGATCGAAGAATCTCTTGAATACGGCATCCTGCAAGGCTTTAGGGCGTTCAAGGAGTGTGTCAAGATTCTTCATGGCGTAAAGCCATTTGTCAAGCACGGTGACAAGTTCAGATTCCTCCTTGCGGAACTTTGGCATTTCGAGGTAGATGTATGTAAGCTTGTCGAAGAAAATCTCTTTCTTGTTGATTTCCATAAGCTTCACCTCGTGATGCATGTAGTTAGGGTCTTTCTCGTTGAATGTGAAATTAAGAATACCAATGGTATATACTCGCTTGAGCTCAAAGTTCCATTTTCCCTTTGGTGCCTGTTCCTGGATTGGGAATGTGGAATAGTAGATGCTGCGGTCGATGAAGTACGACTGCTCTGCCTTCTGCATCTCTATAAGGAATTTCTCTCCCTTGTCATTCTTGCAATACACATCGAATACCGCCTTGCGCTCTGCTATTGCGTGCCCAAGGTGTTCTACGTTGAGATATTGCAGGTCTTCGATTACTTCCTTGCCGTCAAAGAGTGAATTGAGGAAACTGATCAACAAATCCTTGTTGACCTCAGTTCCGAATAGTTTCTTGAAGGCGAAATCCGTGTAGAAGTTCACGTACCTCTCTTGTAGTGTAGATGTATTCATGACTGTATGCTGTTTGTTTTCGGTGCAAAGTTACACAATTTTTGTGTGATGACAAAATTAATGTCACAATTAATGTCCCAATTAACGTTTTAATTAATGTAGGCGTAAGCAAAGGCGTGAACGTGTGCAGTTTATTTGCTTCCGGCAGACATTAATTATGACATTAATTCTCCTTTCTTAGAACCACGGACTATACGAACTGACCGAACAATTGGCTTTCACCTTTGACTGTTAGCTTGTAGTAAATGTCCGTTTAGTTCGATTTGTTCGTGGTTAATATAAAAGTCATCGTATTTCTCTCGCATAGCCGCAAGGCAATTAATGTCTTAATTAATGTCGCAATTAACGTTTTAATTAATGTTGACGTAAGCAAAGGCACGAACGTGTGCAGTTTATTTGCCTTCGGCAGACATTAATTGTGACACTGATTAGAGCGTCAATTATGACATTAATTCTCTTTTTTTTGAACCACGAACCACACGAACTGACTGGACTATTTCATGTTTATAAATGTTTATAGATGTTGAAGAGCAACGCGACGACTTTTAAAATAGTCGCCTAACGGCTCAACATAAAGAAACATCAATCAACATCTTTGTTGTGAAAACAGTCGAGAAATAAAAAAAACAATTGTTTTCTCTTGTTTTACTTGGTTTTCTTTTGTTTTTATAAAACGCGAAAGCAACTAATATTGCCCGATTATAGCAGTTATTAATTACCTCCCTACGGTCTTCGACAAATCTCGTCGAATTCACGTTATTTTACCATCACTTAATGCGTTCTTGATGTTTATTTATGTTTGTGGCAACGACTGCGAATGTCATTGCACTCACTATTTTCACATGATTATTTGGTGATGTCATGGAAAATGTGTAATTTTGCACACAGATAGAAATCAATGGCTTATGAAGTATCTTGACCCGAAAGCAGACCTCACCTTCAAAAGGGTGTTTGGTGAACATAAGGATCTCCTTATGTCATTCCTGAATGCTGTGCTTCCACTTCGTGAAGGCACGGAAGTGGAGTCATTGGAGTATCTCACGCCTGAGATGGTGCCAGAGTCTCCTGTGAAGAAATTCTCTATCGTCGATGTGCGCTGCAAGGATAACCATAATCGTCAGTTTATCGTTGAGATGCAGATGTGCTGGACTGAGGACTTCCTGCAGCGTGCCTTGTTTAATACTTCCAAGGCGTTCATCCGTCCGCTGGAGAAGGGTGAGGCGTATGACGAGCTTCGTCAGGTTTATACCATAAGCATCATTAACGACATAGCCTTTCATAACCTCAAGGATGAATTCTATCATCGTTATGTACCAACGAATGTAGAGCATCCGGAATACACGATAAAGGGTTATGAGATGATCTTTATCGAATTGCCTAAGTTCCGTCCTTCATCTGTACTTGACAGGAAGATGATGGTGTTGTGGCTGCGTTTCCTTACGGAGATAAATGAGCAGACCAAGATGGTTCCTGTTGAACTGACTGAGGATAAGTTCTTGTCAAAGGCAATCGGCATTGTAGAGGAGTCAGCCTATACCGATGCCCAGCGTATGGCATACGATAAGTTCTGGGATGAAATCAGCAGTTGGCGCACTTTGACCAAGGGCTATTTCCGCCAAGGCCATGCCGAAGGTCATGCTGAGGGACGAGCAGAAGGTCGTGCAGAGGGACTTGCTGAAGGTCGTGCAGAAGGTATTGCAGAGGGCCGTGCAGAGGGCATTGCAGAGGGCCGCGCAGAGGGAATTGCTGAAGGAGCAAGACAAAATAGCATTTCAACGGCAATGAGTCTGAAGGCTATGGGATTGCTTTCTCTCTCGCAGATTTCCGATGCAACAGGATTGACGGTTGAAGAGATAGAAAAACTATGACTTTGAAGGGTTATTCCCTTCCCATAAAAATTAAGTAGGTGTGCAGTCATCATATTGATGGATCTGCACACCTACTTGGTTGTTATAGATAATCGTGATTATTTCTTGCTCTCAGGAGCACGGTCGTAGATGCTCTGAAGAGTGTAGGCCTGATCATCATTATTCCAGGCATTAACCATGAGCTTGACGATTTCCTCGCCATTGGCAATCCAAGCACCTGTTGCGTGATTCATGAGTCCGAAAGCATCGTCACCCTCAAGGTCATAGCCGTTGTCCCAGAAGAAACCGTTGATCTCATAGTCGCGCATTGCCTTGCACACATACTCGAGATAGTACTTACGGAAGTTCTCTGCATTCTCATCGGCACGATGTACGCAGCCAAACTCACCAAGATATACAGGGATGCCGTTCTTTACATATTTCTCGTTGAGAGCCTTGAGCATATTGGTGTATGTCTCCTCGCTTGTGCCAGGAGCAATGTCCTTACCAGTATGTCCCCACTCGCTATACTTGCCTGAGCCTGCATAATCCCATGGGTCATAGCTATGAACAGCAACAAGAAGACGATTCTCAACCTTATCCTTTGGCAAAACCAAATGGTTGATTGTGAGATCTGGGTTGCACACATAACCAGGAATGCCTACATAGCGTTTCTCGTTCTCGCCACCAGCAGCACGGATAGCGTCAAGACAAACCTGATTCCATTGGTTAAGCACATCATACTGCTTTCCGTTGTCAGTAAGGTTGGAGCCCTGTCCCCACTTACCATCCTGAATCTCATTCATTGTCTCGAAGATGAGCCAGTCGCCCTCTTCCTTGAAAGCGGTAGCAATCTGTGACCAAACAGCAGAGAGCTTTGCCTTGATAGCCTCATTGAGAGTAGAATCCTTAGCAGCATCCTCGATGAGAAGCCAGTGGTTCTTGCGAATCTCAGGATCTGTTGCTGCTCCGAAACCATCGTGATGAATATTTACGATACACTTCAAACCTGCATTCTTAGCGTATGTAGCAATCTCTACGACACGGTTCATCCATGCATCCTCAATCTTGAAGTCAGGACCTTCACCAATATGTCCCATCCATGTCACAGGAATACGAACACTCGCGAATCCAGCTGCCTTAACGGCATTGAAAGTCTGCTGTGTTGCAGCCTGATCATGCCAAAGGGTTTCGCCTGACACACCTTTCTCATGTGCATCCATGCTGTTACCGAGGTTCCAGCCAAGTCCAAGACTATGAGCATACTCTTGTGGAGTTAGTTCTGCTGGCTCTTCTGCCTTCTGACTGCAAGAGCATACAGATACAACGAGGGCAACTACTGCTGCCGCCAATGATAGAAAATGATTTTTTTTCATAATGTTTATTTATTGGTTTTGTAGAATAGTTGTAGAAGAGCCCCCCAGCCCCCGAAGGGGGAGTTTTTTATAGTATTGTAGTCCCCAATCTCAGAGGGGGGCTTGTTTTATAGATTGAAGTCTCACAGAGAGTATATGTATCTACTCCCCATGATTAGAAATACTATCAAGAGTTCCCCTTTTGGGGGTTAGGGGGCTTCTTTTACCTTCGCAATATTCGATTCCTCACCTACTATCCAGAGGATATCACCACGCTTGAAGACATACATAGGTGATACCTTGCTGAGACTCTCATCGCCAGACTCAAGACCTACCACCATACAGTTGTATGTGCCGCGTATTCCGCTCTCCATCAAGGTCTTGCCGAGGAACTTGCTCTTGCTATTGATGACGATGCGCTCCAGTTTCATCTCTCTGTTTTCGATGTCATAGTCTTCTGGATAAACCTCCTCCTGAAGTGTTGCGTCGAGGATAGTAAGACGCTCGTCATCACCAATAACGCTGAGTTTGTCGCCTGGGAATATCACATCGTTAGCAGAAGGGATGTTTATTCTTCTTGAGCCTCTCAGAATACTGCTCACGTTGATGCCAAAGCGCTGGTTGAGTCGAAGTTGCATCAATGTCTTTCCTGCCCAAAGACTATCTTCTGGTATCACGACCTCTGAGATATGCAGGTCTCTGTCGAGCAGATGTCCTTCGAAGAGAGGTTTACGCTTGCCTGATGCCTGAGCTGCTATGTCTCTTGAACGGAGATTCTGCACGAACATACGTTCCATGCGGATACTGCTACGCTTCAAGGTGCGCGACATCACCATCAGTATTATAGCCACAAGAGCCACACAAAGCATGAGGGCGTTGGAGAATGTAGTCATCTCCTTGAAGACATAGAACACAAAAGTCATCGCAATCACAATCCTTGCAAGAATCGTAGAGATGAGTGGCAAACGGTTATGATGACTCTCTACCCAAAGAGCCTTGAACTCCTCACTATGGTTTTTCTTTACCACCATAGCCCTGAGGAAAGGTGATATGAGAATAACGGTCACAATGCTACATACCACCGAAGTCCATTCGCTTGGTACGAGTTGCTTGCTGAAAGGCAGAAACAGATTCTCCATCAAGGCAATAGCCGCAATACTCAGCATACCATAAACCGCCACATTAGTGCCCATAGCACGTAATAGCAGTTTCCAGTTTGTCTGGGTGGTGAGCGATGACGGCATCTTGATAGAGGCTCGATTGATGCGTCTTACCCACACCTTTGGAAGCTTCTTCTCAACAAACATATACGCAGGCACGGCACCACGAATCATATAAGGTGTGAGGAATGTCGTGATGACTGAAACTGCAACAACAACAGGGTATAGGAAGTTGCCAATCACTCCGAGCGACAATCCTAATGATGCTATGATAAAGGCAAACTCACCTATCTGTGCCATGGAGAAACCACAGCGCATAGCCTGACTCAGAGGCTGTCCTGAGAGCATATAGCCGAAGGTGCCAAGTGTGCTCTGACCAATGATGATAGCAAGTGTTATGACGATGATAGGGAGTGCATAATCCACGAGAATCTGAGGCTCTACGAGCATACCTACTGACACGAAGAACACAGCACCAAAAAGATTCTTCACTGGTTCCACGAGCTTTATAATCTTGTCTGCCTCAATGGTTTCTGCAAGAATACTACCCATGATGAATGCACCAAAAGCGCTTGAGAATCCCACCTGAGTGCTTATCACAGCCATCAGGCAGCAGAGACCTAATGACACGATGAGCAGTGTCTCGGAATTCATCAGTTTGCGCATCTTTCTGAGGAAGATAGGGACGATGAAGATACCTACCACGAGCCATACAGTGAGGAAGAAAGCGATGCGGAGTATTGAGTTCACCATCTGGCCACCATCAGGTGAGTTACCGCTTGCCACAGCACTCAGCATCACCATCATCACGATGGCAAGGATGTCTTCAAGGATAAGCACGCTCATCACGATGCCAGCAAACTTCTGTTGCCGAAGTCCGAGGTCATCAAACGCCTTATAGATAATTGTGGTTGACGACATGGCAAGCATACCACCGAGGAATATGCAGTTTGTCTGGCTCCATCCAAACATCTTGCCCACGCAGATGCCCATCAGCATCATGGAGAAGACGATGGTGAGAGCCGCTATGACGGGTGCGCTTCCCATCTTTATTATCTTCTTGAATGAGAAGTCGAGACCGAGTGAGAAGAGCAGGAACATCACACCGATGTCTGCCCACGATTGTATGTTCTCCTTGTTGACTACTACAGGCAGCAGCGTCATCTGAGGAGAGACGAGGAATCCAGCCACTATGTAACCTAGTACCAGCGGCTGCTTTAGTTTCTTGAATAGCAAGGTCACAATGCCAGCCACGATAAGGATGACTGCGAGATCTTGCACTAATGATGGAATTTCTGACATAGAGTAAAGCCCCCCATCCCCCAAAGGGGGAGTTCTTTTTTATTGTTTTTCCAATGTCGGGGGCATTGTTTTATCGTTTATTTCCTTGTTGTTGAAAATACTATCAAAGAGTTCCCCCTTTGGGGGTTAGGGGGCTTTGTGCCAATCTCACCACCACCTCCATCGCTTTCTCCACCACTTGAACGGAGATGAATTCGTATGGACCGTGGAAGTTGACGCCACCTGCGAAGATGTTAGGGCAAGGCAAGCCCATGAATGAGAGTTGGGCACCGTCAGTGCCACCGCGTATAGGCATCACCTTTGGCGTAACGCCTGACTCCTCCATCGCCTTGAGCACGTTGTCTATGATGAACATCTTGGAGTCAATCTTCTCCTTCATGTTATAGTACTGATCGGTGATGACAGCCTCACATACCTTGGCATCATAGCGCTCGTTTATCATCTCTGCAAACTTACCTACGAGTGCCTTACGCTCCTCAAAGCGCTTGCGGTCATGGTCTCTTATGATGTATGAAAGACGCGCTTTCTCCACATTGCCCTCCATGCCTGTGAGATGGAAGAATCCCTCGTAGCCCTCTGTTGTCTCAGGTGTTTGGGTAGAAGGGAGCAGCTGGGCAAATTCAGTAGCGATACGAGCAGCGTTGAGCATCTTACCCTTCGCATAGCCTGGATGAACGCTTACACCAGTGATGTTTATCTTTGCAGAAGCAGCGTTGAAGTTCTCGTATTCCAGTTCACCGATGTCACCGCCATCCATAGTGTATGCCCACTCGCAACCGAACTTCTCCACGTTGAAGTGATGCGCACCCATACCGATCTCTTCGTCTGGGTTGAAGGCTATACGGATGTCACCATGCTCTATCTCCGGGTGCTCCTGAAGATAAACCATAGCCTGCACTATTTCTGCGATACCAGCTTTGTCGTCAGCACCGAGTAGGGTAGTGCCATCGGTTATGATCAGGTCTTCGCCAACGTGCTCCAACAGCTCTGGGAATTTCTCAGGCGATAGTTCCATACCCTCTGCTCTTCCTTCGCTAATCACCTTGCCGTCATAGTTATTCACTATCTGTGCCTTGATATTGGCACCAGAGCAGTCGGGTGATGTGTCGTAATGGGCGATGAAGCCGATGGTTGGCACTTGCTTTGAGGTGTTACTTTTGAGAGTGGCATAGATATAGCCCATCTCATCCATTTCCACATCAGACAATCCCTCGGCAATGAGTTCGTCCCTGAGATATTCAGCAAAGACTAATTGCTTCGCAGTACTTGGAACGGTATTGCTGTCTTCGCTTGACTGAGTGTCAAACTGGGTGTATTTTATGAAGCGTTGGGTAATAGAGCCTCTCCCCCCGCCCTCTCCCATAGAGAGGGAGCCGGTGCGCTGTGAAGTGTTCTGTGAAAGTATTTCGTTATTTTTCATTTTTCGTTTTTCATTCTTTTGGTTTAAACCACAAAGGTACACTTTTTTATTTATAAAACAAAAAATCCATGTAATATTTTGGATAAATGCCTTGAAAAAGTCTTTTTCTCAGATTTTATCATTAATTTTGCACCCGAAAAGTGCATCATAACTTGACAGAAATCCCATTTCCCCCAATGGTAAACTTCTTGAATGGTGTTAATAATGGATGTCTTTTTATTAGAAATACTATATAACAAACTCCCCCTTCGGGGGCTGGGGGGCTTTAATTTATGATCATAGGCATAGGCGAGACGATTCTCGATATTATATTCAAAAACGACCAACCAATGGCAGCTGTGCCAGGTGGCAGTACCTTTAATGCGTTGATATCACTCGGCAGGGTGTTATCAAATAAGAGGGCGTCAGGGGCTGACGATGCTATTCCTGTATTCGTTACGGAAGTAGGTGATGACCATGTAGGTGATATCGTCGTTAACTTCTTGAAGGATAATGGTGTATCTGCTGAATATGTCAATAGACGAAGGGATAGCAAGTCGCATATCTCACTTGCCTTCCTCGATGAGAATAATGATGCTCAGTATCAGTTCTATAAAGATCACGAGAATGCTTCCATCGAAGATAACTTCCCGGAGGTAAACGAAGGTGATATTGTTATCTACGGTTCATTCTTTGCCGTAAATCCAGTATTGCGCCCAATCGTCAAGGCATTCCTTGAGCGTGCCCACAAGGCTGGCGCTTTCATCTATTACGACATCAATTTCCGTGCTTCCCATATCAAGGATATCCCTGTCATCAAGGATTCTATTGTAGAGAACATGCGTCTTTCGTCTGTTGTGAGAGGTTCGCTTGAGGATTTCCAGTATCTCTACACCACACCAGAGCATCCTATTTCAGCAGAAGAGGTGTACGAGAAGCATATCAAGCAGCATTGCCCTTGTTTCATTAGCACTAATGGTGGTAAGCCAGTAGAACTCTTCACTCCATCTGTTCGTGCAGAGTTCCCTACAGATCCAGTCAATACCGTCAGCACTATAGGTGCAGGCGATAACTTCAACGCCGGATTTATCTATGGTATCACCAAGACACGTCAGGATGGAGTGGAAATGAATGTATCCGACTTTGTCACAATGTCTGTATCTTCTTGGCAGTCTCTCATCAAATCCGGTCAGCGTTTCTCAAGTGCTGTCTGCCAGTCGCTAAATAACTATGTGGATAAAGGGTTTCCTGCGTAAACTTCATTAAGGATTTAACGAGTTCCCTTATCCTTTTGTCCTAACATCTCTATACCTTCGTTCTTCCTCCGCTGTAAAGCCGCTAACCAACCTCTATTTGAGCCTTTGGAGCGAAGGAAAATGGGACTTACAAGGGAGTCACATAGGAACTACATAGGAATTAGACATAAAGCAATCCTCCCAACAAAGCGTGTTTCTTAGTAGGGAGGATTGCTTTAAACTTTACTCTTTACTCTTTAAACTTTACTCTTCTCTTTACTCTTTACCCATTCTTTCCCATTACCTTCTTCACCTTCTTGAAGAGGTCAGAAGCGAAGACAAGGTCGTTGAGCTCCTCGTTGGTGCTGTCCATAACCATTGTCTTGTCACCTTCCCATTCCTTTCTGCCCTTGCAGATGAAGATGATGTTGTCACCGATACCCATAACAGAGTTCATATCGTGGGTGTTGATGATCGTTGTCATACCGAATTCCTCCGTGATGCTATGGAGAAGTTCATCGATGACGAGTGATGTCTTTGGGTCAAGACCTGAGTTCGGCTCGTCGCAGAAGAGGTACTTAGGGTTAAGCACGATGGCACGGGCAATGGCAACACGCTTCTGCATACCACCTGATATCTCGCCAGGGTACTTGTGCTGTGCATCTATGAGGTTCACACGGTCGAGACACTCCTGAGCGCGGCGCACACGCTCATTGTATGTCATATTAGAGAACATATCGAGTGGGAACATCACGTTCTCGAGCACGTTGAGCGAGTCGAAGAGAGCAGCCGACTGGAATATCATTCCCATCTCGCGTCGCATCTCAATCTTCTCGCGCTTGCTCATGGTCACGAAGTTACGGCCGTCATAGAGCACCTCGCCCTTTGTAGGGTCGAAGAGACCTACGAGGTTCTTCATCAGTACGGTCTTACCAGAACCTGACTGTCCGATGATAAGATTCGTCTTACCATTCTCGAATACTGCATTTATATCCTTGAGTACGTCTTTGTCCTCAAAGGATTTGTAAAGGTGTTTAACTTCAATCATAATGTAAAGCCCCACCCCTAACCCCTCCCGAGGGAGGGAATTGGTTTCCTTTTATTGTCTGTGGGGGTAAATATTAATAATTATGCACCACCTCTTTGGGTCGTAAATACTATCTTCTCCCCTCCCTATAACGGGAGGGGGGAGGGGGTGGGTCTATGACAGTAATTGTGTCAGGAATACATCCGAGAAGAGGATGATGATACTACTGTTTACTACTGCAGAGGTACTTGCCTTACCTACTTCCACAGAACCGCCTTCTACCGTGTAGCCGCAGAAACTCGAAACACTTGAGATGATGAATGCGAAGACGGTACTCTTTATAAGACTCATCCAGATAAACCATGGATTGAAAGCATGCTGAAGACCGAGAGTGAGGTCGTCAGGAGGCAGGATATGACCGATGTAAGCCGTAGCGTAAGCACCTACGATGCCCATTCCGTCGGCAAAGATAACGAGGAATGGCATTAGTGTAATCAAACCTAATATCTTAGGCAGAATGAGGTAGCATGCCGAGTTCACGCCCATTATGTCGAGTGCGTCAATCTGCTGTGTCACACGCATGGTGCCGAGCTCTGATGCAATGTTACTACCCACCTTACCTGCAAGGATAAGACACATGATAGAGCTTGAGAACTCAAGCAGCATGATTTCTCGGGTGGTATAGCCTGATACCCATCGAGGCATCCAAGGACTCTGGATGTTGAGTTTCATCTGAATACAAATCACGGCTCCGATGAAGAACGAGATAAGTAGTACGATGCCGATAGAGTCAACGCCGAGGGCAGACATCTCCTTGCTATACTGCTTCATGAACATACGCATTCTCTCAGGACGTGAGAATGTACGTCCCATGAGTATGAGGTATCTTCCAAGGATGTTGAGATACTTTAGAATTATCATCGAGTTTTAAAACTTGTTACCTTATTTCTAATTTTCGAGTGCAACGTGCTTGCACCTCGCACGAAGAAAATAGTGCGTGTCAGCATTAAAGCTGGCGCACGTTTCTAATTTTCGAGTGCAAAATTACTCAAAAATATGAAAAAACTGAATTTTTCGGATTAGTTTTTCATACAAAGGTGTTTTTTTTAGAGTTTATTTTCGTAATTTTGCACCCATAAAGCAAAATTATGTCAGAAGAATTGGAAAGAAAAACTCTCCGTACGGAGGGACTTGTCAAAATATACGGAAAGCGTACTGTGGTAAATGATGTGTCGTTTACCGTTACGCAAGGTGAGATTGTAGGACTTCTCGGACCTAATGGTGCGGGTAAGACCACATCTTTCTATATGACCACCGGACTCGTAGTTCCAAACGCAGGTCACGTCTTCATCGACGATACCGAAATCACGAGTATGCCGGTTTATAAGCACGCACGCAATGGTGTGGGCTATCTTCCACAGGAGGCAAGTGTGTTCCGTAAGATGAGTGTTGAGGATAACATCCTTTCTGTGCTTCAGATGACAGGTAAGCCTCATGATTATCAGATGGAGAAACTCGAGAGCCTTATCAAGGAATTCTCGCTTCAGAAGGTGCGTAAGAACCTTGGTGACCAGCTGTCGGGTGGTGAGCGAAGAAGAACTGAGATTGCCCGTTGTCTTGCCATAGAACCGAAGTTCATCATGCTTGACGAACCATTCGCCGGTGTTGACCCAATCGCTGTTGAGGAGATTCAGAATGTGGTATGGCACCTCAAGCATCGCAACATCGGTATTCTCATCACCGACCACAACGTGCATGAGACTCTTAACATCACCGACCGCGCATATCTCCTCTTCGAAGGCAAAATCCTATTTCATGGCACACCTGATGAGCTTGCCAACAATCAGATCGTTAAGGAGAAGTACCTCGGTACCAACTTCAAACTCCAGAAGAAAACTTTCAAGGAGATTTAGAATTGTTTGATGAAGGCTCAGCCTTCACACTAAGTTATGCTATCTTCCGCTACCATTGCCAATGGCTCATCCGGCAATTCGTAGCGTTTCACTTTGTGGTGCTCAAGGAAAATATGGTTGAGAGTAAAAGCGAGGGAGGAAAGCGTCTTTTCTCTCATTGCAGGCTTCAACTGGCATTCCCACAATGTGATGGAGTGCCAACCCATTGACAATAGTTTCTGCTGTACCTCCTTGTCACGTTCTTTGTTCCTCAGAATCTTCTTCACCCAGAACTCCGTATTCGACCTCGGGATTTTGCAACACTCAGAACTTTGAGGTAGGTTGTTGTTGTCGTATTGCAGCTCATGCCCATGCCAGAAGCAACCGTTCACAAACACACACGTCCTGTATTTCCTTAGCACGATGTCTGGCTTACCTGGTAATCGTGGATGATTCAATCTGTAGCGGAATCCGTGTAACCACAGATATTTGCGCACAAGAATCTCCGGCTTCGTGTCTTTGGCACGAATAGCTGCCATGTTATGGTGGCGTTGTTCGGGAGTAAGTTTGTCTGACATAATCTTTCTTTATTTCCTCCAATAATCCTTCACCTCACTTATGATATGTACGATTTGCTCATGCTTTAATATAACTATAGGTGGGGAATTATGAACGAGTGACATTTATTCAATCCTGTTCCCCATAGCTCATTTTCATCACAAGCTTCTTCTTTTGCCATTGCTTCATTTCTATTTGAGTGATAGAATCTGCCTCAGATGCAGTTTCTCTTTGCGAGAATGCTCCATTGCGTAACAACAAGAAGAACACGATGATTGATACCGCAAGGAATAGTATGAATGATATCTTTCGCATTTTTGCCTTTTTTACATTACTGCAATTACTCCTAAATAGCAAATCACTTCTGCAAGTATAAATGTTGCACCACAGCAGTCGCCTGTGTAACCTTTTATCTTTGTGTTCATCTTGAGGAAGAGGAATGTGCAGGTGATGATGGCGGCGGCAATGCCTACGAGGAGGGCAAGGAATAGGTCGTTTGGGCAGAACAGTATGATAGGGAGTATGCCTGCTGCAAAGCTTGCGAGTTTCTCGTGGAGCGGTACGCTGGTGTAGATGAGCTTGTTCTTTGCCTCTTCTGCCTTACGGGCGTAGGGAAGGAAATAGATGATGGTAGAGGCGAGATACTTGCAGAAACTATCTACCATGATGAAGATGAGTGGGTTGTTGTGCTCTGTCTGCAAGGCAACTAGCGCGTTGTACATCACGAGGTAGTAGATGATGAGTCCCAAAACACCGTATGTGCCTATGTGTGAGTCTTTCATTATCTCAAGCGTGCGTTCGCGTGTCGTGCCTCCTCCGAATCCGTCACAGAAGTCGGCAAAGCCATCCTCATGGAGGGCTCCTGTTACGAGAATGCGTGAGATGAGGGCTGCGATGACTGCGAGAGGCAACGGCATTATCATCTGCGAGAGCCAGAAGACGAGTGCCATGATGCCGCCTGTGAGCCATCCAACGACTGGCCAAAGGGGTACTACCTGCTCGTAGTATTCCTTCGGAACATTTGCTATGCGCCAGAATGGTAGGCGCGTGAAGAATATGAGGGATGCGAGGATTCGGAGCATATTAATATAAAAAAGTGAGGCCCCACCCCAACCCTCCCGAGGGAGGGGGTAGGCTGACGCACGGAAGGCCTGCAGCGAGAAAGTGTAACTTTATTCTCCTCCCCTCGGGGAGGTAGGGAGGGGGCAATTAAAAGTACTTTGTGATTTCTGCATGAGCGAAGTTGTCCATCTCGTTGATCATGTTAACGGCACTCTGGACGATAGGGTAAGCGCAGAGGGCGCCTGTTCCCTCGCCGAGACGGAGACCGAGATGAAGAAGCGGTTCTGCGTGCATAGCATCAAGCATGAGTTTATGACCACCTTCGTCACCACAATGCCCGAAGACTGCATAATCCAATACGTTGGCGTTGATCTGTGAGGCAGCGAGCATACATGCTGTCATGATGAAACCATCAACAAGGACTATCATGCCGAGTTCTGCGGCACGGAGCATTCCACCAACGGCACACGCCATCTCATAACCGAGGAAATAGCGGATGGTGTATGTGGCATCAGCATCGGCTGGTCGGTTGGCAAGATAGTTGTCAACACTTGCCTGAAGTACCTCATACTTATGCTTTACACCTTCGGTTGGAAGACCAGAGCCTGCTCCTACGCATTTGATGAGAGGGATGTCGAGGAAGAGGTGCATCATGATACTCGACGGACTTGTGTTGGCAATGCCCATCTCCCCGAAACTGATGATGTTACATCCTTCTTTACGGCAAGCCTCAACCTGTTCAGCACCAATGGTAAGACATTTCTCGAATTCCTCCTGACTCATAGCTGCTTCATGAAGGAAGTTGTGTGTGCCATAGCCCACTTTACGTGAGATGATGTGAGGGTGTTTCGTGAGATCGAAGTCATAGTCAACACCAGCATCTACAACAAGCAGTTTGAAGTTATGCTGACGGCAGAACATATTGACACCTCCACCGCCTTTTCCATAGTTTATCATCTGTTGCCAGGTGACCTCACGAGGCGAGAATGAAACCCCCTCACGCTCTATGCCGTGGTCGCCTCCGAAGAGGATATGACATGGATGATTGAGCTTTGGGGAGAGTGTACGCTGGATGAGCCCGATTTGAAGAGCGAGTGACTCAAGTCGACCGAGAGAGCCCTTCGGTTTGTTTAGGTTATCTATCTTCGACTGAAGGGCTGTCTCGAGTCCGTCTTCAGAATGTATTTGCGAGATGTTGTATTGTATCATTGTTTTGAGTTGAGTATTTAGGGGGAGTAATTAGGGATTTCGATTGCTCGATAATTCGTGACTTCGATTATTCGATAATTCTGGATGAAGATGTATTCTATTTCAGCTTCAATGGCAAGCCAGACACCATCATTATCACCTCGTCTGCGTTTCGTGCAACGTATTGGTTGAACCAGCCCATGAGGTCGGTGAAGCGGCGCTGAACGGCATTTGCGCTGACACCACCAAGTCCAATCTCATTGGTTACGAAGATGAAGGTAGCCTCCTGCGAGGTGAAGCGGTCGAACTCGTCTTTCAGATCCTGAAGCGTCTTGTCAACATCAGGCAGTTCATCACCTTTGGAATCGCGGAAGAAGAAGTTCGTTGCCCAGAGCGTGCAGCAGTCTATGAGAACAACACGCCCTTCCACATCGTGACGACTTGGGTAAAGTTCCTCTTCGATGTTAGTCCAGTTGGAACCTCTTCGTGCCTGATGCTTTGCCACTCGCTCACGGAACTCATCATCCCAGATATGTGCGGTAGCCACATAGACGGGAGTAGGAGAGAGCGACAAGGCCAGTTCTTCTGCCTTGGTGCTCTTACCAGAGCGTTGACCGCCTGTTATGAGATAGATATGTTTCATAAGTTAAAAAGGCCTCTCCCCCCGCCCTCTCCCGTAGAGAGGGAGCCGGTGCGCGGTGGAGTAAAGGCTTAGAGGTTAGACCATGATTAGAAGATGGTATATAATTCCTTGCCCCGCTTCGGGGAAAGGATGCCCATAGGGCAGGAAAGGGGCTACTGTGATTATTTCTGCCCCCAGGCACACCAAGATGCTCTTTTGCATATCAGCTGTGGTGAGGTCGCGCTCGTTAGTACCGATGAACGGCTTGTAGAAATACTCTCCGAAATAGTTGTGCGGACCTCCGAAACGGCAGTTGAGTATTCCAGCAAGAGCCGCTTCCGGCCAACCGCTATTAGGCGATGCGTGCTGAGGGCCGAAGTGAATGACGAAGCGAAGGAGTCGCCATTTATTACATATCGGAGCTACGAGAATCATGAGTAGGGCGGTGAGACGAGCAGGGATATAGTTGGCGATGTCGTCGATATGGGCAGCCCAACATCCGAAGTCCTTGTATCGCTCATTCTGATACCCCACCATAGAGTCGAATGTGTTGATGAGTTTATAGGTGAGGATGCCTGGGATGCCGAGCAGAGCGAACCAGAAGAGAGGTGCTATGACGCCATCGCTAAGGTTCTCTGCGAGTGTTTCGAGAGCGGCAGTACGTATCTCCTGAGGAGAGAGTTCGCTGGTGTCGCGTCCAACGATTCGGGCCACTTGCTTACGCCCTTCCTCCGTACTTCTGTCAACAGCCTCGAACACCATTCTCACCTCCTTGCGGAGTGTGTGGCCTGCAAGGCAGAAAAAGACGAGTATGGCACTAATCGCGAGATTCGCATACTTTGGAATAGGAACGATATTGAACAGTACCCATGAGATTCCGAAGAGCATGGCGATGCTGATGCAGACGAATAAAGCGCCCTTGAGTTTTCGGTGGCTGTTGCGGTTCAGCCTACGCTCGCCAAAGGCAATCCATTTGCCGAAATAGACGATAGGATGAGGCAGCCACGAGGGGTCGCCAAAGAGGAGGTCGAGAATCCATCCTATCAGCAGGGGGGTGAGTATGTAGGCTAATATTGAATCCATTCTTTGAGTGCGTTAATTAATTGAGTGTCTTCCTCTTCCGTTTGTACGGCTATGCGGAAATGATGCTCGTCGAGTCCGTGGAAGTTGCTTGCATCACGAATAAGGATACCGTGATTATTGGCGAGGAAATCCTTTGTCTGAGCAGCAGTCTTACCCTCTATTCGGCATAGAAGCATGTGGGTATCACTTGGATAGACACTGATGCCCTTTATCGCAGAAAGTTCATGCGCCATTCTCTCACGCTCTGCCATGAGAAGATGGAGGTTGAGGGCGTAGTCACTTCGATGAGCAATGAGATAATGAGCCGCTTCGATAGCGAGTTGATTGACCGACCACGGCATACGGCATTCGCGGATTCGGTTGAGAAGAGCAGCCGAGCCGGTTATGAAACCGAGTCGGAGTCCTGGGATAGCAAACTCCTTAGTCATGGAATGAAGAAGGAGCGCATTACTGATTATTGAATCGCATTCAATCAGCGGCTGTGTAGTGAAGGGAGCATAACTCTCATCAATGATAAACGTGGTGTCGGGATGAGATGTTATGATGCTCTCGAGAGTAGCCTTCGGGATTACGTGACCAGTCGGGTTGTTGGGGTTGCAGAGCCAGAGTAGGTGTTGGGTGATGGGTGTTGGGTGTTGGTGGGTTGTGATGTCGTTGATGTTATCAATTGAAATGACATTATGCCCATGAAGGGTGCAGGCATCAGCATACTCGGTGAAGGTTGGTTGGAGAATGACTGATGATGGCGCTTCTGAAACACCATGAGAGAATGCCTGTGCTATGAGGTAGATAGCCTCCGTGGCACCATTCGTTACCATCACTTCATCAGGAGAGATACCATATAGAGACGCAATCTCCAGTTCGAGATGCGATGGCGAAGGCTCAGGATAGTTACGGATACAATCCATTCTGCTGGCAAGATGGGCATAGAGTCCATCGTGACAGAAATGGTTATAGACATTTGAACTGAAGTTTATTCGTATGTCCTTATAGTTGTATGTATCGTCTCCGTGACCGGTGAGCATTGGTTTGGATTAGGGATTAAAGATTAAGGATTAGGGGTTGCTTGTCATTATCTCGTAGAGTTTTTTCATATCCACATACTTACGGACATGATCTGCGAGGAGTTCGTACTGACGATCCTTGAAGTCCTCGTAGGATTCATCTGAGATAGATTCTTCCGCCTTCTCTGCCTTATCCTTGAGGATGTATTCAATGACAGAAGGATTATCGAGAAAACCATGAATGTATGTTCCGATGCAGTTGCCTTCGATGGTGACAGGAACCTCATCAGTAAGCGACTTCCCCTGATGTATCTCGTAGCCCTTGCAGAGAGCACCACCAAACTCAAACTCCACCTGCTTGGTTGTCTTCTCTTCTGTCATTACGGTTGACATATTCAGCAGACCAAGTCCAGGTAGTTGGGGGATGCTTCCCTCTATGCCGTCGGGGTCGGAAATGGTTTGTCCGAGCATCTGATAACCACCACAGATACCGATGACGAGAGTACCGTTGCGATGAGCACGAATGACTGCCTGAGCAACACCATTTCGTCGCAGTTCGTAGAGATCGTCGAGAGTCGCTTTTGTACCAGGCAGAATGATGATGTCTGCCTTCTCGAAGTCCTTTATGTTGCTGGTGTAGAAGAGATTGACGCGGGAATCACGTTCAAGCACGTTGAAATCCGTGAAGTTGCTGATATGTCTGAGTAGCACCACAGCGATATTCACCTTACCCTGCTGAAGCGAGCGATGCTTCTGCTCAAGTTCTACGCTATCCTCTTCCTCAATAACGATGTCCTTGAACATAGGAACGACACCGAGGACAGGCACACCGCAGAGGTCTTCCATCATCTTTCTGCCCGACTCGAAAAGACGAAGGTCGCCACGGAACTTATTCACGATGATACCCTTGATGCGGGCACGGTCTTCGGGAGTCTGGAGCATGATGCTTCCGTAGGTACTTGCGAATACTCCACCACGGTCGATATCAGCAACGAGGATGACATCGGCATGGGCATGACGAGCCATCGGCATATTCACGAGGTCAGAATCGCGAAGGTTAATCTCTGAAACGCTACCTGCGCCCTCCATCACTATTGGGTTGTGCTTGGCTGAAAGTCTGTCGAAAGCCTCGCAAACGGCATGACGAAGTTCCTCACGACCTTCCTTTCGGAAATAATCGTAAGCAGAACGATTGCCGATAGGGCGTCCGTTGAGAACGACCTGAGTAGTGTGCTCGGAGTTAGGTTTCAGCAGAAGAGGATTCATGTCGGTGTGGCAAGGGATGCGTGCAGCCTCTGCCTGAACGGCTTGCGCACGACCAATCTCAAGACCTTCAGGAGTAGCGTAGGAATTGAGTGCCATGTTCTGCGCCTTGAAAGGTGCTGGCGAATAACCATCTTGCAGGAAAATGCGGCATAGGGCTGTGGCGATGATGCTTTTTCCCACATCGCTACCTGTGCCAACGAGCATTACAGGATGAAGATTATTGCGATTCATGTTGCAAAGGTAACGAAAAAAAGGATAATGCAGAACAATTTATGAAAAAAATATTAGGTGTTGTCGTTTTTTTTGCCTAACTTTGCATCATGAATACCCGGGCAATCAGGTGAAAGTCCTGAACAGTTCCTGCTACTGTAATCTCAGAAATGTTCATGGGAAAGTCAGAAAACCGGAGACTAATAATTTACTTAATACTTTATTTACAAACAAAAACTCCTCCAGGATTTGGGGAGCATCAATTATGACTAAAGAAAAAATGATGCTTCTGGCTGTACTCTCAGCCTTCGTGATGAATGCTGAGGCACAGTCGGAAAAAACAGAAAAGACAGTAGATCTTAACCCTGTTACCGTGACAGGAACAGGTACGTATCACAAAGCGGATAACACTCCGGTAGCCGTTAAGGTTATCACAGCCAAGGAACTGAAAGATGCTCAGGCAAGCAGTCTTCAGGATGCCTTGAGCAAGTTGAGTTCGGATATCACCACAAGTACCAACGGTATGGGTACGTTCGTGAATTTCAATGGCGTGAGCGATGACTACATCGTGATCTTAGAGAACGGAAAGCGCGTAAGTGGTGATGATCGCTGGAACCGCATCAGTATCGATAACATCAAGCGAATAGAGATTCTATCTGGCTCTGCAAGTGCCTTGTATGGCTCGGATGCCATCGCTGGTGTTATTAATATCATTACTGATGAAAGCAAGAAAGACCTCGATGTAGCGAGCCGTACACGCTTCTCAAGCAAGGGTCGCTTCGATCAGGATGTTAACGTGGATGTTACTGAGGGTAAGTTCTCAAGCTATACATCCTATAACCATCGTCAGGCAGACAACTGGCAGGTGAACAAGTATCAGGAGTTTATGGAAGGCGATGTCTCTGTTCCAAAGCTCACAGGACGCCCAATGTCTCAGGGATTCCGCTCGGAGAATATCAGCGAAAGATTAGAGTATAGATTCTCGGAAAAGTTTGATGCCTATGTTCGTGGAAATCTCTATGACCATACCACATTGCGTCCGCAGATGGCTGGATACTACACCCAGAAGGCGACAACGGATAAGGAGACAGGCGTGAAGACCTATAGCTACACCTCAAAGCAAGCCTACACCTATGACATTCATCATCAGTCGTATAATGTAGGTGCTGGTGCCCGTTGGGTGCCAAACAAGGATACTCACATCTATCTCGATATCTATAACGATAACTTCAATTCGGAGTATGACTATTGGCAGACTCTTGAGGCAGAGGCTTATAGAGAGTCAAGAAAGCGCACTCACTACTGGAATGAGACCTTGAAAGGCATCTTCCGCCTTAACTCATGGAATAAACTGTCGGGTGGTATCGAACTCGTTCAGGAGAACCTGAAGAGCGCATCAGACAATATCGCATCAGAGAGCATGAATACCTTCAACGTGTTTGCTCAGGATGAGATGAGCCTCGGAAATATGCTCGATGCTGTAGTGGGATTCCGTTATACTAACAATAGTAACTTCGGCTCAAACTTCACACCTAACGCGGCTCTCTTCTTCCATGCAGGCGGTTTCAGACTTCGTGCAAGCTATGCAGGCGGCTATCGCACTCCAACTCTCTCTCAGCTCTATGCAACTGATCAGGCAAAGACAAATAAGCGCTATACTCTCAATAATGTCAATCTGAAGCCTGAGAAGAATGACTTCTGGAATGTTAATGCTGAATACTCTAACGATTGGGTTCGTGCAAGCGTAAGCACATACGTGAATAAGATCAAGGATATGATCAACTATCGCGTGATGCAGCAGAGTGAGATTGATGCAAGCAGTCAGTTAACTGCTCTCTATGAGGATGGTTGGACCACAATCCGTCAGCGTGATAACATCGATAAGGCTACTGTCAAGGGCATTAGTGCGAATGTTAAGTTCCTGCTTCCTTGCGGATTCACACTTGGAGGCGGTTACACCTACACCGATTCAAAGGCTGAGACAATGAGCCTCAACACCGATACTCAGGTTTACGAGGTTACAGAGACACCAGTTGACAAGAGCGTGAGAAACGTGGCTAACGTGAATATGGCATGGGATAAGACATGGGGTGGCTACCATCTTAACGTAACCCTTAACGGTCATATTCAGGGTGAGCGCTATTCAAGCACATACGGATATGCTCCTGAGTATTCTCAATGGGATCTCAACACTAAGCACACCATCCGCACCAAGACGTTTGTCATCGAGCCTGGTATTGGCATCGAGAATCTCTTCAACAAGAGAGATACTTCATACTGGAACTCAAACTTCTCTACCATCAATCCGGGTAGAGCCTTGTATGTGAGTCTCTCGCTGAAGTATTAATCGGGATTTTGTACCGTTATGGTTCCGTTGTAAGTCCGTTGTGACTCCCAACTAAACTCAGTGAAGGTCTTATCCTATAGTAAGGAAAAATGGGAGGTTCACTGAGTTTACTATGGATTCATAAGGGAAGAAGAGTTGAAGGTTGGATATGGTTCCTGCCGAAAGTGAAAGAATTAAAGAACATCATTATGATAACAGTTTGTGGCATAGGTCCTGGTTCTCCAGAGGATATCACTCCTGCAGTCCTTAAGGCTGTGAGCGAGTGTGATGTTGTGGTAGGGTATAAGTACTACTTCCAGTTTATTGAGCCTTACCTTCGTCCTGGAACCGAGTGCGTCGATACGGGAATGAAGAAGGAACGTGATCGCGCTGAGCAGGCTTTCGCTCTTGCGGAAGAGGGAAAGAACGTGTGCGTTATCTCGAGTGGTGATGCTGGTATCTACGGCATGACACCTCTCATCTATGAGATGAAGCGTGAACGAGGTTCTGACATCGAGATTGTATCGTGTCCGGGAATAAGTGCTTTCCAGAAGGCTGCATCCTTGCTCGGTGCTCCTATCGGGCATGACTTCTGCATCATCTCCATGAGCGACCTCATGACTCCATGGGCTGTTATCGAGAAGCGTATCAAGGCAGCTGCTATAGGCGATTTCGTTACGGCTATCTACAACCCTAAGAGCCATGGAAGATACTGGCAGTTGTATCGTCTTGTGGAGATCTTCAAACAGGAGCGCTCACTCGATACTCCTGTTGGCTATGTTCGTCAGGCAGGTCGTCCTGAACAGCAAATAACGATAACCACCCTTCGTGATTTCGATCCGGAGGAAGTGGATATGTTTACTATTGTATTGATTGGTAATAGTCAGTCGTATGAGTGGAACGGCAATTTCATCACTCCTCGTGGCTATTATTCCAACACCCCAGCACCTAACACCCAACACCCATCACCCAACATTGGTCAGAGCATCATGATTAAGTCGTTCGAGACAATCCGTGGTGAACTGAAGAATCCTGATATCCCTGTCTGGAAGTTGTGGCCAATGCTTCATGCTATTCATACCACAGCTGATTTCGATATGGAACGCCTTGTTTGGATGGATGATGAGGCAACGGCAAAATTATATCAGAAGGTGCAGTCGGGTGAGTTGAAATGCATCGTGACAGATGTGACTATGGCTGCAAGCGGTATCCGTAAGGGCGCTTTGGAGCGACTCGGCATAGAGGTGGTTTGCTATATCAACGACCCTCGAGGTGCGGAGATGGCTAAGACACTCGGCATCACTCGTGCTCAGGCAGGAATGCGACTTGCTGCTGATGAGCATCCTGACGCTCTCTATGTTTTCGGAAACGCACCTACAGCCTTACTCGAACTATGTGACCTTGCCCGTAAGAAGAAATGTAATCCTGCTGGTATCATTGGGGCTCCTGTCGGCTTCGTTCATGTAGAGGAAAGTAAGCATGCTGCCAAGGCTCTGAGAGACATTCCAAAGATAATAATCGATGGAAGAAAAGGCGGTAGTAACCTCGCTGCCACACTCGTTAACTCTGTCCTCACCTATGATGATGCAGAGCAGTTGAGACCGGGGAGGGATGTGTGAAATAAGATTAAGGATTAAAGAGTAGAGAATAATGGTTGAATGTAAGGTTGTAGGCATAACCGACTCCCGCAAGCAATGGTTCCCTCCTGAGGTGATGGAGGTGATAAAGGCAGGCAAGGTGTTTTCTGGTGGAAAGAGACATCATGAGATAATGATGGAGTTCCTGCCTGAAGATGCTGTGTGGATTGATATCACGGTGCCGCTGAGTAATGTCTTCAAGCAATATGAGGACTATGATGATATCGTGGTCTTTGCTTCGGGTGATCCTCTCTTCTTCGGTTTTGCAAACACCATTCAGAGAGAGTGCCCGGAATGCAAGATGAAGGTGTTTCCATCGTTCAATTCTCTACAGATACTTGCACATCATCTATGCCTCCCATATCAAGATATGCATGTTGTGTCGCTTACAGGAAGACCATGGGATAAGTTTGATGAGGCTCTGATAAATGGTGAGTCGCTCATCGGTGTACTGACCGATAAGAAGAACACTCCACAGGTGATATGGCAGAGGATGCAGGATTTTGGCTACACCAATTACTCGATGACCATTGGCGAGAATCTTGGCAATGAGGAAACGGAAAGGATATATGAGATGACATCTGATTTTCCTGCCGACTATCAGTTTCCGCTGAATTGCATCATCCTTCAGAAACGCTTCTCACGACCACGACCTTTTGGAATTCCTGAGTCGGAATTCCACTTGCTCAACGGTAGGGCAAAGATGATAACAAAGATGCCAATCCGCTTGTTATCGCTCTCTATGATGAATCTTCGTGAGCGTAAGTCGATGTGGGATGTTGGTTTCTGCACGGGTAGCGTGAGCATTGAGGCACGACTGCAGTTTCCGCATCTGAAGATAACTTCCTTCGAGATTCGCGAAGAGGGTAAGGAACTGATGATGCAGAACTCACGTAAGTTTGGTGCTCCTGGTATAGAAACCGTGATAGGCGATTTCCTCAAAACAGATCTCACACCTTATGAGAAACCTGATGCCGTGTTTATCGGAGGGCATGGAGGAAAGCTCGATGAGATGATGAGAAAGATTCATGCCCAACTTGCAGAAGGTGGAGTGATAGTGATGAATACCGTGGTGCAGACGAGCTATGACATGTTCATGCGCACGGCAAAGGAACTCAATATGACGATAGAAGAGCCGGTACGAATGGTGCTCGACGACTTTAACCCAATAACAATCCTAAAGGCAATCAAATGATAATTTCAGTAAGCAAGGAAGGCTATAATGTAGCCCTTAAGATAGCAACATTCTTAGGTGATGACATCTGTCAGTTGAGTGATCTCAACGAAGAGAGATGGAACACCGAGAAGCGTATCATCTTCATTTGTGCTATGGGGATATGCGTTCGTAGCATAGCTCCATTCATTAATGATAAGCACACCGATCCAGCCGTGGTGTGTGTCGATTCCTTGGGTAGGAATGTCATTTCGGTGCTTTCCGGTCATGTAGGTGGTGCTAACGACCTTGCCCGTCAGTTGTCAGATGTGCTGAAGGCGAATCCTGTCATCACTACTCAGAGTGATCTTCAGAATCTCTGGGCACTCGATACAATTGCAGGAAGATTCGGTTGGGTGTTGCCTCAGGAGAATATCAACAAGGAGATTGCATGCTTTGTAGCTTGTGAGCCTACAGCCCTTTATGTTGGCGTAGAAGATGAAGGAACGGAATATCTATTGAGCACCTTGCCTGAACATGTTACTGTAGTTAAAAACATTGGTGAGATAACGAGTGATCGTTTCCGACTTGCTATCATCGTTTCACCTCAGGATGAGATTCTTGATGATGATATTTTGTGTGTGCAGTATGTTCCTCGTTGCGTGCATGTAGGACTTGGTCTTGCTCATCAGGCAGCACCTGTAGAGCAGGTCGTGAGCGAGGTGTTTACTGCAATCGGTATGGCAGGAATATTTGCTGAGAGTATCATCGATTTCAACACAATAGACCTTAAGGCTGATGAACCAGTTGTGAAGTTTCTTCAGGAGGAGGGATATAAGTTTAATTTCTACACTTCTGACGAACTTTCTGCGATTGATGTTCCTAATCCAAGTGCCACCGTAAGTAAGCATGTTGGAACTCCAAGTGTGAGTGAGGCTTCTGCACTTATTCATGGTGGAAAACTAATCCTTCCTAAGAATAAAGGAATGAACTGGACGGTTGCTGCAACTTGTGTTGCGTCAGCGGCTCCCTCCCCTCACATCGAGATCGTTGGTGCTGGTCCTGGTGATCCTGAACTTATCAGTGTTCGTGGAAAGCGCTTCCTTGAGAATGCAGATCTGATACTCTATGCAGGAAGTCTTGTGCCTAAGGAACTCACTTATTATGCTAAGCCTGGTGCTACCGTTCGCTCTTCTGCCGATATGGATCTTGAGGAGCAGTTTAAGTTGATGAAGCAGTTCTATGACGATGGAAAGCAGATAGTTCGCCTGCATACTGGTGACCCTTGTATCTATGGTGCTATTCAGGAACAGATGGCATTCTTCGATGAATACAACATGGATTATCACATCACTCCCGGTATCTCTTCCTTCCTTGCTGCCGCTGCCGAACTTAGAAGTCAGTTTACTATTCCTGAGCGTTGTCAGACTATCATTCTCACTCGTGGTGAAGGTCGTACACCAATGCCTGATAAGGAGAAACTCCACATGCTTGCAGAGCACCAGAGCACTATGTGCATCTTCCTTTCTGCTTCGCTTGCAGAACAGGTGCAGAGTGAACTTCTTGAGGGCGGATATAGTCCTGAAACTCCTGTGGCTTGTTGCTATAAACTCACGTGGAAAGACCAGCGCATCTATCGAGGTCAGTTGAAGAATCTCGCCCAGATAATGAAGGATAATCACCTCACTCTCACCACTATGATTGTTGTGGGTGATGCGATTGATAATCGCGAAGGGCTGAGCAAGTTGTATGATGGGAAGTTTACGCATCTATTCAGGAAGGGTAAGACCCACCCCCTTCCCCCTCCCGTAAAGGGAGGGGAGTAGATAGTAATAGAACAATAACAAGCAATCATTTGAAAAGGCGATTCTCCAATCCACTAATTCAAGTGTAATAGAACTTTGTAAGTAAAACAATGGGCGTAAATCATGAACGAAATAGTGTATCTACTCCCCTCCCTTTATGGGAGGGGTTAGGGGGTGGGTCTGTTAGGACTGTTGGGGGTGGGTCTGTTGGGTCTTTCCCTCTCCTCTTCGGCGGTACTACCGAAGGTCGTCTTGCCATAGATGTTTGTGAGCAGTCAGGAAAAACGTTCTATTACTCCACTAAAGGGCAGTTGCAGAAGGTGGAGATGCATCATGGTGTGCATCTTACAGGTGCTATGACGGCCGATGCCATTGTTGATTTCTGCAGAAGTCATACTATTGGTTGCATCGTGGATGCTGCACATCCTTTTGCTGAGAATCTTCATAAGACTATCGATGAGGCTCGTCGCGTTTTAGGCATACCAGTTGTTCGACTCCAGCGTATCTTTCCCGACCATATTCCTAACGTTACTTATTGCTCGGGATATGATGATGCCATCGCTAAGATGAACGAGGCAGGGGTGAAGCGATTGCTTGCTCTTACTGGTGCCAATACTATCAGTCGTCTGAAAGATACTAAGGCGATATTCCGAATCCTAAACCGTCCTGAGAGCCTTGCTCTTGCTGAGGCTGCTGGATTGACATCCGATAGAATAATCTTCTATAACGACTCTCTCGAAATCCCTTCCGTAGAGGATGAGAAGAAGGTGATGCTTGATGTTGCGTGCGATGCCATCATCACTAAGGAGAGTGGTGAGAGTGGTGGTTTTGAGGTGAAAGTGAAGGCGGCTCTCGAACTTGGTCTCAAGGTGTTCGTGGTAGAGCATCCCAAGTTGCCTGAGGACTGGATTTGTGTAAGTGGAAAATACGGTTTGCGCAGAGTGATAGAGCATATTCTGCCCGATTTCTTCCCTCTTAAGACTGGCTTCACTACAGGTGCTTGTGCTACAGCTGCAACAAAGGCGGCGGCTATGTCGCTCCTCTTCGACGAATATCCCGATGAGGTACATTTCGCCTTGCCTGACGGTGAGATAATGACTATTCCCGTCACTCACGAAGGCAAGGGCGTAGCCTCGGTTGTGAAGGATAGTAGTGATGACCCTGATGTGACTAAGGGGTGTAGGATAACGTCGAAGGTGGTAGCCCCACCCCCCGCCCTCCCGAGGGAGGGAGCCGGTGCGCGGTGGGGTGACTCGGAAATAGAGAATGAGTCAGACAATGGACAAAAAGATATAATTGTTGAGTTTCTGCAAGGCGAGGGCGTAGGAAAAGTTACCCTTCCTGGATTAGGAATTCCTGTTGGTGGTCCTGCTATTAATCCTACTCCAAGAAAGATGATAGAGAACGAATTGATGGCGTTAGCGGCTCCCTCCCTCGGGAGGGCGGGGGGTGGGGCGTTCTCCGTCACCATCTCCGTAGAGAATGGTGCTGAGCTTGCTCTTAAAACCTTCAATCATAAAGTGGGAGTTGTGGGTGGCATCAGCATCATCGGTACATCAGGAATCGTATCTCCGCTATCCAATGAGGCATTTATCCAAAGCATCCGTCGTGAACTCGATGTGGCATGGGCTATAGGCTGTAGAACCATCGGTTTGGTGGCTGGTATGAAGAGTGAGAAAGCGCTTGCAGGCATCCGATGCGTGCATTATGGTAACTTCATCGGTGAGGCATTGAAAGCTGCGCAGGAGGTTGGGTTTACCGATGTTCATGTCGCTATTATGATAGGTAAGGCCGTGAAACTTGCTGAAGGTCATCTCGACACCCACTCGCATAAGGTGCTGATGAATCAGGACTTCATACGCAGCGTCGCTGAGCGCCTCGGCTTGGAATACACTAACGTGGAAATGGCTCGTGACCTTTGGAACATTATGCCTCCTGTCTTCTTTGAGGAGATACAACGACTGTGCTATGAAACGTGCAGAAAGGTATATAGGGAAGGGAAACTTCAAATTCATTTGACCCCCTCCCAGCCTCCCCGAGGGGAGGAGTTTTTAAGTCAGTAAGATAAACGCCCACGGTATTCGGCAAGATGATCGAAGCCAATAGTCGGTAAAAAAATGACTTGCGAAATGGAAAATGAAAAATTTAAAATAGATAACACTTCTTCAAACGCCCTCCATCGTGAGAAAAGTGTGACATTCTTCTCCTCCCCTCGGGGAGGCCGGGAGGGGGTCTCGTTGGCCTTGGCTCTCTCCATCCCCCTCTTCCTCCTCCTTAATCTCGCGGTAGGCTCTGTTGCCATCCCTCTTGATGCTGTGTTCAGTATCCTGATGGGAGCAGACTGCGACAATGAGGTGTGGAAGAACATAGTGCTTCACACTCGATTGCCACAGGCGCTCACGGCTGTGGCTTGCGGTTCTGGACTTGCAGTTGCCGGACTCATGCTTCAGACCGTCTTTCATAATCCGCTTGCCGGACCATCCGTTCTTGGCATCTCGTCAGCGGCAAGTCTGGGAGTCGCTTTCCTCGTACTTATGTCGGGAAGCATAGGCGGTGAACTCGTTTCCTCCTTCGGATTCTTCGGCAACACGGCTCTCACGCTTTCTGCCGTCATAGGAGCCTTGTCGGCTATGGCACTCATCGTGTTCCTCTCAAAACGTGTTCATGGCAATGTCACCCTGCTTATCGTGGGTGTGATGATTGGATATATCGCCTCTGCCATCATCGGTGTTCTCAAGTATTTCAGTAGTGAGGAAGATGTGCGAGCATACGTGATATGGGGACTCGGTAGCTTCTCGCGCGTCACCGGTGGACAGGTATGGGTGTTCCTCGGTATGGTGCTAGCCATCCTTCCGTTCGCCATGCTTCTTGCAAAGTCGCTTAACATGCTTCTTCTTGGAGAGCAGTATGCTACGAACCTCGGTCTCAACCTCTCACGCGCCCGTACCCAGATAATCATCGTGGCAGGAATGCTTACTGCTATCGTCACAGCCTACTGCGGCCCTATCATGTTCCTCGGTTTGGCAGTGCCACATATCTGTCGCGGATTGTTCAAAACGGCAGATCATCGTCTTCTCCTCCCCGGCACTATGCTATGCGGAGCATCCCTCGCCCTTATCTGTAACCTCATCGCGCGTTTGCCGGGTATGGAAGGCGCATTGCCCGTCAATTCCGTGACATCTCTCATCGGTGCTCCAATCGCGCTGTGGATATTGTTGAGGAAGAAGAAAGCCCCCTAACCCCCGAAGGGGGAATCTTTTGATAGTCTTTCTCGCGGAGAGCTACTCGACAAATAACCAAACAATAAACTTTGCCTCTTTATAATTATTATGAATAATGAACCTACATTAAATAATTCATCGCATCCCTCGGTTACTGCAAATACTATAAAAGAACTCCCCCTTTGGGGGCGGGGGGGCTTTGTCATCGCCGCCGCCACCTCCAACAGCGGAAAGACGACCTTCACAATGGGATTGCTTCGTGCCTTGCGTGATAAGGGACTGAAGGTGCAGCCTTTCAAGTGCGGCCCTGATTATATCGACACAATGTTTCATGAGATAGCCTCTGGAAGAGAATCCGTGAACTTAGACACCTATATGTCGTCTCCTGAGCATGTGAAGGAAATCTTCGAGCGTTATTCTGCCGATGCGGATGTGAGTATCGTAGAGGGTGTCATGGGTATGTTTGATGGCTATGATAAGGATAAGGGTTCAAGTGCGGAGATAGCGATGCTGCTCGACATCCCTGTTATCCTTGTGGTAAACGCTAAGTCGGTTGCCTATTCCGTTGCACCTCTCATCTATGGCTTCAAGCATTTCAATCCTGCAGTCAAGATTGCTGGTGTTGTCTTCAATATGGTTGCTTCAGAGAATCACTACACCTTCCTCAAACAGGCTTGTGAGGATGCTGGTGTGCCATGCCTCGGTTATATGCTCCGTAATCGTGACCTCATCGTTCCCGGACGTCACCTCGGTCTTACGATTGAGACAAAGGAAGAGATGGAAGAGTTGATTGAGAATGCAAAAAGCCCCCTAACCCCCGAAGGGGGAATTCTTGATACACTCTTCCCTGAACTACCTTCTGCAGATAATACTATAAAAGAGTTCCCCCTTGGGGGGCTAGGGGGCTGTACAATTTCCATCGCCCGCGACTCCGCTTTCAATTTCACTTATCGTGCCAATATTGATTCTCTACGTGAAGTTGGAGAGGTGAAGTTCTTCTCTCCTCTTGAAGATGAGAAGATGCCTGAGTGTGACCTCCTCTATCTCCCTGGAGGTTATCCCGAACTCTTTGCTTCTGAGTTAGCAGATAACGCAAGTATGCGTGAGAGTATCAAGGCGTTTGCTGAAAACGGTGGTAAGATCTTTGCGGAGTGTGGCGGATTCATGTATCTCTGTAATGACATTGACGGAATACCGATGTGTGGAGTATTCCCATTCTCTGCAACGATGATGGATGCAAAACTGCATCTTGGCTATCGTCAGTTGCCAGAAGAGAAAGCCTCATTGCGAGGACATGAGTTCCACTATTCATCTGTAGTAGAACCTGATACATTACCAGAAGGCATTAAAAAAGAGCAATGCCAGCTATCCGCCAAAGGCAAGACAGTTGACACCGCCCTATATCATTATAAGAATGTCATAGCCGGTTACACCCATTGGTATTGGGCAGAGAAAGGCTTTGAGGAGTTTGTTAAAGAATTAGAATGTAATTTCATATTATAAAGTTATACAAGTTTCGCAAGTACTCAACTTGTTGGTTTAAAGGTTTTAGGTTTTAAGGTTTTTGAGGTTTCGCCATCCGGATGGAAAACCTTATCGCTCGGCCTTTGGACGCTTTCATAGCGCAGCGGAGAAAGAACCTCATAACCACTCAACTGGAGCTTGCGAAAGATGAGTAAAGTTAATTATGAAGAATATAATATATACAATACTTATTGCGATGGCGACATTAACCATGTCAGCTCAGCAAAAGAAGGATATCGTGATAAAGAAAACAGAAGGATCTATCACGTTTGTAGTAGATGAGAATCGTCCAGCTCCAGAAGGTCATCTGAATATGGATAGTGGAAAAGAATTTGCAGTAAGAAATATTCCTGTACATTATGACTGGGATGAAGACCTTGATGAATCCCAGAGTGAGAAACCGGCTATCCAGAATGTAAGTGAGGTTGGTCAGTACACACACATCTCCAGCAATGAAACTCCTCTCTCTATTGGTGTAGACTCTAAGAACGTTACAACTGAGGAAAAGGCTGATAAGAAGTCTGGAAAAAAGAAAGAAAATATCATCATAGCGTGTAACTTTGCTGATGCACAAATATATCGTACTAACGATAATGTGATGTTCGACATGCTGATGAAGGCATACGCAGAGCACAGACCCATTGTCCTCTCGCCAGATGATGTGTGGCTTTGCATCTCTCAAGGCTTTGCTCATCATGTCAATAAGAATGCCAAGGCGCTTCGTTATATGTTTGTTTCTCACGAGGGAAAGGAAGATCTCCTTGCGGAGTTAAAGTATCCTTTGCTTAAGGAAAACGAAAATGCAATACATAAGAAAGCTGCATTAATCGATTGGCCTTCAGTATTCAATGGTTTGGTTGATAAGATGAAGAAGAAAACCAAGGACGATATTGTTGATAATATGTGTGCTGACTTCTCTACCACTACCGTTGATAGTCGCATAGCATCGCAGACAACGTTGATGAACGCCATGAAAGAATACTTTTCCTATGATCTCTACCATATTGCAGCATGCGGAATTCCATATGTCACTCTCACTGGCACTCCAGAAGATTGGCAAAAGGTTCTTGACAAGGCACGTAAGCTGGAACAGTATAATCTGAAGTGGTGGACTATGAAGCTATGCCCTGTGCTCGAGCAGTTTGTGAAAGCCTCTCAGGGGAATCCCGATCATCATTTTTGGAAGTGTATGATGACACGGATAGAATTGGACGAGATACGTTCCATCTCATGCCAACCAGGAGCCCCAGGTCCAACAGAGTTTGACGGTTGGTTCCTCACCTTGTTCCCATACGATAATATGGGACGCACACCGAATAAGGTCACTATGCAGCATAAAATGCGATCAAGTTTCCTCTCTGCAGACTTCATGTATATCTATATAAATGAATATAAAAATGTAACTGTAACCCCAATGAATTTCCAGGCAGGCTTTATTGGTATAGAAGAAAACACCGAGACTTTCGAATTGCGCCCACGTATCGGATGGCTCGTTAACACGGATTGGCATAGAAAGAAGAGATAGGCATTACTCCCTCATTTTATTCATTAGTTCTATAAAATCTATATCGTAGTTGTAGCCAACCAAGGAAGATGTCAGTCTGCTGACCCTTCTTGTTCTCAAAGCCATCATTGAGAAGCGGACGAATGCCACGGAACATCGCACCGATGTTGGTGAACTTGGTACGGGTAGCCATCTGAGATGGTGTTCGTGGGTTAGTTTGAGAAGTCATCTTCTCTGAGACAACGGTAACACCGTTACGCTGTCTGAACGAAAGCTGACCGGCTGAGCCTGAAAGCTTCGAAATAATTCCGTTAAGAATTGCCATAGTTGTGACCCCTTTCTGTCCTGCGGACATCTTTCCCCGTGAAGGGGCAAGAGGCTGGCGCGCTGTGGCCTCTCGTGTCCGTGGTGTCACCGCTGGGGTAAGCGAGGGATAAAGTAATTAAAAGATTAAAGAATAAAGATTAAAGATTGTTAGTAGTTTTGACTTTCTGCCTTTCACTCTTGGCCTTCGAGCTATCGGCTTATGTCGTTTGTGTTATTGCTTCTCTTCCGCATTCCGGCTCCCTCTCTACGGGAGAGGGCGGGGGGAGAGGCCGCCCATAAATGGGAACCATATGGGAACCATAGCGGAACCATGAGGGAAGAGTTTCGGCTAAACAAAGAGCGCTCGTTTTGTTTTCTGAGTGCAAAGTTACTGCAAATCATGGAGATTGCCAATATTTCTTTCAAATTTCTTGAAAAAAATGGAATTTCTGAAATGTTATAAACGGTGTATGGCGCAGATAATGAGTGGATTATGCGCTTTTGTCATTGACTAAAAATCTTACGAGGGTACAAAATAGGCGAACAAGCGAACAACCGAACAAGAAATTTTCCACCCATCCTCTTTTAGAAGAATATTTATATATATATA
>DCJC01000036.1 GCA_002317355.1 Prevotellaceae bacterium UBA1710 | reverse complement strand
CTTCGGGGCTCATCAATCAAGCGACTAACGAATTCGTCGAACTCACGTTATTGTAACGTTAATTCGATGTGTTGATTATTTGTCGGTTCAGCACCAAAGGTGCGTATATTGAAGGATGCAAGTTGTTGAATTGGCGTTATTATGGTTGAAATCACCTTGAAATGGTATGGATTACCCATGTTTCGTGATTTTTCCTTGTTTTTTTCATTCATCTGTTTGTTGAAATGAAGGCATTTAGTGATGGTGAAATAATAACTTCGGACGGTTTTGTTCAATTGCTGAGATATTTTGGTTCATGAAGAGGGGGTGATTCGGGCATCTCGACCGATGAAGGTTCAGCTCGGCGGCCGAAGGGAAAGCCAATGAAACAAAAATAGCCAGTAAAGTCCGATGTTGATAATATCGGAGTATGTGCAGAGTAAAAGCGGCTCAAAGAAAAACAAAAAAACGTAGGAAGTTATTATTTTACCATCACTTAAAGCATGAAAAATGCGAAACATGCGTTTTTTATGGCATACAAAGAGGGCAAAATAGGAGATTAATTGTTCTTCTTTTGTATTCTTGAAGCCTGGAATTGTGGAGCTGGGAAGTGTATATTGTTGATTATGAGCCTTTTAGTGGAAAGTTCTATGTGTGGACGGACAGAAGGACAAAAAGGACAGTTATTTTTTGGAATGTCATTTTTTTCTTTATTTCTATATATATTCTATAATTATATATATATTGTAATTGATTAATAATTAATAAGTTATATAATAAAGAATGATAAATAACAAGAAGAAAAAACAAGAAATTACCACACTCAAAATAAAACTGTCTTTCTGTCCATCTGTCCATCTGTCCGTTTTGTTGTTGCCAGTAGGGATGATGAATTATTCCTCTACAAGGCAAGGCTTCTGTTGTTAGGTTGAGAGGTCTTGGGGTATTTGGGTTATTAGGCTTACCATTCGGATGACCAAACCTAAAAACCTTAAAACCTGCAATTGCTATTTGTGCTTATTGTATGCAGCCTTGAGTTTCTGGTCGTATTTGTTCTCTGCATATTTCGGACCGTTATAGTTCTTCGCGAAACCTGCCCAATCGAGGTTCTTGAGATATTTATCCCATTTGTTGCCTTTAAGGAAAGCCACGAAGAGATCGAGCTGAGAGCCCTCACTCTCCATCATCTTGCCAACAAACTCGTTCACGCAGCTACATCCGCAGATAGAGTAGTTGAAGCCCATGATCTGGAAGAGTCCCCAACTGGCAGATGCGAGTGCTGCCTTCTCGTTGATAGCCATAGCGCGGAAGAGGCGGTTATACTCGTCTATACCGCCTTTGTAATGAGCCTTAGTCCATTTGGCATAGAGAATGTCTTCGTTGCCCTTGACGTGCTTGTTTGGGTCGATTCCTGCATTCTTTAGCTGGCTCCAGAAGATGTGTCCCTCGAAGAGGATAGAAGGCCTGTCCATTCTGAAGAATCCGCCCATACTGCCTGTTTCTACGTCTTTAACGGCTTTGATTGCTGCCACCTCAACACCAAGTGCCTTTGCCGCTCTTGTGAAGTCGGCTGCGGTAAGTGTAGGGATTGCAGCCTTGCGTGCTGAATCGTCCTGTAGCTTTGCCCAACTCTTAGGTCCTACGATACCGTCGGCAGTCAATCCGTTTCGGGTTTGGAAGAGTTTTACGATGGTATCAGTTGTGGTGTCAAAGATACCTGTTTCTACAATGGAATAGCCCCATTGGTTTAGAAGGCGCTGTAACACGGTTACGTGATTGCCTACTGATTTAAGTTTTACCGTCTGCATTTTGTTTTGTTTTTAGTTTAGGAATTGTATTATATCTCGATGGATTTTTATTATCTTCTACAAAGGTAATACTTTTTCTCGAAACATTGATATTTTTTCCTGATTTTTTGTATTACTGTTTGGTAAAAAATGGTGTCCGGTAAAAAGAAAGAAAGGTTCATCTGACATTTCTAGCGATAGCATTAATACCGGACATCACTCAAAATTTCTGATGAACCCCAAAAAACAATAAAAACACCGAAAGTTCTTAGAGCCTCATTTTTCGCCTCTTTCTGCTGTGAGCAGGCCTACGACAAAACTTTCGGTAAAAAACATAAAAAAACTCTATCACAGTTCACGAAAGTTTTTTTTGGGGGGGGAGGACTTATGACGTATGTATATTGTGTTTTTGCTATAAAAATGTATCGGATTTCTTGAATATGTGAAAAGTTTTTTGTATCTTTGCAACATATTTCCAAGAGGACATGATAGCGTGTCTAATAACTAAAAAACTAAACAAAATAAACCGATGACTGATTACAAAGATTTAAAGAAACTGTTTCTTATGGGCTGCTTGCTGCTGATGTCAATGCTGACATTAAGCGGATGTATGAATAGTGTTGCTAAGGCAAAGGATGCTGCCGAAGAGCCTGAGGTTACAAGTAAGGACATCTACTTCAGAGATGTTTTTCCTGAGTATGTTTCTGAAGCCAGACGATATCTGGCAGACAATAAGAAACTGAATCAAGAGTATTGCATTCTGGTGGATTACAGCATTCCAAGCGGTCAACGCCGTGTGTTCGTTTGGTCTTTTGTTGACAATAGAATAATCTACAAGGCACATACGATGCATGGACCTGGTGGAGGAAGCAATCGTGAGCATGCCGTGTTGAGCAACAAGGAAGGAAGTCTTTGCTCACCTCCAGGGCATTTCCTCATCACGCATGATGAAGGTGTGAAGATCAAGCCAAGTTTCAGGATGAGAGGACTTGATGCCGAGAACAAAAATGCGTATGCTCGAGCTATAATGCTACATGGAGCAGCTTTGGTTGACTATAGCCTCCGCAAGAAAGAGCCTTATCTTCCAATAGATGCTGGTTGGTGTCAAGGTTGCATCACCACCTCTGTGGATGAAATGAACGATCTCAAGAGATTCATCAAGAAATACCCTCCAAACATCATGATCTGGTCGTTTGAGTCTCACCATATTTTCTGATAATATTAACCAAAAAATAGAATTATGAAACTAAGAGAAATTATCTTTTCTGTACTTACTTTTTCGACATTAGTGTCATGTGTGTCTGAATCGAACACCTCTGGTGCTATTAACCTGAATGCGACTCCTACTACTGAAAAGGATTTAAAGGAAATCGTTGAAACTAAGGAATATGTTAGTTTTGAAGATTCCTTAATTTTTGATGCAGAAGATCAAATAATCTCTCATGTAACGAACGTGTGTATGAGTGATTCCAATTTGTTTGTATTAGATGACAAAGGACTTATTGCTTCCTTCGACAACAAGACTGGTAAGCTTAAACGTGCTGTCAACAAGAAAGGACATGGAAATGGTGAATATGCAAATCCATCATCCTTGTCTGCAGCGAATGGCTATTTGTATGTGCTTGATGTGCCGAACTTTGTTGTTCAATATGATGAAAACTTGAATTATGTAAGAAAGATATCATTGGCAATGAGTTTTCCTGCTTTTGACCTTCAGAAGACAAAAGACGGATTTGTGGCGTTTTGTTTTTATGCGCCAGATGGTGCCGTGAAGGTTTTTGACGATGACGGTAACTTGTTGAAGAGTTATTCTTGCAACGAAAACAAAATACCTTCGATGCTTGTCACCAATAATGTTATCGTGAGGACGGATAATGGCATTTTTATAATCGATGCAATGTCTGACACTCTTTACGAACTGAAGAATGATGAATTGACTCCTCTTTTTGGACTGAGTGATGTACCAGCAGATTCGGATAGTGAGAATTTGGAGATGAAAATGTATAGCTGTTATCCATTTGAAAATAAGGTCTTTACATTCTACTTTTCGAATAACTACCTTAAAGGACAAATATATGACTTGACGACTCACAAGTCGGTATCTGGGTTGCTTGGTCTTGTCCCAAGTTTTATGAAAAATGGTAAGTTCTATGGTTTTTATCCTAATGCTAAAGATGAAAACAAGTATATTTTGATGAGACATAAAATCAATGAATAGTGCTAGCTTGATGAATTGTCCGTTCAATCAACTTGTTTCCTAATAAAAATAATACAGCCTACGCTCTTCACGAGTGCAGGCTGTAAGTGTCTTAATGAACTAAGAACCTAAACTTTATTCACTCAATTATCCTGATTTTAGAATATGAATTATACATTTTAATTATGTCAATTATTATAACACATCTAAAAAATATTTATGATAACTTATAAAACTTCTTTTCACAAAGAGGGCCTTCCCCCTTCCGATAACCAAAAAGCTTTTGGTTGATATGTCCAATGTCTTGACTCCCATTTGGTTATGGGAATTCAGACATGGACTCTATTGAAGATAACATATTCATGATCTTGATGTTTTTTCATTATAGATGGTGCTTTCGCTTTCCATCTTTTAAGGTTATTGCTTTTGCTGACTATTAGGTAGTGGCATCGACAATAAGGTTCCTATATTTTATTATCTATTATATGTATATGTCGTTCTTAAGGATATAGCTTTTGATTTGGGCTATAAGTGTAAGTCTGGTGCAAAGATAAGTATTTTTTGCAAATTCGCAACATTTTTTGCAAGAAAATTTACGAAAAATGCAAAAAAATATGATTTTTGATGATTTTTTGTGCGTTTTGACCCTAAAAATGGCATATTTTCTTGTATTTTTCGTAAACGTTTTCTTGTCTTGCCATGGAAAGTCAGAACCCAAAAGGGCGTCTTTTTAAGGAATTTTCTTGTTGACAGCTAAAACATCATCACTAAAGATATCGATTGAACAAAAAATGTTTTGCTGATGAAAATGGAAGGCTTTCGAGTGAAAATTTCTGTAAAATATGTTGAGAATGGATATTAAGTAGTGAAATATGGTTAAAACGTAAACGTTTGCATTTTAAATTCCATTTTAATTATTATCTTTGTATCCGAAACGATCTCATAAGTATAGTTATTCTTTTAAGTTGCTAAAAGGTCAGGATGAAATTAGGTTCAATTATACAATAAAGCTGTTAAATAAAGCAAGCAGTCATTTAGATGCAATCTTCTTGTTTGAAAGACGGTTGCAAGCACACTACCATCTGTTTGGTAGTGTGCTATTTTATTTCTTCTTTTCTTTGGATTCTTCTTCGGAATATGATTCGAGGAGTTTCTTTAGCTTCTTTTTCTTTCGTACGCTTTTGGGTTCATATCCTAGGAATTTGTATAAACTTGTTATTGCAAGTTTTCCGCTATTTTTATATGCGTCTTTGAGTTCATATTCAAGAAGAATGTTGTCAGGTAGATCGAATTTCTTGCCTTTCTTTATCTTTGTACTGTCTCCAATTACGACGAGTTCATCAAGGCGTTGCACCAAGCATTTCATGTGGATGACAGCAGGTATGCTATCTGCATTTAGGTCTATTGATTTGTAGTTCTTGCAATAGAGTTGTATATTACCTTTTGTCTTTGGGAGTACAGCTATTCCGACAGATGAGGTAAAGGTGATAGTATCACCATTCTGAATGAATGCTGCATGAACTACGGGTTCTCGTGTTTCTGCATCGATAACGCTTACCATCTGTTGGGCGTTGATGTGGAGGGATAGAAAAAGCAGTATGGCAGTTAATAGTTGTTTCATTTATATGCGGAAGGTTATTTCTTTTTGTCTTTTACTGGTTCATCGTATGCTTTGAGTAGTTTCTTTACTCGTTCACGTCTTCTTTCGCTTGCTGGTCGGTAGCCGAAGAACCTGAAGATAGCATCAATTCCGATTCCGACTGATCCATTACTATTGACATGGGTAGATTTCTTTAAATTGTTCCATTTGTTTAGTGACTTGAATTTGTTTGCGTCACCCAATACTACGATTTCTTCAAGATTCTTTGCTTTACTTTGCAGATGAATGATGGCAGGAATGCTATCTGCATGGAACACTAATGTCTCGTAATCTTGAGCTGTGATGGTGACTTTACCGGAAAGTTTTGGTAGCATAGCTATTCCTTGAGGGGAGGTGTAGGATATGTTCTTGCCATCATGGATGAAAATGACATTAGCGATAGGTTCGCGAGTGTATGTGTCGATGACACTTATCATCTGCTGGGCGCTGATATGTGTTGTGATAATGTTAAAAATAAGTAAGATAAATAGTTGTTTCATACAGCCTTTCGTGTTGGGTTAATTTCTGCTTGCGAAGATAATATAAATCTTTACAATATGCAAGTGAAGGATATCTGAAACGGCCTTCCTTACAGTTTTTTAACGCAAGATTTAAGATTGGTTTACAGGATTTTATTGATATTAGAACAATGTTGCATTTTTTTAGGTGTGTGAAGAAAAACGAAAAGATGTAATGTGGCGTGAAAAAAAGAAAATCAGCTAGAGCGACGCTTCGTTCTAGCTGATAGGTTTGTGGCCGTTGCCACTTTAATAATAGTATTGACTGTATAAACTAAACCGTAAATGTGTGGAAACTTAATCTTATAACTTAACCTAAACTAATTATATTTACCTTAAACCTATGAAACTTCGAGATTTTTAGTGTGTGAGGATTGCAGTAAGTACTGCTCCTGCAACTGCACCAGCAACTACTGCACCTGCATTGCTCTTGTGGCAATGATGATGGCTTTCTACCACTACCGGGCGCTCAACCACTACTGGGCGCTCTACTACTACCGGACGCTCAACCACTACTGGTGCGTGGTGATGATGAGGTGCTACGTGGTGATGATGAGGCATTGGAGCTGCATGATGATGATGGTGATGTGCTTCAACATGACGATCGTGGTGACGGTCGTGATGGCGAACTTCTATCTTATCGTGATGACGATCGTGATGGCGATCATGACGCTGAGCTGAAATTGTACCTGTGCAGATGAATGCCATTGCGATGAGAGTGAGAATATATTTTTTCATAATTGTATGTTTTAATTTTGTTGTCGTCAGAACTATCTCTGATTTCTGTTGGCAAAAGTACTGCGAAAAATTGAATTACCAAATTGTTTATCCCTATTCGGGAGGGGAAACTCCCTAAAGGTGTAGGGGAAATTCCCTCATTACTGTTCGTTCTCTTATTGGGAATGTTATCTTATGTATTGATAATGTGTGAGTTAGGTACTATTGTGCTATCATAATTGGCTTTGGGGGAATTCCCCCTTGAAAAGTTGCTTTTTCTTGAAAAAATATGGATATAAGTAAAAATGACGTTTTTCTTTGGCATTTCAAGAAAAATAGATTAACTTTGCAAACAGTACAAAATTCATTATAGACTTTACTTATGTTGCGAAAAATCAGAATTCTACTTGCCTCTATCTTCTTCATTGGCATAACGTTGTTGTTTCTCGACTTCTCGGGTTCCGTGCAACCATGGCTTGGATGGATGGCTAAACTGCAGTTCCTGCCAAGTGTGATGGCGATAAACATCATCAGCGTTGCGGTGGTGCTTCTTCTCACTTTAGCCGTAGGAAGAATCTATTGCTCGGTAATATGTCCGTTGGGCGTTATGCAGGATGTGTTTGCGTGGATTGGCAAACTGCCTCTCTTCCGCAAGAATAAGAAGTCGAAGATGGCTAATAAGTATTCATATTCAAAGCCTAAGACATGGCTTCGACTGACAGCTCTTGGTGCTATGGTTGCGATGATCGTGGCTGGCTTCAACGCTGGCTTCATGCTTCTTGCTCCTTATAGCGCATACGGAAGAATTGTGTCTTCAGCTTTGCAACCTATTTATATAGGTGTTAATAACCTGCTTGCTACATGGGCAGAGCAGAATGACAGTTATGCCTTCTATCAGGTGGAGCAGCATAATAATCCTGCTATACTTTGCATCGTTGCTGGTGTTTCAGCTTTAGTACTTCTTGTACTTGCATTCAGAAACGGTCGTACATATTGTAATACTATCTGTCCGGTTGGTACCGTTCTTGGCTATGTCAGCAAGTTCTCTTGGTATAAGATTCGTGTTGACGAGAGCAAGTGTATCAAGTGCGGACTTTGCGCAAAGAACTGTAAGGCTGCTTGTATCGATGTGAAGAAAGGTGAGCCAGTTAAGATTGACTATACACGTTGTGTGGATTGTGGTAACTGCGAACTCGCTTGTGCAAAGAGCGCAATATCTCTTTGTAGGGCAAACGCACCTGAACCAGTATCTGCTGAGGCTGAGAAGACGGAAGGCGATATGTCTCGTCGTAGTTTTATCGGAGTAGTAGGCTTGGCTGCAGCAGCTTCTATCAATGCTCAGGAGAAGACAACCGATGGTGGTTTTGCTGCTATCGAGGATAAGCAGATACCTACCCGTAAGACTCCACTCACACCTCCAGGATCACTTTCTGCAAAGAATCTTCAGAATAAATGCACAAGTTGTCAGCTCTGTATAAGCAATTGTCCTAACGGTGTGCTTCGTCCAAATACATCGCTTGGAAATCTTCTTCAGCCAGTAATGGAATATGAGAAGGGATATTGCCGTCCAGAGTGTACTCGTTGTTCAGATGTTTGTCCAGCAGGTGCTATCCGTCCTATTACCGTTGAGGAGAAGACAGCTATCCAGATTGGTCATGCCGTTTGGGTGAAGAAGAACTGTATTCCACTTACCGATGGCAAGACTTGTGGCAACTGCGCAAGCAAGTGCCCAACAGGAGCTATTCAGATGGTGCCTATCGATAAGTCGTATAAGATAAATGAGGAAGGTAAATGGGTTGATGCAGAGGGTAAGCCTGTCAACGAGCGTGAGATTCTCCGTATTCCTGTGGTGAATACTGAGGTGTGCATCGGCTGCGGTGCTTGCGAGAACCTTTGTCCGGCACGACCTTTCAGCGCTATCTATGTAGAAGGACACGAGGTCCATAGGGAAGTGTAAGCATTTACCATTTGGCATTTACAATTTACCATTTGGTTGGCACGATTAGGTAATATTCGAGAAATCGATACCTCGAAATTTCAATGAGTCGATAATTCGAATAATTCGACATCTCGACAATTCGATATTTCGAAGAAAAAAACAAAAAGAGAAGAATCTATATGAAAGATATAAACAGACGTGATTTCCTGAAGCTTTCTGGTGCTGCGGCGTCAGCTGTGGCATTGGCTTCTTGTAAGAACAACACGGAATTGGGTAATGTGGATCCTATGGGGCATCATACAGATGCTGTTCCTACGGATAAGATGACCTATCGCACAAACCCAAATAATAACGATAAGGTTAGTCTTTTGGGATATGGCTGGATGCGATTGCCTATGCTTCCTGCTGAGCCTACCAAGGATGAGAGTAACCCACCTGAGGAAGAAGTGGATCAGGAGCAGATAAACAAACTCTGTAAGTATGCCCTCGATCATGGTGTGAACTACTTTGATACAAGTCCTGCATACGTGCGTGGTAAGAGTGAGGCTTCGCTCGGAACAGCCCTCAAGGCGAGTGGCTACGACCGTAAGCAATACTATATTGCCACCAAACTATCTAACTTCGCTCCTGAGCAGCAGACATACGAGGAGAGTGTGAAGATGTTCCAGAACTCGCTGAAGTATCTTCAAACCGACTATATCGACTATCTCCTTCTTCATGCTCTCGGTGGTGGTAGGCTGGAGAATCTGAATAAGCGATACATAGATAATGGTGTGCTCGACTATCTTGTAGATCAGCGTAAGAAGGGTGTTATCCGTCAGTTGGGCTTCTCATATCATGGCGATATGGAGTTCTATGACTATATGCTCTCGCTTCATGATAAATACCATTGGGACTTCGTTCAGATTCAGGTGAACTATGTTGACTGGAACCATTCTGATGGTAAGCATCTCTATGAGGAGCTGGAGAAACGTAACATCCCTGCTATCGTGATGGAGCCGCTTCTTGGAGGTCGTCTTGCAAAGTTGCCTGACCACGTTGTTGCGCATCTCAAGCAGCGTGAGCCTGATAATAGCGTGGCTTCATGGGCGTTCCGTTATTGTGGTACAAAGCCAGATATCCTTACCGTTCTCTCTGGCATGACATACATGGAGCATCTTGAGGATAATATTCGCTCTTTCAGCCCGCTTAAGGAACTTACAAAGGAAGAGGTTGATTGGCTTGAGGGTGAAACCGCAAATCTTATTGTTAGCTACCCAACCGTACCTTGTAACGATTGTAAGTATTGTATGCCATGTCCTTACGGCATCGATATCCCTGGTATCTTCACCCACTATAACAAGTGCGTGAATAAGGGTAATGTACCAGAAAGCAAGGAGGCAGAGAACTATGAGGAGGCTCGTAAGATATATCTTGTGAGCTATAACAGGGCTATCCCTACGCTCCGTCAGGCAGACCATTGTATCGACTGTCGCCAATGTAATCCTCATTGTCCTCAGAATATCGATATCCCAACTCAGCTCTCACGTATCAACGACTTCGTGGAGAAGCTCAAGCAGGGCACGTTAGGAGAGGAAAAATAGCCCCCGTGCCCCTCCCGTCAGGGAGGGGAAGTAAATACCTTTTGTGGCGATAAGCTAAATAGTAAATCCCAACAAAATAGTAAATCGTAAATAGATAAATAGTAAATAAAAATGAATAGCTTATTGTTTATTGGCGGTCTCAGTACTTCCGAACTGCTTATCATCGTACTCGTAGTCCTTCTTCTCTTTGGAGGCAAGAAGATTCCTGAGCTCATGCATGGCATGGGTAAGGGTGTACGCTCATTCAAGGAAGGAATGAATGAAGTGAGCGACAACCTCAAGGTGGAAGAGAAGGATAAAGAAAAGGAGAACGAGAAATAATGACATTCTGGGAACATCTTGAGGAACTGCGAGGCTGCATCCTGCGAGCGCTTGCGGTAACTATGGTGTTTGCGTTGCTCGCCTTTGGATTCAAGGACGAGCTTTTTGCCGTTGTACTTGGTCCGAAGGATCCTTCCGTACAACTCATCAACACGGAACTCACTTCCCAGTTTATGATTCACATGATGATATCATTCTATGCTGGTATCATCGTGGCTGCTCCTTATATAATATACGAGCTGTATAAGTTCATCTCGCCTGCCTTATATCAGCAGGAGAAACGCTATGCCGTTCGTATAGTGACGAGCGGATATGTGATGTTCATGCTGGGTGTGGTGTTCAGTTATTACGTCGTCTTCCCGTTTACGTTCAGATTCCTTGGCAATTATCAGGTGTCGGCTGATGTAGAGAATATGATTTCCCTGTCATCTTATATTGACACCTTCGTCATCCTCTCACTTATGCTTGGAATGGTGTTTGAATTGCCTGTAGTATCGTGGTTCCTTGGAAAACTCGGGCTTCTCAATCGAGAACTCATGCATAAATACCGTAGGCATGCTGTCGTGCTCATCTTGATAGTAGCCGCTTTCATTACACCAACATCCGATGCCTTTACGCTTATGATTGTATCGCTTCCTATTTACCTGCTCTATGAGATAAGTGCCTATGTGGTGCCGGGGAAGGGAGTTGGGATTAAGGATTAAAGAGTAAAGATTAAAGAGTAAAGATTAAAGAGTAAAGTGTAAAGAGTAAAGGGTAGAGGGTAAAGAGTAAAAACAAAATTAATCTATATAATCTATGCGCACATTAGAAGAAATCAAGGATTGCATCCTTAGCGATCTATCCCAGAGAATGAGTCAGAGTGGTATCATGTTCCGTATCTTTGGTAGGGCAAAGAGCCTTCGCTCACTTGAGCATAAGATGCAGATCAAGGGCGATAAATATCGTGCCGGAGCAAAGATACAGGATATGATAGGTGTGAGAATCGTGCTTTATTTCTCGGAGGATGTAGAGGCGATGGAGATGTTCCTTTGTGGAGGTGACCTTGTTGATCGTTCGGTAGATACGCCTGATGTATCCACCTTCCAGCCACAGCGTCTCAATCTCGTCAAGAAGATACCAGAGAAGTATGTGCAGGAGTTTCGTGAAGCCTTGCCAGAGGAGTATGCCCCATACCTTGATGACACGTATGAGATTCAGATAAGAACGGTCTTCTCTGAGGGATGGCATGAGGTAGAGCACGACCTACGCTATAAATGCAAAGAGGATTGGGATGGATGTGATTCGTATTCCCGTCAGTTGAATGGTGTTTTTGCTACTCTTGAAACGGCTCAATGGAGCATGGGCGCTATCTTCCATGAGATGGCGCAGAAGAACCTCGTAACTGGCAACTATCATGCTATGCTTCGCAATAAACTACTCCTTCGCTTTGCAGATGATGACTTATCCGAAGAGCTGAAGGACTACCTCGATAACCATGCAGACATAGCCCGTCAACTCTCCCAAACCGACCGTATGGTCTTTGTCATGGCTTTGCTTAGTCACGAGAACGCAATACCTCTCAACTATGATAACGTTGTGTTCCTCATCAATAGAATAGACATCATGGATGAAGGCCTGAATAATCTTGAAAGCCCTGCCTTCCAGAAGGCTTTCGAGAGGTTTATTCGGAATTAAAGTGTAAAGAGTAAAGAGTAATGTAGATAGTAGTGAACGAGAATGGAAATTCCACACACAAACTATCTACATTACTCTTTACCCTTTATACTTTACTCTAAAAAACTACTGCGCTTTCTCGTCAAGATAGCTGTCCTTGAAGCCAAGGAAGTAGAGCACGCCATCGAGGCCGAGAGTGTTAATAGACTGATCGGCATTAGCCACCACCTTTGGTTTAGCGTGGAAGGCGATTCCAAGACCAGCCTCTGAGAGCATAGGGAGATCGTTCGCACCATCACCTACAGCGATAGTCTGCTGCAAGTCAACCTTCTCCACCTGCGCAATAAGCTTCAGGAGCTCAGCCTTTCTGCGACCATCCACAATCTCACCTACATAGTTACCCGTGAGGTGACCAGTCTCGTCAATCTCAAGTTCGTTGGCATACACATAGTCGATACCATATTTCTTCTGTATATACTCTCCGAAGAAAGTGAAACCACCCGAAAGGATAGCAATCTTATAACCATATTTCTTCAGAACGTACATCAGTCGGTCAACGCCCTCGGTAAATGGAAGATTCTCTGCAATCTCGCGCATTACGCTGACATCCAATCCCTTGAGCAGTTTACAACGTTGTGTGAATGACTCTTTGAAGTCAATCTCACCACGCATGGCAGAAGCTGTGATGGCTGCCACCTGATCATACACGCCATGCTTACGTGCGAGCTCGTCGATAACCTCTGCCTGAATGAGCGTAGAATCCATATCGAAGCAGATGAGACGACGCATACGGCGATACATGTTATCGCGCTGGAAAGAGCAGTCTATCTCCATCTCCGAAGAGAGATGAAGAAGCTGAGCGTGCAGTTCGTTCTTGTCTGTAGGATTACCACGTACCGAGAACTGAATACAAGCACGTGCATTCTCACGTGGATGCTCTATGCTTGAGCGACCTGATAGTCGGATGATTGCATCGATATTAAGTCCCTGATCGGCAATAAGCTGTGTGACGGCACCAATCTGCCTTGCCTCCAACTTACGACCAAGTACGGTGAGCATATAGCGGTTCTTACCTTGACGTGACACCCAGTCCTCGTATTGATCCATGGTGATAGGTATGAAACCGATATTTACATTGAGTTCGGTAGCCTTGAAGAGAAGTTCCTTCATCACAAAACCAGAATACTTCTCCTGAACGCGGATAAGGATTCCGAGAGAGAGGGTAGAGTGAATATCTGCCTGACCGATATCCTGCACGTTGACATCATATTTTGCAAGAATAGCCATGATGCTGGCTGTTAGTCCAGGACGATCCTCACCTGTGATACGAAGCAGTATCAATTCTTCTTTTTGCTTGATATTTTCCATTCCGTTTAGTGTTTTCTGGCTGCAAAGGTAGTGCTTTTATTTGAAAAAATACTTATATTTGATGATTTATTTTGATTTGAGGCAGAATTTCATTACCTTTGCACCCATGCAAGGCAATAAGATACTTCTGATAAATGATATGTGCGGATATGGCAAGGTGGCTACAGCAGCTATGTTGCCTATTCTTTCGTACATGGGAAACCTCGTGTATAACCTCCCTACGGCACTCGTCAGCAACACCCTCGACTATGGCAAGTTTAATATTCTTGAGACAACCGACTATATTACTGGTGTATTCCCAGTATGGCGTGAACTCGGTTTCTCTTTTGATGCCATAGCTACTGGTTTCATCGCTTCTGAGCGTCAGGCAGCCATCGTGGCTAAGTATTGTCGTGAGGAAGCAGAGAAGGGTACCGTGATTCTCGTTGACCCTATCATGGGTGATGAGGGAAAACTCTATAATGGAGTAACGCCTTCTACTATCAATTCCATGCGTCAGATGGTGAGTGTGGCTCATCTCATCTTCCCAAACTACACAGAGGCTTGCTATCTCACAGATACTCCTTATAATGCCGAAGGCGTTACCGAGGAAGAGGTGCGTACCCTCGTTGAGAAACTTCGTGCCCTTGGTGCTAAGTCTGTACTCATCACATCTGTTCTGATGAAGGATGGCTCTCACGTGGTCGCTGGCTACGAGGGCGATTATTTCCTTCTTCATTATGACGAGATTCCTGTTCACTTCCCTGGAACAGGTGATATTTTTTCTGCCATTGTTGACGGTCACCTTCTCCGTGGAGATTCGCTCAAGGATTCTGCCCGCATTGCCATGGACACCCTCAGCAAGTGGATAGAGGCAAATAAGGACAACAAGGATAAGAACAGAGGCATTCCGCTCGAGCGTCATTTGGAAGAACTTTAAAGGAAGCCTCTTACCCCTTTTCGCATTCATTGCCACAGTTCGCATCGGTTTTCCGATGCGCTTTATTTATCCCAAAACATGAACTCCCCCTTCTACTACACCCCCTCAGCTCGTTGTGAGCAAGCTTCCTTGGTGATTCTGGACGCAATCCGTAATCACCCGGAATGGCATGAGGAGGTGCGAAAGGGCAAGACCTTCGGAGTCCTCATTACCGATAGTGAGACTCTCTACGCCTATTCTGGACAGATGCTTGGGCGATATGATGTAGAGGGATTCGTGCCTCCCGTTTTCGATTACCTTGACGAGAACGGATATTTCAAGACACACGAGAGAGAAATCGTAGAAATCAATAAGGAGATAGACCGCATATCAGCTTCTGATGAACTTCGTCAGGCTCGTGAGACTCTCTATGCCGTTGAGGCTGCCAAACCCGTTCTGCCTCCTTCGCGCAACATAAACCCTGAGTCTGCAGAATATGAAGCGTATTGTCGTGAGCGACAGCATGAGAAGGGAGAATATCGTCGTCAGAAGGCTGTTTGGAATGAGAGGGTAGGAGAGTGTCGAAATGCTCTCCAGACAATCCAAGACCGTATCACAGCCCTTAAGCAAGAGCGTAAGCATCGTTCCGACTCGCTTCAGCAATGGCTATTCCAGCACTTCGTCATGCTTAATGCCCGGGGCGAGAAAAAGAACCTCCTCGACATCTTCTCCGAGTGGGCAGAGCGAACTGGCTCCAAATGCATCATCCCACCATCAGGCTCAGGCGAATGTTGTGCCCCAAAACTCCTTCAGTATGCCTATCTCAAAGGCTTGAAGGCAATCGAAATAGCCGAGTTCACTATAGATGGCACTCTTTTAGATACCCCCCTTCCGCGCACCGGCTCCCTCCCTACGGGAAGTCCGATGTTGATAACATCGGAGTATGTGTCAGAGGGCGGGGGGAGAGGCCTCCTCTCCTACCGCCAATCCTGCCAAAGCCGCTGCAAACCCATCCTCGACTGGATGCTACAAGGTCTTGATGTTGATGCCAACCCACTTGAGCAACCAGAAGAGCGCACCACTCTGCCCATCATTTTCGAGAACGACGACATCATAGTCGTTGATAAGCCCGAAGGCATGCTCAGCGTACCGGGAAAGACAAAGCGTAAGAGTGCTCTCGACATACTCCGTGAGATGCGACCTGCCTATCCCGAGCTTATCATGGCTCATCGTCTCGATATGCAGACCTCAGGCGTGCTTATTGCCGCCAAGACAATGGCCGTGTATAAGAAACTCCAGATGCTATTTGTCGCGAAGCATGACGCCGGATGGGGCTCCCTCCCTACGGGGGAGGGCGGGGGGAGAGGCCCCTTTTTCAAAACCTACTTTGCCCTCCTCGAAGGCATTTTCCCTCAACCTATTGGTACCAAGGGCGAGATATCCCTTCCATTATCTCCCGATTACCTCAACCGTCCTTGTCAGAAGGTGGATAGAGAAAACGGTAAGGAAGCCCTCACGCTCTATGAGGTCATTGGCATCATAGAGGTAGAAGGTCAGCCTCGCTCGCTACTTAAACTTAGTCCTATCACCGGTCGCACACATCAGTTGCGCGTACATTGTGCCGATAAACAAGGTCTCGGCATGCCTATTCTTGGCGATGACCTATATGGCCACCATGCCAAGAGATTATACCTTCATGCGCAAAGCATAGAAGGACTATACTCTACCCCTATAAACGCCCACTTACCTGAGTGGGTGCAGCCCTGATCCCCCCAGCCCCCGTTCCCTTCCCATTAGGGAAGAGTGTCGATAGTATGATAAACATTAAGCCTCTTCACGATCGAATTTTCGTGAAGAGGCTTATATGTTTCCTTTGTTGAAAAGGCATGATTTGAATAGCGTATCTATTCCCTTGCTCCGTTTCGGGGAAAGGGGCCGTTTACTTCTTCTTAAACAGATTTGGAAGGAATCTGTAGTAGAGCAGATGGCGCCATGTTGACCAGTCGTGACCGCCATGGCCTCCTGCGTAGTATTCGTGGTTGATGTTACGAGCCTTCAAGGCATCTGTAAAGCCTTTTACACGAACGTTGAAGAAGCCTGACTCCTCTTCAGTTCCCTGTCCCACGAAGAGATAGTCCACCTTATCATTCACGTTAGAAGTATTCATGAATGTAGGCATTGTCTTTGCAGGATCGGCATCACCAGCGCTGAGAACTCCGAAGTTTGCAAACAAGTCGAGGTTTCTCTCCATACCGCTGAACATAGTGTGACGACCGCCCATAGAAAGACCTGAGATAGCACGACCGTGTGGGTTGGCAATAGTGTTATAATGACTATCTACGAAAGGAACGATTACATCACGCAACTCGCGAGCCATTACATCGAAAGTGAGGTCTGCATGCTTTGGATGATTGCGATGCACCACCTGATTGTTTATGATAGCAATAATCATCGGAGTAGCCTTACCCTCAGCAAGGAGATTATCCATGATGAAGTTCACACGACCGTCATACATCCAGTTGGAAGGCAGCTCACCACTACCTCCCATGAGATAGAGTACAGGGTACTTCTTATTTGGGTCGAACGTAGGAGGGGTATAAACGTACATGTCACGCTCGCCACCAGTTACAGAACTTGTGTAGATATGACGTGTAATTGAACCATGAGGCACAGGCTTTGCATCATACCATTGAGGACCATCGCCATGGATGATGAGCTCGCTATATGGTGGCATAGCCGTAAAAGAAGCGTATGTATTGTTTGGATCAGCCATGCTCACACCATCAATAATGATGTTATACTGATACATATCCACAGGCAGAGGACCGATCTTGAGTGTCCAGATGCCGTCTTCACCCTTTGTGAAAGGCATTGGGCTCTTCTCGTGCATCACAGTAAGCATAGCACCAGACAACTTCACCTCACTTGCCTGAGGCGCCTTGATACGGAAGATGACGGTTTGGTCATCATTCACCTGTGGAGAGTTGAGCGAAGCGCTGAAAGGCACCAGACCTTCAGTATCCTTCTGCGGGTTATGACATAGATTAACGTTTGATTGTTGAGCACTGGCTGCACCACACATCGTGAGTGCGATTGCCATCATCTGAATTTTTTTAAACATTTCTATTAATTTAGGTTTGGTAGAATGCAGTTCTCTATTGTTTAGATTCTTCTGCATACACTATGTTATAATAAGTACTACAAGTTTCGCATGTACTCAACTTGTTGATTACCAATTACAAATTACCAATTACCTTGTTACCTTTTTGTGTCTCCAGGTGCTGGTAACATGACAGTTCCAGGTTCAAAACAGGTAATTTGTACCTTGTAATTTGGACTCCACGCAGTGCCTGAGCTATGCGAAGAATTTAGACTCAACTGGAGTTTGCGAAAGTTGAGTAAGTACTTCTGCAAAAGTACAATTTTTTATTCTAATTCCACTAATTTTCCTACAGACATCCCCAATTTTTACGCTTTTTTATCTTTTGCAATGATGTGCCGGAATGTTTGGTATCTGCATTTTGTATCAGAGAAAAAAAGAAATTTCAAGAAACCCTACATCCCTACATTCGGAACGCTGTAACTAACTTTCTGTTAGTGCTTTATGCGGATAATTTACCTCTTCTAACCCTACATGCACCCTACATGCATCCTACATTCGTAACGATGCTATATTATTGGTATTCAGATGTTTGCGTGCTTGTTTTAAATAAAAATACATAATAGCGCAAATGAGTAAAAAACTAAATGGTAAGTAAATGACCTCGGTAACGCCTTTATTATCTGATACTTATACGCTTTTTGATGTAGGCTTGCATGTAGGTTTCATGTAGGTTTGTGATGGTGAATGAACCGTGCAACATGTTGAAATTGTGGTTGTTGCAGCGTTTTGGATGTAGGGGTGTAGGTTTTCTTAAAAAATCTTTTTTTCTTCAGGGATTTGGAGTGTTGGATTATGCTATCGCAGGAAAATGGCTTGCGCCTAAGAAAATTGACGAAGTCATAAAATTGCGTCTCTGACGCATAAAATATTATCAATTATTCAATTGAGGAAAATATTGCTTC
>DCJC01000078.1:60176-61131 GCA_002317355.1 Prevotellaceae bacterium UBA1710 | reverse complement strand
CTCGGACTACACGGACAGGACGCTTACGCTATGGGGAAATGGAGAGGTTTCTGGTGTTTTGTGGATTTTTATTTGGTGATTTGATGATTTATTCTTAATTTTGCACTCAGAAATCAGAGACGGGCGCCAGTTAATGACTGACTCGCCCTATTTCTCTCATGCGAGGATGCTTCACACGTTGCACTCAGAAATCAGAGACGGGCACTGCTCTGATAAATCTAGGCTTACGCCGCTCTTTTGTCAAAAGACGCTCAAACGTGCGAGGATGCTTCACACGTTGCACTCAGAATCGGAGTCGTGTGCCGATACGAATATAATTTAAACATCAGATTATGGATACTTTATCAGTACCTACAATGAAAACTGTTAGCATAGAATTGCCTGCAGCTGACTATAATTTGTTGAAAGCCCTTTCAAAGAAGATGGGGTGGGCGACAAAGATTGTTAAGACAAAGAAATCAGAATTGGATCTTGCATTGGAGGATGTAAGAAAAGGTGACTTGAAGTCTTTTGATAGTGTAGATGACTTCATGGATTATTTGAATTCATAAGTTTTATTTAACATGAAATACACAATTAAGGCTAAAGGTAGTTTCAAAAAGGCTTATAAAAGATGTATCAAGCGTGGGCTTGATCCAGAAGTTATGAGAAAGGCCTTGGAGATATTGTCGGAAACGGGTTCTTTGCCTCCAGAATATTTGCCTCACCGTTTACATGGTGACTATCAAGGGTGTATGGAGTGCCATTTGCAGCCTGATTGGCTGTTGGTTTGGGAGCAATATGACTCTGAGCTTGTCCTTGTGATGGTTACTACTGGTTCTCATAGTGATATCTTTAATAAGAAAAGACGATGAATTTTGTGTTGATGTTTGGTCGACACGAATGGGCGCTTGCGCTTTTGGCTTTGCCTGAAACATTAATTGGGAAACTATTTTTTTTGAACACGGAATACTCG
>DCJC01000078.1:56106-60055 GCA_002317355.1 Prevotellaceae bacterium UBA1710 | reverse complement strand
TCGGACTACACGGACGTGCGCTTGCTTGTTAGAATATGTGGAGTTGGCGGAAGTGATTGGAAACAGAAAAGGCAGCCCGTGGGGACTGCCTTTTGTGTTTTCTTGGAGATGGACTATTAGGGGTTGGCTGTGTTTGTCTTGTGACGGATGTTATGGATATTATGTACTATGTCTCGGGGAATTTGAATTGCAATGGTTGGTATTTTCGGCTCCCGAGATCTCTGTCTATCTGCATAATTGCACATGGGGTATTAGATGCGTTCTCGTATTGTTGAATAATCTTCTGACATGTATTTTCTTCTTCACTTTGTTCGTTGATGAACCATGACATGAGATTGCTGGTGGCATAGTCGTATTCGGATTGTGCCTTCTGCATGATGTCATGGATGCATTTGGTGATGTTCTTCTCTTGCTTGAGTGCCGACTGCATGATGTCGAGTGGGGTTGACCAGTGGGTTGGCACATCATCAATGGAGCTGAACTTGACCTCTTGTCCTTGGGCGAGTAGGTAGCGCTGGAGGATGCGTGAGTGGTCGACTTCTTCACATGACTGTACGTAAAGCCATGTGCTGATTCCGTTGTGCCCAATGGATTCTGCGCATAGTGACATGCTCAGGTATAGGTATGCCGACCATAGTTCGGCATTGATCTGGCGTTGATCATATTGTGGATTTCTTTGCTTGTCATAATGGTAGGAGATTAAATGGCCCCCTCTATCCCTAATAAACCTAAGGGATGCGGCTGGCGCGCGAGGGGGCTCTGATTTGTAGCGAGTAAAAACTTTAAAAACTTAAAACTAAAAAGTGTCTGTTAGCTTTTCGTCATGGTATAGGGATGAGCGAGGGCAGTCGGGAGATATGGATCAAAGATTGTTTTTGTCTAATCCCAAAGATTAATGGTTTAGATCACATGTCTGAGGACTTTGACGTTTGTTCCGCTTAAACAAAAGACAAACAAAAAGACTAAACGAAAGACGGTATTGGGAACTGTCTTGCCCTTTGTCATCCCTATGCCTTGACGAATTCGGGATTGTTAATGAGGTGGTTCTTGCATAACGTTTGTTTTTTTTATGGGTTTATAATATGGAAAATATAATGGGGGGGGCTGTAGGCCTTGGCATCTTAGAGTTGGCTTCTGTCGGTTGCCGATCTCTTCGATTTCTGGGTGCAAAATTAGTACTTTTAGAATGGTTATGAAAAGGTTTGCGAAAATCTTTCGTAATGGTAGTATAAGTTAAACTTATTGAAGGCGTTTGGTGGTGTGGAGAGGATTGTGTACATTTGCAGTCAAATAGATTCCTATTTGATAATTTGACAATTTACAATTTTATAATTTTTTGAAGATGGAAATAAGACAGTTGAAATATTTTGTGGCTATTGCGGAATGTGGTAGCTTCTCAGAGGCTTCTCGAAAGTTCTTCCTTTCGCAGAGTGCCATCTCTCAGCAGATTAAGTTACTTGAGGATGAGTTGGGTGTTGTGCTTTTCATGCGCTCGCCTCACAAGGTCGTGTTGTCGGAGGATGGCGAGCAGATGCTTCCGATGGCACGTAAGGTGCTGGAGGATGTGAAGGAGTGTAGGGATAGGATGACGGATGTGAAGGATGAGCTCTCGGGTGAGTTGCACATCGGACTCACCTGTTCCATGGAGCCGATGGTGCGAAGGGCTATGGTGTTGTTTATGAGGAAGTTCCCGAACGTGAGGCTGTTCGTGTATTACAAGACGATTCCTGAACTTATCTACATGCTTCGCAACAGGCAGCTTGATATGGCATTCTCGATGAAGGTTGATGGTGAAGAGGATTGGGTGGATAGCGTGCCTATATTTGAGTATCGTTTTGCTGCCGTTATGCGCGATACTCATCCGTTGGCTACAAGGAAGGAGTTGAGCTTTACGGACTTGGAGAGGCAGTCGCTCGTGCTTCCAGAGAAGATGCATCGCTTTGCCAATGCTGTGGAGGATTTCCTGAGTAAGGAGGGCGCGCGTTTGTGTGTGAGGGCTGTGGTGAATGATGCGAGTGCGATAATGAACTTGCTGAGGTCGAGTAACTTTGTGAGTATCTTGCCCGAGCATCTTGTTAGGGGTATTGATGACCTCAAGGCTATTGATATCGCGGAACTGAAGGAGAAGAAGACGTCATACGTGCATACGCTGAAGGGAGTGACGAAGAAGAGGAGTGTGGATGCGTTTATAAGTTGCCTTTCCCTTGTAAAGGGTAAGGAGTAAGGTGTAAAGTGTAAAGGGTAAAGGGGAAAGTATAAAGTATAAAGAGTAAAGAGTAAAGGGTAAAGGGTAGAGTGGGGGATGCTAAAGCGTGAGGAATTGTGCTATCATCTTGAGCATGATGTTGCCGGCAATCATTCGCCAGCGCTTGGTGTCGTGAGGGATGGGGCGGTATTGGTAGCCTTTGGCTTCATCCTTGTGTTTCAATTCTGCATCTGTGAGGGTGATGAGGGTAGGGTTGTTGTAGTTTTCTGCTAATGGAGCCATGAGGAATAGCAATCCGTCACCACATGCTTTGTGGTATACGCCACTGGGGTGATAGTAGCGGGCTGCCTCTGTGCCTTCAGCAGGGAAGCCATCGAGCATCATCACGACAAGGGGATGCCCTGCTTCTCTTACGGCTCTTGCTACAGCTTTTTCGCCAGTGTTGATGGCGGCAGTATAGGTGATGGTGCCGTTTTCTGCCTTCCGTAATGCCTTTTGCACTTCTGCCTCTATCTGTTCTGTGGATAGTGAGCGCGATAGGGCAATGACTTGTCGATCGGGATAGTCGAGGAGGCGGGATTTGCCCATGCAGTCGAAGTGGAGGTTGGCATATTGCTGGCGTCTGCGGATTGTGTAGAGATCAGGATTGAGACGCCTCATCCATGCGTTATCGGGATTTGCATGGACGTAAGAGATCATGGCGGAGAGCTGGCCCTTGCGGGAGAGGGTGCGGATGAAGGGGATTTCAAATGGATGCCCATCATCATTATTCCAAACACCCATATCTACAGCAATCTTTCGTACACCTATGCGGAAGCCTTGTGCTATCTGGCGGATGCTCTTGCCCACATCTTTCTTCACCCATATCACCACATGGAGATGATCGGGCATGAATTGTTTTGCGCAGATTTGGAGAGAAGGCTTATTCTCGGTATCTGCACATGAATAACGTGAAGGTAGTGCTATTATGTCGCTAGCTATCGCCTGCCCAAATTCAGATAGTCGTACGGTGGCAAGTTTTGATGTGCTTAGCTCCTTGCGCCATCCTTTGTAAGGTAAATCGTCTGTATTGTTGAGACGTGACACGTCTCCTGGGTATGGACGGTTTTCCTGAGCTTGATGATGAGCACATGCACCCTCTATCGCCACAAGCTGCCCGAGCAGGGGCTGTCTGCCTGCTATTGCGAAGGTGAGGTGGTAGATGCCTTCACCCTTGAAGATGCTGTTTCTGTCTTTCCATTCAAATGACATGGTGAGTGTAGGTTAAGGATTAGGGATTAAAGATTAAGGATTAAAGATTAGGGAGTAAAGAGTAAAGAGTAAAGAGTAAAGAGTAAAGGGTAAAGCGTAAAGGGTAAAGTGTAAAGGGTAAAGTGTAAAGTAAACAAAAAACGCTGGATGATTTCTCATTCAGCGCTTTTGTTGGGATACCCGGACTCGAACCAGGAAAGGCAGGACCAGAATCTGCAGTGTTACCATTACACCATATCCCAATGCTATTCTGCAAGTTTGAAACCCTTGTTTCTTGTTTGCGAGTGCAAAGGTACAAACTTTTTCTGTATCTTGCAAGAAAATCGCGGAAAAATTTCAAAAAAAGTTGTATTTTAGTTGTTTTGCGCGAAAAAGTAATAAAAAACTGCAAATTTTGGGAGTTTTGAGGGGGAATGTCAAGAATAATGAGTAACTTTGCATCCAGAAAATTTGAAACGGGCGATTATTAAGTGAAAAGTGAAGAATGAAGAG
>DCJC01000078.1:55953-56077 GCA_002317355.1 Prevotellaceae bacterium UBA1710 | reverse complement strand
GGCGATCCGTAGGAGAAAGCCAATTAGAGTTACAATTGTTCGCTTGAGGTGTTCACGATTTGCTTATGAATACTGATTCGGTGTTTGCCCGAGGCTGATAGAATGAAAAGTGAAGAATGAAGAG
>DCJC01000078.1:0-55922 GCA_002317355.1 Prevotellaceae bacterium UBA1710 | reverse complement strand
GCGATCCGTAGGAGAAAGCCAATTTGAGTTACAAATGACTCTCGATAGTTCGTCTCGATAGTTCGATTTCATTTTTCAGCACTTAATATATTAATGTATAATAATAAAGTAAGAATATAATAGTGGATTCAATAAAGGATTTGGTAAACGTTGCCGTTAAAGGCATTCAGGAAAAAAAAGGTAAGGGTATCAGGATCGTGGATCTCCGCGGTGTTGATGGTGCTATCTGTCAGTACTTCATCGTGTGTGAGGGTAACAATCCTCAGCAGGTGAGTGCTATCGCAGACTCTGTAGAGGATATGGTGCGCATCGAGCTCAAGGATAAGCCTACTCATGTGGTTGGTACAGAGAATGCACTCTGGGTAGCTATGGACTATGTGGACGTGATGATTCATATCTTTATGCCAGAGGCTCGCGACTTCTATAATCTCGAGAATCTTTGGGAGGATGCTCCTTTTGAGGATATTCCGGATTTGGATTAAAGAAGCCCCCCTTGATCCCCCGAGAGGAAACTAGGCTGGCGCGCGGATAGAAACAAAGAACTGCGCGTGATTAATGAGGGCATGTCTTTCTTTGAAAAATCTATTATTTGAACAATGCAGAATCAAGACTTTAATAACGATAATAAGCCTAAGATGCCGAAGTTCAATATGAACTGGCTATACATGATTATTCTGGTGGCTCTGTGCGTGATGTTCTTCACGGACGGAGGCAACTCGCTTCTTAGTGGAAGCTCAGGTGCACAGAAGGTGTCGTATAGCACTTTCAAGGCTTATGTGGATAGAGGTTATGCCAATAAGGTAGTAATCAATAAGACAGAGAATGTCTTGCAGATGTACGTTTACGGCAGAAACGTGCGCGATGTGTTTAAGAAATCGACTAAGGAAGTCGGACCTAATCCTTTCGTGGAAGTAGAGATCGGAAGCGTGGATCAGGTGGAGAACTACCTTAATCAGAAGCATACAGAGGGTAAGTTCAAGGGTGATGTTGCCTACAACAATGAGAAAGCGGGTGGCATCATGAGCTTCCTGCTCAATGTGGCACCTTTGGCAATCTTCATTTTCATCTGGCTCTTCTTCATGGGAAGAATGGGAGGCGGTGGAGGCATCGGAGGCGGTGTGTTCAGCGTTGGAAAGTCAAAGGCTCGTGTGTATGGCAAGGAGAATAGCGTTGGTGTGACCTTCAAGGATGTTGCAGGTCAGGTGGGCGCAAAACAGGAGGTTCAGGAGATTGTAGAGTTCCTGAAGAATCCTGCTAAATACACAGATCTTGGTGGTAAGATACCTAAGGGAGCATTGCTTGTGGGCCCTCCAGGAACAGGTAAGACATTGCTTGCAAAGGCTGTTGCAGGTGAGGCAGGTGTTCCATTCTTCTCTATGTCAGGTAGTGACTTTGTGGAGATGTTTGTGGGTGTAGGTGCTTCACGTGTGCGTGACACATTCCGTCAGGCTAAGGAGAAGAGTCCATGTATCATCTTCATCGATGAGATTGATGCTGTGGGTCGTGCACGTTCAAAGAACCCATCAATGGGCGGAAATGATGAGCGTGAGAATACCCTTAACGCACTCTTGACAGAGATGGACGGTTTCGGTACAAACTCAGGTGTTATCATTCTTGCAGCAACCAACCGTGTGGATATGCTCGATAAGGCTCTGCTTCGTGCAGGTCGTTTCGACAGACAGATACATGTTGACCTTCCTGACCTTCCAGAGCGTAAGGAGATATTCCAGGTGCATCTGAAGCCAATCAAGGTAGAGGAGGCGCTGGATATCGATATGCTTGCTCGTCAGACTCCAGGATTCTCAGGTGCTGATATCGCCAATGTATGTAATGAGGCTGCATTGATTGCTGCTCGTCATGACTCAAAGGTGGTTACACGTCAGGATTTCCTTGATGCTGTAGATAGAATCATTGGTGGATTGGAGAAGAAGACAAAGGTGATGACAGCAGCAGAGAAGCGTGCTATTGCGCTTCATGAGGCAGGTCACGCAACAATCTCTTGGTTTACTGAGTTTGCTAATCCATTGGTTAAGGTGAGCATTGTGCCAAGAGGAAATGCGCTTGGTGCAGCTTGGTATATGCCAGAGGAGCGTCAGTTGAACACTAGGGAGCAGATGCTTGATGAGATGTGTAGTCTTCTTGGTGGTCGTGCTGCTGAGGAGTTGTTCACAGGACATATCTCTTCAGGAGCAATGAACGACCTTGAGCGTGCAACAAAGAGTGCGTATGGTATGATTGCGTATGCAGGTATGAGCGATAGTCTGCCAAATATCTGCTACTATAATAATTCGGAGTACAGTTTCCAGCGTCCTTATTCAGAGGCAACTGCAGAGTTGATTGATAAGGAAGTGCTCAAGATGATTAACGATCAGTATGCTCGTGCTAAGGCTATCCTGACAGAGCATAAGGAAGGTCATAACGAGCTGGCTCAGTTGCTTATCGATAGGGAGGTGATCTTCGCAGAGGATGTGGAGCGTATCTTCGGTAAGCGTCCTTGGACTTCACGTGCTCAGGAGATTATTCAGGCAAATGATGAGCAGAAGGCAAAGTTTGAGGCAGAGGCTGCAGAATGGGAAAGACGCACTAAGGGTGTGACATCATCTTCTGAGGCTTCATCTACAGAGGCTTCTGCTAACGAAGGAGGACAGCAGGATGCATAATTTCATTGTTAGAGCCATAACAGGTGTACTCTTTGTTGCCGTTGTGGTGACATGCTTTCTGAAGCCATTGGCAATGGTCTGCTTCTTTGCTCTCGTAACAGGATTGTCTATATGGGAGTTTACGGGACTCGTGAACCTTCGTGAGACAGTCAAGGTGAATCGTTTCATCTCTACTGTGGCAGGTGTGTATCTCTTCCTTGCGTTTGCAGGTTGGTGTATGCAGGTGGTTCCATCAGCAGCATTCGTGCCATACCTCATCACAGTGGTGTATCTCTTCATCAGCGAACTCTACCAGCGTAATGAGGATGCCATAAACGATTGGGCATACACAATGCTCTCTCAGATGTATGTGGCATTGCCTTTCGCTTGTATCAATATGCTTGCATTCCGTTCGGCTGCAAATGGTGAGACTGTTTACGGTCTTCTGTTGCCTTTGAGCATCTTCATCTTCCTTTGGTGTAATGACACGGGTGCGTATCTCGCAGGTTCTCTTCTTGGTAAGCATAAGCTGTTCCCAAGAATCTCTCCTGGAAAGTCATGGGAAGGCAGTATTGGTGGTGGCATTCTTGTGTGCTTCATCGCATGGTTGATGTCTTACATTGACGAGAATGGAGTGTTGGAGTTTATGGGTGCAACACAGACAGGTCTTACAACCTTACAGTGGATAGGCTTGGGATTGGTTGTTGTGTTCTTCGGCACATGGGGCGATCTTGTTGAGAGTCTCTTCAAGCGCACTCTTGGGGTGAAGGATAGCGGTAATATCCTCCCAGGACATGGTGGTATGCTTGACCGATTCGACTCATCGCTTATGGCGATTCCTGCATCTGTGGTGTATCTTATGTCGTGTGCGATGTAGATTTTGGATTAAGGATTAGAGATTAGGGATTAGAGATTAAGGATTAAGGATTGATGGTGCTGTTGGCACTTCATAGTTCATAGTTCATAGTTCATAATTCATAATTCATAGTTCATAATTCATAGTTCATAGTTCATAATTCATAGTTCATAGTTCATAATTCATAATACAAAATTATACTGGCCTTGTAGCTTAGCTGAATAGAGCGTCAGATTCCGGTTCTGAAGGTCATGGGTTTGAATCCCATCAAGGTCACGAGTGTTCGGATATTTCTGATATGAACACTATGATATTTGGATTGGACTTAGATAAAAGTAGCGTTTCCTTTGGGGGAGACGCTACATTTTTTTATTGGTAAGGAGTGGATGGTGAAAAGAATAGGATTTTTGCGATTTTTGCCTCAGAAGATGTAGGTATTATGATTTATTTTTGTATTTTTATGCTTTGCAATTATGATTTGTAAAAAAAAATGTGTATTTTTGCATCGTAATAATATGAGGATCGATTAAATGAATGATTATAAAACTTTCTCAAAGACTGTATTGGTAAGTTTGGTGGTTGCCATTTTTGTCAGCTATCCAAACCTATTGTTCATGAACATTGATAGGCACAATATAGGCTCAGAGGCAATGGGATGTTATCTCTATAGTATGCTGATGAGATTCCTACTGTTCTGGGTGCTTATTCTCTGTTCTTTGTTGATGAATAGGAATTTCCTGAAATCACAGTCATTAGTGAAGCGTATCTTGCCAAACTTCCTTTTAATACTATTAGGGTTTGGTGTTTACAAAGGTATGATTGCACTATTCTGCCCAGACTTTGATTGTCGTCCTATCATTCTCACGTTCCAGTTTGTTGTGCTTGGTGCAATGGGTATCATGCTTGGTTATACGGACTACCTTAGTCGTATTCATCAGAAGAAGGTGGAGGAGTTTCGACAGTTGCAGGTGGAAAGTTTGCAGAGCAGGTGTACAGCCCTTACTAATCAGATTAATCCGCATTTCTTCTTCAATTCGCTGAATGGTATCAGCAGTTTGGTGAGGAAGAAGGACGAGAAGCTCACAATCTGCTATATCGACCATTTGAGTGATATCTTCAGATATATCCTTCAGAGTGAGAGAAAAGTTGTGGCAACACTTGAGGAAGAGTTGGAGTTTGCACGCTCTTTCAGTGAGGTGATGCAGGTGAGATATGCAGGAAAATTTGATGTCACATTTGATGTTCCTGATGATTGCATGCATCTGCAGATTCCTGTTCTGGCTTTGCTTCCGCTTATTGAGAATGTAACTGTGCATAATATGATCGATAGTGAGCATAGGATGAATGTGCTGATTAGTATGAATGACAAGCATGAACTTGTGGTTAGTAATCCATATTTTCCAAAGCAATATAAGTCGGAAACGCATGGAACAGGTATCAAGAATCTTGAGAAGCGTTTTGCCCTGTTGATGGATAAGAAGATCAGGGTAGAGAAGACGGATGATATGTTTAGTGTAGTGCTTCCTCTTGCGGAGTAACCCGATAAAACAGGAATAAAATGAAAGTTCTGATAGTAGAAGATGAAACTGCAGCAAGTGAGAATCTCCTTGCAATGTTGCAGGAAATAGATAGTGATATTGAGGTGCTGAAAGTTCTTGAGAGTGTTCAGCAGACTGTGAGATGGTTGAGCAGCAATCCTGCTCCAGACCTTATCTTCATGGATATTCACCTGAGTGATGGTTCAGCATTCACTCTTTTCCAAGAGATAGAGGTGCAGACTCCAATCGTCTTTACAACAGCTTACGATCAGTATGCTTTGGACGCGTTTGCAGTCAACAGTATTGATTATCTGCTGAAGCCTATCAAAGCTACAGAACTGAAACGTGCCTTGGATAAGTTCAAGCGTTGGAATAGTAATGATGTGATAGGCTATTTGCAGCGTATGGTCAATATGGCTGGCCCTGCAAAGGTTCAGCAGAGTGGAACGTATGTTTCGTCTTTACTTGTGCCTTTACACGATAAGTTGGTTCCAGTTCCAGTTTCTGATGTTGTGTGCATATATAACACGGGAAGAAAGACTTTGCTGTATCTGAAGGATGGTAAGAATATGGCATACAACAAGTCGCTTGAATCTATTATGGCGACACTTGATCCTGCATGTTTTTATCGTGCCAATAAGCAGTATATAGTGGCGAGAGAAAGCATCAAGGAAATCGTGATCTGGCTTGATAGCAGATTGCTGGTCAGTATGCCAGTAGAGTTGCCTGAACCTCTGTTTGTAAGCAAGAATAAGGCTTCTGAATTCAAGAATTGGCTGATGGGTAACTAAAGAGTAGTCATCTTTTGAATAACAGCTCCCTTCATTGCGTATGACAATGAAGGGAGCTGTTGCATTTATATGAGAGGTGTGAGAACAATAGCTCCCAACACCTGACGGCATTGGGAGCATATTCCGTGTCATATGAATTTGTTTTGTTCGTTGTGTGAAACCTTGTCTGGCTTCTTCGTGTGTTTTTACGATGAATCAGAATTGATTCATTTGCTGGTAGTTTTTTATTAGTTTGGAAGGGTGAATGTAATAGGTACACTATACTTAGTGTTAACTCTCTCACCATGATGTCTGCCAGGAATCCACTTAGGCATTGAAGAGATAACGCGCTTTGCCTCTGCATCGAGAAGAGGGTCAGAAGAGCGAGAAATCTCAACGTTTGTTACCTTACCCTCGTATGTGATAACGAACTGGCAAGTAACACGTCCCTGAATCTTATTCTGCTCTGCGAGTGGTGGATACTTAACCTGATTGTAAAGGTAGTTGGCAAGAGCAAGGCTACCACCAGGGAACTCAGGCATTTCGTCAACAACGTCATATACGCGTCTTGAGTTGTCTGCAAGTGCCTGACTTGCTTCCTTCATCTGGCTTGCTACATCACCATACTTCTGCATGAACAGGCCATAGTCTTTTTCACTCTGTTTTTTACCACCAATCTGCTTGATGATATAGTCTGCAGCAGAGAGACCACCTGTTGAATTGTGTTCTGCAGCTGCGATGATATCGAAAGTATTTACTGTGTAGGTCTGAGGAGCAAACTTCTTGTGGATGTCCTCTACACGAATATACACAGTTGGCTGCTTTGTCTTGAGAACTGTGAGAAGCTGCTTGAAGTATGACTTTGACATACATTCTTCAAGGAATGACTCAATCCACTCATTACGTGCTACCATACCGTTGGTTGCTGTAAGCTTCTGGTATGCGTCTGATGTAGCGAGCATAGTGCAATTGAGCATATTGCTGCTTAAGTGTGCATATGAGATGCCAACGCTGTCGTGTGGGATATATACCTTCTCCATAAGACTCTTGAGAGCACGGTCAACAAGTGATATAGAGAGGAAGTTTCTGAAATCAGATGCCACTTCACCATTATTGAGGTCGATGGAATTCTTGATATTCTGGTAGCTGAATGTAAATGTATAATAAGGTACATTCTGCTTTGCATCCATGATATATACATCCCATGTGTATCTTGACTTTTCTATAGCCTCAAGGAACTTAGGGTCTTTCTGTACCTCTCTTGCGAGCATGTACATTCCATACTGGCGATTAACGTAACGGTTCTCCTGTGCATCAGTCTTGAATTTGCCTTCGGTTAATTCAGGGAAGAGAGGTCTGAAAGAGCCGTCAGGTTGGTTGAAGATAACTTTCACACGATTGCCATCAATTTGTATGTTTGCAAGTGTAACGCGAAGAGTTTCATCGTACTTACCAAAGCCCGATTTCTGCTGCTCAATATATGCTTTGATGTGGTCACGAGCATCCTCTTCTGACATTTCCAATGCCATTATTGGTAACGAAAATAGCAGTGTAGCTATTAAGGTCAGGTAGCTTTTTATTGATTTCATAGGAGATAAGTGTTGTTTGGGTTAATATAGTTGATTATTAAAAACCAATTTTTTGCAAAAGTAGCAATTTTTTTCGAACGAACAAATTTTTTGAGTGTTTTTTTACATTTTAGATGAAAAATATGTTTGGTTTGCTCAGTTTTCATGTGTTTTTGTGGCTTTTTGTGGAATAATTACAAATTTGGGTGATGGGTGATGGGTGTTGGGTGATGGTTGTTAGGTGTTGGGTGATGGTTGTTAGGTGTTGGGTGATGGTTGTTAGGTGTTGGTGGTTTGTAAATGTCAATAGTGAACCAGCCACGAATAATACTATACACTAACATCCACCACCTATTACCTATCACCCACCACCCATCACCCAAAATAGGATTATGTTTTCGGGTGATAGGATTATATGCGCAAATATTTTGCTCAAAAAGTGGGTTTTGTAGGATATTATGCTTATTTGTGAATGGAATATACTAATTTTGCAGTCGTAAATTGAAAATATAAGCTTATAAGATAATGAGAATTAATCTTGATAGAATTGCGATAATGTCAAATGGTGGGGATGTAACCTATCAGGAGATGTTGCAGCATGTGAGTTTGTTTGGTAGTAAGACAAAGGACTTAATGCCACAAAAGACACTAATATTCAGTGAGAATAGAATAGGTTGGGTATATGCTTTCTTCTCTATTTGGCAGAATAAAAGCATTGCAGTTCCTGTGGATGCTTCAGCAACAATCAGTGATCTTGAGTATATCATAAAGGACTGTACTCCAGAGTGTATGTGGGTTTCCAAAGCTTGTGAGAAGGTTGCAAGGGAAGCTATTGATCGTTCAGGATTGAATATGGCTGTATTTGTCATTGATGATGCAGAAAAGGAAGATGCAAGTGGCTTCAAGGCTGTTACTGCTACCCTTGATGAGAATAGTTATGCAGGTCAGAGTATTGCACTTATCATCTATACCTCTGGCACAACAGGCTCGCCTAAGGGTGTGATGCTTACTTACAGAAATCTGTGGGCTAACAAGGCAGGTGTGTGTGATGAGGTGAATATCTTCAATGGTAAGAGAAGAACATTGATGTTGCTTCCTGTGCATCATGTCTTGCCTTTGATGGGAACGTTGATTATTCCTCTTCTTCAGGGTGATGGTATCATCATCTGTGAGTCAATGCAAGGACCTGATATCATGGCTGCTTTGTGCAGAGGTAAGGTTGGTATCTTTGTTGGTGTACCAAGGTTGTGGCAGATGCTCTATTCTGGCATCATGAAGAAGATAAATGCCAGTTTCGTGACTCGCACATTATTTAATATGTGTCTGAAGGCTAAGAGCATGACACTCTCTAAGATTATCTTTGCTTCTGTTGGTAAGAAGATGGGTGGCCATCTTGAATACTGTGTGAGTGGTGGTGCTGCCCTTGACAAGGAGATAGGCGAGGGACTTATCGCTCTTGGTATCAATCTGCTTGAGGGATATGGAATGACAGAGATGGCACCTATCATCTCGTTCACTCGCCCTGGAGATATGATATGCGGTTGTGCTGGATTGCCTTTGCCTTCAGTTGAGTGTAAACTTGTTGATGGTGAGCTTTGCTGTAAGGGTGATAATCTTATGATGGGATATTACAACCGTCCTGATGAGACATCAAAGGTTATTGATTCTGATGGCTTTCTTCATACAGGTGACCTTGCTCGCTTTGACGAGAAGGGTAGGGTGTATATCACTGGAAGAACGAAGGAAATCATTGTGCTCTCAAATGGTAAGAACGTTCAGCCAAATGAGATAGAGTACAAGTTGGAGAAATATGACGAGAGAGTGAAAGAGGCTGCCGTGATTCAGAATGGTGATATGCTGATGGGTATCATCGTGCCTAATGAGGCATGGGCTAAGAACCTTTCTGATGAGGAGGTGGAGATTGCCCTCAAGAAGGAGGTAATCGAGCCTTATAACTTCTCGGTGACTAACTATAAGAAGTTGATGAGCATCTATGTCTATAGAGGTGATCTTCCAAGAACAAAGCTTGATAAGCTTCAGCGTTTCAAACTCAAGGATATCGTTGAGGGCAGAAAGCAGAATTCTGCAGAGAAGGCAGTCGTTGAGGAGGAAATGAGCGATGTGATGCGCATCCTTAAGGAATATATTGAGGGTGAGAAGAAGATGGCTGTTCATGCAGATGATCATCTTGAGACAGACCTTGCCTTCGACTCATTGGATAAGGTTGGTCTTCAAGGATTCATAGAGCAGACATTCGGTGTGGAAATTCAGCCTGAGATGATGACAACTCTCAAGTCAATATCTGAAAAGGTTGAGCAGGACAAGACTCATGTGGATGTAAGTAAGATTGACTGGCATGATATGCTTCTTGCGAATAACTCTTCGCTTGAGCTTCCATCTACATCGCCTTTGTTCACTTTGCATTCAGGTTTGTTCAATATACTTCTGAAGGTGAACAACCGACTTTCTATTATAGGCAAGAAGAATGTTCCGAAGACGGGACCTTTCATCATCGCGCCAAATCATCAGAGCTTCATTGATGGACCTATCGCGATGTCTGGACTTGATAGTACAACATTGAAGAATACATATTTCTATGCAACGGAAGAGCACGTAAAGCAGTCTGTGTTGAAGTGGCTCGCAAGAAGAAATAATGTTATTCTCATGGAGAAGAGCAATCTGAAGAACTCTATCATGAAGCTTTCTGAGGTCTTGAAGCAAGGCAAGAACATTGTTATCTTCCCTGAAGGAACCCGATCACATGATGGTAATATGGTAGAATTCAAGAAGACATTCGCTATCTTGAGTAAGGAATTGAATGTGCCTGTGGTACCAGTATGTATCCGTGGTGCGTTTGAGGCTCTTCCTCGAGGTTCTAAATTCCTGAAGCCTAAGAAGATTGAGGTGGAATATCTTGAGCCTGTTAAGCCTTCAGAGAATGATACTTATGATACCATTTCGGATAAGGTAAAGGGTAGTATCCTGAATGTCCTTAAATAATTTTCCCCCTATAGCAATTGAAAAAGGCATGTCACTTTGTTGTGGCATGCCTTTGATTATATGTAGAGAATGGATTTACTTGAATAGACGCTTGTAGAGTCCCATGAAGCCTGCACAGTGACGTGCTTCGTCCTTTGCCATCTCATGAACGGTGTCATGGATTGCATCAAGACCTGCAGCCTTTGCGTTCTTTGCGATACGGAACTTATCCTCACAAGCACCCTTCTCTGCTGCTATACGAGCTTCGAGATTTGACTTGGTGTCAGAGAGAATATCACCGAGGAGTTCTGCGAACTTAGAAGCATGTTCTGCCTCTTCCCATGCGTAACGCTTGAAAGCCTCTGCTACTTCTGGATAACCTTCGCGATCAGCCTGACGAGCCATTGCAAGGTACATACCTACCTCACCACACTCACCATTGAAATGAGCATTGAGGTCCTTGATCATTTCTTCGTCAGAACCAGGGATCTTACCATCACCAAGCTTGTGAACTGTTGCGAATTCTGGTGTATCTTCTACTGACATTTCGTTGAACTTCTTAGCTGGTGCCTTACAGATTGGGCACTTCTCTGGAGCTTCTGTTCCTTCGTGGATATAACCACATACTGTACAAATAAACTTCTTTTTCATAATGTTTTTTACTTTTAGTTTGTTTTATTTGGAATTAGACAAAATGCGTTATTTAGTTATTCGCAAGCTCATCAAGCTGCGCAAGTTATAATTCAAAATGCATACTGCATAGTTACCAATACTGATAACAAAAGATCAATGTCCAAAGTCATATCAAGTAATTTGTAATTGGTAATTTGTAATTTATGATTGTCTGCCTATTCTTCGACTGTTGTTGTGCAGCAGTCAGGACAAAGTCCTTTGTAATAAAGCTGCATTTCGTCGATCTTGAATCCATTTGCTTCCTCTTTTGAAGGTATATTTGGTAATGGCAGATGCATCAGATCAAAGACCTGTCCGCATTTCCTGCAGATGAAATGTGGGTGTGGATGTGTGTCTCCATCATAGCATACACGATGCTCATCAATTGTAATCATCTGTGCCGCAGAGTGCTCGGAGAACATTCTAAGAGTGTTGTAAACTGTTGTGCGGCTCAGTGTTGGATAATTTGTTATTAGTCCGTTATAGACATCTTCTATTGTTGGATGCACCCTATGCTCAAGAATATAGCTCATAATGGCTATTCTTTGTAGGGTTGGCTTTATTCCGTGTGAGGTCAGTAAGATAGATGCTTCTCTTGTTTGCATAATTGTTTAGGGAAATGTTTAGTTTATTTTCTCGAGTGCAAAGATAAGAAAAAAGTTGAAATTATCACATAACAACTTGTAATAATTTCAACTTTTAACCTTTATTTAGAAAGGTGATAATTAATCTATTTTTACTCCAGAGAACTTAACGTATTTAATTTTCTTGCCTGAAGTAATTTTAGGTTCTACCCATTCACCGTCAAGTACGCATATTGTTGACTTTGCGTAGATTGGCACATTGTTGATTGCTGCCTGAAGAGTCATGTAGTTTCCAAAGCCTTTTGCTGACACGATGAAGTCATAATGACGTACATAAGGCTTGAGCTGTGGACATGCTTCTGCCATTGCATCAACGAGGAGTTCTGCTACACGATGTGCACCATATTCGGTGTAGTGAGTGTTGTCGTTACTCTTCTTGTCTGCACTAATCATGTGAAGCATTTTGGAGTTGTCAGGTCCAAGACGATTCTCAAGGTCTGCAGTGATAGCTGTTGCATCAACGAATGGTACGCGAAGTTCACGTGCTACATACTTTGGTGTTACGGCATAGGCTCCATGAGTGTCCTTGAGCTGTTCGCTGTCTCTCTTGTCAGGTACATCATCACTTGAAGCATTTGCGCGTACAGTTTCCCTATCGACTCGCTTTGTGAATTCACGACGGACAACAGGATTCATCACAATAGGTGTTGCTCCTTTACCTAAAGCTCCACGGCAGAACATACGGATGTTATCATCGAATGTAAGACCTGCTATTGTGTGCTTCTTGTCACCGACCTTACCTTTCTCGTCATTGTGTCCGAACTGTATGACGAGGTAGTCGCCAGGCTTTATATCGTCAAGCACTTTCTGCCAATGGCCTTCGTCGATAAAAGTCTTTGTTGAACGACCGTTAAGTGCACGGTTGTCGATAAAAACTTCCTCTGCAAAGAATCCTTGTAGTGCCATTCCCCAGCCTCGTTCTCGTCCAGCCTTCTCAATGTCCTTGTTGGCCATTGTGGAATCTCCTATGAGATAGATTGTGAACGCCTTGTCGGATGAAGTCATCGTGACGAGTGTCAGGAGGCTCAGGGCGATAATTGTGATGATTTTGCGCATAGTTAGATTGTATTTTATGGAGTTTGTTGTTGGGTGTTGGCTACCACCTATTTACAGCATACAATGAGCTCATCTGGTGTGACGAGTGTCTGCTCACCAGTGATCATGTTCTTGAGGGTTATCTTACCCTCTGCAATCTCATTATCGCCAGCGAGGGCAACGAATGGAATCTGCTTTGCATTGGCATAGCTCATCTGCTTCTTCATCTTCACAGAGTCTGGATAGATTTCTGTGCGTATGCCTGATGTACGTGCCTTGTTTGCAATCGGAAGTACGTATGCAGTCTCTTTTTCTCCGAAGTTGATGAAGAGAAGCTGTGTAGCTGTCATTGCATCCTTTGGATAGAGATCGAGCTGGTTGAGAACGTCATAGATACGGTCTGCACCGAATGAGATACCAACACCTGAGAGACCAGGCATTCCGAAGATACCTGTGAGATTATCATAACGGCCGCCACCTGTGATAGAACCGATCTGGACATCAAGAGCCTTTACCTCGAAGATTGCTCCTGTGTAGTAATTGAGACCACGAGCAAGTGTAAGGTCAAGCTGGAGCTCGTTCTTGAGAACAGATGTGCTGCCTTCTGCATATCCCTTCATAGAGTCAAGAGCAGAGAGAATGTAACGACACTCTTCAACGCCCTTCATGCCGATTTCAGAAGAAGTGAGAACCTCAGCTATTACGTTGAGCTTTTCCTCGTTGGTGCCTTCGAGTTTGATGATTGGCTGGAGTTTTTCGATAGCCTCTTCTGAGATGCCGTTTGAACGAAGTTCTTCATTTACGGCATCAAGTCCGATTTTGTCAAGTTTGTCGATGGCAACAGTGATGTCAACGATCTTGTCAGCCTCACCGATTACTTCTGCAATACCAGAGAGAATCTTGCGGTTGTTGATCTTGATCTGAACGCGAATACCGAACTTTGTAAATACGGTATCAACGATCTGCATGAGTTCAACCTCATTGAGGAGTGAGTCTGATCCTACAACATCGGCATCACACTGGTAGAACTCACGATAGCGTCCCTTCTGTGGACGGTCTGCTCGCCATACTGGCTGTATCTGGTAACGCTTGAAAGGCAACTGAAGTTCCTCACGATGCTGCACTACATAGCGTGCAAATGGAACAGTGAGGTCATAGCGAAGGCCTTTCTCGCAGAATTTAGCTGCAAGTTTGAGGGTACTTGTATTGGCAATCTCATCAGCAGTCATTCCATGGAGGAAATCACCAGAGTTGAGAATCTTGAAGAGAAGCTTGTCGCCTTCCTCACCATACTTACCCATGAGTGTTGACAGATTCTCCATAGAAGGAGTCTCTATCTGTGAGAATCCATAAAGGGCATAAACGTCCTTGATGGTGTTGAAGATATAGTTGCGCTTCGCCATCTCGACAGGACCGAAATCGCGAGTGCCCTTTGGAATACTTGGTTTTTGTGCCATTTATTTGTTAAAATAAAGATACTCATATGAGCCGATATGGCTCATATGGGTATGTATCTTTGCGCTCTTTTTACTTGCGAACGATTGTCTGATCGCGGTCAGGACCGATAGAGATGATAGTGATAGGAGTCTCGAGCTCAGCCTCAAGGAACTTGATATAATCCTTGAACTGCTGTGGGAACTCGTCCTCGCTTGTGAACTTAGTCATATCAGTCTGCCAACCTGGAAGTTCTGTGTAAACAGGCTCGATACCCTTCTCGATGTCGTATGGGAAATCGCGGGTCTCAACACCATTTACCTTGTAAGCTGTACAAGCCTTGATAGTTGGGAATGTGTCGAGTACGTCAGATTTCATCATGATGAGCTGAGTAACGCCATTAACCATGATAGAGTAACGGAGAGCTACGAGGTCAATCCAACCGCAACGACGCTCACGACCAGTTACAGCACCATACTCATGACCGATGTCACGCATCTTCTTACCAGTCTCGTCGAAGAGCTCTGTTGGGAAAGGACCTGCACCAACACGTGTGCAGTAAGCCTTCATGATGCCGAATACCTCACCAATCTTGTTTGGACCGATACCAAGACCTGTACATGCACCTGCACAGATTGTGCTTGATGATGTTACGAATGGGTATGAACCGAAGTCAACGTCAAGCATTGTGCCCTGAGCACCCTCAGCGAGCATAGACTTACCTGACTTGAGAATCTTGCCTACCTCATGCTCAGAGTCAACGATCTGGAACTGCTTGAGGTATTCGATACCTTCCATCCATACCTTCTCTGTTTCTGCGAGAGCAGCTTCGTCATACTGATAGCCAGTATCCTTGATCATCTGGATGTGACGTGCCTTGCGAGCAGCATACTTCTCATCGAAACCATCGAGGATATCACCTACACGAAGACCGTTACGTGATGTCTTATCGGTATATGTAGGACCGATGCCCTTGCCTGTGGTACCAACCTTGTTCTTGCCCTTGAGTGACTCATAGGCAGCATCAAGGATACGGTGAGTTGGCATGATGAGGTGAGCCTTCTTTGAGATATGAAGACGCTCTTTGAGTGAGTGACCGCTCTTTTCGAGGTCCTTTGCTTCGCCCATGAAGAGGTCTGGAGCAAGAACAACGCCATTACCGATGATATTTACCTTACCACCCTGGAAGATACCAGAAGGGATAGAGCGGAGGACGTATTTCTGTCCTTCGAACTCGAGGGTATGGCCAGCATTAGGACCACCCTGGAAGCGTGCTACTACATCATACTTAGGTGTCAATACATCGACAACCTTTCCTTTACCTTCATCGCCCCACTGCAAACCGAGCAGGACATCTACTTTACCGTTCATTTCTTTATTATGTTTGTTTATTTATTTAGAGACGATTTGTACCAATCGAAGAGTTGCTGAACACCATCCTCGATTTCAACCTTATGAGTCCAGCCGAGCGAGTGGAGCTTGCTAACATCAATGAGCTTACGCATTGTGCCGTCTGGCTTGTTTGAGTCGAAGATAACCTCACCCTTGAAGTCAACAGCCTTAACAACGAGTTCAGAGAGCTCACGGATGGTGAGTTCCTTACCTGTACCAACATTGATGTGGCAGTTACGAATCTCGCCAAGAGATGGGATTGCACCACCACGGCCTGTTGAGTGGTTGCGGTCAACAACACCATCAGCCTTGATGCCGTAATGTACGCTTGAGTACTTCTCGATACCGATGATATCCTTGAAGTCAACGTTGAGCAGTACGTGAACAGATGCATCAGCCATATCCTCTGACCAAAGGAACTCACGGAGAGGCTTACCTGTACCCCAGAGAGTTACCTTATTGTTCTCGATTCCATAGAATGCGAGAACCTTAAGGATGAGTGCCTCTTCTGAATTGCCATCGATGACATAACGTACAGTTTCGCCATTCTCTTTCATATTAGCACCAACAGGACGGATGCTGAGGTCTGCACGAATTGATGCCCAATCACCATCGTGAATGAGTTTTGCAAGGTAAACCTTACGCATCATAGCTGGCATCACGTGTGAGTTCTCAAGATGGAAGTTGTCATTAGGACCATAAAGGTTAGTTGGCATAACTGCGATATAGTTAGTGCCATACTGGAGGTTGTATGACTCACACATCTTGAGACCAGCAATCTTGGCGATTGCATATTCCTCATTAGTGTACTCCAATTCAGAAGTAAGGAGGCAATCCTCCTTCATTGGCTGTGGAGCATTCTTAGGATAGATACATGTAGAACCTAAGAAGAGGAGTTTCTGTACGCCATGAGCATAGGCTTCACTTATCACGTTGCATTGGATCTTCATGTTCATCATCATGAAGTCGGCACGATAGAGTGAGTTAGCCATGATACCGCCTACAAATGCTGCTGCAAGTACAACTGCATCTGGCTTTTCCTCATCAAAGAACTTCTTTACAGCATACTGGTCTGTGAGATCCAGTTCCTTATGAGAACGACCTACAAGGTTATTGTATCCACGAGCCTTGAGGTTGTTCCATATAGCAGATCCAACGAGACCGTTGTGACCTGCTACGTATATTTTGCAACTTTTATCTAACACGACTTTCTACTTTTACTTAACGATACCCTTCTCAAGATACTCTGCAAGGTTAGTACGTACCTCTGCAGCAACAGAGTCTGCCTTTACCTTTGCCATATCATGCTGAACCATGATCTCAACGAGCTGCTCGAAGCTTGTGGTCATTGGGTTCCAACCAAGTTCCTTCTTTGCCTTTGTAGGATCACCCCAGAGGTTTACAACGTCTGTTGGACGATAGAAGTCCTCTGATACCTCAACGAGTGTCTTACCGATGAGTTCCTCTGGACCTGCAACGCAGATACCCTTCTCGTTCATGTCCTTACCCTCAAACTTGAGTTCGATACCAGCAGCCTTGAATGCTGCATAGGTGAACTCACGAACTGAGTGCTGAACGCCTGTAGCGATAACGAAGTCTTCTGGTGTCTCGTGCTGGAGGATGAGCCACATACACTCTACATAGTCCTTTGCATAACCCCAGTCACGGAGTGAATCGAGGTTGCCAAGGAAAAGCTTGTCCTGCTTTCCCTGTGCGATACGAGCTGCAGCGAGAGTAATCTTACGTGTTACGAATGTCTCACCTCTACGCTCTGACTCATGGTTGAAGAGGATACCTGAGCAGCAGAACATATTGTATGCCTCACGATACTCCTTGATAATCCAGAAGCCATAGAGCTTTGCTACTGCGTATGGAGAATATGGATGGAATGGAGTCTTCTCATTCTGTGGAACTTCCTCTACCTTACCATAGAGCTCAGATGTAGAAGCCTGATAGATGCGGCAGGTCTTCTCGAGGTGGTTTGTACGAACTGCCTCAAGTACACGGAGAACACCTACAGCATCAACGTCAGCTGTGAACTCAGGAGCATCGAAAGATACCTGTACGTGTGACTGTGCTGCGAGGTTGTAGATCTCAGTTGGCTGTACCTTGCCTACGAGCTTTACAAGTGACATTGAGTCGCTCATGTCTGCATAGTGTAGGTGGAAGTTTGGTGTGCCCTCGAGATGTGCGATACGCTCGCGGAAATCTACTGAAGAACGACGAATGATACCGTGTACCTCATAGCCTTTTGCGAGAAGGAACTCTGAGAGATATGAACCATCCTGACCTGTAACACCTGTAATGAGAGCAATATTTTTCTTTTCCATATTTATATGTGGCTTTTATTTATATTCTTGATTGTGATTTATTTTGAAAATTCCTTGATTCTTTGTTCATCAGAGAGCTTACAGATAAGGAGGCGACCATCGCGCTCTGCAACGATGTAACCGTTAAGTCCCTGAATGGCAACCTGCTTTGCACCTTCTACATTTACGATGCAGTTGCTTGATTCAAAGAGCTTGACATTCTGACTGATAATAGCATTTCCTTCCTCATCTTTCTTTGAGAGAGTCTGGAGTGAACCCCATGTTCCGAGATCGCTCCAACCAAAGTCTGCTGGGAACGCGAAAATCTCCTCAGCCTTCTCGAGGATAGCGTAGTCAACGCTAATATTTTCGCACTCAGGGTATTTCTCATCTACAACCTTCTGCTCATTCTCTGTACCCATTACAGGGATGATTTCTTCAAATGTAGCAGCGATAAGTGGCTGGTACATACGGAATGCGTTTACGATTGTACGAACGTTCCAGATAAAGATACCTGCATTCCAGTAGTAGTTGCTGTGAGAAATATATTCCTTTGCAGTCTCGAGATTTGGCTTCTCACGGAAAGAATCAACACGGAATATCTCCTTGTTGCGAAGGCTCTGCTGAGCGAGATCTGCCTCAATATAGCCATATCCAGTCTCAGGACGTGTTGGTTTCATTCCAAGAGTAATGATGGCATCTGTCTCACTTGCAAAATTGAGAGAACTTGTGATAACACGCTGGAACTCAGGTACGTTCATCACAACGTGATCACTTGGAGTGACAACGATATTAGCGTTAGGATCCTGCACCTTGATTCTCCAGCTCACGTAAGCGATACATGGAGCTGTGTTTCTGCGGCATGGCTCGCTAAGGATATTGCCACGTGGAATCTCAGGTAATTGCTCTGCAACGGTCTCTACGTATGCAGCATTAGTAACTACCCATACATTCTCTGCTGGACAGACGCCTTTGAAACGGTCGTATGTAAGCTGCATAAGAGAACGTCCCACACCAAGTACATCAATAAACTGCTTTGGCTTGTCCTCTGTACTCATTGGCCAGAAGCGACTTCCTACGCCACCTGCCATAATTACAAGATGATTATGATTCTCTGCCATAATTTTGTAAGTTTTCCCTTTTTCTATACTTTATATCTTTACTCTTTCTATTTTACTTCTGCCTTTTCTACATTAGTCTTCCATAAGATGCTTCATGAAATCATCAAGATCTTTCTCCAGATTTTCCATAAAGCCACCACCTATTATAATAGTGTCGTCGGTGTCTGCAATAAACAATTCGTCGATATGCTCACCAGTTTCTGTTTCAAGTACAAAACTATAAGGCATAATAATACCCATTGATGAGCCGAATCCATCCTTGAGAAGGAGTTGACGAAGTGCTTTAGCTGCCTTCTGATAGAAAACACTTTCTTCTTCCTGATTGTCAATCCATTCGTCAACAACAATACGAGTGATTTCCTGCTCATCGTCATCAAACACCATAATATCACCCGTTTCTTGATTGATACGAATGTGGATGTCTGTCATCACTGTTGGTTCTTCCACTTGTGGAAATTTCTGCGATACTTTATTAAGCATTCGCAATAGTTGTGACTGAATTTTTTCTGTCATGACAATTATTTGTTTACTATAAAACTTTATTCTTTTCTACTATCAACTAAATTCTAATAATTGAAATACTCTTCCAACTGTTCGTTGGCTGCACCATCAATATTATCAATGTATGATAGTATTTTTCCTTTTTCCATCAAAGCCACGTGTGTAGATATCTCTACTGTGTGGTTGAGGTTGTGACTGGATATCAATAGAATTGCGCCAGTCTTTTCGTGATACTCCAAAAGGAGTCTTTTGAGTCTGTTCTGACTTGATGGGTCAAGAAAGTTGAATGGCTCATCAAGGATGACAATCTTTGGTTGAGCAAGAAGTGCAGAAACAATGCCCACCTTCTGCCTATTGCCTGCTGAGAGATCACGTATCAGTTTTCCTGCTCCGATTATCTCGTCTGTGAGGAACTCTGTGTATTGCTCAATCGTAGCCTTTACTGTTTCCTCTGGAATCTCATTAACCTTGCCTACGAATAGAAAATATTCCTCAGGAGATAGAAAGTCAATTAAGAATCCTTCATTTACATATGCTCCAACGAAGTGTTTCCATTCCTCGCTTTTTGCAGGATTAAGAATCTCACTATCGTCAGATTGGCTAAGCGTAACCTCTCCTTCTGTGGCTTTTATAAGGTCAAGAATAAGTCTGAAAAGTGTGGTCTTACCAGCACCATTGTTCCCGACGAGACCAAGAATGGTCCCATCGGGAATAATAAGTTCTGGAATATCTACAGCTCTTTGTTCGCCATAGTCCTTTATCAGATTTGTTACCTTTATCATATAAATAGTTAAAGATGAACTTTACTCTTTATACTTTTGTTTTGCTCTTTGTCTCAATTACATGTTCTTGCCGTGGCAGTTCTTGAACTTAAGACCTGAACCACATGGGCATGGATCATTTGGACGAGGCATCTTATCCTTAACGATAGGAGTACGAGACTGCTGTCCAGCTGAAGGATCAATGTATCCAGGACGTTCTTCATCCATTACAGGTGAACCGTCACCCTGAAGTTCATCGTGCTGGGTAGTCAGCTTTGGCTGCTCCTGCTTTGGCTCTTCTGCTGGTGCCTCCTGCATATCCATTGGCATTTCTGGCTGTTGCTGATTAATGCGAGCACGAGTGAGAGTCATTGCGATAGAGTCATGCATCTCGTTGATCATGTGATCCCAAAGCTTCACACTCTCAAGTTTGAAGATGAGAAGTGGATCCTTCTGCTCATAGCTTGCATTCTGTACAGAGTGACGAAGCTCATCGAGCTGACGAAGATTCTCCTTCCAGTTATCGTCGATTGTACGAAGCATAATCATCTTCTCGAACTGCTTGAGAATATCCTTACCCTCTGACTGATAGAGAGACTGGAGGTCGAATGTCATATTGTAGATGAGACGACCATCGGTAAGAGGAATAGCAATACGCTGATACTCATTGCCATGATTCTCTGTAATATCCTTAATTACAGGCCATGCCATGTTCTGAATGCGCTCTGTACGGTTCTTGAACTCAGTCATTACTGTCTGGAATGCCTTCTCGTCGATTTGCTCTCTGTTTGTAGAAGTGAACTCTTCCTCTGTGAATGGACAATCCATAGCGAATACCTTGAGGTACTGCTCCTTACAACCTGCATAGTTGTTGTTACCAGAGATTGAAGTAACACGATCCCAGAGCAAGTTGGTGATATCCATACCGATACGCTCACCCATAAGTGCATGGCGACGACGCTCATAGATAACAGTACGCTGTTTGTTCATAACGTCATCATACTCAAGCAGACGCTTACGGATACCGAAGTTGTTCTCCTCAACCTTCTTCTGAGCACGCTCGATGCTCTTAGAAATCAATGGGCTCTCGATTCTCTCGCCTTCCTCGAAACCGAGACGGTCCATAACCTTTGCGATACGCTCTGAAGCGAACAGACGCATGAGTTTATCCTCGAGAGATACATAGAATACAGAAGAACCTGGGTCACCCTGACGACCTGCACGACCACGAAGCTGACGGTCAACTCGACGGCTCTCATGACGCTCTGTACCAATGATTGCAAGACCACCTGCAGCCTTAACCTCTGGAGAAAGCTTGATATCGGTACCACGACCTGCCATGTTGGTAGCAATTGTTACGGCACCAAGACCATTTACAGACTTACCTGCCTCTGCTACGATGAGTGACTCGCGCGCGTGTTCCTTAGCATTAAGTACGTTGTGAGGAATGTTTCTCATCTTCAGCATTCGGCTGATGAGCTCTGAGATTTCAACTGATGTTGTACCAACGAGAACAGGACGACCAGCATTTCTCATTGCCTCGATTTCCTCGATTACTGCTGTATATTTCTCGCGTGCTGTCTTATAGACGCGGTCATCCATATCGTTACGCAGAACTGGACGGTTTGTTGGGATCTCAACAACGTCGAGCTTGTAGATGTCCCAGAACTCACCTGACTCTGTGCTTGCTGTACCTGTCATACCTGAGAGCTTGTGGTACATACGGAAATAGTTCTGCAATGTGATTGTTGCGTATGTTTGAGTTGCAGCTTCAACCTTAACGTGCTCCTTTGCCTCAACAGCCTGATGCAAACCATCGCTCCAACGACGACCTTCCATGATACGACCTGTCTGCTCGTCAACGATCTTAACCTGACCATCCATAACGACATACTGGTCGTCCTTGTTGAACATTGAGTATGCCTTCAAAAGCTGCTGGATAGTATGAACACGCTCTGACTGGATAGCGAAGTAGCTGTAAGCCTCGTCCTTCTTTGCAAGCTTCTCCTCCTCAGAGAGTGAGTTGTCTGCCTCGATAGCAGAAAGCTGTGCTGTGATATCAGGAATTACGAAGAGTTCCTTATCACCAACCTGATTTGAAAGCCATTCTACACCCTTGTCTGTGAGGTCTGCAGAATTCTGCTTCTCGTCTGCTACGAAGTAAAGAGGCTTAACGCACTCTGGCATACGACGGTTGTTGTTCTCCATGTAGATCTCCTCAGTCTTCAGCATACCAGCCTTGATACCTTCCTCTGAAAGGAACTTTACCAATGGACGGTTCTTTGGAAGAGACTTGAAAGAACGGTAGAGTGCAAGGAAACCTTCATCCTGCTTCTCCTTGTCGTTGTTCTTCATACCCTCTGCGATGAGAGTCTTTGCGTCTGCAAGATACTGAGTTGCGAGCTTTCTCTGAACAGCAACGAGTTGCTCAACGAGTGGCTGATACTGCTCGAACATCTGAACATCGCCCTTCGGAATTGGACCAGAGATGATCAATGGGGTACGAGCATCATCGATAAGTACTGAGTCAACCTCATCGACGATAGCATAGTTATGACGACGCTGTACGAGATCTTCTGGCTGCATTGCCATGTTGTCACGAAGATAGTCGAAACCGAACTCGTTATTTGTACCGAATGTGATGTCTGCCTGATAAGCTCTGCGACGAGCCTCTGAGTTTGGCTGGTGCTTATCGATACAGTCAACTGAAAGTCCGTGGAACATATAGAGTGGGCCCATCCACTCAGAGTCACGCTTTGCAAGGTAGTCATTCACGGTTACAACGTGAACACCGTTACCTGTAAGTGCGTTGAGGAATACTGGACATGTACCTACGAGTGTCTTACCCTCACCAGTTGCCATTTCGGCAATCTTACCCTGATGCAGTACGATACCACCGAAGAGCTGAACGTCATAGTGGATCATCTCCCACTTCAGGTCGTTACCGCCTGCTGTCCAGTGGTTGTGATAGATAGCCTTATCACCATCGATTGTGATGAAGTCCTTTGATGGGTCAGCTGCAAGCTCACGGTCGAAGTCTGTTGCTGTAACGATTGTCTCCTCATTCTCTGTGAAACGACGAGCTGTATCCTTTACGATGCTGAATGCAACTGGGAATATCTCGTTCAAAGCCTCTTCGTACTTCTCGAGGACTTCCTTGTCGAGCTTGTCAATCTCAGCGAAGATACCCTCACGCTCATCGATTGGAGTCTCTTCGATCTTTGCCTTCAGTTCTTCAATCTGCTTCTTTAGGTCGTTAGCAGAATTCTGTACGTATGACTGGATTTCTTTGGTTTTAGCACGGAGCTCATCGTTTGAGAGCGCCTGAATGGCAGGATATGCTGCCTTTACCTGCTCTACGAGCGGCTGGATTTTCTTTTTGTCACGGCTTACCTTGTTGCCGAAAAATGCTGATAATATTGCGTTGAAATTCATATCGAGTTTTAATGTATTCTTTTTTAAAGCACTATTTGACTGCAAAAATAATATTTTTTTTTCAAATATGCGAATAATTCTGTGATTATTTGAGTGAATGGTATGTATTTATTACATAAACCTTGAAAAACATGCCTTATTTTGACCTAGAACAATGGTAATGATTTACAACCGTTCGGTGCTCGAATACGTAACGACTTTGATATGGTTGGTGCAATTCTATCTGTGCTTACAACTGTCTCCACATGACCTGCTTTTATGCCTGCTCCGTAGAAGATGATTGGGAATATTACAGCCGATGGGGTAGGGTTGAATTTCTCTCCTGTGTTCTCGTTGACAATCTGCCAACCTGGTGCTACCTCACATGTGATATCTCCTGACAGAGTCAGGCTGTATCCGTTTCTTATCTTCAGCAGATTCTCGTTTGTTGACGATAGAATGTTCTCTGATGTCTGAATATCCCTTATGCCTTCACTCAGGAAGAGGAAGTCACGTGAACGCTTCAGGATCTCAGAAAGACTCAGCTGCTGTTGCTCTATAAGCTTGTGGTTGAGGTAGATCTGGTTATGATATACGGCATCAACATACTGTCCTTTGCCATAGACATTGGAAAGGTACATGTTGAGCAGATTTGCTGTTCGGTTGATGTAGAATGTGCCAGAAGGTATGCCATATTTGTCATAGTCAACATCCTCGATTTCTGAGTAGCCTGTTGATGACAAAACGTAAAGCACTTGTCCCTTGCCAATACGGCTGTCAAGTGTCTCTATAATGCGATTTAGCTCGTGATCGAGTCGCATGTATGTGTCTTGAAGCTCGGTTCTGTTGCTCGAAAGAATGCTCTCGAGAGGCTTGCCTGCATAGTATTGGATGCATAGCAAGTCTGTCACATCGTCAGTTCCAAGTCCGTTGTCTTTCTGACACTTTAGTGCCTGAAGCGAAATTTCCTCGTTTACGAGTGCACTTCGCTTGAAATCAATGAATTTCCTCTCTCCTGTGAATGGGTGCGAGAATGACTTCTGCATGCCTTCTCCCATGAAGAGGCTCAAAGTCTCTCCAAGACCACTCAGTGGTGACCATTTCAGGTGCTTTATCTTGTCGGCAATAGGGAAGTTTGCGGTTACTCCCATTGCCCAGGGATCTGATGCTAAAGCGTATGCATTTGTTGTTGTCCAACGACCTGTGTTATCGTCAATCCAAAGTGCCAAATCACCTGCGTGACCAGCGCTTATGATAGCTGCATCTCGCTCAGGACCAATACTATACACCTTCGACATACCGTTGGTGAAAACCTTGAGCTCATCACCAATTGTTGTGGTCATCAGGTTCTTTGCAGAAGCGGCATCACGACCTTGTGCGGCCTTGATGCTCTTGTCTTCTGTACAGCCAGTTCTGCGAAGTGACTTACGGTCAATCCATGAGTTGCTTACAATTCCATTATAATAAGGAGTTGCACCCGAAACGATTGTTGCGGTAGCAGAAGAACGGTCGGCTGGGAAGTAGTCGTTTACGGCTTTCTCATACACTAAACCGTCTTTCATGAGGCGTTTGAAGCCGCCTTCGCTATAGAAAGAACTGAATATCTGGAGATAGTCGGAACGCAACTGGTCGATGGTTATGTTCACCACCAGCTTTGGCAATCCGTTCTCCTTCATTTGCGCCATGGCCTCATTAGCACACATACTCGCTATGAGCATGGCGGTCAAATATCTGTATATGCTATATGAATTTTTCATTCTTTTATGTTGTTTTCTTTTCTTTCTTCGATGCTGCTTCGAGATACTGATACTTCATCCTTACCAATATTCTTATCAGCAAAGCTAATGCCAAAATGTTCATTCCGTCAGCATAAACCTGAACAAAATTTCCAAGGAAGAAGATTCCTATCATTGCAAAAGCCGCATGCCATTTGTATTTCCACTTTGTCCATGGTGACATCAGAGCAAGCCATAGTGGGTTCAAAACGAGAATCTGAAGGTTCGCCTGAACATATGGATGCTGGCTGAATATCATGATGAAAAGCACAAGGCCGAGGATTCCGCAGATGCAGAAAAGTGTGGTGTCAGCTCCTTTTATGCGCTTGAAGCCTTTTCTGTGCTCGTACAAAGTCCATCCTATAACAATGATAAGTACGATTATGTTGCAAGACAATAATGAGACAGGGATGTCTGGCATTGGCTCAAACTGTGGTTCTCCTGCCTGTATGAGCCAGAAAGCACTATCAACAAGCGCTACCTGCTGGCCGTTTGCTCTTGTTATGGTTGCAGAATCGAAATCTTCAGATAGGACTTCAGGCAGGAATTGACGCTCGGAATGGGTCGCGTTTTTGTCTGCTCTCAATCCAATGAGAAGGTCATCTCCAGCCTTGCACCAGTCGTAACCGTTTGTTTTCCAATGGAGAAGGTCGCGAACGCTAACCTTGCCTTTCTGATAGGTTGACTCCTTGTAGTTCACCTTGCCATCGATGTTGTTTACAATGATGTCTCGTGGTCTTGTAGTGCAGTTGTCATAGACGTAGTTGTAGCGATACACTCGGTTCTCCGGACGGAAATTCTCTTCCAGAGCCTTCATGATGCGCTCTTTCTCTGCGTCGGTTAGATTGATTCTCTGCTGATAGATGCCACTTCCGTAATATTCGTATTCTCTCATGAAATACTCAATCGGAACTATAGCCATCGTATAATCGGTAAGACCGAAGATGAAGTTCATGGAGAAATTTTTCTGAGACGTGTCGAACACACCCCAGTTTACGGCAATATCCAATCCTCGCTCATCATCTTTTACTCTTATGGCAGAATGACCATAAAGACTATAGATTTGAGCGTGCGGTTGGCAAGTTAACAAACTAATCTCTGTCTTAGCTGACGCTTTAATTGTAAAAAGTGTCAAAAAGACCACGATTGTCGTGTAAAAATATACTATATTTCGTTTCACGATGCAAAAATAACTTTAATTTATCACATTTCATGCAGTTATTTCATTTTTTTTCAATAATTTTGCACGCTGTAATCAAAATTAGGACAAAAAACATATAAATGAAGAAAATATTTGCTGCATTGAGCATTGCTTTGCTCGCAACTCCAGCTTTGGCTCAGAGTGGAACAAACTCACCATATTCGCAGTTCGGACTTGGCGTGCTCTCAGATCAGGGTAATAGTCTAAATAGAGGCATGAACGGTGTCGGTCTTGCCCTTCGTCCACATAATCAGTTGAATTATCTCAACCCTGCTTCTTATTCTGCAATCGATTCTCTCAGCTTTGTTTTTGATGCAGGTCTTTCACTTCAGATGACCAACTTCAAAGAGGGTGGTGTGAGTAAGAATGCGAATAATGCAAACTTTGAATATGTTGTTGGCGGATTTCGTGTCGCTCGCAACTTCGGTGTAGCCTTTGGTGTACTTCCTGTTACTAATATTGGATATAATTACTCTTCTGTTGGTAAGGTTTCCCGTGAGTATGAAGACGTAACAACAGCCTATTCAAATACATATTATGGTACTGGCGGCCTTCATCAGGTGTTCCTTGGCGTTGGCTTCTCTCCAATCAAAGGCCTCTCTATTGGTGTGAATGGTGGATACCTTTGGGGGGAACTTGATCGTTCTATCACTAATTCATATACAGACAAGTCTATTGGAAGTCTTACTAAGAGTCGTTATTGCTCAATAGCTAATTACAAGTTGGATTTCGGTCTTCAGTATGAGTATATGCTGAATGACAAGGATCGCCTTGCTATTGGTGCAACCTATGGCCTTGGTCATAGTCTTAAGGCTGATCCAACAATGCTTGTCGTTAATTCTAACTCTCAGACATCTATTGCAGATACCACTAAGTACGTTGCATACGATGGTATAGACCTTCCAACACAGATTGCTGTAGGTTTGTCATACTCACATGGAACGAAGTGGACTGCTGGCATTGACTATAGTCTTCAGCAGTGGTCAAAGGCTAAATTCCCAATGGAAAAGAACGTAAACGGCCAGATGATGTATGTACCTACAAGCGATTTGTACCAGGATCGTCATAAGATCAATGCCGGACTTGAGTACTGTCAGAATACAGAAGGTCGTAGCTTCGGTTCGCGTATTCGTTATCGTGTAGGTGCAAGCTATGCTACTCCTCATCTTAAGATAAATGGTCAGGACGGTCCAAATGAGCTTTCTGTTAGCGCAGGTGTCGGAATTCCAATCGTAAATTCCATCAACAACCGTTCTGTTCTTAACGTAAGTGCACAATGGGTTCGTAGTGATGCCAAGAACTTCATTACTGAAAACACATTCCGTATTAATGTAGGCTTCACATTCAACGAGCGCTGGTTCGCTAAGTGGAAGTTCGATTAAACGAGGCTTTGGTTCCGTTGCAGCTCCAATCCAACTCCAATCCAGTTCCAATTCAGCTCCAATCGAACTCCTATTCGGAATTGGAGGGAAATGGGAATTACATAGGAATTACATAGGATTCACATGGGAGCTATGTAAGAGTCACGTAAGAGTCACGTAAGACTTACATAGGAACTATAACGAAGCCATAACGGTATTACATCCAAGCATGATAAAGGCAAAAAATAAACTATATACTTTCGTTCCATCATGGTGTTTGGGCATCATGATGGTTCTGTCGTTTTTTGCCTGCAACAACCCAAAGGAACATACAGCCCCAGCCATTCATGCTCGTGACTCTGTCGCTATGATGACGAGCTATGGCGTGAATACGCTTATAAGTGACTCTGGCGTTATGAGATATCGTATCGTGACAGAGCGTTGGGAAGTGAACGAAAATGTTGACCCAAAGCGATGGATATTCCGCAGAGGATTGTTCCTTGAGCAGTTTGATGAGAAGTTCCATGTTGAGGCTTATATCCAGTCAGATACCGCTTTCTTCTTAACAGAGCAGAACATCTGGCATCTTATTGGTAATGTTCGCATACGTACGAAAGATGGGGTGCGATACAATTCTGAGGAACTTTATTGGGATCAGAATAAGCATGAATTGTATTCTTACAGATTCAGTCGTCTGGTTACTCCAGAACGAGAGATGCAAGGCGCATATTTCCGTAGTGATGAGCAGCTTCATCGCTACTTCATCTCAAATTCCAAGGGTTCGTTCATGAAGAGCGATATGTTCAAGGAGGATACCACAAGCCAGAAGGCTCCTTCTGATACTGCTGCCGTTGTTCCAAAACGTGGAATGACAAAGCCGCATCGTAAGCTGGCTAATTGATAATTGAGAATTGAAAATTGATAATTTGGAATGCTGATTGCTTCTATCATAATAACAATGCTTTTCTCCGCGTTCTTCTCGGGCATGGAGATAGCTTTTGTGTCCAGCAATAGAATGCTTGCTGAGGTGAATCGTGAGAAGGATAGCATTACTGATCGTGTTGTGTCGAAGTTCTATCGCCATCCGAATATGTTTGTCTCAACCATGCTCGTTGGCAATAATATCGCACTCGTAATCTATGGTATTCTGATTGCAAAACTCTTTGATGCGACTATCTTTGCGGGACTCTCTGAGGCAGCAAAGGTTACAAGTGATACTTTGCTCTCCACTCTCATCGTCCTCTTTACGGGTGAGTTCCTTCCGAAGACGCTTTTTAAAGCAAATTCCAACGCACTTCTCAGAGGTTTTGCTCTTCCTGCATATCTTTGTTACATAGTACTTTATCCTATTTCGAGGTTCTGTACTATGCTATCAAAAATGTTATTACGCATATTGGGCGTGAAGATGGAAAAGAAGGAGCCTCAGGAAGAGTTCTCGAAGGTGGATCTCGACTATCTTGTTCAGCAGTCTATAGATCAGGCTGGTGATGATGCAAAGATTGATGAAGAGGTGAAAATCTTTCAGAATGCTCTCGATTTTACGGATACGAAGGTGCGAGATTGTATGATACCTCGAACTGAGATTCAGGCAGTTGCTGCAGATTGTTCTGTGGCTGAGCTTCGTCAGATGTTCATAGAATCAGGTCATTCAAAAATCATCGTTTATGAGGAAGATATTGATAATATTATCGGCTATGTTCATTCCTCAGAATTGTTCCATGACATCAAAGACATAAAGAGTGCTGTGAGACAGATACCTTTTGTGCCTGAAACCATGGCTGCAAAGACTTTGATGCACACTTTCCTTCAGCAGAAAAAGAGTCTTGGCGTTGTCGTTGATGAGTTCGGCGGCACAAGTGGAATTGTTGCCCTTGAGGATATCGTAGAAGAGATTTTCGGCGATATCGAGGATGAGCATGACAATTCGAATTATATCTGTAAGCAGACCAATGAAGGTGATTATGTGATATCAGCTCGTCTTGAGATTGACAAGGTGAATGAGATATTGCATATTGAGCTTCCTGAATCTGACGATTACAAAACCGTTGGTGGACTCATTCTTGACCGTTTCCAGAGCTTGCCAAAACTCTATGATGTAGTGGTGGTTGACGGTAAGTTTGAGTTTAAGGTTGTGAGAAGTACTAAGACCAAGATTGAACTTGTAAAGCTTAGGCTTGTTAAAGAAGAAGATTAAGTCTTTAGGAAATTTGTCGAATTGAACACTTTTTCTCCTAATAATATGAGAAAATAGCGCGATTTTGGGAAAAAATGTTTCCAAAGTTGCGCTTTTTCCTTTTTTTTTACTAACTTTGTACGCAATTTGCATGCGAGCGCTAAGCTAAATCTGCTATCGCATGCGGAAATAGCCATTAAGGCACGATAAAAGAAAAAATAAAAGTAATAATAAAAACCAAATCAAACTAAAAAAATGGCAGTATTAGGTAAAATCAGAAGCAAGGGCATTTTCCTGGTGAGCATCATCGGTCTTGGCCTTTTTGCTTTCATTGCCGAGGAGGGCTTCCGTTCATGTGAGGCTTCTAAGAACAGTTCCCGTCAGCAGATTGGCTCAGTTCTCGGCGAAACAGTCACTTATGAGGAATTCCAGAAGATGGTTGACGAATACACTGACGTCATCAAGTTGATGCAGGGTAAGGAAAACCTTTCTGAAGACGAGCTTAATTCAGTTCGTGATCAGGTTTGGAACTCTTACGTTCAGACAAAGCTCATCGAGAATGATGCTAAGGAACTCGGTCTTACAGTAACTGATGATGAGGTTCGTGATATCCTCAATCAGGGTACAAACCAGCTTCTTCTTCAGTCTCCATTCGTAAACCAGCAGACTGGTCGCTTTGATGCTAACGCACTCAAGCAGTTCATGAACGAGTATAAGAAGAATACCAACCCTCAACTCAAGGAGCAGTACCAGAAGATCTATAACTACTGGCAGTTCATCGAGAAGACTCTCCGTCAGCAGACTCTCTCTCAGAAGTATCAGGTTCTTCTTGCTCACACATTCTTCTCTAACCCAGTTGAGGCTAAGCAGTCTTTCGACGAGGAGACAAAGGAGGCAGACATCCAGCTCGCTGCATTCCCTTACTCTTCGGTTGAGGATAAGGACGTTCAGGTTACTGACGCTGACCTCAAGGCTAAGTATAATGAGCTCAAGCCACGCTTCAAGCAGTATGAGGAGACACGCGATATCAAGTATGTTGCTTTCCGTGTTGTTGCATCTGCAGGTGACAAGGCTGCTCTCTTGAAGCAGACAAATGATTTCGCTGCTCAGCTTGCTGCTGCAGAGGATCCAACAGAGGTTGTTCGTAAGTCAGGTTCTGATATCCCTTACCTTGGTGTTCCTGTAACAAAGAACGCATTCCCTAACGATATTCAGGCTCTTCTTGATTCTACATCAGTAGGCTCAACAACAGCTGTTAAGGAGAATGCTCAGGACAACACTCTCAATGTGCTTCGTCTTGTTTCTAAGGCTGAGCTCCCTGACTCAATCGAGTTCCAGGCTATTCAGGTTGGTGGTGAAACTCCAGAAGACGCTCACAAGCGTGCTGACTCTATCTACAATGCACTTGCTGCTGATGCTTCTCAGTGGGAGACTATTGCTAAGAAGTATGGTCAGACAGGCGAAAAGAGCTGGCTTACAACTCAGCAGTATCAGCTCGCTCCATCTCTTGATGCTGACACAAAGTCTTACCTCAACACTCTTAACTATGCTGGTGTTGGTGAACTCAAGAATGTGAAGACTACTGCAGGAAACATCATCCTTAAGGTTACAAGTCGTAAGGCTATGACAACTAAGTATGTTGCTGCTGTAATCAAGACAAACATCGAATTCTCAAAGGATACATATTCTCAGGCTTACAACAAGTTCTCTCAGTTCGTTTCTGAGAACCAGGATAAGTCAATCGAGGATCTTGAGAAGAGCGCTAAGAAGTATAACTACGTAGTTGAGGCTGCTCCTGACACACGTACTACACAGCACTATGTAGGAGGTCTTCGTTCTACTCGTGATGCTCTTAAGTGGATTTTCGACGCTAAGGAAGGTCATATTTCTCCTCTTTATGAGTGTGGTAATAATGATGCTCTCCTCGTTGTTGCACTTACAAAGATTCATGAGAAGGGTTATCGTTCAATCGATGACGAGCAGATCAAGGAGATTGTTAAGGCTGAGGTGATCAAGGACAAGAAGGCAGAAAAGCTTATTGCTAAGGCTGCTGGTGCTAAGAGCGTTAAGGATGCTCAGGCTAAGGGTGCTCAGGTTGCTGCTGTTAATCAGGTAACTTTCGCTGCTCCAGTATTCGTACAGGTAACAGGTTCTTCTGAGCCAGCTCTTTGTGGTGCAGTTGCTGCAACAAAGGTTGGTCAGTTCTCTTCAAAGGCTGTTAAGGGTAACGCAGGTGTTTACCTCTTCCAGGTAACAAGAACTGGTGCTCGTGCAGGCGTTAAGTTCGATGCTAAGTCTCAGGAGATGAAGCTTGCTCAGCGTAACATGCAGATGGCTGGCAACTTCATGCAGGAACTCTACGTTAAGGCTAATGTTGTTGACAAGCGTTACCTCTTCTATTAAGATGATTGGTGTTGGGTGTTGGGTGACAGATGTTGGCTTGATAAACCATAGACCTCTCAACCTCATAACCTCCCAACCTTTCAATCCTAAATAAATATAATAAGGTATATCGTTTTATCAAAAAACTATAAATCCGCTCTCTGAATTCCATCAGAGAGCGGTTTTTTTTGTAGTGTCAATAATTTTTTGTACCTTTGCAGCCTGAATGCGCAGTCGTATAACCATATTCATACTAACATTCGTCATTGTATTTGCGATGGCAGGCTCTCGCGTATCGTTTTTCGAAACTCAGAAGAATGATACAGATACTATTGTACGGAAAGAATTGCCTGCTGCAAAGTCTATGGTTGAACCTTCAAAAGCCGTAGCTGCGTTAGATTCTGCTACTCTTCAGGCTATCGACACTCTCGACTCGCTTCATCGTGCCATCTATCTCCGTAACAAAGCGATAGATGATTCCATAACTCTTGATTCGATGAACCGTAAGAAGAAAAACGGTATTGATGCACCTGTTGCCTACACAGCTGATGACTCATTGGTTTATTTTGCTGGCAATAAGATGGCGCATCTCTATGGCTCATCTACGGTTAAGTATGAGAATATGGATCTTGCTTCAGAGAAGGTGGCAATAGCCCTTGATTCAAATTTGGTGCGTGCAACTGGTGTTATTGATTCTGCTACAAAGGAGAAGATAGGTACACCTGTATTCAAAATGGGGGCTGATACGTATGAGTCAGATACTATGGCTTTCAATTTCAAAACGAAGAAAGGACTTATCGCGCAGGTCTATACTGAGCAGGAAGATGGATTTCTTACTGCTGAACGTTCAAAGCGTGATAATGAGGGAAACCTTTATCTGAAGCATGGTCGTTACACTACATGTGACGATGAACATCCAGATTTCTATCTTGCTCTTTCTCGTGCAAAGGTTCGTCCTGGTAAGGATGTAATCTTTGGTCCTGCATATCTTGTTGTTCAGGATGTGCCGCTCCCATTTGCTATTCCTTACGGATTCTTCCCATTCTCAAAGTCATATTCCAGCGGTTTCATCATGCCAACCTATGGTGATGAAAGTGCACGTGGCTTCTATCTTCGTGATGGTGGCTACTATTTTGCTATATCTGATCGTATGGATCTCAAGCTTTTAGGCGAGATTTATACAAAGGGATCATGGGGAGTTTCTGCTGCTTCAAACTATCGCAAGAGATATCGTTACTCAGGTTCGTTCTTAGCATCTTATCAAGATACACGAGAAGGTGATAAGGGCTTGGCCGACTATACAAAGAGTACCAGTTTCAAGATTACATGGAGTCATCGTCAGGATGCTAAGGCAAGTCCTTATGGACAGTTTTCTGCAAGTGTGAATTTCTCTACAAGTTCATATGAGCGAAACAACCTTAGCTCAATGTATAATCCAGTACAGCGATCTCAGAGTACCCGTACATCATCAGTTTCGTACAGCACTCAGTTCTCAAGCATAGGAATGAGCTTGTCATCATCTGCCAATATAGTGCAGAGTATGCAGGATTCTTCCTTGAGCATTACTCTTCCTGATCTTAATATTAATATCTCTCGCTTCAATCCATTTAAGCGTAAGTATGCTGCGGGTAAAGAGCGTTGGTATGAGAAGATAAGCTTGTCGTACACAGGTCATTTGTCTCATACTATCCATGCAAAGGAAGATCAGGTAATGAAGAGAAATTTTGTTAGTGGATGGGAAAATGACATCTCACATACAATTCCTATTAGTGCTCCGTTCTCACTCTTCAATGCTATTAATGTTACACCTTCTGTCAATTTCTCTGACAAGATGTACACAAAGAAAACCCAAAAGGAGTGGGTAGGTGGAGCTGATGGTAAGGTGGTAGATAAAGAAGTCCCTAAATACGGACTTTACAATGTATATGACGTTTCAGTATCTGTTGGAGCAAATACCAAGTTGTATGGTTTCTTTATACCAAACCGTAAGATCTTTGGTGATAAGATTCAGGCAATACGTCATGTCTTTACTCCATCCGTATCTTATACCTATAAGCCGAATATTGATTTCAATGATAAACTCACCATTCAAAAGGATGTATTCAATGGTACGAGGGAGACAGACTCTGTATATGTGTATAATCCATTCGGTGGAGGTGTTTACAATAGTGAAAGCAAGGCTATCAGTTTTGGCGTTTCAAACAATATAGAGATGAAGGTGAAGTCTGACAAAGACTCAACCGGCTTCAAGAAGATAAGCATCATTGATGAACTTAGTGCTCAGATGAGCTATAATTTTGCAGCAAAGCATCATCAATGGAGTGATCTCAGTATGAATATTCGTTTGAAGTTGACAAAGAGTTATACTTTTAGCCTCAATGCAAGCTTTGCTACATACGCATATAACCAGAAAATCGATAAGGAGGGTAAGGCAACTACTTATCTTGGTGACAAAACAGAGTATCATTATGGACGTTTCGGACGATTCCAGGGATTGTCTCAGAATATCTCTTATACTCTCAATCCAGAAACTCTTCGTAAGCTGTTTGGAAAAGGCAAAGATAAGAAGAAGGATGGAAAAGATACATCTTCCGACAATGATGATGAATCCGACAATGATACCAACTCTGATCCTGTCATGAAGAAAGGACAGAAGAGTGTAGAAGGCAAAAATATGAAAGCCGAGACTGATGATGATGGATATATGCGATTCTCAATGCCTTGGAGCTTTACGTTCAGCTATGGTGTCACTCTTCGTGAGAATGTCGGAGGAAAGTTCGTAGACACAAGACTGATTGAGGAAGATGCTGATGGTAATAAAATCTATGTAGGAAGGTTTAACTATGCGATAAGTCAGAACCTGAACTTCTCAGGCAATATCAGATTGTCACAAGGATGGAATATCTCCTTTGTGTCAGGTTACGATTTTGACTTTCACAGGTTATCCATGACAACTGCATCGCTCAGCCGCGATCTTCATTGTTTCTCTATGAGTTGTCAGGTGGTACTTGCACCTTACACCAGCTATAATTTCTCTTTCCGTTGTAATGCGGCAACGCTTACCGATGCCTTGAAATATGATAAGAGGTCAGGTTATTCCAACAACGTGAAGTGGTATTAAAGTGCTAAAGGTTAAAGAAATTGCGTATAAGATACAAGAAAAACGTTTGATTTTTTCAGTAAAAAGGAACATTTTGATAAAAAATCCTAAAATCTTTTTGCTTTCCCGAAAAAAAAGTTGTATCTTTGTCGCGTGAATATCCATATAACATTTTTTAAAAATAAAAAATAGAAAAGTTATGAGATTAATAACAAAACTATCGCTGATTCTCATTTGTCTTGCGTTCGCGCAAGTAATAAAGGCGCAAGATGCAATTGTGTATGACTTCCGTCTTGACGAAAAAGCCCTAAACGATGCAAAGAATCCTATCCCTGCAGAGATACGTAACTCTCCTTTGTTTGGTAAGACTATTAATATCTTCGGTGCAAGCCGTGCTCGTAACAAACTGCAGGAGATGACAGATACATGGCATTGTATGGTTGCCAAGAAGTATCACATGCTCTATCGTAACTATGCACGTAACAACTGCTGTATAGCTTTCGACCGTCGTAGCGAGCGTTGGAGTGCTCCAATCAGTGAGTTCTATGAGGATATGGATTCATGTGATTACATCCTCCTTATCGGTGGTCATAGTGATGCTGAGCAGATCAACAAGGGTAAGGGAACTGTTCCTGAGTTTGAGGAAGGTTTCGTAAAGCTTATCCGTGGCTTCATCAAGAAGGCACCAGGTGCTAAGTTGGCTGTTATGACTCCTTGGAAGATTACAACACCTCCTTATCCAGATATCACTCGCATCATGATTGAGCAGTGTCATAATTTCGCTGTTCCTGTTTATGACTGTACAACACAGAGTGGCATCTATGTTTGGGAGATGGACTTTACAAAGGTTTACTTCCAGAACTATCAGGATAATACACACCTTAGTAAGAAGGGGCATAAGCTCTTTATGAACAAGGGTGAGAAGTTCCTCCTCGGTTTGTAATTGATTGATTATGAGTGAATATTAATTCCTCCTTATTCCAAATAGAAATCTCCATGTAAGGTTATCTACTTACATGGAGATTTTCTTTTGTCTTTTTCTTTACTCTTTACTCTTTACCCTTTACTCTTTACCCTTTACTCTTTACTCTTTATTTACCATGCTCTCTTCGACTTCAATTCAAGATACTTGGTAAGAACACCGAAGGAGAGGGCTTCCGGATAAATGGAAAGGCAATAGATACCGTTCTGCTGAAGAGTGTCTGCGATAAGTTGCTTCTGGTTAATCATATCCTTGGCAAGAGTACACTCAACATACTTGTGGTGCTGTGATCTCTTCGTGTTACCATCCAAATCGCGCTTTGAAACTTCTTCGAGTTCTTTGTCAAGACAATTCACTACCACCAAGCAATTTCGTGTAGAGATGCGCTTAAAGAACTGTAACTGGCGCTCAAGGGCAGTCATTGTTGGAATATCGGTATATAAGAATACCAGACTTCTTCGCTTCACGTTACGGTCAAGCGTAATACACAGTTGCTCGATGTCACTCTCGCCATGCTCAGTACCAAGGGCGTAGAGTTGCTGCATGATACTGCTGAAATGCATCTTACCTGCTCTTGCTGGTAGATAGCTTATGCCTTTCGGACTGTATGAGCAGACACCAACGCAGTCAGATTCCTTCTCAAGTGCAGAGTATGAAACGAGTAGAGAGGCATTGATAGCATGGTCTTGAAGTGAGAGGGAATTGAATGTTCGTTGCATCGCACTTCCACAATCAATCACGTTGATGATATGCTGTGAACGCTCATCCTCATATTCATTCACCATCGTGCTGCCCGTTCTTGCGGTAGCTTTCCAGTTGATGGTGCGGATATCATCACCAACGACATATTCTCTGATGTCACGAAACTCAGTCTGGTTAGAAGGTAACTGACGCTTGTGACTACCCGTTGAGAGAACCTGCTTCGATCTCACCTGTTCTTCCTTCTCTCGTAGTCTTGTGAATGCAGGGTACACATCCACCTCCTGTCCTTTGTCTGTAAGTACAATTCTGCGTTCTAGTAATCCGAGAACAGAGGCAAACAATAAAGTCCTTCCTAAGTTGAAATTTCCTCTGCGCGAAGGAAAAAATTGATATGAGCATGCAAATCCGTCTCTTGATTTCTTTACCTCGTGTATCTCAGCCTCTGTAATGAATTCAGATGGTATCTCGTCAATGATATAACCACTCTTCAAAATTCCACGAGTGGCCTTCATATCGAACTTGATACTATTCTCCTCGCCCAAGTCCAGCTTTGAGGCAATATCCCTGCTGCCTTCAATTCGAAGCCTAATGAGCATCACCATATCAACAATGGTGGCACCTACAAAGATGCATAATCCCACAAGGGCTATCTTATAGAAGATAGCCATCAATACTCCAAATGCTGCTAATGCTGCAATGGAGAACAGAATAATGAAAAATCGCTTCTTTAGAAACATTATATATTTTTTAGTAGTACAAGGAGTAATAAGTAGTACAAGGAGTACAAGACGTATGTCTGGATATATTGAGCACCCAGAGATAATTTTTCTATCGTCTTGTACTCCTTGATTACTCCTTGTACTTCTTGTACTCCTTAGTTATTAACCTTAACACTATCAATAATCTGCTTTACGAGCTGTGTTATGGTCATACCATTAAGCTCTGCCTCGGCTGTGAGAGTCACTCTGTGAGCAAGAATATATGGTGCAAGGAAGTGGATATCGTCAGGAGTGACGAAATCACGACCAGAAAGAATAGCATGTGCCTTCGCAGTCTGAAGTAGTGCGATGGAAGCACGAGGTGAACCGCCGATCCAAGTATAGGTAGAATCACGTGTAGCTGCTACAATGTTGCACAGATACTTCATCAGCGAGTCATCAACCACCACATCCTTAAGCATGCTGCGAAGACTCTTCAGTTCATCGAGTGTGAGAATTGGCTCATCGAAATGCACCTCATGAAGCTTCTTTCCCTGATGATATTCCTGAAGAATCTCAAGTTCTGATTCTACAGTTGGATATCCCACGGTAATCTTCATAAGGAAACGGTCCATCTGTGCCTCAGGCAAACGATATGTACCTTCTTGATCTATAGGGTTCTGAGTAGCCATTACCATATAGAAATCGGGTAGGGGATAGGTAGTTCCATCAAAGGTGACTTGGCGCTCTTCCATACACTCAAACAATGCTGCCTGTGTCTTTGCAGGCGCACGGTTTATCTCATCTACAAGAAGGAACTGAGTGAAGACAGGTCCCTTGCGGAATGTGAAATCTTGTGTCTGAGTATTGAGAATCGAAGTACCCACAACATCGGTAGGCATAAGGTCTGGTGTAAATTGCAGACGCTTGAAGTCCACACCAATCACCTGAGAAAGTGTCTTTGCCATCAGAGTCTTAGCCACTCCAGGCACACCTTCAAGCAGTACATGACCATCAGCAAGCAATGCTGTGAGCAGAAGCTCAAGCACATCGTCCTGACCCTTTACTATACCATTTACAGCAGTCTTGAGTGCTGTTATCTTCGAATTAAATTCTGAAAGATCGATACGAGATGTATATTCCATATTGTTTATTTTTGTTCTTTATTCTTTACTCTTTAATCTCTAATCTCAAACTCTCCCAATCTCCTCCAACTGATTTATGCACAGCCTGTAAGATGTGGCATCTACCTGCACACTGAAGTCGGTGAGTTCTTCGAGCGTATTGAGCACCTCACGCACATGGTCAATGTTGAGTCCCTTACTGTTTGCTATATGCTCTGCAAACTGAGAAATCTGGGTGAAATCCCTTGTGCGCATATCGAAGTAATACTCCTTGCGAAGTTTGTAGAGCAACACTCGTTTCTCAATGCGGAGCAGTTCTGCATAGTCAGTATCATCAGTATAGATAGTGGCAAGATGGTTTATGAAGTTGATACTAGAGTTACGAGTCTTTTTCTTCACATCCTCGGCTCTGCGTCTGCGTCTTCCATTGATGAAGATTGCAAGAATCAGAGCTGCAAACAATAGCCAAAGGAACAGAGCAGAAGACGGATTCTTAAGCAGCACCTCGAATATCATGTTTATGTTGATATCGCTCTCTTCCTTCTCCTCGTCATTATTGCTATATACGATGACCAGAGGTAATGAATTATCAAATGTATTCTTCATTACATGCTCTATGCCTAAGCGAAGGTCCTCATTCTGCACACCATAGTTGCTGAAGAATGCATAGCTAGATATAAATGTGATACAGCCATAACCAATTTCCCTACGTGCAGCCACATCCCTTTCATCGTCAATAGAAATCAAGGTTGTGTAGGTGCCTTGCGGAATATCGCCATAGCAGTAATAGTAATCGCCATAGGTAGATATTGAATCCATTTCAATAGCTGATGCCATTGTTCCTGAAATCATATTCTCCCATATCTTAATGCGTTTTGGCTGCTTGCGACCATGATTCCAGATAGACAATTCCCTGTGCTTCATATCGTCTGTATTCTTTAGAAAATCATTGATGCTGAAATGTTGTTCATTCCAATTCTCTACATCGATAGTAAGATTCTCTATGATACTTGTAGATGCATTGGCAAACAGAATTTTGCAGCCTCCGTTTGCCATGGCAATATAATCTGCAATATGAAGTGAATCGGAGTGTTCCGGATTCATTATCAGATAGTTAGATGGTTTTCTGTATTTTGCAAAGGCGCTATCCACATCCTCTGCTATATACACCTTACCCTTCCAGTACTCGTGCAGATACTCATCAAGATACTTGGCTCCAAAAGGCTCTTCCGACTTGATGTGACCAACCTCTGTCGTCTTCCAATTATAGCGTGGAATCTGGTCGTAGAGGCGTTTGCAATAAGGTATAAAAAAGACGCAAACCACACATATTCCTACCAAGCCGTATATCATTGTGGTATGTCTGCCGAAGAATGAAGTCACTTTGCTCATTGCTCACCTCCTTCCTTCAAGGCACATAGCTCGTTGTAAAGTTGTGTTACCTCGTCAAATACCTCCTGATTGGCAGGATAATGACCATATTTGATGTACAGGAATGCCATAGTCATCTCGTTGAGCTTATCAGCACCAACCGCTAATTCGCGAACGTACATCATCGGTGTCTTATTCGGTTGCCAACGTATCAGATTGTTGTCGTCGAGTCTTTGCAATGTCATGAGATAGCGCAAGTGTACTGCGAGTGCGAAATCACCCTCTGCAATAGCCTTCTGAAGTTCTTGCACAAGGTGATGTCCACGAATGTCAGCATCCTCTGCAGAACCCATGTCATTGTGTGAGAATGTTATGGTGTCAGTATTCTCAACGGATGGTGTATGCTTGAAAGAGCCGAATTCCTTGTATAGAATCCAGCCAACAAAGCATATCAGTCCTCCCCACATCACTATCTTTAGGATGAGAAGTACTTCCTCGGGGATATTTAGATTGAAGAGCGACTTAAGAATATCGTATATCGCCTTTTCAAAGTCGATTTGATCCGTCTTCATCAGTCGGTTTATATCCTCTTCGTAATTTGGTATGTCAGATATTGTAAACAAGTTGTTTGTTTTTATTATTAATGTCGGTTAGACCAATTTGCTTTCGCTTTAAAAAAACAAAAGAAAACCATGGAATACAAAAGAAAACATGTTTTATTTTGTTTTTGACTATTTTATTCTGTTTTTTTAAATGGCGAAAGCAACCATTTTTATTCCGTCGCTTCTTCCTCAGCCTTTTCCTGCTCAGTTGTCTGCTCAGCTACTTCTGCCTGTGCTTGCTCCTTCTTCTGCCTTTCCTGCTCTTCCATGCGCTCCTTCTTCCTTCTTTCACGTTCCTCTTCGCGCTCCTTCATTCTAGCCATTCGTTCCTCCTTGCTCCTTTGCTCGCAGAGCACGGCATGTCCGTAGAAGAAATGACTGATAACCAATGAAATCATGGAGGCGAGCATGTAGCCGATTACTGCCCACTCGAGGGCTAAGTATGCCTGTGTTTCTGAATCTAGTACATTCCCTAACACCTCGTTTATTTGAGGTGAAGTAAGAGTAGGTAGGAGTTGGACATAGGCAAGTATAAGTACCAGCGGACCTGTAATCATTGCCAATGTTATGATAGAAGTGCCGAGAATCGTCATCATCAAACTGGCAAAGTTGCCGAGCGAGAGCGAGAATGCTTTCAGCAATACTGATATGTAGCCACCCTTGTCTCTTTGGTGTATTACGATAGCCATGTCTCTTATGAAGTTGATTATTGCCGGACCTACCATCGTCATTCCGCAGAACAATGATATTATGGTGCCAATAAAGCCGATAACCAATGCGCTACGGATATATTTCATGAACAGCTCCCATAGCTCCAGAAGCTTTGGCAGACGCTGTGGATAGTCATACTCTTCACTATGTTCTACCACATAAACAGCCATTGATGGTACGGTAGGAACGAGCAACAGAGCTATGAATGAGAGTATTATGGTTATCCATAGATTCTGCATAAAGATAATGTTCACAGCCTCTATCAGAGCCAATATGAGTAATGGTCTTACCGCAAGTTGCAAGGCAAGCCTATAATGCTTCGTAATCCATTGGCATGCCTCCGTCACCACCTGTCCACGATTTCTTTTCTTGTAAATCTCTGACGTCATTGTATGCCCTCCTTTCGTTTAAGGTACCAAGGCAACAGAATGATGTAGAAGATAGAGAATAGCAATCCTACCACCGCGAGAGACACTCTTGCAGCCATAGGCCATTCCTGATGTCGGGTGATGAAACTCTCAATGAATCCCGCAACGAGAAAGAATGGCATCATGGCAAGCACCATGATAAGTGCCTCTTGGGCAGAGTTCATCAGCGCTTTCATGCGAGATAGCTTTCCAGGGAAGAACCATCCCATACCAAGTTGCATACCTGCAGCCGAGCATACTATAGCGGCAGGCAACTCAAGTGAGCCATGCTCGTTTGGTGCCGTGAGTACGCTTATTCCATAGCCTTGCTGAAAGAAGAATGTGGTGAAGCATCCATCCATCACGCCTGTCATTATTGTGGAATATATGGTGAAGAATGGCGATAGCAAACCTTTGAGGAAGTAGGTTATTCCCACCATCATATTGTTGATCGTTATTTCGAAGAACATGCTAGCCTCGTCCTCTTTACCATAGATACCCATCGGATTTCCGTCCTTGATATTCTGCATCGTAATATCATAGTAGCCCTCTCCAAAGAAATCTTTGAAGTAGCCAGAATCCAGACATTGCGACATCACACCAATCACCTCACCTATCATAAACAGGCATAGCGAGAGCAAGAGGAAATGCCTGCTCCTATAGAATGATGTTGGAACGGTATGCCTGAAGAAATACAAGAGCTCACTCCATCTCTGAGGCTGTCGGCGATAGAGAATATGATGAAACTGCAAGGCGAGTGCGTTGAGGCTCTCGCAAACCACAGTCTCTGGATAGTGGCTCTGCGCATAGGCAAGGTCGCTACACACTGAGAGATAGGCCTGTCCTAGCTCACTTGGAGAGTACAGGTCCCAATCGTCCAGCATGTTCTGGTATTTATTCCATTGGTGCTTGTTTAGAGATATGAAACGTTCTTCAGTCATCGATAGTCGATAAAATTTTGCCTACGAAAGTACAAAAAATATTCGAAATTACCCTCCTTTTCATTTATTTTTCTTACTTTTGCCATCAAAATATCTGAATATGTCATATTTTCTATCCTCACAAGGTATCAGAATACAGCAAGAGCCAGCAAGTTTTGCAGCTCGTCTTGCCGCTTTTGTCATCGATTTCACGTTGATGTCAATCGGTTGGTTAGTGTTTTTCTACCTCTTCACCTCCGACTTTATGGAATTTCTCAACGAGACATTCCGTTACGTCCTCCTGATACTTATCCCATACTTCTATCCACTTCTTTACGAGACAATGGCAAGTGGTCAGACAATAGGAAAGAAACTCCTTCACATCCGTGTCGTTTCTCTCGATGGAGGTGGCCCTAAGATGACATCATTCATTCTCCGTTGGCTTCTCCTTCCTATCGACCTTTTCCTATCAGCAGGCATAGGTCCACTCTGCATCTTCTTCACCAAGCATCAGCAGCGTCTTGGCGACCTTGTTGCAGGCACATGGGTAGTGCGTACGCAGGATTATGACAAAGTGGATTTCGCAGAGATGTAATAATGATTAGTGTTGCTTTCGACATTTAGAAACGAATAGTGAATAACGAATGGTTAATAATGCTTAGTGAGTAATACTGATACTGCGATTGGGTCCTTAATGCACCAGCAGTATTAAGTATAATTCATTTTTCACTTTTCACTATTCGCTCCCATTTTCTCCCTTCATTCTCCCTTCCGGATTGGGAGTCAGTGGGAGATTACTACGAAGTAGTATAGGAATGATATATATTTTGACATAGGGTGATAGGTGTTTGGTGTTGGGTGATGGGGGATATATGTAGTGAGCAGTGAGGAAGAATATTTAGTTAGCAGTTAGCAGAGAGGAGTTCTTGCTCTGGCAAGCGTCCTGAAGGCCGAGCGAGGAGTTTCTTTGGCGGTGGGTTCAACTGGCTGCAAAGGTACAAAAAATATTTTTAACTAACGAATAAAATCATCGTGGGGCAGGGTGTGCAGACTTTTAGTGGTTGCAAAATGCAGAAACACAGATAGTTATAAAATGTTGCTTATTGTCGGAGGATAGTTTTGATATATTCCGTCTGAGTGTCAAAGTGTCAAAGTGTCAAAACAAAATTTTGACTCGCGATTTCCCTTATAATAAATAAATAATTAAAATTATTTATATATTAAACATCTAATATATTGATACACCGCAAGATACGCGTTGTATGGTAGAAAAGTATTTTTTATGTATTAGGGGCATACTGAAAAAAAAATGAGAATTAACATTTTTAACTTGTTATTAACGAAAAGTTGATGTGAATGTAAATCAAATAATTGTGGTTTCTCAGGGATTTGAAGTTATATAAAATATTCAGGAAAATGGCTTACGCCTAAGAAAATAAGGTTTATTTGTATTACGTGATTGTGATTCTTCGTTGGGTTATAGTCATTTCATGAAAATATGTCCTATTTATTGTAAGTGATGTGTATGTAGAATAATTGAAATTCGTTAAAATGATGTTATTGGTATGGAAGAAACGAGAGATTTGTATATTTTTTAGGAAGTAGGCAATATATATACCCAAAAAGATAAGACTCTGATTATAAGAAGTTTATATACAATAACAATGTGGCTATATCACCAATTATAGTTATAGTGATACCAACAATGGTTATTTCACAGGTCGATAGATTGTTGTACCTTTGCACTCAGAAAATCGGAGATGGGTGCTAGTTTGCAATTAACTCTTCCTGCAAACAACTCTCGATTTTATTAAAATAAAAAGAATTAATAACATATTTAAAATATAGGAGACTTTACTATGACAAAGTTTAACAACATTCAGGTACAACTCAAGACTGTAGCAGTTTTGACAATCGCATTATTTTTTGGATCAATCTCAACTAACGCTCAGAAAGTTCGCATCGGTATCAAGGACGTAACTTTTGCAAAGTCTCTTATGGAATGTTTGGCAACAGAATATAATAAGGAGAACGCAGACGTAGAGATTGAGATTGTAAACTCAAATGATGCTGATGCTAACGTAGAGATAGCAAACAATGACCTTGCAGCGGTTGGTAAGTTTATTATCCTCCCGATCGCTAACAGCGAGAACGAGATTCTCAATAACAAGAAACTTCGCAAGGGTGTTAATGAAAGAGTTGGAAAGCAGATTTTCGTTCAGCCTACATATGAAGAACTCCTCGATGCTGAAGAGGAAGGTGAAAAACAACTTCCAGGCACGGTTTATTCACTCTCTGGTTCGAAGGCACAGATCACCAAACTCTTCGCTGAGAAACTTCACATAACTCCTAATCAGTTGAAGGGCAAGAAGGTGCTTGGTCGTGAGGAGAATGTTCTCTCAGTAGTTAAGCAGCAGACGGACGCTATCAGTTTCAACGTAGCAAACCTTATCTACGACCTCAACAACCGCCAGCCACAGCAGGGCATCAGCGTACTGAGCATTGACCTTGATGGCAACGACAAGGTGAGCGACGAGGAAAGGGCAGCACTTGCCAACATCGACACTCTTACCGACTATCTCAACAAAGTGGCAAATCCAGGTGCAGCAGTTGGTGATGTTGTTATAGCATCTGACAACCAGCTGGTACGCAACTTCGTTGTATGGGCTCAGTCCAAGGGGCAGGAGATCGTTGCAAAGCAGGGATTCCTCAAGGTACATGGTGCTTTGACAGCGCAGAGGTAATATCAGGTTTTGGTTATAGGTTTCAGATTTCTAGTTCAGGTAACATTTTACAGGTTTCTAGTGTAAATTGTCGGTTTGAAATTCAGATGGTAGAATTAGAATCTTGAACTAAAATTCCTATAACCATGTATTTTCCAAAATATACTCCCCAAAACAAATAGGATAACAAAATTATGCCAAATTATATTATTAACAAGGGCATATCCCACAGATATGTCATAACCCTTCTTGTGTCAATACTTTTCGGCACACTTGGCGCAAATGCGCAGACATTGAAGGGTATCGTGTTTGATGCTCGCACACATGAACCGATTATCGGTGCTGTGGTAGGTGTAAAGACAAAGGACGGTATTGCAGGAGGTGCATCAACTGATGTGGATGGTCGCTTCTCGCTTGCTATCAAGGCTGTTCCAACAACAATCGTTGCAAACTATACAGGCTACAAAAACGAAGAGATAAGCATCTTCGAAGTTACTGATGACGAAATCCAGATTGACCTCGCAGAGAACTTCAACGCTATTCAAGGTGTGGTTGTAGTAGGTTATGGTACACAGAAGAGAGAAAACCTTACAACTTCCGTTTCTTCTGTAAATGGCAAAGCGCTCACAGAACTTTCATCAAACAGCTTTGAGACTGCTCTCGCAGGTAAGGCAAGTGGTGTGAGTATCACAGTTCCAAATGGTGCTGTCGGTCAGGCTCCTATCGTTCATGTAAGAGGTGTGTCTTCAATCACCTCAGGCACTCAGCCACTTTATGTGATTGATGGTGTGCCAATCGCAAGTGATCAGTATTCATCAATGACAACCAACAATCCACTTGCAACAATCAACCCTGCAGATATCGAGAGTCTTGATGTGCTTAAAGATGCTTCTGCTGCCGCTCTTTACGGATCACGTGCTGCAAATGGTGTTATCCTCATCACTACAAAGCAGGGTAAGAAGGGTAAGGTTCAGGTTAACTATCAGGGAACTCTGAGCGTTACATCAGCAGCAAATCTTTATGACATTCTGAATGCAGAGCAGTATGTGACAATGAAGAATCTGGCAGTTGCAAACAGATACGGTACAGATAAAATTTCACTAACAACAGGTTATGAGTCGCCTTACGGAAACAAGGCTTTCAACCTTATTCGTGATAAGAATGGAAAAGTTGTCGATACAGACTGGCAGGATTATGTCACACAGGATGGATGGTCAAATACCCATACAGTATCAGTTGGTGGTGGTAATGATAATGTGACTTACTACATTTCGGCAAACCACCTTAATCAGAATGGTATTCAGATTGGTAATAAACTCGTTAGAAACCTTGTAACCGCAAATATCAAGTCTAAGGTAAACAAGTGGCTCAGTCTTGGTGGTAAGGTGACACTTAGTGAGAGCGACCTCACTGACTATGAATATCATAACAATAATTATTATGGAGGTGCGGGGCTTGGTCTTTTCTGGTCAGCTCTTAATAATGCGCCAAACATTCCAAAGTTCTTTGATGATGGGTCAATATGGCAATACTATGGTCAGACAGGTCGTGGACCAAACACTACAAATATCGCGATGTCAACGGCTGCAAGTTTCTATGAAACTGGCAGTGGTGTGAAGCAGAACTCTCAGCAGACAATCTATAATTTCAATTCTGACTTCACTCCAATCAAGGGATTGGTTCTTCGCTCACAGTTTGGTAGAAACATCTATCGCATTGAAGATCGTGCTTATTTCGCTCCAGAGGCTGGTATGGACTCTGCCGCAGGTTATGCAGCTAATGTATCAACAAAGGTAGATCAGTACACCTGGACCAACACAGTTGATTATCAATTTGATATCAAGGAGGCTCACAACTTTGACTTCCTTACTGGTGTTGAGGTCTTTGAGAAGAAGCGTAACGCATGGGGAGCAGAACGTTCACAGCAGGTTGATCTTGACAATGATATTTTCGAGGGTGCATTCAATAACATTGCGAGCATTGGCAATAAAGCAAGTGAGTCTGCATTGTTCAGTTACTTGTTCAGAGTAAACTACGACTACAAGTCACGCTACATTTTTTCATTCAACTTCCGTAGAGATGGATTCTCTGCACTGAGTAAGGATAATCAGTGGGGTAACTTCGGTGGAGCAAGTGCTGCATGGCGTATCAGTGATGAGAAGTTCTTTGGTTCATTAAAGAAGAATATTGATGATGTGAAATTCAGAATAGGTTGGGGTGTTGTTGGTAACACAAGTATCAGCGACTATGCTTCAAAGACTACATATGGTACAATATTCAATGGTGAGGTTCCTGGCTATCAGAGAGCACAGGTTGCAGATACAAATCTTAAATGGGAGACCAACAAGAAGTTTGATGTCGGTTTCTGCGCAAATCTTTGGAATAGAGTTGATATTGATTTCTCTTACTTCAATATCAGTGGCTCAAACTTGATTCTCAATACTCCGACATCCCCTTCACTTGGTATTCCTAGCAACAGTATTACAAGCAACGTTGGATCAATGGTTAACAGCGGTATTGAATTGTCGGTTTCTGCAAATGTAATCAACAAAAAGAAGTTTACTTGGAATACTTCCTTTAACCTCACAACAAACAAGAACAAGGTTACAAGTCTTGGAAATGCAGAATCAATCATCACAACATACAATATCACAGAGGTCGGAAAGTCAATAGGTCAGTTATACCTCTACCGCTCAGGTGGCGTGGATGTGGAAACTGGTAGACGAATCCTCTACGACAAGCAGGGACTGGAAGTTCTGATTATGTCAGAGAAGGATGCAATCTACTTCCATCGTGATGGAACACCAGTCTCAACTTCTGATCTCGAAAGATATGCTGCAGGCAACACACTACCTACATTCTATGGTGGTTGGAGCAACAATCTGAGATATAAGAAGTTTGACCTCACAGTTGATTTCCAGTTCTCTGGTGGCAATAAAGTATGGAATGGTCAAAAAGGTCGTCTTGCTCAATATGGTTTCCGTAACAACCTTGTAGATGTATATAAGGATCACTGGACTGAGAATCATCGCAATGCTACCTTTGCAAAACCAATCTACAACGATAACATCAGTAATGGTAATGGTGGTATGCCTATGGACTTCCTTGTTGAGGATGGCGGTTTCATCCGACTCAAGAACATAACATTCGGTTATAACCTTGAGAAGTTACCTTTCCTTAGAAGTCTCAAAATCTCAGGTATTCGTCTCTATGCACAGGCAACCAATCTGTTTGTCCTCACAGGCTATTCTGGTCTTGATCCTGAGGTTTCTGCTTCAACATCAAGTCTCAGTGGTGGTCTTGACGATAGTTATCTTCCACAGCAGACCAGAACATTCACTTTCGGTCTTAATGTAAAGTTCTAAAATTAAAAATCCGCGAACAATGAGATATAAAAGCAAAATAAAGATATTAACCGCTGGATTATTTACTCTTTCAGCTACATCATGCTCTGATATACTAGAAAAGGAGCCAATTCTCGATACATCATCTTCGATTATATTCGCTTCGAACAGTAAGATAGAGGCTAATCTTGATGGATTGTACGCAACTCTCGGAAGTGGCATTCCATCATATTTCTTCGAAACAGACTACAGAGGCGAGGATATTGAGAGAATTATCGACAACGGCGGACTCAATTCATACGATATGAATATTTCCGTGTCCGGATCTTCATCTGCATGGAATAATATGTACAAGACAATAGGTGAGGTTAATGAATTCCTGAACAATCTTGAAAACGCCAAGAATGTGATTGGTGAGGATTATGACAGAGTGAAGTCGGAAGCCTTGTTTTTAAGAGCCTTGAGTTACTACTATCTCAATGTGCTCTATGCAAGAACCTACAAGTTAAACCCTAATGCCAAGAGCGTACCTCTTCGTCTGGGAACTCCGAGGACTTTAGAGAATGATCTTGCTGCAAGCACGATAGAGGAAGTTCACAACCAAATTCTGAGTGACCTGAGTGATAGTAACATATCCTTCTTAGGTGATGAGGTTGGTACACTCAATGGTATAACCCACGCAACAAAAGCAGCAGCCTACACATTGCGTCAACGCATCTATCTTGAGCGTGAGGAATGGAGCAAGGCCATCGCAGAGGGTGAGAAGGTAAAGGGATACTCACTTGTTGATCTTAGAACGGTGTTCATCGCACCTTATCTCACAAATGAGAATATCTTCTCATTCCCATACAGTGATAAGAAAAAGAACTCGCTTGCAGGTTCGTATTATGTAGGAAACAATGTAGCTATTGATGATAACTACGGTGTAACAGCCAATCCTCTATACAAACAGCAGCAGGATGTGAGAATCTCAGATCTCTCAATCGTAAGAGGTGACAGAATCACTATTGCCAAGTATACAGACCGTTCAACTGGTACGGACTGGATCCCTGTTTTCAGATATGCAGAAGTGCTGCTCAACCTGTCTGAGGCATACTACAACACAGGCAAAGAGGCAGAGGCAAAGGAACTATTGCTACAGGTTCGCAGACGTTCTATTCCAAAGAATGTAGATGCTCTTGATGATTCAAAACTCACAGGCACAACGCTTCGTGATGCTATCTACAACGAAAGAAGACTTGAGTTCTTGGGAGAGGGCATCCGCTCTATAGACATCCACAGACGTGGTGAGACATTCCTGAAGAGAGCTGGTAGTCTCCGTGAGATCAAGGTTGAGCCAACTGATAAGAACTATATTTGGCCAATCCCACTTAGTGAGACAACACAGAATAAAGTATTAACTGCAGATAATTAATTGGATTTAGATGAAGCTTAGAATATTCAATATACTGACATTATTTTTAATTGCTATATCAACTATAGCTCAGATTAAAGCCCCGGTTGCTTTTTTCGTTGACACAAAGCAGGTTGGCGAGAAGCAGATGGAAATTGTCTTCAATGGCAGAATAGATAATGGATGGCATGTTTATTCTACGCTACAATCGCCAGATGGTCCGATACAGGCAACCATAAATCTTGAGGATAGCAAGAATGTAAAGCTTATAGGTAAGTTGAAGGGCGTAGGACGCGAGATAAAGGCGTTTGATGAGAACTTCAATATGGAAGTTAGATACTTCGAGCACAGTGTTCGCTTTGTGCAGCGTGTGCAGTTGACTGCCGACGAATATATTCTGAAAGGTTATCTTCAGTTCGGAGCCTGCAACGAAGAGAGTTGTCTACCTCCGCAAAGTATTGAATTTAACTTTGATGGTAAGGTAGAAACAGTTGCGAAAGATGAGCAGAATAAGGATTCTGTAGAGGGTATTGCCGATTGTTCTGCGGTAAGTGTATCTGACAGTTCTGCGATAAAGAGTAATCTCTGGACACCAGTCTTTGGCAAACTCAACAAATCCTCTTCTGTGACAGATAACATCGATGGCAAGAGCTCCTCGCTACTCACCATTTTCCTTCTTGGATTCCTTGGGGGACTTGTTGCCTTGCTCACTCCTTGTGTATGGCCAATCATACCAATGACAGTAAGTTTCTTCCTCAAGAGAAGCAGCAATAAGAATAAGGCAGTAAGGGATGCCCTGATATACGGATTGAGTATCATCATTATTTATATGTTTCTTGCAGTGGTGGTTACGATACTGTTTGGTGCCAATCAACTCAACGCTCTCTCTACCAATGCTTATGTCAATCTGTTCTTCTTCCTATTGCTTGTGGTCTTCGGTCTTAGTTTCCTTGGACTCTTCGACCTGACTCTTCCAGCATCTTGGACTTCAGCTGTAGATAACAAGGCAGAGAATACCTCTGGATTGCTTAGCATCTTTCTCATGGCATTCACCCTGGCACTTGTGTCATTCAGTTGTACAGGTCCAATCGTAGGATTCCTTCTTGTGGAGGTTGCCACCACTGGAGAATTGCTTGCCCCATCCGTTGGAATGTTCGGTTTTGCTGTCGCATTGGCTTTGCCATTCACATTCTTTGCCCTGTTCCCAACACTGCTCAAACAGGCACCTAAGTCTGGCAGTTGGATGGTACTTGTCAAGATCGTACTTGGATTCATCGAACTTGCTTTCGCTCTTAAGTTCCTGTCTGTAGCGGATATGGCTTACGGTTGGAATTTTCTCTCACGCGATATCTTCATCGCGATTTGGATCATTCTTTTCGCATGGCTTGCTTTGTTCCTTTTTGGTTTGGTGAAAATTCCTTATGATCATTGTGGTAAAGTTGCTATCAGTAAGGTACGCATTGCATTGGGAATTGTTCTTGTATGTTTCATAGGCTATATGATTCCAGGCTTATGGGGGGCTCCGGTAAAGGCCATTAGTGCCTTTACTCCCCCAATGAGTACTCAGAAATGGAAATTGTATGACAATGAGATAAAGGCCACAGCCACAGACTATGAGGAGGGTATGAAGCTCGCTAAAGAAGCACACAAGCCTGTGTTGCTCGACTTCACCGGACTTGGTTGCGTGAACTGCCGAAAGATGGAAGCATCTGTTTGGACATATCCACAGGTACGTGAACTCATCGAGAATAACTTCGTGCTTATCGAGTTGTATGTGGACAATAAGCAACCTCTTCCTGAGAAACTCTCTGTTAGTGAAGCTGATGGTAGTACCACAACGCTACGCACAGTAGGCGACAGGTGGAGCTATCTGCAGAGATACAAGTTTGGAAGTAATGCCCAACCATTTTATGTTCTTGTTGACAACGAAGGAAATCCTCTCAATGGATCATACGGCTATGATGAGAACATAGACAAGTTTATTGAATTCTTAAAAATAGGTATTAATTCGTATAACAAAAAAGAGAACTAGTATGAGAAAGATTTTATCATTAATCACATTTCTTGCAGTTAGTTTTACTGCATTTGCACAGCAGATTACAGTACATGAGTTTGCAGATGCCTTACAGAAGGCAGGCAAAGATGCACAAGTTATAGACGTTCGTACAAAGGAGGAGTTTGCAGTAAATCGTCTTCCAAATGCAATTAACGTCGATCTTAAGGATAAAGAAGCCGTTAAGCAACTTCTTGCAAAATTGGATAAGAACAAGCCAACCTTCACCTACTCAATCCAAAGTGGTCGTGGTATCGTGTTTGCCAAGCAACTCAAGGAGTTAGGCTTCACTCAGGTTTACGGTTTGCCTGGAGGTATCGTAAACTATGTAGGTTCTGGTTATAAAATTGAGACACTGAAGACTGATAAGAAGTTTATTGTTGACAGCAAGAATTTCCACGATCTCATCAATTCAGATAAGGTGGTTCTTGTTGACTTTAGTTCACGCCATTGCGGTGGTTGCGTAAAGTTTGCTCCAACTCTCAATGAGATTGAGAAGGCATATCTTGGCAGGGCATCAATTATTCGTGTAGAACTTGATGACAATGTAGAACTTATAAAGGAACAGCAAATCCACTCAATGCCTACTATTGCCATATATAAGAATGGTGAGATGAAGTGGAAGAAGGAAGGCAGACTTGATCGCGGAGAAATTGAGGCTGCTCTTAATGATAATATCTAATTAACCAAAATTAATTAAATTATATAAACTCAAAAGTCTGGAATATATGAGTGAAAATAACATTGTAACAGCAGAAGGCACCAAATGGAGTGATCTTTGGAAAAAGGAAGACTGGCTTGCCGTATGGATTGGATTTATTATCATCGGGCTTGGTATAGTTGGTGTACATACTGGCTTGTTCGATTTCTCGGCGCTAAAGTTCTCAACATTTAATATATGGGAAGCCCTTACTCCTGAACAACTTGAGAAGGGTAAGGTTGTACCATTCCTATCCCAGTTTACAAGTGCTTTCTGGGGAAAACTCTCTCTTACTTTCATTGTCCTAACATTACTTTTCTCAGTTGGTGCCAAACTGCAGGGAAATACATTCCGCAAATACATACCTGCCTTTGTGGTTCTATTTCTTCTTGCTATTATGGTTCGTCTCATCAGTGCCGAATATACCCTCAACAGATATCTTGAATGGGCATTCTGGGCTCTTATCGTTGGACTCCTCGTTTCAAACACCGTTGGTGTTCCTGATTGGCTTAAACATGCTGTGAAGACAGAGTTCTATATCAAGATTGGACTTGTTGTAATGGGCTTCTCTGTATTGTTCAGCAACATCGCGAAGTTCGGTCTCTACGGTTTGGGGATCGCATGGTTTGTAACACCTATTGTGATCATCTTCATGTGGTATTTCGGCACTAAGATTCTCAAACTTGATAACAAACCCCTTGTCATAACTCTCTCCACTGCAACAAGTGTATGTGGTACTTCTGCTGCCATTGCTGTTGGTGCTGCTTCAAGAGCTAAGAAGACAGATCTGAGTATGGCGGTGTCAGTGTCAATCATCTTCACTGTTCTCATGATGGTCTTTGAACCTGTTATTATCAGTTGGATTGGTCTTACTCCAATCATGGGTGGCTCGCTGATTGGTGGTACTGTAGATAGTACAGGTGCTGTGGTAGTTGCTGGTACAACTCTCGGCAGTGAGGCTCAGACAGCGGCTGTCCTCGTAAAGAGCATTCAAAATATCCTTATCGGATTCATAGCCTTTGCAGTGGCAATCTTCTTTGCAACCAACGTTTACCAGACGAAGCAGGAAGGTAGTAAAGTAACAGCGGCAGAAATCTGGTATCGCTTCCCTAAGTTCATCATAGGTTTCTTCATCGCTTCGTTAGCTGCTTCATTCATCTTCCTTCCAATCATTGGATCTGATGAAGTTAGTGTAATCAACAAAGTGCTTGATCAATACAAGAACTGGGCATTCGTCCTGGCATTCACTAGCATTGGTCTTGATACCAATTTTCGTGAGATATGGAAACAGTTGGAGGGCGGAAAGGTGCTCTGGCTGTATCTCGTAGGACAGATATTCAACATCGTACTCACATTCGTTGCAGTATGGGTACTGCTTAGCGGTGTGATATTCCCAATACCTTCATTAGAATAATATGAAATATAGATATATAACATATCTGACATACATCGCGATTATTGTATCAGCCTTGTTTGTTATGACTAACCAACTCGGTTTGGTTGATGAACTTGATTTTGGAGCAGGTGCTTACTATTATGCTGACATCCCTTCATATGACAGGTTCGCTGTTGGTTCTATGGAATATGGATATATGTTATGGCTCTGTATCGCATTATTCCTTGGATGGGGATGGATGATGTTCCGTTTTTGGAAATTGGTTGACAAGTGTTAGCCTGAGTCCTTGAATTGCAGAATACTATTTATGGTAATTCCCAATTGCTAAAAAATCATTTAGTTATCTCATTTTGGGCTTAATCCTCTGTGTTGAGGGTTAAGCCTTTTTTTGTGTTATGCAATTGAATGTGAAAAATTAATCAAGATTATAAAGAATCCCCTAATTATTATTTGACTAAAGTTTCAAGTATTAACCCTTTTCCCTCAATTTGTTATGTGAATAACTTATTTGTAGATGGAATAGGAATATAGTACTCACATTTTCTCTTTATTAGTATCTCCCCATAATTTGGTATGCAAATGCTATTTTGTGGGGATTTAAAATTTCAGAAAAATATCATATCTTTAAATCTGATAAATGTAACTATAAGAACTCTCATATTAATGCTAAAAAATCATCTAAAGAATCCCTATATTTTCCACTTGCTGCATTATATAATTTTTAGGGGTTTTGTTAAATCGACTGCAAAAGTATACATTTTTCAACAGATCCTCAAAGATTTTTTGTACTTTTTCCGATCGGCAAATTGCTTTACTATAAGTAGTAAGATTTTCAGTAATTGATGTAACGGAAAAGCGTGAATGATGAATAATTTATGTTAATTATATAGAACATCCACTCAGTTTAATGCTTGAAAGAGAATCTATTTGACTAGCAGTATTAGGACCTCATCAATATAAGTGTGAATATTATCCAATGAAGAAATGATCGGGCTCACGGTCTTTGTTACTTTATCCATCTTATCGAGATTATGTCTTCAGATTAGGACACTATAGCAATTGCCAGCAAATAAGTTTTTTGTTGTTGATACGAGCATGTGTTCTTCCCCCCAGCTTGCTGCTTGATGTGGGCACTTTTCCCTCTGTTTTCTTGCAGAGGGGTATTAGGCTC
>DCJC01000017.1:58953-98724 GCA_002317355.1 Prevotellaceae bacterium UBA1710 | reverse complement strand
CTCCAGTCAGCATTCTTCCGTATCACAGAGGTTATCCCTGTTGATCTCGCTGTAGAGCAGATGAAGAAGTTCATCGTTAAGTCTTACGGTAAGAAGGGTCAGGACGTTGTTGATAAGAACTACGCTGCTGTTGATCGTGGTGGTGAGTACAAGCAGCTCGCTATCGATCCAGCTTGGGCTAACCTCGCTGACGACGCAGTTAAGGAAGACAACGCACCAGCATTCGTTAAGGAGCTCGTTCGTCCTATCAACGCTATGGCAGGTGACCTTCTCAAGGTATCTGACTTCGTTAAGCACAACACAGTTGACGGTACATGGCAGAATGGTACAGCAGCTTACGAGAAGCGTGGTGTAGAGGCATTCGTACCAGTATGGGATGCTGAGAACTGTATCCAGTGTAACAAGTGTTCATTCGTATGTCCTCACGCTGCAGTACGTCCATTCGTACTCGACGCTGCTGAGCTCGCTGGTATCGACACTCCAACTCAGGAGATCAAGGCACCTGCTGCTCTCAAGGGCATGAACTTCGTTATCGCTCCATCTCCACTCGACTGTCTCGGTTGCGGCAACTGTGCTGACGTTTGTCCAGGCAAGAAGAACAAGGAGACAGGTGAGAACGAGAAGGCTCTCAAGATGGTTGCTTACAACCCAGACGCAGAGGATATGCAGAAGCTCGCTCAGGATTGGGAGTACCTCGTACACAAGGTACACTCTAAGCAGGATCTTATCGACATCAAGGCTAACCCAAAGAACTCTCAGTTCGCTACTCCACTCTTCGAGTTCTCAGGTGCATGTTCTGGTTGTGGTGAGACTCCATACGTTAAGCTCATCTCTCAGCTCTTCGGTGACCGTGAGATCATCGCTAACGCAACAGGTTGTTCTTCAATCTACTCTGCTTCTATCCCATCTACACCATACACAACAAATGAGAAGGGTCAGGGTCCTGCATTCGACAACTCATTGTTCGAGGACTTCTGTGAGTTCGGTCTCGGTATGGTAATCGGTAACAAGAAGATGAAGGAGCGCGTTGCTAAGCTCTTCCAGGAGATCATCGAGTCTGACAAGGCATCTGCAGAGTACAAGGCTGCTGCTGCTGAGTGGATCGAGAAGCGTGAGGATGCTGACGAGACAAAGCGTCTTGCTGAGATCCTCAAGCCAATGATTGCTGACGGTGCTGCTAAGGGTTGTGAGGTTTGTAAGGAGCTCAAGACTCTTGACCACTACCTCGTAAAGCGTTCACAGTGGATCATCGGTGGTGACGGTGCTTCTTACGATATCGGTTACGGCGGTCTCGACCACGTACTCGCTTCTGGTGAGGACCTCAACATATTCGTTATCGATACAGAGGTTTACTCTAACACAGGTGGTCAGGCTTCTAAGGCTACTCCTCTCGGCGCTATCGCTCAGTTCGCTGCTCAGGGTAAGCGTATCAAGAAGAAGGACCTCGGTATGATCGCTACAACTTACGGTTACGTTTACGTTGCTCAGGTTGCTATGGGTGCTGACAACGCTCAGTGTCTCAAGGCATTCCGTGAGGCTGAGGCATACCACGGACCATCACTCGTTATCGCATACGCTCCATGTATCAACCACGGTCTTAAGATCAAGGGTGGTATGGGTCGCTCACAGGCTGAGGAGGCTCGTGCAGTTGAGTGCGGTTACTGGCACCTCTGGCGCTTCAACCCAGAATTGGCTGAGAAGGGTGAGAACCCATTCACACTCGATTCTAAGGAGCCACAGTGGGATAAGTTCCAGGACTTCCTCATGGGTGAGGTACGTTACCTCTCTGTTAAGAAGGCATTCCCAGCAGAGGCTGACGAACTCTTCGCAGAGGCACAGAAGATGGCACAGCGCCGTTACCAGACTTACGTTCGTCAGACAAAGATGGACTGGTCTGAGGAGCTCTAATCTTCATTAGAACTAACATATAAAAGGTCGCGGGGATTCTCTCGCGACCTTTTTTACTATTTGCCTTCAACAAATACGCAACAAACAATAACATGGCAAGTAAATCAACATACAAATGCAGTCAATGTGGTTATCAATGCGACAACTATAAAGGTAGAGGATTCTTCGGTCAGAAGATTTCTATGGTAGTGTGTATGCATTGTAAAACGGTTCAACCATTGACTGTAGGAGGTATAATTGCTGATGTAGCACCTAGTTTTTCCTCAGAATACGGAAGACTATGCCCTCAATGTATGAGTGACGACATACGAATATGGGACGAAATCACTTGCCCAAAATGTGGTGGTAGAATGTGTGACGAAGGAAATGAAGAATTCTGGACTTAAAAAAATTCCAAGTATGACAGAATACGAAAAAATGCGAAATGAAGAATTCTACGACTTCACAAACGAAGAAGGATTAGCAAGCATTGCAAAAGCCCATAAACTTTGTGCGCGATTACAAACTATGACTATAGAAGATGAAGGCTATCGTGAAATTATCGAGGATTTAATCCCAGGAATACCCAAATCATCAGTCATTAATCCTCCATTCCATTGTGATCATGGACATGGTATTAAACTTGGCGAAAACGTGTTCGTCAACTATAATGCAACCATGCTTGACGGTGGTATCATCAGCATTGGCAAGAACACACAGATTGGTCCCAACTGCCAATTAGTGACTCCCAACCACCCTATCGACTACATAGAACGCAGAAAACCAATTGAGCGTTGTTCACCAATAAAAATAGGAGAAGATTGTTGGTTAGGTACAGGAGTAATTGTTAGTCCTGGCGTAACAATAGGAGATCGCAGTATCATTGGTGCAGGAAGTGTTGTGGTAAAAGACATCCCATCAGATTCCATGGCAGTTGGAAATCCATGCAAGGTGATCATAAAACTAAAATAGCAGGATTAGCAAATATGCAAAATTACTCAATTAAATTCGGCACAACTGAAGACATACAAGCCATTGCTAAATTTCAAGTAGATATGGCTATGGAATCAGAAGGTACGGCTCTGGATATGGATGTAGTAGTTCGTGGTGTAACCCATGCCATGGAAGACAAGAACAAAAGCACATACGTAATTGCCCATGCTGATGGTAAAGCTATAGGAAGTTTGATGCTTACCAAGGAATGGAGCGATTGGACGGATAAATGGTATTGGTGGATTCAGAGCGTATATGTCAAACCTGAATACCGTGGCAAAGGTGTTTATAAAGCCATGTATAACAAAGTAAAAGAAGCAGCTAAGGCAGAAAACATATCGCAAGTTCGATTATATGTTGACAAGACAAACATCCGTGCTCAGAAGGTATATCAGAAATCAGGTATGCACGAGAGCCACTATCTATTATACGAAGAGGACATTTAAACAAATAACATGATACAGCAAACAGAATTCAGACTCTCAGCAAAAAGACGAGGTTGTCATCTCGTAACACGCGAGATATTAGAGAATCTTCCCAAGCCACTCCCAAAGGTTGGTTTACTCAATCTCTTTGTCCAACACACATCCTGTGCACTTTCAATAAACGAGAATGCAGATCCAGATGTTCGCTATGACATGGAGAAAATAATGAATCATATCGTAAAAGAAAACGAGCCATACTACGACCATGTTCTTGAAGGCTCAGATGATATGCCAGCACATGCCAAGAGTTCATTATTTGGTGTCAGCATCACAATTCCAATAACAAACGGACACCTAAATCTTGGCACATGGCAAGGAATATATCTTTGCGAGTTCAGAGACTATGGAGGTTCAAGAAGCATTGTTGCTACCATTTACGAGTAAAAACAAAAAAGTTTCGTAAGCTAACATTATGCTTACGAAACTTTTTTCTTATAGATAATTACTTCTTGTCTGTTGTTTTAGGGTATATACCTGGTTTCTTTTTGAGTAACGATGCCAACGGACTCTTTGCTTTCTTTAGTCCAACAGCAAGATTAGCAGCATTCAAACGAGCACCCTTGAGACTGGTATGTGTATGATCGTGATTGAAATAAGACGATGCACGAGCTTTAGTCCTACAGTTCTTATCTAACCAATCGGCTGTAAGATTATGAATATCAACGAAATCAACTCCTTGTTCCTGAGCAATTTCATAACACCACTGAGGGATATAATTATCATTGCGACGCTCGATATATGAACCATCAACTTTCTGTTTAACAGGATAGAATGTGCCATGAACCTGACCATCACCATCAAACCATTCATTGCGAGGTGTAAATGAAAGTAGTACAGGAATTGCCCCTTTTTCTCTACAATCATCAATCATCTTACGGATATACCAACCAAAAGAATAGATAGTCTTGTACATTCCTGTACTTTCCATACGATAGACATGAGAAGAGTCTTTTGGTGTAGCTATCTCACCACGTTCCTTTTGGGAATCAATAGGACCTATATCATTATGTCCAAACTGTATGATAACATAGTCACCAGGACGAAGAACGGAATAAACCTCATGCCAGAGTCCTTCATTATGATAGGTACGGAGCGAACGACCAGCTCTTGCAGCATTAATAAATGTGCATTTTGACTCATCAAAGATGGTGTAACCCTGAGAGCCCCAACCCCACATGCCATCTTCTTCCTTATCCTTATTCTTTGCAGTAGAATCACCACATACGAATACTCGAACTTTCTTCTGCTTTTCCTCTGGAGTCTTTGTATAAGGAATCACGTTACCATCCTTATCGAAATTCTTTGGCTCAAGAGCAAGAAACTTTCTTTCAAGCGAATCAGACCTGTAAAGTTTTCCCTTCAATAAGTATGTCTTAAGTTCTTCCAGACAAGCCTTTTCGTATGGATCAACATTCTCGTCATAAGTAAGATTCTCTATACCCTGAGCTGCAGATTCTGCATTGAGGCGAGCACCATACGCAGAAGTATGAATCTTATCAAGATAGAAATGATAATCTACCTTCCATTGACTGAATTTCTCAAGTTTTGTGGCAGAGATATCATTGAGGTCAACTACAGGTACATGCGTCTCTTTACCAACGGTAAATATTGCAGGAGTAAAATCCTTGAGCTTACGTTGAATTCTATTAGAGCCTTCTTCTCTATCATTACGAGGTGTAAGGGTGAAGAGGACTGGAATAGCACCTTTGGCACGTGTCTCGGTAATGAATCTACGCATGTACTCACCAAAGGTATAGACAGTATCCATGCTATGAGTCATCTTATTGAAGATAATGGTACTATCGGCAAGGATGCTCAATCTACCACCTGGACGATAACTTGAACGTGCTCTTATCGTGTCAATAGGTCCGTTATCATTATGACCAAGTTCAAGGAATACGAAATCTCCTTTACGAACACCACTAAGGGTGGTCTTCCAAAGTGAAGGATTCTTATAGAAAGTACGTGGACTTGTGCCGCCAAGAGCATGATTCTCCACCGTTACCTTATTCTCGTCGTAGTATTTATGCTCTGCATATCCCCATCCCCATTGGCCATTGTCTCCATTGCCACGGGTACCGGTTCGCATTGTAGAGTTACCTACAAGAAATATAACCGGGTTGCTTCCTTTACGGGTAGAACCAGGTTTCGGACGTGCCACATTTGCGATATCCAACGAGTCTTCTGTAAGATCATGTACACCATTGATATCACGCCAGATACCCTCGTTTGGATTGATCTTTTCCTGACCACTCGCAACAATAGGCATCATCAATATGGGCAATAATAATATTTTCTTGAGTATCATAGAATATTTAAGGGTTATTTTTATGGTTTGCCAGTAAAACAAGAACTAAGTGTAAGTATTTCGTTACTTTTTCACATATTGTCCTTTACCAGAACTGAACCAACCCCATTTTATTGCATTAGCTGGACAGTGGTGCAGACATGCATAGCAAGTCATACATCTACCGTTACCCATCCATTCCGGATGACCAGCATTCTGACATTCAATATCACCAACAGGACAAACCTTAGCACATTTTCCGCAACCTGTACACTTATTTGTGTCAACGGAGAAATGCTTGTCGGTTACAAGGTGACTATGGAAGAAACCACCAAGGAAACCGCTATAGAAACCAGGCATAGCACCTTTATCAAGATGCTCACCACCTCGGCTCTCGCTTATCCATTCTGAATATTTTTCGATTCTTGCAGCAGACTTACTGCACTTATCACGCTCTTTCTGAGGCTTATCAAGATACATGAAAGGAAGTCCGATATAGCTCTCTGGCATGATAACGGTAAACGAGGCATTAAGATGAAGTTTAACAGCCTTTAGGTGTCCAGCAAGAAGCTTCATAATCTCACCAGCACTATCGCCACATGTACAAAGAGCGTACGTGTAGGTACTTTCATGATAGTGTATCAGAGAAAGACGAGAAATAAACTCACGCACAATACTTGGCACACGCCATCCATGAACAGGAAAAACAAATCCTACTTTCTCACCAGCCTTTAGCGCAAATTCACACGCACCCTCTCCACGGAGAGCGTCTGCAATATCAACTACCTTGTCGCATGTCTTAGCTGCAAGCATCTGTGCAGCCCATTTGCTATTGCCTGTTGCTGAGAAATAGAATATCATGGTCTTTTACTCCTCTTTTTCGTTTCCTTGTGTTTTAAGTATTATAGATGTAGCACCGATAGTAAAGAGTGTATCGTTATCAATAACCCTTCGCTCACGATCGCCAAGAATCTCATTATCTACGAATGTGCCTGTGTAGCTTGGACCATCACGAAGAATATACTTCAGTTTGCCTCGCTTATCACGACTCACATTAATAATGCAGTGGTTCATATCGATAGAAGGATCATTTGTCTCAATGGGGGTATTACACTTTGAGCCCTTCATATATCGACCGATGATATTGTCTCCCATCTTCAAAGGAAGAACCTGCTTATAGTGGAACACGTTCTCTATCACGATGATAGCACCACATCCTTCATCTGTTTCCTCTGCTGTAGGATTCTCTTCTTTCTGCTGCTTTCTTAACTTTGACACACCAATACGTATGCCAAACTCCTTACCGCAAAAGTCACACTGGAATACCAGTGACTGACCGTCGGTGTATTTTGTTTCGTCAAATGTGATATAATTATCACACTTAGGACATCTTACTCGTTTCATAACTTGAATCGGGTTTTCTAATCATTGGTCTCCATCACCCAGGCATCATTAAATTCTGATGACATTTCCCTGAGTTCCTGAGCACCGTTTCTTGCTTCACTCTCTGATGAGTATCTACCACAGATAACCTTACTGCCATTGCTTGCCTCAATAACCCTTGCATCATTAACGCCCTTCTTCTTCAAAGAATTAACGTAAGACTGTGCATTGCTCTTGGCTACACGACTTGCAAGTACGATTACATAGAAAGACTTGCTCTCTGCAATCTTTTCGGCAGACTTGGTTGTCTGAGTTTCAGATTCCTTAATTTTCTTATTCTCTGCATCCGTACGCTCTGTACGAACAACAGCATTGTTAATCACCTTGATAGCACCAAGCTCATCAGGTGTTGTTGTCTGAGACTTTGGCATCACCTTTGTCAGAAGTCCTGTATCAATTGAACTTTTCTGCAGACCATCAATATTGAATCCGCCAAATGGAACTGCTGCAAAAACGATAATACAAAGAACAACAGCAACGGCAGCAAATTTCTTCAATGTAGAAACCTTAATAGTGATGACGTTTTCTGTTTCCTCTTCTGTCTCATATTCTGCTTCTACCTCAGTAACTTCTGGCTCTTCAACAGGCTTTACGACCTCCGCATTGTCTGTCTGAGTAGAAGTAGCAACAGTTGCAATACCAATAGTAGGAACAGTTTCTTCTTGCTTCTCTGGCAACAAACTGATCTCAGAGAACTCAAATGATGTCAGAGCATAAAGGTCTGGAGTAAGAATCCCGGCAGAACAAGGTTCAAACTCAAGGTTTCCATCCTCATTTGTCTGAATGACACCAATATCAGGAAGTTCGAAATATCCCTGATTGTTGATTGTTTGACGCATCTCAGAGACCTCAGCATCAATACGCTTTACAGCATCCGGATAACTGATATCGTATGCCTCAACATACGATTGAGCCAAGAGAGAGTCATTAATATGTAGTTGCGGATTGAAACCAAGGGTACGACTTGGTGGCAAGAACAATTTCTCTTCTCCGTCATAAACGGCATCAACATGGTGAGCCATGAACCCACCAAAGCCTGGGACAATAACACAGTCATTGTCTAGGAGAAGAATTTCGATATGTTTTGCCAGTTCTACCATTGGAGTTGCAAAGATATAGAATTTTCCCGAATAAAACAAATATTTAATAGACAAATCAACTAAATATTTTTTTCCGAAAAATTTTCTCGAAAACATTTTTGCATTCTAATTTATTTTATTATATTTGCACCCAATATATGAAAAAAATACAGACTTTTATCTTGGGAATTTCCATCACAGCCACAATGATTAGCTGTGGAAACACACCAGAGAAAAACGACACACCAGCCGAAGACCTTCAGGCAAAAAAGACGATACAGGGAATCTGGGTGGACGAATTGGAAGGAGATTGTGTTCTCCGTGCCAAGGGTGACACTATTTTCTATACCGACTCACTTAGTGAGCCCGTAAGATTCCATATCAATGCTGATACTCTCTACCTTGAAAGCTCACACCCTACTAAGTATCATCTCAACAAGCTCTCCGACCATGTACTTCGCTTCACCAACAATGATGGCGATGAGATTTCTCTTGTCAAGTCAAACGACAAATCTCTCGTCGCATTATTCGAGAAAGTAGAGAAGGCAGTCGGTCATATCAATCAGGGAGAACTTATCAAGCGTGACTCTGTACTCAACGCAGGAGACAAGCGTTTCCATGCCTACGTTCAGGTGAACCCTACAAGTTTCAAGGTTTACCAGCAAAGCATCAATGACGATGGAGTAACCGTAGATCATGCATATTACGACAATATCGTGCATATTGCTTTGTATGATGGAGCAAAAAAACTCATTAATCGCGACTATCGCAAGAATGATTTCTCGGCTCACGTTCCTGCAGAATACATCAGCAAGTGCATTCTTTCAGATATCATTATTGATAAGGTGACAGAGGAAGGAGTTACTTTCGTGGCTATCCTCAGCACACCTGATACTTATACTTCATACCACATCAACATCCTTGTAAACACAGAAGGCAAGGTTAAAATGAGCGTTTAGTGTGAAGAAAGTGTACGACCACAAGGGACTTGCAGTTGAGATAAAGAAGTTTATCAAAGATAATCGTCTTTATCGCGACATACATTTCTCACGGGAAATAATAGCCAAGCAACTTGGGATTTCACCAGCTCGTATATCGTTGATTTTCAAGGAAGAACTCGAAACAACATTCTACGATTTTGTCAACAAGCAACGTGTTTATCATGCACGAAAGCTGATAAAATCGCCTAAACATAAGGATGACACGCTTGAAGATATCGCTATTCAATCAGGTTTCAGTAACCGAATGACCATGCATCGTATGTATGTTAAGGTTTATGGCATAACTCCAGGTGAAGAACGCAAGAACAACAAACATGACAATGAACAATAATAACTTTCAATATCAAGGCGAGCGCTTCGCCGATATCCAGATGCTTCGTTACCGTCTTCCCGGTTTCGAGGCATTGTCTTTAAATCAGAAACTTTACATCTATTATCTCTCAGAGGCAACACTTTGGGGAAGAGATATCACGTTCGACCAATTCGGTAAGTACAATCTGCTTATCCGTAGCACCCTTGAGAAGATTTACACAACTCACAAGAATACTATGGCTGACTCAGAAGAGTTTGCCAAACTAACTGAGTATCTCAAGCGCATTTGGTTCTCTAACGGCATCTACCATCACTATGGTTGTGAGAAGTTCAAGCCAGAATTTTCTCAGGCATTCTTCGAGGATATCACACACAAGACCTTAGATGCAGAAGCAGAAGAAACACTTAAACAAATCACACGTATCATCTTTGATGACAGCTTCTTATCAAAGAGAGTCAACAAGGCAGACAACGAAGATTTGATCAAGACATCTGCTTGTAACTATTACGAGAATGTATCTCAGAAGGAAGTGGAAGATTACTACTCTACCCTATCTGACAAGAACGATCCAGAGCCACCTTCATACGGTCTTAACTCAACGCTTATCAAGAACGAAGACGGTTCTCTTCGTGAAGATGTTTGGCGAGTTGGAGGTAAGTATTCAAAGACGATTGAGCATATCGTAGAGAACCTTAGCAAGGCTTCAGAACATGCTGAAAACGAGCAGCAACGCAAAATTATCGGCTTGCTTATCGAATACTACAAGACAGGTGATTTGCGCATCTTCGACCAATATTCTATTGAATGGCTAAAGGAACTTGATGGCAATATCGACTTCATCAATGGCTTTATTGAAGTTTATGGAGATCCTCTCGGAATCAAGGCTTCATGGGAAGGAATAGTTGAATACAAGGATATTGAAGCTTGCCATCGCACTCAGACAATCTGCCAGAATGCTCAATGGTTTGAAGATCATTCTCCTGTTGATCCACGATTCCGAAAGAAGGTTGTTAAAGGTGTGACAGCCAATGTAATTTGTGCCGCTATGCTCGGAGGTGACGAATACCCTTCTACAGCTATCGGTATCAACCTCCCTAATGCAGATTGGATTCGTGCTCAATACGGTTCTAAGAGTGTCACTATCAGCAATATAACAGAAGCATACAATGAAGCGGGCAAGGGAAATGGATTCCTTGACGAATACGCTATTGATAGCGAAACCATAGCTCTCGTCAGAAAATATGGTAATCGTTGTGACGACCTTCACACCGACCTTCACGAATGTCTTGGCCATGGTAGCGGTCAACTTCTTCCTGGTGTAGATCCTAATGCACTAAAGAATTACAGCAGTACTATAGAAGAAGCACGTGCAGACCTCTTCGGCCTCTATTACATTGCAGATCCTAAGCTTGTTGAACTTGGACTTCTTGAAGATGCAGAAGCGTATAAGTCGCAGTATTACACATACTTAATGAATGGAATGCTCACACAGAACGTTCGCATTAAGCTTGGAGATAACATCGAGGAGGCTCACATGCGTAATCGTGCAATAATAGCAAACTGGACCTATGCTCATGCTGATGGTGCTATCGAACTCATCAAGAAGGAAACTCCTTCAGAGGGCACCAAGACTTATATCAAGATCAACGACTATGAGCGTTTACGCCAGCTCTTTGCAACTCTTCTTGCTGAGATTCAGCGCATTAAGAGCGAAGGAGACTTTGAGGCCGCTCGTGATATCGTTGAGACTTATGGAGTGAAGATAGATCAAGAACTTCATAATGAGATACTTGACAGATACAAGAAACTCAACATCGCTCCTTACAAGGGATTCCTCAACCCACGCCTTACATTGATAGAAGCAAATGGCTCTGTATCTGATGTAACTGTATCATACGAAGAATCACTCGAAGAACAGATGCTGAGATATAGCAAGGAGTATTCGGAATTCTCAAAGGAATAATATACTCTCGCTACAGCTTCGTAATGCTTCCGCTATGAATAGGGGGTAAACTCAGTGAAGCTCCCATTCTATAGCAGAGAAATAGCAGAGGTTCACTGAGTTTACCCCCTAAGCATGGCGAAGGGAATTTGGTTATTCTTCGGCAATAACACTAACAGAAACTAACAGAAATAAAAATGACAACAGAAGAGAATCTCAAGAAAATAAAGCAGTCGTTCAGACTTTTGATGAATGGTGTTACGGCTCAATCGCTTCGTGACAAGGGATTGGAATATCACCTCAACTGGGGTGCTAACCTACTGCATCTCAAGGACATGGCAGAGCCATACGGTAAGGATTACGATCTTGCCATTGCCTTATGGAAAGAAGATATCCGTGAGTGTAAGATACTCGCAACACTCATAATGCCAGCAGATAAGTTTGAGAGTGACATCGCAACGATTTGGATCGAACAGCTTCGTTCTCAGGAGATTGCAGAGTTGTTGGTTATGAACTTGTTGCAGTTCGTACCTTACGCAAGTGACATGGCTTTTCAGTTGCTTGCAGAACAAGCAGCATTACCTCGACTTGTAGGTTTCAACATCCTTTCACGCCTTTTCTCACGCGAAATGGCACCAAATGAGCGCGACATCAACGAGTTCATAGATCAAGCTGTAGTAGCCTTGAAAGATGAGTCGCTTTCACTTCGTCATGCTGCTCTCAATAGCGTTCAGCGCTTTGCCGGACTTGGCGAAATGTATGAAATGATAGCAAGAGGTGCACTAAAACCACTTGAAATGGACTATCTCGTATAATTTTTTCAGATAAAAATTCTTGATTCTGAAAAAAAATCATTACTTTTGCACCTTATTAATATAATAGTAAACGACAAAAGTAACAAATCAAAAAACAATAAAATAGAAAAATGCTTACACTGAAGCTTATAACTGAAGAGACCGAACGCGTAATCGCAGGTCTTGAGAAGAAGAATTTCAAAGGTGCTCGCGAGGCAATCGACAACGTAATGGCTGTTGACAAGAAGCGTCGTGAGGCTCAGCAGAAGATGGATAGTCTTCTCGCAGAGCAGAAGAAGGCTGCTGGCAACATCGGCCGTCTTATGAAGGAAGGCAAGAAGGATGAGGCTGAAGAGGCTAAGAAGGCTGTAGCAGCTCTCAAGGAGGAATCAACTTCTATGCAGTCAGAAATGGAGGCTGCAGAGAAGGAGCTCACTACCCTACTCTGCCAGATTCCTAACATTCCTTACGACGAGGTACCAGAAGGTAACTGCGCTGAGGACAACTGGGTTGTCAAGTCAAACCTCAAGGAGTGTGTAGTAGGTAAGGATACTGTAGGCAACTGGGATGCAAATCCTGTTGTTGAGACAGCAAAGCTTCCTCACTGGGAGCTCGCTAAGAAGTACAACCTTATCGACTTCGACCTCGGTGTTAAGATCACAGGTGCTGGTTTCCCAGTTTATGTAGGTCTTGGCGCTCGTTTGCAGCGTGCCCTCATCAATTTCTTCCTCGACGAGGCTCGTGCTTCTGGCTACACAGAGATCATGCCTCCAACAGTTGTTAACGCTGCTTCAGGTTATGGCACAGGTCAGCTTCCTGATAAGGAAGGTCAGATGTATCATTGTGAGATTGATGACCTCTACCTTATCCCAACAGCTGAGGTTCCTGTAACTAACATCTATCGTGATGTAATCCTCGACGAGAAGGATCTCCCTATCAAGAACTGCGCATACACCCAGTGTTTCCGTCGTGAGGCTGGTTCTTATGGTAAGGACGTTCGTGGTCTTAACCGTTTGCACGAGTTCTCTAAGATTGAGATCGTTCGTATCGACAAGCCAGAGCATAGTGCAGAGTCACACAAGGAGATGCTCGCACATGTTGAGGGACTCCTTCAGAAGCTCGAGCTCCCATATCGTATTCTTCGTCTCTGTGGTGGTGATGCTTCATTCACATCAGCAATCTGCTACGACTTCGAGGTTTACTCAGAGGCTCAGAAGCGTTGGTTGGAGGTATCTTCAGTATCTAACTTCGATACATATCAGGCAAACCGCTTGAAGTGCCGTTTCCGTAACGCTGAGACAAAGAAGACAGAGCTCTGCCACACACTCAACGGTTCTGCTCTCGCTCTCCCACGTATCGTTGCATCTATCCTCGAGAACTTCCAGACAGAGGATGGCATCCGTGTACCAAAGGTACTCGTTCCTTACATGGGTTGCGATATCATTAAGTAAGACTACACAATTACAAGTTACAAATTACGAATTACCCACCAAGGGTGTTTGCAATTTGTAACTTGTACTTTGTAATTTAATTAGTAACCAAACTAAACCTAAACAAAAATATTATGGCTTTTAAAATTATTTCAAAGAAGCAATTCTCTGAGAAGGTTTTCTGCCTTGAGATTGAGGCTCCACTTATTGCAAAGAGCCGCAAGCCAGGTAACTTCGTTATCGTGCGTGTTGACAAACACTCAGAGCGTATGCCTCTCACTATCGCTGACGCTGATATCCAGCGTGGCTCTATCACACTCGTAATTCAGATTGTTGGTCTTTCTTCTAAAAAGCTTTGCGAGAAGAAGGAAGGCGAAGAGATTGAAGACCTCGTAGGTCCTCTCGGCAATCCTACACATATTGAGAACTTCGGTACAGTAATCTGTGCTTGTGGTGGTCTTGGAGCTGCTCCTATGCTTCCTATCATCCGTGGTCTTAAGGCTGCTGGCAACCGTGTGCTCTCTGTTATCGCTGGTCGTACAGCTGACCTCGTTATCATGGAAGATGAGATTCGTGAGTCTTCTGATGAGGTAATCATTATGACTGACGATGGTTCAAAGGGCGAACAGGGCGTTGTAACAGTAGGTATCGAGAAGTTCTGTCAGCAGGAGCATATCGACAAGGCATTCGCTATCGGTCCTCCTATCATGATGAAGTTCTCTTGCCTCATGACTCAGAAGTACGGTATCTCTACCGATGTCAGCCTTAACACGATCATGGTTGACGGTACAGGTATGTGTGGTGCATGTCGTCTCTCAATCGGTGGAAAGACTAAGTTCGTTTGTATCGATGGTCCTGAGTTCGATGGCGCACTCGTTGATTGGGATGAGATGTTCAAGCGTATGGGTACCTTCAAGGATGCAGAGAAGGAAGAACTCGAGCACTACGAAGAGCATTGCTATGCAGATGTTGAGGGTGGCATCAAAGAGACTACAGATGTAGTTATGGATGATGATCCAACAAATGACACTATCGATATCCTCACAGATCGTAATGCAGAATGGCGTGAGGCTCTCCGCAAGAGCATGAAACCAAAGGAGCGTACAGCTATCGAGCGCGTTAAGATGCCTGAGCTTGATCCGGAATATCGTGCAACTACTCGTCTTGAGGAAGTAAACAAGGGATTGACAAAGGAAATGGCACTCACAGAGGCTAAGCGTTGTCTTGACTGTCCAAAGCCTGCTTGTGTTGAGGGTTGTCCTGTAAACATCAACATCCCTTCATTCATCAAGAATATTGAGCGCGGACAGTTCCTTGCAGCTGCTAAGGTTCTTAAGAACACATCTGCCCTCCCTGCAGTTTGTGGTCGTGTATGTCCACAGGAGAAGCAGTGTGAGTCTAAGTGTATCCATCTCAAGATGAACGAGCCAGCTGTTGCTATCGGCTATCTCGAGCGTTTCGCAGCTGACTATGAGCGTCAGAGTGGTAATATCTCACTCCCAGATCTCGCTCCAGCTAATGGAATCAAGGTTGCTGTAGTTGGTTCAGGTCCTGCAGGACTCTCATTCGCTGGCGATATGGTAAAGAAGGGTTACGATGTTTACGTATTCGAGGCACTCCATGAGATTGGTGGCGTATTGAAATATGGTATTCCTGAGTTCCGTCTTCCTAATGCTATCGTTGACGTTGAGATCGAGAACCTCCGTAAGATGGGTGTTCACTTCCAGACAGACGTTATCGTAGGTAAGTCTATTTCTGTTGACGAACTCGAGGCACAGGGCTTCAAGGGTATCTTCGTTGCATCTGGTGCAGGTCTTCCAAACTTCATGAACATCCAGGGTGAGAACCTCATCAACATCATGTCTTCTAACGAGTACCTCACACGTGTGAACCTTATGGATGCTGCTAATCCTAAGACAGATACACCTATGAACCTCGGAAAGAACGTACTTGTAGTAGGTGGTGGTAACACAGCTATGGACTCTTGCCGTACAGCAAAGCGTCTTGGTGCTAACGTAACATTGGCTTATCGTCGTTCTGATGCAGAGCTCCCAGCTCGTGCAGAGGAGGTTAAGCACGCTAAGGAAGAGGGTATCACATTCATGACTCTCCACAATCCAGTTGAGTATCTCGGTGACGAGAAGGGTGCTGTTAAGCAGGCTGTACTCGCTGTTATGGAGCTCGGTGAGCCTGATGAGTCAGGACGTCGTTCACCAGTTGATACAGGCAAGCGCGTCACAATCGACGTTGATCAGGTTGTAGTTGCTGTAGGTGTAAGTCCAAACCCACTCGTACCTAAGTCAATCGAAGGACTTGAGCTCGGTCGCAAGAACACTATTGCAGTAAGCGACACAATGCAGTCATCACGTCCAAGCATCTACGCTGGTGGTGACATTGTACGTGGAGGTGCTACCGTAATCCTTGCTATGGGTGATGGCCGTCGTGCTGCAGCTAATATGCATGCACAGCTTTCAGGAAAGTAAAAATAAGAAATGAACGCAATTTATACAATTCTTCTGCTCGTACTAAGTAATGTCTTCATGACATTTGCCTGGTACGGGCATCTTAAATTACAGCAAACAGGCGTATCATCCAACTGGCCTTTGATTGCCACGATAGCCTTCTCATGGGGTATTGCCTTCTTCGAGTACTGCTGTCAGGTACCAGCCAACCGTATCGGATTCATAGACAACGGTGGCCCTTTCACATTAGTACAGCTGAAGGTGATTCAGGAGGTAACAAGTCTTATCATCTTCGCCATCATCGCACAGGTGATGTTCTCAGGGCAGTCTCTCCATTGGAATCACTTTGCAGCATTCCTCTGCCTCGTTGCAGCAGTTTACTTTGTGTTTATGAAGTAACTTATTGATTACCAATTAATAATTACAAATCACATAGTTACCTTTTATTTACCCTAAGATCAAATTTGTATTATGGGCAACAACAATATAGATAATTGGTAACTTGTAATTTGTAATTAATGTATCAATATGCAGACAATATTATTTCTTCATGGATTCTTTGCGAGTGGAAGTTGTGTTCCAGCTCAAGCATTAAGAGAAGCTTTTGCTGAAAAGGCAAGAGTCATCACTCCCGACCTACCACTTCACCCAAATGAAGCCTTGGAATACATACGTGAAATCTGCATCAAGGAAAAGCCAGATATCCTTGTAGGTAATAGTTGTGGCTCTTTCTACGCACAGATACTTGCACCTTCACTTGGTATCCCTGCCCTACTCGGAAATCCTTATTTCAAGATGACAGAATTCCTTAAGGAACGTATCGGAAAGCATCAATATAAGAGTTTTAGAGTTAATGGTAATCAGGATTTTGAGATAGACGAGCAACTTATAAAGGAATTTGAGGAGATTGAGCAAAAGCAATTCAAGAACATCGATAGCCATTGGCAAGAAAAGATATGGGGAATATTTGGTGAACAAGACACTTTGGCTCACTTCGAACCACTTTTTCTTGAGTATTACAAGAATGCATTCCATTTTCCGGGTGCCCATACCCCAACTTCTGATGAAGTGAAAAACTACTATGTGCCGCTCATAGAGAAAATGCTTACGACTATTACCAAATAAACACATTCACATGAAGATTACATCCATCATAGAAAACACTAGTACAATTGGACTTCCTGTTGAACATGGACTTAGTCTTTATGTTCAGTTGGATAACGGGCTGAATGTGCTATTCGACATGGGACAACGACGTCTGTTTACCGAAAATGCCGAGCGATTAGGTCTAAGTATCAGCAATGTTGATACCGCAATTATATCACATGGGCATTACGATCATGGTGGAGGACTTCGTGCTTTCCTAGAGCTAAACAACAAAGCGAAAGTCTATCTTCACAAAGACGCTTTTCAGCCACATTACTCTCTCAGAGACAATGGATTTGTATACATCGGCTTAGAAAAAGAACTTAAAGGAAACAACCGACTTATTGAGTGTGATTCCTTAGAGAAACTATCAGATAACATGGTTCTTTTTGCAGATGTTATGGGGAATTGTTGTTGTCCTCACGGAAACAGACTTCTCTTTGGACCTAGCGAGATACAGAATGACATATTCACACATGAGCAAAACCTCATCATTGAGGAAAACGGCAATATCATTCTCTTTGCAGGATGTGCTCATAATGGCATTATAAACATTATCAGAAAAGCAGAAGAAGTAACAGGAAAAATGCCAACACATGTGCTAGCAGGCATGCATTTAGTAAAAAGCGGTCTTAATGTGACTGATGAAAATAAGTTTATTGCAGAACTTGCCCAAGAACTACAAGCATATAAAGATTGCAAATTCTTCACGATGCATTGTACAGGTTTGGAACAATACGATAAACTAAAGACTATCATGGGTAATCAGATAGAATACCTTTCATGCGGAGAAACGATACAAATATAATGAAGCGACAAAAGGAGCAGAAGCCTCTGACATTAAGAATGAATCCAGATACCTACTATGTTTGGATTGGTGGTTCATGTGACTATGGACATGAAGAACGTTGTAGTGGAGGCACTTACATCATGCAACTCAATAACGAAACCATCGAAACATACACTATCTCTGATGATCACACAACTGAGTTCCGAATGATACTCTCCGTCATGATTCACGCTATGGAAGTTGTTCCTGAGGCTTCTAATATCGTATTCATAACCAACGTTGCTTATATTCTACAGAATTATGACAAACAACCATCAGAAACATCTCTTAATGCAGACCTCATCACCCGATGTATCTCATTAAAAGAAAGACATAATTCCGTTTCTGTCAAGATAATCCCATTTCATAAATATCCCCTACTTGCAGAAACCCACGAGATGGCACATCAAGCAATGCAAAACCACAGGAATACACTCTAGAGTTTAAAATTTCTTTCCGAAAACAATGCTGACAAATGTGAGCCAAAGGGTCTTGATGTCAAACCAGAAAGAGCGATGCTCAAGGTAATACAGGTCATAGTTAAGACGACGAAGCATCTTCTCCATAGTGTCCGTATAGCCATTATAGAGAGTGGCATAGCTTGTTACGCCCGGACGAATCTGATACAAAAACGAATAACGTGGATCATGCTCCATAATCTGATCGATGAAGAACTTACGCTCTGGACGATATCCAATGAATGCCATATCACCACAGAACACATTCCATAGCTGTGGAAGCTCGTCAAGATGATGCGCACGCAAGAACTTTCCTACCTTTGTAAGACGTGGGTCGTCATCTCCACCTGCATGACTGAGAGCAGGACCGAACTTTTCTGCATCCAATCGCATAGAACGGAACTTATAGATATAGAATGGACGACCAAATCTGCCAAGACGCTCTTGACGATAGATAGCAGGACCACCATCATCCATCTTGATAAGCACATAGGAAAGCAGGAATAATGGCGATGTAATGATGAGCATAATACCTGAAGTGATCATATCAAACAAACGCTTTGTATTACGCTCAAAGGAATTCATGCCATCAGGAATGAAGTCCGTCTCTTCACCAAGAATCACATCCTTTGGAAGTCCTAAAGTACCGAATACCTGCTGTTTACGCTTGATTACCTCAACTGGAACACTAGCTGTCCAAGCCTCACGACCATAAGCCATATTCCACTTATGGAAGTCCATCTTATCCTCATGCTTCTGAATGGCATATCCTATACCAAACTGAAGACCTGACCAAAGAGCAAGGTCAATCATGACAAGTATGGTGAGATTATAACTTGCAAGAACCCAGAACGTATTGATAAAGGCGAATAAGATAACGATAAGAATAATGCAGACAGGAGTAAATGAAGGTCTGAGGCCTGTACGGATAAGTCTGTGCTGCATCTGGTTACGGTCTGGTGTGAGCATAGCACGGCCTTCCCTGACACGGTTACGAAGGATTCGGATAACGTCAACAAACGGAATCAACGTGATACCAACCACAATCATCAACATACCTTCAGGCATGAATTGACCACTCTGTTGAATGAGTGAGAGTGTGAGATAACTCACAAAATATCCGAGAGCATAGGACCCCGCATTACCAACAAGTGTCTTCTTCCAGCCTTTGAAGAAAAGCTTGAGCAAGGAATAAGGAATTGCAACTCCAAGCAACGCAGAAGAAACCAAAGCGCCAAGGGTAAAGTTGAAAGCAAGGCAGAAACCAAGGAAGATAGAACCTATTATTGACACAAATCCCACTCCTATTCCATCAATATCATCAAGAATCACGATAGCCTCCGTGACATACATTATCAGTCCTACGGTGAGAGACATACCAATCCATGCAGGGAGCTCATGAATGCCAAACAGTCCCTGAAGATCCATAATCCAAAGATGAGACAAAGGGAACAGACAAGCCGCGAGAAACATCGCTAGAAGCTTAACCTTTATTGCCGTACCGTGGATGTCATTCTTCAATCCCACTATGTAAAGCAAAGCACATCCTGAGATTACCTGCATGATTCGCAATCCTGATTTCTCAACTTCCATAGCAGAAGAAGCATCATAGCCAAGCCACTTAGGAAGTCCAAGAGAGGCACATAGGCAAGTCAGCAAGATTGGGAAAATGGCGATACCACCAATCTCAACAAGTGCACAACCATTTCCTAGATCCACATCATCCACACTACGGAAGAACTTTCCACTTGAACTGAAAAGTTTCATTCTCGTCAGGATAATAAAGGATAGAATGATTCCTATGAAAAATGGTATAATGACTATATATTGTTCTATCATGTTTTTACTTTTTTTTAATAATTATTAAAACGCTACAACACGGAAATTATTGCAGAGTTTATGATTTTTGATAGTATTGCGGTGATTTTTTACCCATTTCTACCTAAATACCAACTTTTTTAACTATCTTTGCATGAATAATAGACAAACCAAATGAAAATATTACAAATTGGTAAATTCTACCCTATTCTGGGAGGAGTTGAGAAGGTTATGTATGACTTGACAAATGGTTTTGCCGCACGTGGTATTGAATGCGATATGCTGTGTGCCAACAATGACACGACCGTCAAGCAACTAATCATAAAAGAGCTTTCTCCAAGAAATAAGGTCATTATATGTCCTACTAAAATAAAGATGTTTGCAACTATGCTTTCACCTGCAATAATTAAGGAACTGAAGCGTAGATGCAACGCCTATGACATTATCCATATCCATCATCCAGACCCAATGGCTGCACTTGCGCTCTATATGTCTGGCTACAAGGGAAAGGTCGTACTCCATTGGCATAGTGATATCCTCAAGCAGGCTCAACTGCTGAAATTATATCGTCCACTACAAAACTGGCTCATTAAGAGAGCTTGCAGGATTGTAGGCACAACACCTGTCTATATAAAGGAATCACCCGACCTCGCATCCGTTCAGGAGAAATGCACATATCTCCCGATCGGCATCGAGGATGTGCCATACAACAAAGATGCTACGGATAAACTTCGCAACCAGTATGCCGGCAAGAAAATCATCTTCTCGCTCGGAAGACTTGTAGGATACAAAGGCTACGAATACCTTATCGATGCAGCTAAGAACCTCGGAGATGATTATATAGTCCTGATTGGAGGTGCTGGTCCACTCAAGGAAAAGCTACAAGCCCAGATTGAAGCAAGCAACCTTAGCGATAAGGTAAAATTACTCGGAAGAGTAAGTGATGAAGACCTTCCAAACTACTATCACGCCACAGACCTCTATTGTCTCAGTTCAACAATGAAGACAGAGGCATTTGCCATTGTGCAGATAGAAGCTATGTCATGTGGAAAACCTGTAGTTTCAACAAGAATACCTGGTTCTGGTGTGGCATGGGTAAATGCTCATAATGAGTCAGGTATTACGGTGGAAATATACAATTCCAAGGCTCTTAGCGATGCTTTCAAGTCAATTCTTGAGAACAATGCCCTCTATCAAGAGCTTTCTCAAGGAGCCGAAAAACGTTTCAATGCACTTTTCCGCAAGGAAGTGATGATAGATAAGTGTCTGGAGATATACAAAAACGTGATGCATTAAGTCAGCCCCTCCCCAGTTCTCCCGAGGGAGGGCTGGAGAGGGGGCTTTATTGTTCGATTTTTCCGTACAAAAAACACACCTCCTATCTACCTCCTATGTAGTTCCTATATGATTCCAATGTAACTCCAATTTTCATAATAGGCGAATAATGGGAGTTTTTAGTGTATATCACCAGTTTTCCAACGGAAGAATTGTTCGATTTTTCCGTTTCTAAGAAACAAAAAATTAGTGTAATGCTCTCATTGTAAAAAAAGTGTTTTACACTAACTATTACACCAACTATTACACTAACATAAAACAACGATATACCCTCAATTCTGTAACTGAGGAATATAGGAAGTACCTTCTAAGTGAACAGGAAAGGATTCCCATTTGTTCGTGTACATTTTTCATAATATTGTGAAAAAGCACTAATTTCTCGGAAGGAATTGAGAATTTTAGTACCTTTGCATTCAGATATTTGAAACGTGCAAGCCAAAGTGCAACCACGGGTCGTATCCTTTAAATAGAAAATCAAGTCACTCAACTCCTTCAGATGAGCGAAGGGATTTCCTCTACAATTCCTTGCCAACACCTCACACCAAGAGCTTCAATATTCTGGCTGCAGTATCAGCATAGTTATACATCTGGTCGATGCGATTACTGATAGCTAATTGATGGCAAGTGAATTGCTTGAGTTTGACATAGAGATCGTCAGCATCACCCGCTTTGAAATAAGTGACAGGCAAATCGCGATAAACCTCCTTGTAAACTGGGATATCAGAGATGATGGCAGGAGTGCCAAGATACATGGCTTCGAGCGGTGGGATGCCAAAGCCTTCGTAGAAAGATGGTGAGACAAGGACAGAAGAACGAGACAGCACATCGTAAAGAGTACGATCGTCAACAGCACCAAGGAAATTAACGCTATCCTTATTGTTCTTGATGACATTCAGTATTTCTTCGTCCTTTGTGCGAAAATCCACATGCCCGATAACCGTGAGTGAAGGACATTCCATACCCTTCTCTGCTCTCAATTTGGAATATGCTTCAAGAAGAACATGAAGCCCCTTATGCTTCTTTATACTACCAAGAAAGACGATGCCCTCTTTCTTGCCATCATACTCATTCTCTGCACGATACTTCCTAAGATTCGCACTGATACCATTATTCACCACCTCTATATCGGCAGACGAATTGAAATATGCCTTTATCCTCTCCTTAGAAAACTGCGAAACGGTAAACACCTTGCTTGAGATACGTAGCGCACGCTTCACATACCATTTCAGCGCAAGACGATGAATGAACGACCCGAAGTTCTCCGTCTCAAAGAAAAGGATATCGTGAATGGTAGAGAATATCGGCACCTTAATTCCCATCGGAATATTGAAGTTAGGCGTGTAGAAGGCATCACACTTATTGACCTCACCAACAGGAAAACGGAGCAGTTCGGCAGGAGTAAAACTGCGAAGAGCGCAATCCACAAGGACGCAGTTGTCCAATGCCCTGTACCTCTCAAGCTTACCGGCATTGCCTATCAGCACATACACGTTTCCTGTATGCTGAACGATATTGCCCAGAACATTATCGATGAATGTTCCTATCCCTGTTTCGCCTATCAGACGGCAATCAATTGCGAGTCGCATTCTTTACAGCTTTTAGATATTCGTATGAATCCTTACTATCAGGCTCAAGGTATGCACCTTCACTCCATTCATTCCAAGCCGTAAGCAATATATACGGCTTATTCTGAGAGCCTACCAAGCGGACGAGTTCATTGAGATATAGGGCGAACTTCTCAGGTGTCTGCCCCTTGATGATCGTTCCATACTTGCCACGGCGAGGAGTGTCGTCATAACCCACAAAGGCACTTGGAATGAATGCTGGTTCAGGATGAGCAGACATGGTCTTGAGCAGTTTCTTCCACACCTTATCATATTGGAAGAACTTAGGGCCATACTTGATGCCCAGCTGCTTCAACACACGACGATATATCTTATTTGGCAGGAGATCCCATGAAGAGGCACTTGGCTCATAGAGGAATACATTCTGTCCCTTGGTGATATTCGGATTCACGCCTTTACGGTAAACGATGTAGATGCCTGAGAATCCGCTTTCCACAGCCAATGAGTCGAAATAGCGGCACATCTCAATGATTTCCCTTGAGCAATGGTAGATCACGAACATAGGCTTGCCATCCACCTTGATATACCTGTCATCGCGGAAATGAGGCAGCAGCCAGTCGAAATGCTTCTTCCATGACTCCTGGCTTCCCAAGCGGTATTCTATCAGCATACCCGAACCGGCATGCTCAGAAGTGGCAGAGGAATTGCCCTTATCGGCAGCAGGCGACCAGTCGTTGCCCGAGACATTACTCCAGCTTCGCTTCCAACTGATATTATCCCATGCAAAGAAATAATGCGTGTCAATGTCCTTGTTCTCAAGGATTATCTCCGCAGGTCTGGTCAGCAGATTCTTCTCGTCATTGAACCAATAATGATAGATACCAAATCCATATACTCCATGTTCATTTGCAAGTTGTGCCTGACGCACAATACTCTCCTTCAGCGAAAGGTCATAGTAATTGCCGTCAACGGGGATTCTCGGCTGGTTATGCCCCTCAAACAGAGGCTGGGCATCCTTCACCGTAACCCAATCAGTAAAACCTTCTCCCCAGAAAGCATCGTTCTCGGGAATCTGATGATACTGAGGAAGATACATTGCTAATATTCTTGGACTCATGCACTTAGTATTTTATGTGATAGTAAATGAAATTACGGACCTTATTGAAGATATACTTCATATAAGAACCATAGCCTGCACTTCTTAATGTCTTGTAGTTCTCAATGTTTTCCTTCAGAAGCGAAAACACATGTGAGACATAGAACGAACCTGTCTTCGTATTGCAGCAAGCCTCAGCTCCAAGCGTATTGTCGCCATGCTGACGGTAGTCAATCAATGACTCATGGACAGGAACCACTACCCCACCATCAGAGCAGGCACACACGGTTATCCACTCATCATGCAAAGGTGAACCGTATGGCGCTCTGTTGAGGGCTGAAAGTCGGGCCTGGCTGTCGAAAAGCATCGTACAGCCCGTTACAATATTGGAGATACGACTTCCCTGCCTCCTGAACATCTCAGGATGGATGCCCGCCATCTTCCAGAATGAAGGATTGATGACATTCAAGTCTTCATCAACCACACAGAGGTCGGTATGGACTATCACAGGCTTATCGGGAGTCAACGCCTTCTGGCGTTCGTAGGCCTCATGGCTCTTGGCTACCTTATCCGTATGCCACACATCATCATGATCGGTAAACATATAGAGCGGAGCATCCACTCTCGACAGCAGACTCATGAAATTGGCATAGGCATTTCCCTGACTCGGATAATCGAGTATGGTAATCCTTTCGGGATTGGCCTCAGCATATTGTGACAATATCTGCAGAGTCTTGTCAGCAGAACCATCATCATGAATATACAGATGCCATCGGGTATATGTCTGCTGCAATATAGAGTCCAGTTGCTGAATGATATACCTGTCACTATTGTATGTTGCCATCAATATGGCTATGTTGACTTTTTCATCCATATGAGCTACATTTTACTTCTAAAAACCTTGTCGAATTTGTACTTATTCGCTATTGCACCCGGGAGATTGACGATGATAAGTGCGATGCAAATTCCATCAAGTCCCAACGTTTTTCCCATGAAAACAGCCAATGGGACAACAACAACAGCAGCAAATATCGTAAACCACAGCTGGATTCTCAATGCTCCAATTCCATTAAGGAAGTATGAATATGTCTGGCTGAATATCAACTCATAAGTATATATTGCCATACATACCGACAAAGACATTGGGACTTCAACCTTATCGCCTACCCATACAGAATAAATATAGTTACTCAGAAGTACAACGACAACAAGACATATACCTATCAAGTATAACAATTTGAGCAATCGTTTCTGCGACTGGATAATCCATTCATAGTCATGACGGTTGTAGGCATCTGTAGTTGAAGACCAGAATGGTGTAAGTACAACCATAAACAATGACAACAAGAAAGTAAACAGACGATATGCCACCTGATAAGGAGTTACATGCTCAGGAGTGTAAAGAGCTGAAATAATAAGATTCGTTGACATGAATATGACAATACTTGATACCTGCAACAAGAAAAACTTACTGCCCAATTTCAATATATCACCGACCTCATATTTTCTGAAACCTTGTAACGAGGGCTTAAGATGAGGATATTTATGCCAGAATGTTATATAGAACGCAATAATATTTGTCAATAATGGCACTACCGTATAAACTATTGCTACTACCCAAAGGCTCGATATTCCCAAAAGCCACAATAAATACATCCCAAACAACACTGCAGTCTGTCCTGTCACCACAATGGCATTATTTATCGCAGGCAACTGTAATGCAAGATACACATTTCCTGAGAGCTTGAAGACAAAAGTCATACAAGTGACAAAGAACGAAAGAACAAGAATATCCTTGAACTCCCGACAATAATGTGTATCAATATTCAGAAGTGTATTTATATCCACAAAACATATTATCACAGAGATGACAATAGCAATGGCGAACATGAGAATGAGGATAGAGAAAAAAGCTGTAGATATGCAGCAACGAGTCTTTTCAATCTCATTTTTTGCCATATACTCAGCGACCTTATTTCGTAAGCCATTGCCCATGCCAAGATCCATATTGTCAATCCATAGCAATAATGACACTACGATCATCCAAAGTCCGTTATTATAGACTCCAAGACAAAGAAGTGTCACAGGAACGAGTAGAAGCTGGACAACTCCCGCCCATCCCTTAATAACGAATGAAGCCGCAACGTTTTTCCTTATGCGTTCAGTCCTTGAATTATTACTTCGTAAAAAATGCTTAATATTTATGTTCATTAGAAATTTACATCTCTTCGACTCTTATCATCCTTATCAGGATTCAAGACTTCATTATGCCCCATTTCCCTAAACTCCACATCCCTGTACTCGTCAAGACCAGTGGTATATGGGAACCATAGCTGGAAATAATACATTCCAGTCTTAGGCCAGTAAGATGAATACTGCCAAATGAAAAAGACAAAGATTCCGATAGTATTAAAAAATCGCAAACCTTGGTGATCTCTTTTTTTCCTGAAAAGAAGATACACGAAATCGGTCAACATTACCAGATAGATAATATGAGCGGAGTTTTGAACTCGAGTCAGACCTACAAAGGCAGATGCAACTATTGCTAATGGAATCTGAAATGAATAGAACTTTCTCTTCTTTTCTGCAAGTTCCTCGTCCTCTTCCCACTTTATGGAATAGTACATTGTTATAAACGGGAATACTATATATGAAATCGCACTTCGAAGGAAACCAAATATAGTACTTGCCTGAATGGAATACATGAATATCTTATTAATCAAGTTTCCCGTTCCACCAAGTCTGGACAATACATGCGTTATCAATATATCACTTCCAATCCACAAAGCGAAAGCAGTTCCGAATGCCACATAAAACATATAGTGACTATACTTAATTCTGACAAATGGGAACAACAATGCAACAATAGCAGTGAAATGGAACATCAAAGCCGCTAATATCAGCAGATAGAATCTTACCTTCTGTCCTTTCAGATATGCAGTAAACGCAAATAACATGAACGACATAGACATTGCTTCACGCATAACGTCTGTATTGAACATGAAATATGTGAACGAAACAAAATATATAATCAGGAACAGGAAATAATGCTTCGTATAATTCCTAACGAAACAGCAGATACTGACGTTGATACATATTGCCTCTACAAACTGAACTGCATAGAACGAATCAAAGATTGTTTTACATAGCATATTCATTATCACCCATCCAGGCATCTGGCTTCTAAGAATAAAGCCCAAGACGATTTGCTGACGGAGTTGACCAAAATCCCTTGGATAGCTTTCAAACTCCAGCATATACTGGAATTTGTCTCCTCCAAGGCCATAGCTCATACCTGATATAAAAATGAGCATCATACACAAGAGCCAAAATCTATGGTTCTTCTTCGAATTCTCATCTACTATACCATCATATTTAAATGAACAATATGCGGCCAACAAAAGGAATATGAAATATACTATTGTCATTAATCAAAAACTTAGAACCATTCCATAAGTTCTTTGCGGAACATGTGGCAGAATGTCACGATAGTTGACAGAATAAGCATTGCAACAATAAATATGACTCTCTTAGGACCTGCAGGCTTGACAGGAACGGAAGCACACTTCAATGTTGTAAATGCAGGTGTTTTCTCCTGTACTTTAGCCAATGCAGCTTCAAGACGCGTATTCATAGCAGTATAGACATTATATTTAAGCTGCATCTCATTCTCCAGATCTTCCTGTTTTGCCCTTACGCTCTCAAGAACAACCTCCATATTTGAGTCGGAATAGCGACCATAAGCCTGACGAGCCTTTTCATATTGCTCCTTGGCATCTATAGTCAGCTGTTTATAATGTTCATAGTCAACACGGGCTTTCTTTGTTCTATAGGCTGTAATGAATTTCTGCAGATGTTCCTTTACACTATCAGCAAGCAATGCACATACGACAGGATCTTGATCCTGAACAGAAATGGTTACGACTCCCGTAGTCTTACTGAAATTACAATCAATCTTTTTGGTAACCTTCTTAAGAATGCCATCTACCTCATAAGTTAGATGGAAAGGATTGAATCTCTTGCCATTTGTTCCCTTTATAGGTTTTTCCTCTTTCTGAAACAATCCTCCGATTGCATCTCTCATCCAAACGAATGGCATCAATAAGACATTTTCTTTCTGATGGTTCTTCAGATAATCGTAGTAATCTGTAGTCAAATCATTATCCTTGGTTGTTACCTTAATATCAAGTAAATCAACAAGAAAGTCATTTGACTCAAACAAATCAGGATACAATTCTGGAAATATGGCATCGGAAGATGATAGATTTCCTATGTTAACGCCAAAACTTGATGCAAGCGAAGCAAGACCACCACTAGCAGAAGCATCCGCAGATTCTGGTGCTATGGCTACACTACAATTATAGTATCTTGGCTGAGGGAAAATCCAAATACATGAAAGGACAAAAACAACGCCCCAAACCATGAAGAATCTTTTCTTCCTTGCAAGGACGGTCTTCATCATTTCCTTAATATCAATCACTGATTTCTCATTCGTTTTCTCCATATCACTGATATTTTTCCGATTTCAAAATAGTTAGCCCCATTAATATTTTTCAAAATGAAGACATAATTCATCATTCTGCAGAATCATATTAGAATTATCCATGCTCTTGATTGCATAATCCTCATTAAGATTGTTTATACCGAACCTTTGTACCTCATAAAGAGTATTGGTATCTATTATGCGGTCACCATTGATTCTGTCATAAAAAAATACATCTTGAAATTTGAGATTAGATCCTGTACAAGAGAAATAGCTCATATAGAATTGTCCTGAGGCATCAGAGCAATTAAACTGAGCCAGAGTTCCCTGAAAAGACCAGAATATCTTCTGACTTCTATAATCTGCAGAATGACCATTGGATAGAGTATCGACCTTTGTGAGATACCACATTCCATCCAACTCGCCATTATCCGACGATATTGTATCACAAGCAATAAAAAGCCCAGAAAGTATAATTATATATATTATCTTCTTCATCTAATATTATATTTAACAGTCATCTGCATACCAGTGTTGTCACCAAGTAATTCACCAAAATCAGCTCCAAATGCCAGAGTATAAGTGAATCTTGTACCAGGCATTCTATACATAGCTTCTAAAAGGATGCTGGTATTTTCCTTTGGATTGAGATATGGGAAATCATAAGTACCAAGACCTTTTTCCCATGTAAGCATAGCACGATAATGCAAGCCTTCAAACGGATCACCAGCCAAAGCAAAATGCCAAGCATTGAAACGGTTGTTCTTCACCTCAATGCTGCCATCATTATTGTATATTGGAGAGGTAAATAATGGATTTCCTATAACCTGTCCCCAATGCTGCCATCCAGAGAATTCAGAATTGTTGTAATAGTTGTCACGACCTGAAATATGAGAAGAGAACGCCTCTGTATGGTCATGATAGACAGGTCCTGACTGATAACGTGTATTGATATACTCAACTACAGCCTGATTGACGTATGTGAAATTCTTCAACTTGACATCAATACCAACAAGGGCATCTTTCAAATCATACTTGAAGTAGCGATTATCAACCTTTGTGTTCCATTGATCCCCAGATCCATAACCATCATAATCAAGGAGGAACAAGCCTGAGTGATCCTCAAAGAAATGGTCAAAATACGCACCAACCTCTATATTCTCATCATTCCAGTTAAGACGCGCTACCCAACTGCCAAGGATATTTCCATCAGAATTGGAGTAAGCAATACTTTCAGAATCACTACCTCCGAATGGGAATAATACATGCCAGTAGTTTTTCAGTGAACTATCAAACTTCACATTACCACCTCGATAGGATTCCCAGTCATTACCGATCCAGTTATATACACTACCACCAAACTGTGCTCCCATCTCAAGACCAAGAGTCAGAGAAAGAGGAAATTTTTCTTCATTACCAATACGAAGATAGCCAGCCTTCTCATGATAACGTGTATAGCGATTGTATTTATTTTTCGTTCCTTTAGCAGCTACCGTCTCCCAAGGCGCATCCATCATCATACCATACGCTACATGACCCTTTATTGCGAGCCATTCCTGGGTAAAAGGAATATTCCAATAACGATTCAAGCCAAGACGTACCTGAGGTATCGGTGTGGCATTGATGCCTAAGGTCTGAGAACCAGAAGAAAGTTCATTGTTCTTCAATTCAATTGGCTGCTGCTTTGCTCCAACAGTCAATGTTCCATATTTCCAACTACCAGCAACATACGCCTGCTGAATAATGAAGTTTCTTGTATAGTCAGAATTGCCTCCCGGAAGCTTATAACCAATAGGAATTGCAACGTCTGCTCCCACCTGAACATCAAATTCGCCATCAAAGAGGCGCTTATTGTATGTTGCCATTCCACGGAAATATCCATTGGAAGAAGACAGACTACTAAGTCCATATTTATTGGCATTAAGCCAAAGAGGTGTATTTGAGTTACTGAAAGATCCCTGCATCTCCAAATTTATGGAAAGGGAATCTTCTGTATTGTCCTGTGCAAATGCTGGGGAAGCACATAAACACAATAGGACAAAAATATTATTTTTCATCTAAGTATTTAAATCACATTAATATCGTTAGCTTACTTTATCAGATTGGCAATTGTTGCTACCATTGTAGCAATTGAAGCCGTTGATGTACCTATGGCAAGCCACTGAGAAAGTTTGTTGTTCTCTGATTTAGGCTTGGTTGGCACAATAACCTCAGAACCTGGTGTTGGCTTCTCACCCTTACCCATCTGGTTGACCGTACCATTCATATGAACGATGTATGTACTGCCCTTCTTAGCACGAGAGCCCCAACCACCAGCTTGGTTCACATAGTAACGAGCTCCCTTACCCTTTTTATAGGCAATAGTGTTAGGATATAGAACATTACCGCTCACCTTTACTGTATTGGTATATTCAGGAACAATGATTCTATCGCTTTCACGAAGTGTGAGATCAAAGTCAGAACCTGGTGATTCAATTGCCTTATCGAGCTGAATACCAACATAATATGTGTCACCCAAGTCAAGTTTACGAACATCAATAGTATCCTCACCATCACTCTGCGACTGTGCCATCTTCAGCACCTGCTCCATACGTGTTCGCTCTTCTGGTGTAATTTTACGTTCAAGACGAGCGCCCTTTACATAAGCAAGTCTGTTTGTACCGCCAGCAGCTTTTACAAGGTCAGAAAGACGAGATTCTTGCTTAGCAAGGGCATAAGTACCAGGAAAGTTTACCTCACCCTCAATGCTTACATTCTGCTGAATGCTGTAACTTGGACTCTTTCTTACATATACCTCATCGTATGGCTCAAGAACGAAGCCAGGCTTACCATCAATTACAAATCCATCCTTCAAGGCAAAACTATATGTCTTTGATATCAATGAATCACGAGTGAGAGCAGTACGGTTTGAAACCCTTCGAGAAATATCCACCTTGACAGTTGAGGCAGACTCCTTCAAACCACCTGCCTGTAGTACGAAATCCTCGAGTGTTTCATTCTCTGCATATTTATATACTCCAGGATAAAGAACTTCACCATGTATTGTGATAGTACGACTTTCTAGTCTCTCTGACTTTGAAGGGATGAACAATACATCCTCATTCTTCAGAGGAATGTCAGCAACATTTCCATCAATGATTCCCTTTACATCAACACTGATTACCTTCAAGGTTCTATCCTCATTCATTCTATGCATGACAGCACGAGCAGTAAATGCATCCTCCAAAAGGCCTTCAGCATTCTCTATCAATGCACGAACGGTAGTGATATTTCCACCCAACTGATACATGCCTGGACGGAACACAGCCCCCTTCACCTCAACCATATTCTCGTATCGAGGGATGATAGAATCAACAGTAACAGAGTCACCATCCATCACATGGAAAGAAGCCATATCAAATTCCTGCACATTGAATACACCATATCGGCTACCATTCTTACGAATAATACGAACAGACTTCGTATAGGCATCACCAGCAAAGTTTCCGGCATACTTCAAAAGAGTCTGAACACTCTCACCCGTCTTCATTTCATAATACATAGGGCGCTTTACCTTACCAGCAATATCCACAATACAATCATAAGGACCAACCATGATGACATCATTGTCATGCAGACGAATATTTCCAGATAGTTTACCATTGAGAATATAGTCGTAAACGTCAACAGTACTTACCTCCTTACCATTACGAAAAACTTTGATATTACGCAATGTACCTATACCACTCACGCCACCAGCCATATAAAGGGCATGGAATACACTTGCAAAAGCAGAAAGGGAATAAGTACCAGGATTCTGCACCTCACCCATAACATTGACCATGATGGTACGAGTCTGACCAAGGCTCAATTTTATTGAACTACTGCTGAAACGTGAGCCTACGGTTGAACGCAAGCGTGCATTTGCTTGTTTTACCGTTAATCCAGCAAGATTAACAGGACCATAACCATCAATTACAATATCACCATCAGGACTTACCGTATAAGTAGATGATTTCTGTGAAGCTCCATAGATATCAACCTTCACCTCATCACCAGGTCCTACGACATAGTTCTGGGGTGTAGCAATATTCATAACTGGTTCAAACGTAAGGTCTTCCTTGTTGAAGATATCACGACCAAACACCTTACGACCACGATAATAAGTAGGATCTACTTCCATCATAAAATCTTCAGTAAGGTATTCATCACCAAGGAGATCAAGGACTCCTCCATTCATTTCATCGAAGGACTCGTTATCCTCATCATCGTACATGCCATTCTCATTCTTGACATTAGAATTACGAACAGCACCTACCCTATGTGAACTATTCTCGTCAATTTCACGATAATTCTTGCTATTCTTCTTATTCTTGTTTTTATTCTTCCTATTCAGTTTCTTCTGCGCCAATGACTCTTTAGTATCACCATTGTTTACACGCATACCATCCTCTGTCTTTCCAACAGTCTCATCCTTCACAAGTCCTAAACCGCCATTCTTGCTCTGACGCTCATATTTAGCCTTGATACGACGAATCTGATTGATATCTACTCCTTTCTGCATGAGTTTTGTGACAATCTGAGCCTGAGATGTACCTGCACTATGCTCCTTAAGTACAAACTGCATGACCTGATCATCAGTCATAGATTGTGCTGATACTGTAGAAAAACTAATAACTGCAATAAGCAGCGCAAGAAAATATCTTTTCATTTTATGCTATGTTTCTTTAAACCTTAAATGATGCTATATATATAACACAATTATGTGCTTTTTTGTTGTCAAATAAACATTAAAAAATGTTTCATTTAGGCAAACTAACTGCAAAGATAATACATTTCATTCAAAAAACGTCATAACCTCATATTTATTAACAAAAAAATAGAGGCTTGATGTCGATATTTTGAAAAAAAATGTGTAAGTTTGCACCTTGAAAACAAATACATCAAATATTCTATGAAAATAAAATACTTGTTTTTCGCCACTTTTGCCACAATTCTGATGACTGCATCATGTGGCAAGAAAAAAGAGCACACCACTAACGTAGGTGTACAATTGGACGTATCAAATATGATTGTAGGCGACTCCATGTTATATGGTCTTGCATGCGAAGGAACAGGCGACAGCAACATTGTTGTTTACCCTTTCAGCGGTGGTGATCCAATAAAATATTCTTGTATCGATGCCCATAAGGCAAAGCGCATCATAGGTAATCCGCAGATAGGTGACTGGGTAGGTCTTGTACTTGACAAGGAAGATAGTACGGTAGCCCAAATGGTGGTTAATCTCGACCAGCTCAAAGGTACTTGGACATATACCGTGATGCCAACATTCAAGGATTTCAAGCATCTTAGCAAACGAATGCAGAAGAAGATGGAGAATCAGATGATGGCAGAGATGCCTGATTCCGAAAAAGCTCTTTACATGGTGCCTCGCGAATATGGTTTCTCTCTCAAGCGTAGTCATGCAGCACAGTCTGTAGGTAAAGTACGACAAAATGCTGGAGTTGATGATGATAGTCCTGTAGAATATCCAAAGGTTAAGAACTACCAGCAATGGTTTTCATGGAATGGAAGAATCATTCTTGTCTCTGCCGACAGACCTGCTCCTACCAAGGATGGCAAGCCTACCCCACAGCCAAAACCAAGCTTCGATACCCTCGACTACGTAATGCTGACAAACGACACACTTATCCTTCTCGACCACGGAGTCCCACAAGGATACCACCGTCAGACTAGTGCTCTCACAGCAAACGATGCAGCCAATAAAAAGGCGGCAGAAGCAGATAAGAAAGCAGCAGAAAACTTAAAGTAAGCATATAAAAAAGATGTGCTAATTCTCAGAATATCAGAGATTAGCACATCTTCTTTTTTTATATCGTATTTCTAAAGTTCGCTATCAGAAAGAGAGAATGTATTACCCTTGTTCATATCGCCTGTAGTAAGACCAAGTTTCAACCATTTCTTACGCTGAGCAGAAGTACCATGAGTAAAAGACTCTGGCATTGAATATCCCTGAGCTTTCTCCTGCAAATAGTTGTCACCAATAACATGGGCGCAGTTGATTGCTTCCTCTATATCGCCATCCTCAAGACTCTGGAACTTCTTATTGTCATGATGCGCCCATACACCTGCATAGAAGTCAGCAAGCAACTCTATACGCACACTAACCTTATTTGCCTCTGCCTTTGACAACCTGTTCATCTGAGAGTGGCCCTTATCAAGAATACCGAGCAGATACTCCACATGGTGTCCTACCTCATGCGCAATAACATATGCATAAGCAAAATCGCCATCAGCACCAAGCTGTTTCTTCATTGATGTGAAGAACGAGAGGTCGATATACAGACACTGGTCTGCAGAACAATAGAATGGTCCCATAGCAGCCTGACCGTTGCCACAACCTGTGCTCACACTACCTGTATAAAGCACCATCTTAGGCGGTGTATATTCCTTACCCATACCACGGAACACCTCTGTCCAGACATCCTCTGTTCCTGCAAGTATCTGACTTGAGAACTTTGCAAGTTCTTGTTCCTCCTTTGTAAACTCACGACCACTATTCGCCTGAGTTGTGACATTACCACTTAACTGCTGTTCAGCAATATTCTGCACCGCAGACGACATATCACCTCCGCTTATCCATGTGAAAAGCAGGTAAATTATCACACCACCAATACCAAGACCACCAATACCAGCAACGCCAGCACTCTTACCACGGCGATCATCTACATTGTTACTTGTACGTCTTCCGTTTAGTTTCATACTTTTTCTCCTTACTCTTTATACTTTTTACTTTACACTTTACAACTTCTCCCCACAATGCTTACAGAAGCGATCCTCACCATCAACTTTGCCACCGCATCTTGGGCAGAGACCATCTTTCACAGCCTCCTTTGTTATATCAACCATCGTGGCAGAAACGATACCCGTTGGCACAGCAATGATGGTATAACCAAGAATCATAACCATACCCGCAAGGAATCTACCCGTTGCCGTTACAGGAACAATATCACCATATCCAACCGTTGTCATGGTTACAATAGCCCAATAGATAGATGTTGGAAGGTCAGAGAAAGCACTCTCTTCCGTAGTTCCTTCCATGATATACATCAGCGTACCTATACATATAACCAAGATCCACACAAAGAGGAAATACACTAATATCTTCGTCATACTCCTCCTTATCGATTCAAGCAACAGGAAGCCCTCATTAATGAAGCTGAACAACTTGAATATACGGAATACCCTAATGAATCTGAATGCCCTGAACACCAGCATATAACGTGCTGAAGGAAAAAGCAATACGAGATATGGAGGTATGGTGGCAAGAAAGTCTATCACACCAAAGAAACTAAGGGCATAAGTGCGCTTTACAGGCGAGCAATAGAGTCGAAGGATATACTCCGTAGTAAAAAATACGGTAAGAAAGCCCTCTATTATTTCAAGAGCTATCTTGAAATAGCCATCGACTACCTGAAGGCTCTCAACGAACATCACTATCAGGCTAACAGAGATGGCGATGATAACCATAATATCAAACTTCTTTCCTGCTGGTGTATTTCCCTCAAAGACAATATCATAAAGATGTGGCTTATCTTTAAGTACAGCTATCAGTTTCTTGAATATATTCATATAGATTCAGGTTTTAATTATTACGAAGAGACTGCCCTACCCTTCACTCACGGTCACCTTTACCCTCGATATTCTTCTCTGCTCTTTCTTCAAGACCTCAAAGGTGAGATTCTTGAACTGCAACACCTCATGTATGCTTGGAAAATCGCCCTTCAATTCGAGAAGCAATCCTGCAAGGGTATCAGAATCCTCAATCTCATCAAAGACATCATCATCCATATTGAGAAGACGTGTGAAATCCGTCAGTTGGGTCTTTCCTTCAAAAATATATGTATTGTATGTGAGTTTTGTATATTGCATCTCATCCTCATCATACTCATCATTTATCTCACCTACAATCTCCTCAAGGATATCCTCAAGGGTTATCAATCCACTTGTACCACCAAACTCATCCACCACGATCGCAATATGCACCTTATTCTGCTGGAACTCACGGAGCAAATCGTCAATTTTCTTGGTTTCAGGAATGAAGTAAGCCGAACGGATAAGACTCTGCCAACGGAAGTTCTGAGGCTTGTCAATATGTGGCAGAAGGTCTTTGATATAGAGTACACCACGGATATTATCCTGAGTGTTCTGCCAAACAGGAATACGACTATAATTATTATCCGTAACACTCTTCAGAACATCTGCAAAGGTCTTCTTGATATCAAGTCCTACGATATCCTGACGACTCGTCATAACCTCACGAACCATCTCATCGCCAAAACGGATAATTCCCTGAAGCATACTCTCCTCTTCCTTGATTTCCTCCTTATCCGTAAGTTCAAGTGCCTGCTCAAGATCATCCACGCTAAGTACATGATTCTTAGTTTGTACGACCTTCTCTGCTAATATTCCGCTTGAAAGAAGAATTGTCTCAATAGGCCAGAAGATCTGACGAAAGAACAATATGCCCCTTACCGTTCTTCTACAAAACATCAAAGGAGATATTCTACTATAAACCTTCGGAATAATCTCACCAAAGAGCAGAAGAAGGAAAGTAAGCAAAACCGTGATGCAGATAAACTGCAACCAGTAAGCATCGCCAAAGTCAACCACATGCGCAAAGATATAGTTGCATAGCATGATGATTGTCACATTGACAAAGTTGTTTGTTATAAGGATTGTAGCAAGTGTACGCTCACTATCATCACGCAACATCTGTATGCTTTTATCTCGAGAACTATGCTCGGGATTAAGCTCCGAGAGATCCTTCGGCGTAAGACTAAAGAATGCAATCTCCGACCCACTCGCAAAGCCTGACAGCACAAGAAGAACACATACGCCCACCAACGAACACAGCACGCTCAAAGAAGGAGCGTGCAGCGTCACTTGTGATATCTGGTCTATAATCAAATCAAACATGCTTGTCAGTAGGTTAAGATTTACTCAAAAGCCGCCCCCTTAGGAGCTTCTGCATTTGCGCTCTGAGCCTTAGGCGTAAGCATCTCCATACTATCAACCACAATCTCGGTTGTGTACTGCCTCTGCCCTTTCGCATCATCGTATGTACGATATTTCAACCTGCCCTCAATATAGAGTTTATCTCCCTTATGTACATAAGACTCCACGATCTTAGCCAGACGACGATAGAACACAAGATTATGCCAATCTGTACGATCAGGCACCTGAGTACCATTCGGGAGTGCATACCCCTTCTCGGTTGTAGCAAGTCGTAACTGCGCTACAGCCTGATCGGCATCATAATAGTGTACGTCAGGATCCTTGCCGACATTGCCTATGAGCATTACTTTGTTCATGCTTCAGGCTTGCAAGCACCAAGATACTTGAATGAATAATTCTTTCCCTTAGGTGATGGGAATTGTGAGCGTGAATCCACACGTGTGAGCAGATGATCACAGATACGGTTATATGCATCAAGACCAGAAATAGCCTTACATTGTGCAATGAAGGTTGTATCGCGATACTCGCACTTACCTGTTGCAGGAGAAACAACAACACGCTTGAAATCAATCCTACCCTCATACCAACCATCACGCTCATCATTAAGAGCAATAATGATCGGACTCTCACCCTTGCTTGGGCGCTCCACTGGACGAACAGCCTTCTTTGCCTTGAAATCCTCCATTGTAGCAGCCTCAGTCTTAATCACGATAAAATATACGCGTGGACGAACCTTATATCTCTTAGGATAATATACGTTTGCAGCAGCGTAATCACGTAAGTCTTTCTCCAACTCACGTGTCATATTAATCTCCGAAATCGAAGAAAGGAAATCGATGGCTTCATCAACACTTGAAACCAGCAATTCACTATCAAAATATCTTAGGTATAAGTTCATGGAATAATAACAATTTATAAACGTCTATAAACAATAAAAGCCTCTTAAAAAGAGGCTTCTAAACTTTGAGCGGAAAACGGGACTCGGACCCGCGACCCCAACCTTGGCAAGGTTGTGCTCTACCAACTGAGCTATTTCCGCAAAATAAGTGAAGAGGAGGAGACTCGAACTCCCACGTCACAATTGACACTACCCCCTCAAAGTAGCGCGTCTACCAATTCCGCCACCTCTCCGACTATATTTCTTTTTACAAGAAAGAAGCATATCCAAATCACCTAAGCAATCCAGTGCCCAAGACAGGACTCGAACCTGCACGCCTTGCGGCACACGCACCTGAAACGTGCGCGTCTACCAATTCCGCCACTTGGGCAAGTTCTGCGCTTCAGTTTCTTGTTTGTTCAATAAATGGAGCGGAAAACGGGACTCGGACCCGCGACCCCAACCTTGGCAAGGTTGTGCTCTACCAACTGAGCTATTTCCGCATTTCTTATTATCAAAACCTTTTGTTTAAGGTTGTTGTGATAAGCATTTCTCTAAATGCGATGCAAAGGTACGACTATTTTCCGAAACTGCAAAACTTTTCGCGATTTTTTTTCGATAAAACTGCTATTTTTCCATCTTAGTTGACCTAAATCAACCAATCACAAACCCTTTTCACAATAACCACATTTTATTTGAACAATTGTCACAAAACGCCAATAATAACATTTCTATCGTATTTTTCGCCTATTCGACAAATTTCATTCACTCCCCTACTAATAAATCTAATTGAGATACTGAGATCTGAGATTAAGTGATGGTAAAATAATAACTTCCTACGTTTTTTTGTTTTTCTTTGAGCCTCTTTTATTCTGCACATACTCCGATATTATCCGCTCAGCCCTTTGGGATGCTTGCCAGAGCAAGAGATTTGTCGAAGACCCTCTGAACGTAGAGAAGAAACATCGGACTTTGTTGGCTATTTTTGTGTTGTTGGCTTTCCCTTTGGCCGCCGAGCTAAACCTTCCTCAGTCATGTAGCCCGCTACACT
>DCJC01000017.1:55217-58907 GCA_002317355.1 Prevotellaceae bacterium UBA1710 | reverse complement strand
TCGACTACGTCTCAACGCAAAAATACCTCAACAATCTGAACAAAATCGTCCGAAGTTATTATTTCACCATCACTAAAGAAAAATTCTCTAATGTACTTAACGTGAATTCGACGAAAAGTTTTTTTATAGCCTTGGGGCTAAAAATCTTCCTCAAAACAATTTTCCTCTTAGATTTCTTAAGATAGCAATAAGCATTTGGCCGAACCGACGTTAATTGAGATATGAGATTTGAGATAAGCCATCACTCCCCCAAAAAGAAAAAAAGCTCACCGCTTACGCGATGAGCTTTCTCTTTGTATATAATAAGGTATATTAACCCTGGATAGCTGCTACGCCTGGGAGTACCTTCCCCTCGATAGCCTCGAGAAGAGCACCACCACCAGTAGAGATGTAAGAAACCTTATCTGTGAGACCGAACTTTGTGCAGCAAGCAACAGAGTCACCACCACCGATAAGAGAGAATGCACCTGCAGCTGTTGCCTCAGCGATAGCATCACCGATAGCCTTTGAACCAGCAGTGAACTCATCACACTCGAATACACCAGCAGGACCGTTCCAAAGGACAGTCTTAGCACCCTTGATAGCGTCTGCGAATGCCTTCTGAGCCTCAGGACCTGCATCAAGACCTTCCATACCAGCAGGGATAGCGTTAGATGGATGTGTCTCAATCTTAGAACCAGCCTTAACAGTCATTGTACCGAAGTCAAGACCATCACAGCAAGTTGCATCTGGAGCCATAACGAGCTCTACGCCCTTCTCAGCAGCGAGCTTCTCAACATTGAGAGCTACATCGAGCTTATCCATCTCAACGATAGAACCACCGATCTCACCACCGTGAGCCTTAGCGAATGTATATGTCATACCACCACAAAGGATGAGCTTGTCAGCCTTACCGAGAAGGTTTTCAATGATACCGATCTTAGAAGACACCTTTGAACCACCCATGATAGCAACGAATGGACGCTGGATGTTACCGAGAACTGCATCAACAGCAGCAACCTCCTTCTCCATGAGGAGACCGAGCATCTTGTCGTCAGCACCGAAGAAGTCAGCGATAACAGCAGTAGAAGCATGCTTACGGTGAGCTGTACCGAATGCATCCATTACATAGCAGTCTGCATAAGAAGCGAGAGTCTTAGCGAAATCCTTCTGCTTACCCTTCATCTCTTCCTTAGCTGCCTTGTATGCAGGATCCTCCTTGTCGATACCAACTGGCTTACCCTCTTCCTCTGGATAGTAACGAAGGTTCTCAAGAAGAAGAACCTCACCAGCCTTCAAAGAAGCAGCAGCCTCCTGAGCCTTTGCGCAATCTGGAGCGAACTTAACCTCAGTTACACCAAGAGCAGCAGCAACTGCGTCCTTGATCTGAGCGAGAGAAAGCTCTGGCTTAACCTTACCCTTTGGCTTACCCATGTGAGACATGATGATAAGAGCACCACCCTTCTCGAGGATCAGCTTAAGTGTTGGAAGAGCACCACGGATACGAGTATCGTCAGTGATCTTACCTTCCTTCAAAGGTACATTGAAATCTACACGTACGATTGCCTTCTTACCGGCAAAGTTGTAATCGTTAATCTTCATAATTTCTTTTTGATATTATTATATAATAATGTGATTAATATTAACTATATCAAAGACAAAAGTACTAAAAAATTCTGACAAACGAGAACAAGAGGCTATCTTTTTCCAAACAAAGCGCCAAAAACTCGTTTCTTGACAACTCTATTTAGCATTTTCCGCAGCAACATCTGCCGTCTATCGCATTTTCTTGCTACTATAGTTAAGCAAATCCGACAAAGACATACCTTTATGCAACTGCATAAATGCATCTGCCTTGCAGGTTTCAGCAGGTCCGAAAAACTCCTTTCCAAGCAACTTATTCACCACATACCAGATACAATGGAAGTGAAAATCCCTCATTTCAGCAGAACTGCCACGAAAGTCACTTGGCGGATAAAGACTAAGCAGATAAATACTCATACACTCAGGAATCATATACTCCCTGCTCATCTGCTTACGCTGCTGCTCATCATAAAAACGCTTATATGTAGGATAGTCAGAACCAAGATATTTTTCAAGCGAAATGCCCACCAATTTACCAGACACCACAACGCTCTGCTCAAAGTCACCTATCTGAGTATAGACATCAGGTGCCTCGACTTCAGGAAGAAGTCTGCGCATACGATTGATGCAAGTACGCAACTCCTCATTCTCCCTGTCCATATCAAAGAATGCGCTGTCAACGTCAGCGATAGCTTTGACAAGAGTAGAATCCTTATAATAATTAGACAACCTCTCGTTGATACCCGACTCATCAAGATCTCCAATCTTCAGCAGATTCTCAACAAGTGCTCGCGTCTCAACAATATATGTAGTCCTCATCTTCTGCAATGCGGAATAATCACCTGTAGTCAGATAACGCATTTCCAGAAGATCATATCGGCGAATAGGCAAAGACGAATCACCAAGACTGCTTATCGGAGTTCCATCTCCAAAAGAGCAGCCCATCAGGACAAGCGACGCCATAAGAGTCACAAATGCTGAAAATAGGTATTTTTTTACGATTCGCACAGATTAAACAATCAATTTGTCAAATAAATCCGATGCAAAGATACTTATTTTTTCTTATTCTTGCAAATTTTAAGTAAATTTTATTTAAAATTTATTTAAAAAATCAATAAACGTACAGTTTATCACCAACTTTTGCAGAATAATCAATACTCAAGCCATTCCACACATAAAGACGCGCCAAACGAACACCATAGTGCTGAGCAATGGTATAAAGGCTCTCACCATTCTTCACCACATGATAGCGGCCACGATACTCCTTGACAACATGCTTCTGCTTCTTACACAGATACACAATATCACCGTCAGTAAGCATATCAACCAGGTCACGCTCGTTATATAACGCCAGTTTATAAGCGCTCACTCCAAGCTCCTTACTCAAGCTCGCAAAGGTGTCACCACGTCGAGCTATGACATAATAGTTCTTGTTATACGAATATAGTCTATGAGGCTGCTGCCCTTTAAGCTCAACCTTTGCGCTTGCAACAGAATGATTTATCACGAAAGTGTCATACGACTTCTGAGTATCATACAGATAAAGCCTATAAGCCTCAATGATATTAATAAGATTAGTGGCATAGGTAGGACTCGTAGCATAACCACAAGCCTTAAGTCCATTCGCCCAGCCTCTATAATCAGTAACCTTCAAACGGAAAAGACCCTGATAGCGAGGGCGTTGCAGAAACTTACTATGATCCTCATAACTTGCACGAGGATTGCTATATACACGGAAACACTCATTAGGAGCATCGTCATCGCGAAGCATTGTAGGTCCTTTCCAATCATGGCACTTGATACCGAAGTGATTATTACCCATAGTAGCAAGCGAACTTCTACCAGCAGAACTCTCAAGCAATCCCTGTGCAAGCGTAATACTTGCAGGGATGTTGTATTTCTTCATCTGCTCAATGGCAAGATCCTTGTAAATCTCAATATACTGCTGATACACGGCATTTGTCTTGACCTGTCCCAACAAAAACTCTGGACAGCCAAATACAAATACAAGAAGAATAATATGTAGGTAACGTCTGATGCTCACGATATATAAAAATTAAGCGGCACTCAAACTTCAAATTGAGTACCGCAGCTTTTAATTTGTAGTGGGTACGGGAGTCGAACCCG
>DCJC01000017.1:0-55074 GCA_002317355.1 Prevotellaceae bacterium UBA1710 | reverse complement strand
CCTAGGCCACTAGATGAACCCACCATACTTCCGAGAAAGTACAAATACAATTGACTTTGAGGCGGAAGGTGGGGGATTCGAACCCCCGGTACGGTAACCCGTACGTCAGTTTAGCAAACTGGTGGTTTCAGCCACTCACCCAACCTTCCAATGACCTTGGAATGTTCTTAGCCGAACCTCTTTTGTCAAATGCGATGCAAAGGTACAACATTTTTCTGAAACCACCAAATTTTTCCATTAACTTTTTTCGTTTTCTTGGCAAAATAATTGTTTTACGCAGAAATTATCGCACGTTTCGCCAAATAGCGCACCTCTACCCTACTTTATACCATTTTTCACTCTACGATTTATCCCTTTCTTCAATACGGCTCTTATATGACTTCTTTACACTTCTCATTCCCTATAAGGCGAGTGTCCAAAGACCGAGCGAGTAAAAACAGAATACGAAAACTATATATACCTATATTACAATCTTCCCATTTCGGAGAATACAGGTATATTTTTCATTAGCTCTCCGCATATTCTTTAGAGCGTCCATACCACACAACACGCTAACCATCAATACTTTACAAGTCTAAACAGAGAAATCCGATCATTCATATATGCTTTCACCTATATTTTTACCTATATATAGGTATATAGGTGAAGTGTAGGTAAAAAGAAGAATAAAAGTATTATTTTTATATATATATTTAAATTACAATTACTGTAGCAATTTTTATGTCGAGAATACATATACAGCTGGAAATACCTATATAGGTATATATATAGGTATATTCACACTTATCTTACAGTATATCAACGCTTTACATTCCCACTTATATACCTATATACCTATATTTCCGATTTCCATATATAGGTAAAAATAGGAAAATATAGGGATTTCTCGCTAAAAGTGCCCCCTAAAATCCATCGCCATAACTCCGAAGTGCCCCCACTATGCCTCCGCTACAAAAACTCCAAACACACATATTTGTTGCGTTCACGGCGGATTTACTACGGTTTCATAGTGGAGTGAGTGCGAAGGAACAGGTGGTAATACAAAAATTCATCTTCCGTAAGCCTGGACTTGCGAAAGATGAATTAATATTATATTTCAGTACAAGACATTAGTCAAGCCACTTGATGTAGCAGAAGTCCTGACGATGTGGAAGCTTCTCGTTCTTAGGGAACATACGAACTGCAGTCTTGAAGTTACCAGCATGGTTCACCTCGAAGTTACACTCGAATGTGTAGAGGTTACCCTCAGTCTTTACAAGCTCGAATGGAACGACACGCTTAACACGACGGTCAGAAGGATCCTGATCATTCTTAAGAGAAACGAGCTCAAGACCTACAGCGTCATTGAGGCCCTGCTCATCGATAACATACTGAATCTTGTAAGACTTACCAGTCTCAGCACCATTAACAATGACAGAAGTATCAGAAGATACGACCTTGATGGTATCCCAACGCTCAGCAACAGTTTCCTTCCACTGTGCAATCTCCTTAGCCATCTGATACTCATTAGCATTGACAGCTGCAGAGCGTTCAGCAAGCTTAATGTAGAACTTATCATAGTAATCGTCGAGCTGACGCTTCATTGTATAGTGAGGAGCGATAGTTGCGATAGAGTTCTTGATAACCTTGATCCAGTCCTCAGAGAAGCCCTGCTCGTTCTTGTCATAGTAGAGAGGAGTGATCTCGTTCTCAAGCATGCCATAGATAGTAGCAGCGTCGAGCTGATCCTGATAGCCCTGGTTCTCGTATGTACGCTCCTGCTTGAGAGCCCAACCAGCACCCTGGCGATAACCCTCAACCCACCAGCCATCGAGAACTGAGAGGTTTACAACACCGTTCATCTCTGCCTTCTCACCTGATGTACCAGATGCCTCGAGAGGACGTGTAGGAGTATTCATCCAGATATCAACACCTGAAACGAGACGACGAGCAAGCTGGAAGTCATAATCCTCGAGGAAGATGATCTTGCCAAGGAACTCAGGACGCTGGCTGATTTCATAGATGCGCTTGATAAGACCCTGACCTGCACCATCAGCTGGGTGAGCCTTACCTGAGAAGAAGAAGAGAACAGGACGCTCTGGGTTGTTCACGATCTTAGAAAGACGCTCGAGGTCTGTGAAGAGAAGGTGAGCACGCTTATATGTAGCGAAACGACGGCAGAAGCCGATCATGAGAGCATTAGGATTGATACGGTCAAGGAGAGAGAGTACACGAGTTGGGTCGCCTTGATTCTTGAGCCAGTTCTCAGCGAACTTCTCACGGATATACTTAACGAGCTTGTTCTTGAGAGCCATACGTGTCTCCCAGATCTCTGCATCAGGACAATCATAGATACCATGCCAGAGAGACTCGTTAGACTGGTCGTCATAGAAGCCCTTCTTGAGGTACTTGTCATATACCTTACGCCACTCAGTAGCACACCATGATGGGAAGTGAACACCATTAGTTACATAACCAACGTGGTTCTCCTCTGGGAAGTAGCCATTCCAGATAGGAGCGAACATCTTCTGAGATACCCAACCATGGAGCATAGATACGCCGTTAACCTCCTGACATGTGTTACATGCGAATGTTGACATACAGAAGCGCTCGTTGTCGTCGTCTGGGTTTGTACGGCCCATGCCGATGAACTCATTCCAAGAGAGACCGAGCATCTGAGGATAGCCACCCATGTACTTTCCGAAGAGATCCTTGTCGAAGTAATCGTGACCTGCTGGTACTGGAGTATGAACTGTATAGAGTGAAGAAGCACGAACTACCTCGAGAGCCTGCTGGAATGTAAGACCTTCCTTGATGTTGTCAACAAGACGCTGGAGGTTGCAGAGTGCAGCGTGACCCTCATTGCAATGGTAAACCTGCTTTGTGATACCAAGCTTCTTGAGAGTGAGGATACCACCGATACCGAGGAGGATCTCCTGCTTGAGACGGTTCTCCCAGTCACCACCATAGAGAGCGTGAGTGATTGGACGATCGTACTCAGAGTTCATATCATTGTCTGTATCGAGCAGATAGAGCTTTACACGACCAACATTAGCCTGCCATACAAGTGCATGAACCTGATAGTTCATATAAGGAACGTCAACAACTACCTGGTTGCCGTTCTCATCAAGAGTACGTGTGATAGGCAGAGAGTTGAAGTTCTGGGCATCATAGTTGGCAATCTGCTGACCATCCATAGAGAGGCTCTGCTTGAAGTATCCGAAACGATACAAGAAGCCGACAGCACACATATCTACATTTGAGTCAGAAGCCTCCTTGATATAGTCACCAGCAAGCATACCAAGACCACCTGAGTAGATCTTGAGAGAGTTGTGGATACCGAACTCCATAGAGAAGTATGCCACAGAAGGACGCTTTGCATCTGGCTTAACATCCATATAAGAGCGGAAGTGCTTGTACACTGCCTTTACATTCTTCATGATAGCCTTATCCTTCACAATCTCCTGCTTACGCTCGTAAGAAAGACGATCGAGGAGCATTACTGGATTGTGAGCAACCTGCTCGTAGAGATCCTCATCAAGGCTACGCCACATTTCACGTGCATCATAGTTCCAAACCCACCACATGTTGTGTGCGAGTTCGTCGAGGCACTGCAACTCCTCTGGGAGGGTTGACTTCACATTAAACTCTTTCCACACAGGAGAGTTTGCATAGTCTGCTTTGATTTTCATAAGCTGTTATTAAAATTAGATTATAACTGAATTTAGTATTTTAAAATTTATTTTGCCTTCAAGGCAAAGTCGTACGCTTGCCAATAGTACTTGATGAATTCACTCCAAAGCGCCTTCTTGGAAAGTTTGTCGGCATTAGCACGAGCCTTCTTGACCTGCGCGTCAGTCATACCACTAAACTTAGCAACCGTATCCTTAATGATATCAGCAACCTCTGAATAGTTGTAGTCTGTGCGATGGATTGTCTTGACACCATCCTCTATCTCGCTATATGCGCCCTTCTCTGAGTTTGCCCAGAGTCCGAAGCCTGCGAGGTCGGTTGTGATACATGGAACCTTGAATGCAACCGACTCAAGCGGTGTGTAGCCCCATGGCTCATAATATGATGGATAAACGCTGAGATCCTTACCGATGATGACATCGTAGTATGGCATATTGATGATTCCATCATTACCTGTGAGATAGCATGGCAGAAAAATGAGCTTCACCTTATCTTCCTTGCGATTCCACATATCATTGTACTTCATTATTGAGAGCACGTTGTCGTGATCCATGTTGTGAAGCCAATGTGAAATCACAGGTACCTCAAGCGGAGTGTCGTATGTCTTGCCACTTGCAATACGCTCCTTAAGATCTTCACGGGCATCTCCCACCCATGCAGGAACCTCAACGAATGCAATGACATTCTTCTTGAGTCGCTCATCGCGGTTAAGACGATTCATAGCCTCCACGAACACATCGATACCCTTGTTGCGGAATTCATATCGACCACTTGTACCAATGATTAAGGTGTCATCATCAAACTTACAACCAGTCAAGCAGTTAGCTACCTGAAGCAAAGTTTTTCTTGCAGCCTTGCGCTTCTTTGTGAAGGCAGCACCCTTAACCACGAAGTCATTCTCGAATCCGTTAGGAAGAACGACATCAACAGGCTTTCCTATAAGTTCCTTACACTCCTGTGCTGTAATCTCACTTACCGTTGTGAAGCAATCAACATTGAGTGCGGTCTGCTTCTCGATAGAATGCTTTGACTGCATGTTAAGCTCGTCAGCCATCTGATCACCATTGTATGCCCAAAGGTAATCATAGAGAGGCTTGTTGTTGCCTGCTATTGAACGTCCGATAGATGTTGCATGGGTTGTGAAGATCGTACCTATCTTTGGACACATCTTCTTGATGTAGAGAAGTCCCATACCAGTCATCCACTCATTACCATGATAGATAACCTTCTTATCTTCGAGTTTGAAGAATTTATAGTAGCTCTCCACTACCTTAGCGGCAGCATATGAGAACATACTTGCTTCATCATAGTCACCATATCCATGGAGAGAATCAACCTGGAAATCATTCCAGCACTGGCCATATATACGCTCCTTATCTGCGAAGAATGGCTTGAAATCAACGAGTATAGAAATTGGTTTACCAGGAATATCCCAGCGACCTACTTTTACATAAAGACCTCTCTCTGCTGCGTGTTTGCGCCAATCAGCAAGCAGATTATCATCTTCCACGAAATATGGGCTTTTATTCTCCTGCCAACAATCAGGGCCGATAAAAATGAGTCTGTCAGGCATTGCATCCTGCAGAGTTTTTGCCCTTGTAGAAAGTACTGCGTAGATTCCTCCAACTTTGTTGCAGACTTCCCAACTGCTTTCGAATATATAATCTGGTGTAATCATTGTATTAACCTTTGAATTGATAAACAATCGAGATCACTCTTTGAAAATAAATATAATTCATTAATATTTAAGGGGCTTAAATATGTAAATTTATTTATATCTGTTTGCAAAGTTAATGCAAAAAAAACAAAAATTTTCATAATCATTAACTTTTTAATCAAAAAAGTCGGAAAAATTGATTTATATTGTGTACCTTTGCAATCAAATCATTCAAATAAGACAAAAAAGCAATGAAAAGTACTATTCTCTCTATATTTTTATCTTTTATCTGCATTTTTGCACACGCTCAGAGCGATGCACCATTCAAGGCGCAGATATATAATAAGGAGTATAAGGTATCTTTACGTATAAACCTCTATGACAACGACATAAAGATACCTGGACAAGAGATATTCGGTGAAATCAGCGGTTATCTTCGCAGCGACGACGACTCACGCTGCTGGATTATCACATCATCAGAGATAAATGAAAAGAAGAGAACCGCTCAACTTGAAATCATCAACGACTATGGTTCAGAGGACCTCACCGCTACCCTATCCTATAATCCAAAGGATAGTGTTTATACCCTCAAGCAGAATAGCGGATCAACCATCAAGATTGCCCGAAACAAGAAATGGGTTAAACTACCATCATCTATGCAGTTTAAGAGGAAGTGACTAATAAATTAAATGCTTCAGGCTTTGCAAGTTCTAGCCTGAAAGGCAAATCTCCACATGCGAAATTCGAATTTAATATATTGGCTTCCGGTAAACGCACTTAACTTATTGATTGAATTTGCATTGGACAAGCCCCTTTTTCAAAAAAAAAAGTTTTTTCGCATTTCTAGCGTCACCCGTCACACTGATTGATAATCAACGAGTTAGGTGGTGACGCTAAAATATTTTAGCATCACCTCAGCGTCACCCTATATCCTATTCAACTTTTTCAGAGCAAAACATCTGGTGACGCTAAGGTGACGGGAGAAGATTCTACCGTCACCACTTAAGTTACTGATACTCAGCGAGTGTGACGGGTGACGCTAAAAATACAAAAAATATTTTTTTATTCGAAAATTCAGAATTCATGGTAAATCCTGCTTTTGCGAGCCATTCGAGATTCGAATGAAATCCTCAATTCAAATTCGCTTTTTCTTCGCTCTCCATTCGTCTTTCCACCAAAGCAGCTCCAATCCAGGTCCAATTCAGCTCCAATCGAAGTCCAATTCAACATCAATTCGCAATTGGAGTTCAATTGGTGTTATATAGAGTTTAAGGAGCGGGCACAAACTTGTATTTTATCGAATTCACATTGTACAATATGAGTTCGCATATATTGTTTATTCTTTTTACAGGAAGCCAATAAATTAAATACAAAAAACACAAGTTATTTTCAGTCGAGCCATTCAATGCAAGGCAATAACGAACCGAATATAACTTGTATTTTCAATTTTATACTTTTATTCAAAAGTAAGTTTTTCTAGAGCTGACCTCAAACGATCTATCTCACTCTTCCTTATGGCAAGAGTAATGGAGCATGTATTATCAAACTCCTGCGAGACAATACGTGGCTGGAGATCTTTTACAACTCTCATGACACTATTCATCATAGGATATGAGAAAGTGTAAGTCAATTGTTCCTCAACAAGTTGCTCCACGATCTCTGCATGAGCCATAGCATCTTGAGCAGCTTCACGATATGCAACAATCAAGCCACCAGTACCAAGATTGACACCTCCATAATAACGTATTACAAAGATAACGATATCGCTCACTTCCTGACTCAGCATCACGCCAAGTATAGGCTTTCCTGCTGTGCTTGAAGGCTCTCCATCATCATTTGCCCTGAACTCTGAACCATCAGGGCCAAGTCGGTAGGCATAACAGACATGGCGTGCATCATAGTATTTCTTCTTATACATCTGATGCAACACCTTCACCTCATCTGCCGTACGCACATGATGAGCATAGGCGAAGAATTTGCTACGCTTTTCGGTGTAGTATCCCTCGCCTATGTTATCTGTTATGGTCTTGAATATATCCATATTTATAATTGACAATTGATAATGGATAATTGATAGCAAGACGGACAAAAGCCTATCTCAAATCTCGAATCTCAATTATTATTTATCATCAATCGTCAATCTACTCATATTTAGTCAAGTGAGTGAATGATCAAGCCGCTACGGAGCTTTGGCTCAAACCATGTAGCCTTTGGAGGCATGATATTGCCAGAATCAGCGATATCCATGATCTGCTGCATGCTGACTGGATAGAGAGCAAGAGCTGCACGCATCTCACCGCTATCTACACGGCGCTTCAACTCACCAAGACCACGAAGACCACCTACGAAGTCAATACGCTGGCTTGAACGGAGATCACCGAGTTCGAGGATATCCTGAAGGATGAGACGGCTTGAGATATCTACATCGAGAACACCGATTGGATCTGAGTCATCGAATGTACCTGGCTTAGCATCAAGTGCATACCACTCACCATCAAGATAGAGAGAGAACTGGTGAGCATGCTGTGGACGATACTCCTCAGCACCCTTCTTCTCAACCACGAAGTTCTTTGCGAGCTTCTCAAGGAACTGCTCTGAAGTATTGCCATTGAGATCCTTTACTACACGGTTGTAGTCGAGAACGGTAAGCTGGCTTGCCTGAAAAGCAACAGCCATGAAGTAGTTATACTCCTCATCACCCTTGTGGTTAGGGTTCTGCTTTGCCTTCTCAGTACCAACGAGGGCAGCAGCAGCAGAACGATGGTGACCGTCAGCGATATAGAGAGCTGGCATCTTTGCAAACTCCTCTGTGATAGTCTTGATGTCGTTGTCGTCGCTTACAACCCAGAGCTTATGACCGAAGCCATCGATAGGAGCGATGAAATCATACTCAGGCTCAGTAGCTGCATACTTCATGATAAGAGTGTTGAGAGTCTCGTTATCAGGATAAGCGAAGAATACAGGCTCGATGTTAGCATTGTTAACACGAACGTGCTTCATGCGGTCTTCCTCCTTATCACGACGTGTGAGCTCATGCTTCTTGATAACGCCCTTCTCGTAGTCGCCAGAGTAAGCACCTACAACAAGACCGTACTGAGTCTTCTCCATACCACCGTTAGCTGGAAGATGAGAAGTCTGAGCGTAGATATAATACTGCTCCTTGTCATCCTTTACGAGCCAACCGTTATCCTGGAACATCTGGAACTGGCGAGCAGCCTCAGTGTAAACCTTAGGATCGTACTCTGAAGTACCTGGCTCGAAGTTGATTTCTGGTTTGATGATATGATAGAGTGACTTCTCGTTGTCACCTGCCTCTGCACGAGCCTCTTCAGAATCGAGTACGTCGTATGGGCGTGATTCTACCTGTTCTACTAAATCCTTTGGTGGACGAATACCACGAAATGGTTTTACAATTGCCATAATTAAAGCTTAACCAAGCCTTCCCTAAGCGAAAATGTATTATAAATCCTTAATTGGAAATGCCTGGATTTTTTTATAAAATTAATAATAATTGCGCCTAACGACTCTTCACAAAGAACGAGTGCATAACACCCTTCCCTTTGGGAAGACTTGGTTAGGCTATTTTATTTAATCCGAAACTGCGATTGCCTCAATCTCAATCTTACCACCCTTTGGAAGTGCAGCTACAGCAAATGCCGAGCGAGCAGGGAATGGTGCCTCGAAGAAATCCTTATAGATCTCGTTGACAGCAGCGAAGTCATTGATATCAGCAAGAAGAACGGTAACCTTAACCACATTCTTCATTGACAAACCAGCCTCCTTGAGGATGTTGCTGATATTGGTGAGCGACTGGCGTGCCTGAGCCTCTGTACCACCTTCTGCGAAGTTACCTGTAGAAGGATCAATTCCCAACTGACCGCTGACATATACAGTATCTCCAGCCTTGATAGCCTGGCTGTAAGGACCAATGGCAGCAGGTGCATTTTGTGTTGCTATAGCTTTCATATGAGTGTTAATTTGTTAAGATATAGTTGCAAATTTACGAAAATCTCCCCACATTTCAAAATATTTGGGAAGAAAAATAAAAATAAGAAATAAAAAATGAAATATCACTCCATCTTTTATTTCTTATTCATAAATTATATCTTAAGAGAGATTCTTACTTGTTCACCTGGAACTTAGTGCAACCGTCAGCGAAATATGCGTTGATCTGATTAGCAGCAGCGATACCAGCGTTAGTGTTAGCCTCTGCAGTCTGAGCACCCATCTTCTTAGGTGTAGAGAAGTAGCGACCCTCGAACTTAGCGAACTCATCGTTAGCATCTGGCATGATGTCAGTGATATACTTGAGATCCTCACGCTCAGCCATGAGCTTGATAAGACCAGCCTCGTCGATAACCTCCTTACGAGCAGTGTTAACGAGGATACCACCCTTCTTCATCTTACCTACGAGATCATAGTTGATGCTCTGCTTTGTCTCTGGAGTAGCAGGGATGTGGAGGGAAACGATATCACATGTCTCGAAGAGCTCTTCCTGATTCTTAGCAGCCTTAACACCAGCAGCCTCAATAACGTCAGCTGGGCAGAATGCGTCGTATGCAGCAACTTCCATACCGAAGCCCTTAGCGATACGAGCTACGTTACGACCTACATTACCAAATGCGAGGATACCGATCTTCTTACCCATGAGCTCAGAACCAGCCTTGCCATTGTAGAAATTACGGACACCGAATACGAGCATACCGAGAACGAGCTCAGCAACTGCATTAGCGTTCTGACCTGGAGTATTCTCAACTACTACGTTGTGAGCTGTAGCAGCAGCGAGGTCAACGTTATCGTAACCAGCACCTGCACGTACTACGATCTTAAGATTCTTAGCAGCGTCAAGAACCTCTGCTGTAATCTTATCTGAACGGATGATGATAGCATCAACATCAGTAACAGCCTCAAGGAGCTGTGCCTTCTCTGTATACTTCTCGAGGAGAACGAGCTCATTGCCTGCACCCTCAATAGCTTCCTTAATTCCAGCAACTGCAGCAGCAGCGAATGGCTTCTCAGTTGCAACTAATACTTTTGCCATATTAAGCCTAACCAAGCCTTCCCAAAGGGAAGGATGTTTTATACTACAAACGAGTATAATCCTTATCTTTTAAGAAGGCTTGGTATATAATTTTTATGATTATAAATTCTTATTGTTTTTTACTATAAAGCATCCCTCCCTTTGGGAGGGCCTGGGTAGGCTTAGTGCTGAGCCTCGAATTCCTTCATGCAAGCAACGAGAGCCTCGCAGCCTTCGATTGACATTGCATTGTAGCAAGATGCGCGGAAACCACCTACATCGCGGTGACCCTTAACACCTACCATACCCTTAGAAGTAGCGAATGCCATGAACTCATCCTGGAGATCCTGATACTCTGGCTTGAGTACGAATGTGAGGTTCATGAGTGAACGGCTTGCCTCCTCAGCTGTGCCAACGAAGAGCTTGTTACGATCGATCTCACCGTAAACGATCTCTGCACGCTGCTTTGCGATCTTATCCATAGCCTCAACACCACCGTGAGCCTTGATGTAACGAAGGTTCATAAGAGCTGAGTAGATAGGAACTACTGGAGGAGTGTTGAACATAGAGCCCTTCTTAACGTGTGTACGGTAATCGAGCATTGTTGGGATCTGACGGCTAACCTTACCGAGAGAATCCTCCTTAACGATAACAAAAGTAACACCTGCCATAGAGAGGTTCTTCTGAGCACCACCATAGATCATAGCGTACTTGCTAACGTCAACTGGACGAGAGAGAATATCTGAAGACATATCAGCAATCAATGGAATTGGAGAATCGATATCCTTGCGGATCTCTGTACCATAGATTGTGTTGTTTGTTGTGATATGCAGATAGTCTGCGTCTGTTGGGATCTCAAAGTTCTGTGGAATATATGTGAAGTTCTTATCCTTTGAGCTTGCAACTTCAACTACCTCACCAAAGAGCTTAGCCTCCTTCATAGCCTTAGTAGCCCATACACCAGTGTTCAAGTATGCTGCCTTCTTCTCAAGATAGTTGTAAGGAACCATACAGAACTCAAGCGAAGCACCACCACCAAGGAACAATACCTTGTAACCCTCTGGAATGTCAAGGAGATCCTTGAAGAGAGCCTCGGCCTCGTCTACTACTGGCTGGAAATTCTTAGCACGGTGGCTGATCTCCATAAGTGAAAGTCCTGAATTGTCGAAATCAAGACAAGCTGCTGCGGTCTGCTCAATAACCTCACGTGGGAGGATTGAAGGACCTGCATTAAAGTTGTACTTCTTCATTGTTTTATTTTTATAATATAATGGTTATCTTAAATATTCTATTTAGATTTGCGGTGCGAAATTAATAAAATTTCTCGTAATAAGCAAGAAATTATTGCACAAAATGGGCTTTTTGTGCCATTTTTATAATTTTTTCTCGCTTTTTTATGATAAAATGACACAAGCGCTCGCTAAAATCCCATAAAGAAAGATGTTTGCTGCCGTCATTCCAAGCACCTTGTTAAGTTCCCTTCCCTCTCCTATCTCAACTAACTTCCTCCATGTCAAAAAATGCTTTACGAACATCAATGCAGCAGGGATTGCACAATAGATATTCACACCAACAAAAAACATGATGACAAGTGCCACTGGCACAACGAGCAGGAATAGTATTTCCGTTGCCTTTTTACCGATGAATACGACCAAAGTGCGCTTTCCTGCACGCTTATCATTCTCAATATCACGATAGTTGTTTACAAGCAGAAGAGTATCTACTACAAGTCCACAGCCAATAGACATCAACAGCACAGGACAAAATCCGTCCATCACCACACCAGGCACTTCTACATAGTAGGTACAACAAACTGGTACTACACCAAAGAAGAGCAACACCAGCACATCGCCCATAGCAATATATGAAAGTGTTGTAGTATAGAGGAAGCAGAATACCACGCACGCTACTCCTACTGCTATCATCTCAACTCCACCATATATAATAAGAGGTAGTCCAACAAGACAAGCTATAGCCGTTGTGACACCTAATGCCTTTAGCATGGCAGATGGCGTGATCCAACCTTGTGCACAAGCACGCTCAGGACCAAGACGTGTCTCATCATCATTTCCTCGTTTGAAGTCAAAGTAGTCATTGACGAAGTTGGCATCAATCTGCATAACAAAGGCAAAGAGAAAGCACAATACGGCAGCTATCCATCTGAAGCCCTCACCACCTGTATGATGCCATGCCATTGCCGACCCTATCATTACGGGTACAGCAGCCGCTGTTAGTGTCTTGGGACGTGCAGCAAGCACCCATGCCTTGAAGGAATTGGTCTTTATTTCATCTTTTTCCATAGTTTTTTATCAAATTTCTTGCAAAAGTAAACATAATTTACTACATTTGCAAATATTTACCGAAGAAAATAAGGAGTGGCTCAACCTCCTTTCTTCTCTAACTACATAAATACTATCTTCATGCAAAATCCAAGCCTCGACCTCATGGAATTTATTGAGCGTAACATACTGCCTCGCTATTCAGCCTTCGATAAGGCTCATCAGATGCAGCATGTCACTCAGGTTATCCGCTCTTCCATCAAACTCGCCAACCAACTTGGTGCTGATATGGACATGGTATATACCATTGCCGCATACCATGATCTCGGACTTGAAGGTCCTCGCGCTATTCACCATATCACAAGCGGTAAGATTCTTGCTGCCGATGCTCGATTGAAGAAATGGTTTTCTCCTCAACAGATAAAGCTCATGAAGGAAGCCGTTGAAGATCATCGTGCTTCTGCTTCTCATGCTCCTCGTAGTATTTTCGGAAGAATTGTAGCCGAAGCCGACAGAGAGATTTCCGAGGATAGCGTATTCCGTCGCACCGTACAGTTCGGTCTCGAGCACTACCCAGGAATGAACGTTGAGGAACATTGGAAGCGTTTCAAGGCTCACATGGATGAGAAATATTCCAGCAAAGGCTATATCCATCTCTGGATTCCTGGTTCAGAAAACGAGAAGAACCTCTCTGAGATAAGAAAGATAATAGAAGTACCAGCGCTTCTCCGAGAGAAGTTTGATAAGTATTTCGAGGAAGAGAGCGGTTCTAAGGATAAAGTGTAAAGTATAAAGGATAAAGTGTAAAGGGTAAAGAATAAAGAGGAAAGTAAATAGAAACAAAAAGCATTGAATCATAAGATTCAATGCTAATTTTGTGTGAGGTGCGTGGCGGAGTCGAACCGCCTTAGCTGGTTTTGCAGACCAGAGACTAAACCGTTCATCCAACGCACCAGACTATATTTGAACGGGCATTATTTTCAAATGCGATGCAAAGGTAGTGATTATTTTTCGAATAAAAGAATGAAAAGCAAAGAATTTTAGACTACAAAGTTTGATATTGACTTATATCAAGACATATCAACAATTAGTACATTTTTCCCAAATTCCTTGCTTTTCTATCAACTTTACACTTTACACTTTATACCTTACACTTTATACTTTTCCCTTTACTCCTTCACAGTAGGCTGCTGCATATCCTTCTTTGAGAGCTGGATCATCTTGCGAGCATAGTCTTTTGAATAGCCAGGGCGCTCAACAGGTTCGATAAGACCATACTTAGTCTTGAGATACTTACCATCCTTCATCTTCTTCACCGCCATATCATTATAGCGAACAATAAGACGAACGGCAAGATCCTTCCAAGTAGAGAGCATCTGTTGTGCCTGTCTGTTAGAGTATTCATTTACATATTTAATAGCTTCTGCTGGCGACTGGACATAGAGTTCCTTAGCCTTTGCCTCTACCCCACTCTGCTGTGCAAAGTATGAATTCTCAAGACTATCACGATAGTTCTTCAATTCAGGGAACAGCTGGCTATAGCGAGGATAAACCATATTGCTCACCCAGTTACACACCCAGAAAGCATTCTTGTCAGAGAAAGTCACATCATCAGCACCTGGAGTATTGTAGCACTCAGGCAACTCTGTATTACCGCAATAGATAGGAGTATAGGCAACCATATTGCCATCATCATTACCCCACCACATACAACCACCAATCTCACGAGGCAACCAAGAGCGCATCTGAGAAACATAGGTAAAACCTGTCTGCTGAGTACTTATCGGGCGCTCGGTGAAATACTTCTTGCCATCAACCTCAAATGAAAGAGGTGTTGGCTGATAAGGCATCTCCCAGATACCACCACCAATAGTGCCTTTCACCTCAAGTGGAGTACCCTCATAGTGGTCACGCATAGCAAACTGTAAATCCTGCACAGTGAGTTTCTTATTAGGAACAACCCACAAAGGAAGAGCCTCTGCATTCTCATCACGACCTTCTGCCCATGGAAGATACTTATCCATGCCATCAGCAAAGAAACGATAGAAAGCCCACACACGAGCATCGCAATAACGACGACCTGAAAAATCAGGAGCTGCATAAGCTGCATTCCATGAGAAATCAACATCTTTACCAGTAAACCAACCTTTCGTGCGCGCGTACTTAATACAATTCTTAGAGAACATCACATTCGCCTTATCCTTCTGGTTGAATGTTGTGATACGACTCTGATTTGCATGAGCACAGATAGCATCATCAGGAATACGTTGAGCCACCCATACTACACCATGAGCTTCTGCACCTTGCATCTCCATAATCCAAGCCTCATTAGGATCACAGATAGTGAATGTCTCACCCTCTGAGTTATAACCATAGGTTTCCACAAGGCTTGTCATTACCTTGATTGCCTCACGAGCTGTCTTAGAACGCTGGAGTGCGATATAGATAAGTGAACCGTAATCAAGAACACCAGTAGTATCTACCATTTCCTCACGACCGCCATAGGTAGTCTCACCAATGGTTACCTGCCACTCATTGATATTACCAATCACATTGTAAGTCTCATCCACTTGAGGAATCTCACCATGATACTTGTTGGTATCCCAATCGTATATCTGAATCATCTCACCCTTCTGATGCTTTCCTGCAGGAGAATGATAAAGGGAGAAGAACGCGCCATACGAATCGGCATTATACGTACACATCACACTACCATCTGCACTCGCCTTCTTACCAACGATAAAGTTGGTGCAAGCGAAAGATTCTGCAAAGGCAGCCAAGAATACAGAAAATATAAATAATGTTTTTTTCATGACAATAATAAAAGGGAAATAATAAAGACCTCTTACCTCCCAACCTGGCATATACTCGGAGATATCCAATCTCCGACTTCCACGAGGAGAGGAGGAAAGAAGCCCGGAATGCCCCCCTATCGCGTTTATCTTACTATCCACTCCCCTCCCTCTATGGGAGGGGTACGGGGGTGGGTCTTTTTCTACTTTATAACGAGCTTATCGCTACCAGCAGCCTTGAAACTCATATCCAAGCCCTTCACGCTATGTGTGAGAGCACCGAATGAGATGAAGTCAACACCAGCCTTAGCGTATGGAATCATAGTGTCGAATGTGATACCGCCAGATGACTCTGTCTCACAACGACCAGCAACAAACTCTACAGCCTTCTTTGTATCTTCTGGAGTGAAGTTATCGAACATGATACGATCGCAACCCTCTGCAAGAGCCTCTTCAAGCTCCTTCCAGTCGCGAACCTCACACTCAATCTTCAAGTCCTTACCATGATCCTTGCAATACTGCTTAGCACGAGAGATTGCATTGTGAACACCACCACAGAAGTCGATGTGGTTATCCTTCAGGAGAATCATATCGAAGAGACCGATACGATGGTTCATACCACCACCAATCTTTACAGCCTCCTTCTCAAGCATACGCATACCAGGAGTTGTCTTACGTGTATCGAGTACATGAGTCTTTGTACCTGCATCGATAAGTGCCTGCTGATACTTATGTGTCATAGTAGCAATACCACTCATACGCTGCATGATGTTGAGCATAAGGCGCTCTGTCTGAAGCAGGCTCTGTGTCTTACCCTTAACGCTCATCACGATATCGCCAGGCTTAACCTCAGCACCATCGTTGATGTAAACCTCAATCTCGAGAGTTGGGTCGAAGCGATGGAACACCACCTTGGCAACCTCAACACCAGCTATGATACCAGGCTGCTTCACAAGAAGCTTACTCTCGCCCATGGCATCCTCAGGAATACAACAAAGGGTGGTATGATCACCATCACCAATATCTTCTGCAAAACTCAAATCAATGAGTTTGTCATTCAATTCTTCTACGCTTAACATTTTCAATAATTACAAATTACAAATTACCTGATTACGAATTACCCTACCATTAGAAATACACGCCCATTGAAACCTTCAAACCAACTGTTGAATAGTCAGAATGATTTCTGAAACTCTGGTCGTAATATATAGAAGGCTCAACAGTCAACTTATCATTGAGGAAGAAGCAATAGCCCAACTCAATACCTGGCATAATATCATTGTAACCTGGAGAGAACAACAACTTACCGTTAACTCCAAGGAAAAGTCCATTATCGAGCACATAGTAACGACCACCTACACCTACTGTTGTAGTTGCCTTACCCCCCTTACCAGGATGATGCATTCCTGCCTGCACATTAACGAGCCACTGATCCTCTACGAAATAACCTGCCATTGCACCAATATCAAACTTACCCTGCTGAGTACCACTAAAACTCAAGTCCATGCCTGAGAGAGAAGCATTTACGTAAGTCTTTCCAGCCTCAAACTGAGCCTTTGCAACCATGGTCATTGTGAGCATGGCGAGCATAATAATAATCTTTTTCATTTGTTTATCCTTTTAATTCTTTTCCTTATTTTGTATGTATCGAACACTTTACTCTTTACACTTTACTCTCTTCACTCTCTTCACTCTCTTCACTCTCTTCACCCAGCCCCATCTTCCATTTGAGGAAGACACCAAGCAGAACCACATCCATGGCAATAGCTGCACAATAGCCAATCTCTGGTGCAAGTCCGAGAGCAGTCTTACTGATCACTATGAATGCCGTACAAACAGCAGTCATCAGCAATGCAGGAATGAGAGTTACCCAGAAATAACCTGGACGATTCTTCGTGAGATATACTGTCAGAGTCCATAGGGTGAATACCGACAGAGCCTGATTTGCCCAACCGAAATAGCCCCACAACACATTGAATCCACTGACATTCTCCATCTGCCAGATGAGCAAGCCCATTGTCACGAGGAAGAGAGGAATACTGATAGCAAGGCGCTTTGCGACACTCTTCTGATCCATGTGAAGCCACTCAGCAATGATAAGACGAGCACTACGAAGAGCTGTATCACCACTTGTAATAGGAGCAGCCACCACACCGAGCATGGCAAGAATACCACCAAACACACCAAGCCAGTCATTACAGATGAGGTTTACCACAACAGGTGCTCCTGTCTCATAGCCGTCCTTCACTCCCTGCATCAATTCATAGCCAGGAGAAGGATTGCCATAGAAGAAATATGAAGCTACTGTAGCCCAGATGAGCGCCACAACACCCTCAGTAATCATAGAACCGTAGAAAATAGGACGACCAAGGTGCTCATTCTTCATACAACGAGCCATGAGAGGGCTCTGAGTAGCATGGAAGCCACTGATAGCACCACAAGCAATGGTAATGAAGAGTGCAGGGAACAAATCAGCACTACTTGACTCTGGATGAGTAATCTGTCCATAGCTCACAATTCCTGTTTCCCAAAGTTCAGGAAGGTCATACCATCTGATAAAGAGCACAACCATCAGAGCTGCTGCCATGAAGAGCAATGAGAAAGCGAATATTGGATATATCTTACCGATAATCTTATCCACAGGCATCATAGTAGCTATGACATAATACACAAAGATAAGGATTATCCAGAGCATTCCATAGCCGTCTGTAATGTTTGTGAGGATATCTGCAGGACTCTTTACGAATACCGCACCTACCAAACCGAGCAAGAGTACAGTAAACACGAGCATCACGTTCTTCACACCATTGCCGAGGTATTTTCCAACGAGTTCAGGAAGACCTGCACCATTGTTGCGAACGCTAAGCATACCACTAAGATAATCGTGGGTAGCACCAGCAAAGATACAGCCGAATACAATCCAGAGATATGCAGCAGGACCAAACTTAGCACCCATGATAGCACCGAAGATAGGACCTGTACCAGCGATATTCAAGAACTGAATCATGAAGATCTTCCAAGAAGGAAGAAGAATGTAGTCAACACCATCGTTGATACGCAATGCTGGAGTCACACGATCATCAGGACCGAAGACCTTCTCAACAAACTTTCCATAGATGAAATAGCCGAGCATCAAAATAACAAGGCTAATGCAAAATGTTATCATTTATCCGAATGTTATTTTTATGAAATTTAAAATTTCTTTGCAAATTACGTGCAAAGTTAACAAAAAGATTTGGAAAAACAAACAAATAATGCTAACTTTGTACCCGAAATGAAAAAAATAACAGTTTTTTTGGCATTTTTAGCCATATCTCTTGGCTTTGCCAAGGCTCAGACACGATTCTACAACGTGTCACCAGTAACGATACAATCGCCAGTGGACGTTCCTCTGCATGAGGTGCGTGCCGTTTGGCTCACTACCATAGGAGGCCTCGACTGGCCTCACTCATACGCTCAGTCTGGTTCAGCTATCACACGTCAGCAGAACGAGCTTCGCACAACCCTCGACAAACTTCAGAAGGCAGGCATCAACCTTGTCTTCATTCAGACTCGTGTGCGTGCTACTACCATCTTCCCTTCCAACATGGAACCATGGGATGGATGTCTCTCTGGCAAGCCTGGCACTTCCCCAGGTTATGACGCTCTCGCCTTTGCCATCGAGGAATGTCATAAGCGCGGGATGCAGCTTCATGCTTGGGTGGTAACAATTCCTGTAGGCAAGTGGAATGGCGCTGGTTGCAAAAACCTTCGAAATACGGTTCCTCACCTCCTTCGCAAGATTGGAGAAGACGGATACATGAATCCTGAGCAGCCAGGAACTGCCGATTATCTTGCACAATTCTGTGGCGATCTCACTCGCAGATATGACATCGATGGTATTCACCTCGACTACATCCGCTACCCTGAGACATGGGGTAAGATAGCCGATAAGAATCGCGGTCGTCAGTATATCACAAACATCGTAAAGGCTATCCACACAGCAGTAAAGCAACAGAAGAAGTGGGTAATGCTAAGTTGCTCTCCTATTGGCAAATACGCTGACCTGCCAAGACAATGGGCTCGTGGTTGGAATGCCCGCGACATCGTTTGTCAGGATGCAGCTATGTGGATGCAGACGGGACTTATGGATGGTGTCTTCCCAATGATGTATTTCCGCAACAACGACTTCTATCCATTCGCTATCGACTGGAAAGAGCGAAGCAATGGTCGTATCGTTGCTCCAGGCCTCGGCATCTATTTCCTCTCACCAAAAGAAAAGAACTGGCCATTGAGCGACATAACAAGAGAGTTGCACGTTTTGCGTCAGTATGGACTTGGTCACACATACTTCCGTTCTAAGTTCCTTACCGATAACATCAAAGGCATCTATGAATTCGCTTCAAACACTCTCTGTCCTTACCCATCTTTGATTCCAGCTCAGACATGGTACGGATTCAGAGCCCCTGAAGCTCCTGCATCAATCAGTGTCAACGAGGCAAAAGACATTCGTCCATCAGCAATTCTCTCATGGGAAGCTGGTCGTGACAATTCCGATGGTCCTTATCTTACATACAACGTGTATTCATCAACCCACTTCCCTGTGAACACACGCGATCCACGCAACATCACCATCGTTGGTAACCGTTCTCTATCAGCCAGGGTACCTAAGGGCATGTATTATGCCGTAACAGCCGTTGACCGCTATGGCAACGAGTCAAAGCCTTGTCAGATAGATGGCGTACATGAGTTTTATGATGCTCCAGTAGAGAAGCCATCAAGCCAGCCAGCTCCAAAGACAAAGAAAGAGTTCAAGCAAGTAGCAAACTGCCCATTACTTGAGCGCAGTAAGACCATTGAACTTCGAGACCTCTGTGGTACATTCCAGATCTATCACATGGAGGGCGTGATAGTTATCGAGAACCTTCAGGGCGCGGTAATGGATTCTTATCCTATTACCCGCACCATCAACATCTCTCGTCTCCCTCAGGGCATGTACGTCGTACGATTCATCCACAAGAAGAAAAAGATGGGTACACACAGATTGTGCTATCTCAAGAAAATTTAATATTTTCAGTGAGGAGTTAGAAGTGAGGAGTTCTTGCTCAGGCAAGCGTCCTGAAGGCCTAGCGAGGAGTTCATCTTCCACGCGGGACAACTCCAAGCTGCTAACTCCTCACTCCTAACTAGATAAAACTCATTGTACTTCTAAGTGAAGCTTGCGAAACTTGCCCCAAAACGCCATTATGCTAAAATCAAAAATTAATTCAAACACATACGAGTTATTTGAAGACAGAATAGAGGTTACTACCAGAAATGGCAAAAAAACTATCCCCCTACCACAAGACGATAACGGAAATAATATATGTTTCTGGGCCATGTATTACACAGGCCGCACTACGCTAAGAGTCTTCATTGCCTGCAGAGTTGGTTTCGACGTCCAATATGTCATTGACGAAGAAAGCTTAGAACTAACACAAAAAACACCATACAAGATGTAGTACGTGCTTGATTCCGAGGGAGGACGTTGTTCCCTGGTTCTTCGCTAAGGCTCAGGTGTCTTATCCTAAAAAAGTAGACAGTTTTTTTTTAGGAAAAGACATCCCCTTAAATGATGTTAAAATAAAGCGATTTCTTTATTATTGCTCTTGACAAACGCATAAAAATACATTATCTTTGCAATCGGAACTGACTCTTATGTAAGTCTTACGTGACTCTTACGTGAGTCTTACCTAAGTCTTACCAAAAATAAGAAAAAAGTAAGACATAGGAAAACCACAGGAAAACCGTAGGTGAGCCTTGCCACAAGGGTGAATAAAATTTTGGTTCTTCCGAAATTTGGAGTGACGGTAGCCTGGAAGGATATATTTTAGGACTCTGCAGATAGAAATGAACCCTAAACATCATCACTCCAAATATCGGATGAACCTTTTACTTCGCTAACAAAGTTATGACGAAGCGAGTGTAGCCCTTATCTGTCACTTCTGCCCTGATACCGATGGCGAAAGCATTTGTAGCTGTACCATTCTCACGAAGTATCTGGCGCATGATGAGATAGTCAACATCCTTGGTTGCGAGAGAGAATAGCGCCTCTGCATCTGCCTTCAGCATTCTTATATTAAAGCAATCGACGGCTAGAGTGATATACTTTCTGCCAAGGTTTGAGCCACCACCAAGGATAATCTCAGCAGATGGAGTCTCACGATTATTCTTACGCTTGAGAAGCAGAACGAGATAATCCATAAGCTGCTTATTGGCTATGATCTCTACCCCCTCGTTCTCTCCTGAGAAATCAAGTTTGAGCGAAGATACAGCAAACGGAGCCATAGGATATGATATTTCCGAAGCATTACGAATACATTGCGTACAAAGCATAGAATAGAGATTACGATAATAGCCAACGGTCTCTGAGAGTTCAGACACACCTTGCTCATCAATCGCCTCACTTGTCATTATCTTACTATTGTCTTGCGCTATGCGAGATGGGAAATACATAGTCTCATGCTTCAAGGCACTCAAGGTGTTGTCGATGACATTATTCGATACATAGAGACGGTCACGCTCACGTGTCATCTTAGCAATGCTCTCTTCCTTCTCACGGCAAATCTGATCAAGGTTTCTGCGATTATGAAGTACATCACGAACATAGAACAACCAGAAGACGGCTACAAGTCCGAGGAAGAGCAATACCAACACCACCATAGCCAGGTTATTGGTATTCTCCGTACGCTCCATAGTGGCACAATAGGTGCTCAGCGTTGAGTCTTGAGAACATTCCTTATAGAGCTTGGTATAAGCCTTATTATTAGCATTATAGAGATCCCAGTCATTAAGAGCAAGAGCTGAAACCGCCACCTCATTTCGAACATAGATGATGATGTCGTAATCAACAGCAACCTTCTTTGTCCACCAACGCAGTTCTGCACCATTATAGGTTATGGTAAGAGTATCATTAACATTAACACCTTTAAGAGTGCGGTAGCTTTTATTGATGCTTCTGAAACAAGAATCGGCATAATTGATAGCTTCTGCATATCGACCTTCAACATTGGCATTATATACCGAATCTGCCCAAGCACTTTCTACCGAATTATTCTTATTGGCAAAGCTAAATGCAGGAAGCATAGCAAGCAACGCAACCAATGTAGCACGTACAGCTATAGGCAGACGGAACAAGATACGAGTGCCTTTTCCCTTCTCGCTCTCAGCCTTTATCTCGCAATGAGAGAACAACTCACTTGTCTTGCGATAACGATCCATGATGCCACGACAGTTCATCAAGCCGAAACCATGACTCTTCTGCTCTGTGAGGTCTTCCTTCTGATCAATGATGGTTCCATAGTCAAAAAGATGATCTGCCTGCTCTTGTGTCATACCCTTTCCCGAATCTTCAATAGAGACTTCGGCATAGCCATCAAAGCTCTCACATTTTGTTGCAGAGACAACAACCTCTCCACCTTCAGGAGTGTATTTCCTTGCATTATCAACAATTGTATTTATAAGGAAAAGAGTGAGCACCTTATCTGCCTTAATACTTATATCTGTATCTTGAACCGAAAGACGTACACCTTTGGTATTGAACGACTTAACATTCATCTTGATGATAGAGAACAAAGACTGCAAAGGGAATGTCTCAACGTGAAGAGAAACCTGTCCCTTTCGCAATTGAACCCATGAAGTGAGCTGGGCATTATACTCAAGAATAGACTTACAAACATCAGATACATACTCAAGATTTCCGATGCCAGACTTTGACGCATTCTCAACACTATGAAGCATACGGTCGATGAGTGGCATAATATTCTCGGCATAAGTTACCTTTGCATGCTGTTCCACATTGATGCGAAGTGCATCTTCGGTTTGAAGCGACAATGCCTGAAGATTCTCTCCAAGTTCCTCAAGGCGTTCGTTATGCTTGTACTTATCCTTGTTCTTTCTATGGAAATGAATGAGTATGGCAAGAGCCACAACAAGAATAGAAAGCACGATAACGATTGCCGTGATAAGCAATTCCGTACGTGAAACAAGTGCAGATAGTTCTTCTGCACGTGCCTCCAACTGACGATCCTGACGAGTGGAATCCTGCATATCAAGATACTGGTTACGGTAGTAGTCACTCGCCTGTTTCTCTCCAAGAGCAGAATATGCCATGGACATCTTCTCACTTATAGAAGCTACAAGGTCAGGTGCCTGGAGAATGAGTGAGTCATCAACAGCATTCAGCAGACAAGACAACTCAGCTTCATGGTCTTTAATATCATGATAGCAAGATGCGAGAGTACGCCATCCACCTGCTATTTGATAGATGTCTCCATATCTCACGAAGCATTGAAGAGAGCGCTCAGCAAGGTTTCCAGAGAGCATTGGGTCAGGAACCGCATCATCATTGAGGAAACGAATGCAAGGATCATCATCACGATGGTAGGCTGCAAGTTCTTCAGGATTGGCAAGATGCTCTGAAAGCGACTGGAGTGAGTTTGCTTCCCAAAACAAATAGCCATTATGACGAGCAAGCATATAACATTGCATAAGACAATCAAACTCCCTGCGTGCTATATCCTCAGCAGTACCATCACGAAGTATTCCACCTGCACCTATATTATACAGATAGCCAAGGTATTGCGCAGTATCGCTATGAAGCTGGATATCTTTATCCTTCGCTATACTGAGCAATGCCTCTGATGATTCAATCGGAAGATTAACATAATAGAGATAAGTGGAAAGTACGATGCCATATTCACTTCGTGCATAAGTGTATTGCTTGCGTTTTCTTGGTGACTCATCCTCAATATCAGAATGGATATTCTCTATATATCTATCTGCCTCATTCTTACGAACATAGAAGTCTTTATTCTGCGAACGTCTTTGGCAAAGTCGCATTCTCTGAACCTCAACACACAATCGCGTGATATCATCTTCTGCCAAGGAATCAGCTCGTGATAGAAGAGTATCACTCTTCAGGTAATCCATTCTCGCAATTGTATAGAATGCCTGATTCAACAAAGCCTCGGACATTCCTGAACGATATCCAATCTTCTCAGCCTCAGCATAAGCCATATTGGCATAGATACGAGTTGAGTCAACATTCTTGTATCGCATGTCATACGAATGATCATTAAGTGCATCAACACGTTCTTTATCTGAACGATCAGTTGAACACGCACAGACAAAAGCAACGAAAAGAAGAATGAATATATTACGCATAGAGAATAATCAAGAGATATTAATGAAAAACGAAAGATGGTCTTTAGACCAATCCTCCTAAGATACTAACTCAATCTTTGATTTTTTATTTTCGATTTCTTATTTTTTAACAACAAAAAACTGAGATACAGAAACCCACTTTTGAAGAAGATTCCTGAATCCCAGTATTGTATGTATAAGGGTAAAGTATTACTACCCAATAGAGCATTAAGCCCTACTCTATCAATTACTTACGAGCTGCGTTGCAATAACCGAGTGCTTCCTTACACTTATCGGTTACATACTGCCAATCGCCTGCAGCAACCTTATCCTTAGGGAAGAGCTTAGAACCCATACCTACGCAGAATACACCTGCAGCGAACCACTTCTCGAGGTTCTCCTTCTCAGGAGCAACACCACCAGTAACCATGATCTTTGACCAAGGCATTGGAGCCATAAGTCCCTTGATGAGGTTTGGACCTACTACATCGCCTGGGAATACCTTTGTGAAGTCGCAACCAACCTCCTGTGCCTTACCAATCTCAGATGGTGTGAGACATCCTGGGCAGTATGTTACGCAACGACGGTTACATACAACTGCTACATCTGGGTTGAAGAGAGGACCTACAACGAAGTTAGCACCAAGCTGAATGTACATTGCTGCAGTTGGAGCATCAACTACAGAACCGATACCGAGAGCCATCTCTGGACACTCCTTAGCAACGAACTTTGAAAGTTCTGCGAATACCTCCTGAGCGAAATCACCACGATTAGTGAACTCAAAAGCGCGTACGCCACCTTCGTAGCATGCCTTTACTACATTCTTTGCAATCTCAACGTCCTTGTCGTAGAAAACAGGAACCATAGGTGCCTCGGCGATCTTCGCCATCACCTGGAATTTATCAAATTTAGCCATTATATTAAAAGCCCCCTACCCCCCAAAAGGGGGAACTCTTTATACTATCGAGGGCTCAAGAGTTTTATGATTAAACACCCACATATTGTCCAGAGCAAAATTCCTGAAACGTAGAGGGTAAAAGTTTACAACAACCTTCTTGATCATACTCCATAAAGGAGAAAATGTATCAAGAACTCCCCCTTTGGGGGATGGGGGGCTTTTATCGCTGAACTCGTCCGTTAGCGCTACCACCTGCAAGTGCCTCAACCTCAGCAACTGATACGAGGTTATAGTCACCATTGATAGTGTGCTTGAGAGCAGAAGCAGCTACAGCGAATTCGAGAGCCTCACCCTGATTTGGTTTAGTGAGAAGACCATGGATAAGACCACCAGAGAATGAGTCACCACCACCAACACGGTCGATGATTGGGTTGACGTCATAGCGCTTTGACTGATAGAACTCCTTACCATCGTAGATAAGAGCCTTCCAGCCGTTGTGTGTAGCAGAGAAAGACTCACGAAGAGTAGAAACAACATACTTGAAGCCGAATGTCTCCTTCATCTGCTTGAAGATACCCTCGTAACCAGCAGCATTTGTCTCACCACCCTCTACATCAGCATCAGGCTTGAAACCAAGACAGAGTTCTGCATCTTCCTCATTACCAATACATACATCAACATACTGCATGAGAGGACGCATGATTGAGATAGCCTTCTCTGAAGTCCAGAGCTTCTTACGGAAGTTGAGGTCAACAGAAACAGTTACACCATGACGCTTTGCAGCCTCACAAGCAAGCTTTGTAAGCTCAGCAGCCTTATCAGAAATAGCAGGAGTGATACCTGACCAGTGGAACCAGTCAGCACCTTCCATGATAGCATCGAAATCGAAATCCTCTGGGTTAGCCTCAGCGATAGCAGAGTTAGCACGATCGTAGATAACCTTTGATGGACGCATAGAAGCACCTGTCTCACAATAGTAAAGACCAACACGGTCACCACCACGAGCGATATAGTTTGTGTTCACACCATAACGACGAAGTGAATTTACAGCGATCTGACCAATTTCATGTGAAGGGAGTTTTGAAACAAAAACAGCCTCATGACCATAGTTAGCACAACTAATTGCAACATTAGCCTCACCACCACCAGGGATGATACGGAAAATGTCGGTCTGAATGAAACGATCCTGACCATTTGGAGAAAGACGAAGCATGATTTCGCCCAAAGTTACTACTTTTGCCATAGTTAATTTAAAGTGAGTTAATTTGTATTATGATCTAAAATTCCCAAAATAAATCTCTGCAAATTTGGTGTAACAAATAGCAGATTTCGAATGCAAAATTACGCATTTTTTATGAAAGGAAGAAACAATTCTGGAAAAAAAACGCTTTTTTCCTGTTTTTTACAAAAAAAATTAATTGTTAGTGCACACAATTCGTATTTTTTTATTATTTTTGCAACAAATTTTTCGAATCTTAAATCAACCTTCAACTTAAGGAATGTCACAGAATATGGATATCAACGACCTCAACGACGAACAGCCAATTGAGGCTGCTGCCGAAAAGAGAAAGGTAGGACGTCCCAAGGGTTCCACGAACGGTAGTGGAAAGAAGAACAAAAGCACAAAGAAGACGAAGTCTGCAAAGAAGACGTCTGCTAATGCAGATCAGGAGAACAAGCGTCAACGTAAACGCGACAACACTGGTTCGCTGCGTATCACTATCCGAGATATCGCAGAGAAAGCTGGTGTGAGTGTTGGTACTGTTGACCGTGTACTTCACAATCGCCCAAATGTTTCGCCTAAAGCGCTTGTAAAGGTTCAGAAGGCTATCGAGGAGATGAACTATGAGCCTAACATGTATGCCAGTGCTCTTGCCCACAATAAGGAGTACAATTTCTACTGCCTTATGCCTAAGCATGAAAGTGAGGCTTATTGGGAGGAAGTGGAGGAAGGTCAGCTGCATGCCTGTGAGATGCGACGCGACTTTAATGTGCACGCGCACATGTACTATTATAAACGTAAGGATGAGCAGAGTTTCAAGGAGTGCTATGAGGCTATTCTTGAGGCAAATCCAGATGGTGTAGTAGTAGTTCCAGCCAAGTTGGAGGCAACACGTAAGTTTACAGATCAGCTGCATGAACGCAATATCCCGTTCATCATGCTCGATTCATACATGCCTGATCTCCGTCCACTTGCATTCTATGGTCAGGATTCATTTGCCAGCGGCTATTTCGCAGCAAAGCTTCTGATGATGATTGCGTCCAAGGAGAAGAATATCATGCTGATGAAGCAGACAATCGATGGTATTCACGTGGCAAGTAAGCAGCAAGACAATCGTGAAGTGGGTTTCCGCCACTATATGAAGGATCATTTCCCTGACGTGAAGATCGTGGAAGTTGACCTTCCATACGAATCTGCACGAAAGGAATACACTCAGATTCTGAAGAAGTTCTTTGATGAGCATAATGAGATTCACCATTGCGTAACTCTCAACTCAAAGGCACATCTCGTTGGTGAGTATCTGCTGAAGAACAATCTTCGCAACGTACAGATCATGGGTTATGATATGGTTGAGAAGAATGCAAACTGCCTTCGTCAAGGTAGCATCTCATTCCTTATCGCTCAGCATGGCTACATGCAGGGATATTACAGCATCGATGCACTTGCAAGAGCCATCATTCTGAAGAAGAACGTAAATCCTGTGAACTACATGCCTATCGAGGTATTGTTCAAGGAAAACGTAGATTTCTACAGAAGAACCCAAATCTAAGCAGAATGAAGGTAGGACGTAGGTCCGTTATACCTCCGTTATGACTCCGCTGTAAGTCCGTTCTTCCTCCGAACCAAACTCAGTGATCCTTCGCTATACGTTCGCTTCTTGAACGGAGCTTCACTGAGTTTGGTTCCTTTTCAATACGGAGGATGAGCCATACATCAACGAAACACCAACAAAAGAACAAAAGTTAACCAACATAAAACATTTCAATCTAATCACAAATGGAACAAGCATTTCTAAAAATCAATCCCGCTGACTCGGTGGTTGTCTGCCTCAGAGCTATGAAGGCTGGTGAAACTGTATCAGACGGAGACAAGGAAGTTAAACTGCTTCAGGATACTCCTGCAGGTCACAAGGTACTTCTCACCGACAAGAAGGAAGGTGAGGACATCATCAAGTACGGCTACCCTATCGGTCATGCCACAAAAGATCTCAAGGCTGGCGAATGGGTGAATGAGAACAATCTCAAGACAAACCTTGCAGGAACTCTTGAATACACATACAATCCCGTTAACGAGAAACTCAACATTCCAGTTGAGAATCGTACTTTCAAGGGATATGTTCGTAAGAATGGCGATGTAGGCGTTCGCAACGAGATTTGGATTGTTCCAACGGTTGGTTGCGTAAACGGCATCGCAGAGCAGCTCGCTAAGGAACTTGAGACAGAAACACGTCTTGACGGCATCGATGCCGTGCACGCTTGGCATCACAACTATGGTTGCTCTCAGCTTTCAGAAGATCATGAGGCAACTCGTAAGGTGCTTCGCGATATCGTGCTTCATCCAAATGCAGGTGCTGTATTGGTACTGTCTCTTGGTTGCGAGAACAATCAGCCAGACGATTTCATGGCTATGCTTGGCGACTATGACAAGGAGCGCATCCAACTCGTAGTTACCCAGAAGGTTGAAGGTGATGAATCTGAGTATTGCATGGATATTCTCCGCAAGATGTATAAAATCTGTAAGGAGGATAAACGTGAGGATGTTCCAATGAGCAAACTCCGTGTCGGCCTTAAGTGTGGTGGTTCAGATGGTTTCTCTGGCATTACAGCCAACCCACTCGAGGGTGAGTTCTCAGATTGGCTCGTTGCTCAGGGCGGAACAAGCATCTTGACCGAGGTACCTGAGATGTTTGGTGCTGAGACAATTCTCATGAATCGTTGCGAGAATCGTCAGCTCTTCGAGCAGACAGTTTCTCTCATCAACAACTTCAAGAACTACTTCCTCTCACATGGTGAGCCAGTTGGCGAGAATCCATCTCCAGGAAACAAGGCTGGAGGTATCTCAACACTTGAGGATAAGGCTCTTGGTTGTACCCAAAAGTGTGGTCGCGCACCTGTAAGTGGTGTTCTTGAATATGGCGATCGTCTGGAGGTTTCTGGTTTGAATCTTCTTTCAGCTCCAGGAAATGACCTCGTAGCAGCAACAGCTCTCGCATCAGCAGGATGCCATCTGGTACTCTTCTCAACTGGTCGAGGCACACCTTTCGGAACATTCGTTCCAACAATGAAGATATCAACAAACTCAGATCTCTACAACCGTAAGAAGAACTGGATTGACTTCAACGCAGGTCAGCTCGTTGATGGAGGTAAGACAATGAAGGAACTCCTTCCTGAATTCATAGATAAGATCATAGCAGTAGCAAGTGGTGAACCTGCACGTAATGAGGTAAACGGCTATAGCGAAATCTCTATCTTCAAGAATGGAGTGACGTTATAATACAACTCTATGGCAGAAAATCAAGAAAGTATAAATTCAACAAATCAAATATCACTTGGAGATGGCTTATTAAAGTTATCTCCATTGATTGTCTTTGTAGTATTGTATCTCGTGACATCAATCGTTGCGGGCGACTTTTACAAGATTCCGATTACCGTGGCTTTTATGCTTTCAAGTATTTATGCCATAGCAATATTCAAAGGAATGCCTCTTGACAAGCGCATAGAGGTGTTCAGTCGAGGTGCCGGTCAGAAGAACATGATGCTCATGATTTGGATATTCGTGCTTGCTGGTGCCTTTGCCAAGTCAGCCAAGGACATGGGAAGTATTGATGCAACGGTAAATCTCACACTATCAGTTCTTCCTACCAACATGCTTCTTGCTGGATTATTCCTTGCCGCTTGTTTCATCTCCTTGAGTGTCGGAACCAGCGTTGGAACAATAGCCGCACTCACGCCTATTGCCGTAGGAATAGCCAATTCCACAGGTTCAGATGTTGCCTTGCTTACAGCAATCGTAGTTGGAGGTTCTTTCTTTGGCGATAATCTCTCATTCATAAGCGACACAACCGTTGTTGCCACCCAGACACAAGGTTGCAGAATGAGTGATAAGTTCAAAGCAAACATACGTATCGTTGCTCCAATTGCTCTTATCTCATTCATCATCTACATGGTGATGGGAAGAAGTTTGAATATTCCTACAGCAATTCCTGATGTGGAGTTAATCAAGATTGTGCCTTATCTCTTCGTTTTAGTCATCGCGCTTTATGGTGTGAACGTACTCATGGTGCTTTCTATCGGAATCCTTCTGACAGGAATCATCGGTATGACTTCAGGCAACTACGATTTTTTTGCTTGGTTTTCAAGTATGGGAGAAGGCATTCTCTCTATGGGAGAACTTATAATAGTAACAATGATGGCAGGCGGACTTCTTGAACTCATTAAAGAGAACGGGGGTATCGTCTTTATCATCAATAAGATAACACGTTGGGTAAAAGGACGTCGTGGTGCAGAATTGTCTATAGGTCTTCTTGTATCACTCGTTAATGTTTGTACAGCAAATAATACGGTAGCTATCATCACTGTTGGTGGTATAGCAAAGGATATAGCTGTTCGTTTCGGCATCCAGCCAAAGCGTGCAGCATCCATACTCGACACATTCTCATGTACAACTCAAGGTTTACTGCCTTATGGTGCTCAGGTACTAATTGCCAGCGGACTTGCCACCGCAAACCCAATCAATATAATAGGTTATCTCTATTATCCTATGCTTCTTGGCATTGGGGCTGTGATTTACATCTTTGTCTCTGGCAGAGCAAAGGCAAAAGCCTGATTATCATCCATTAACATCTGACTATTATGTTTCCAACCATACAAGAAAACTTCACCATTCTACTTCGTGCAGGTACATTCGGAATAATAGATGAGCCACTTAAGCCAATGTCAACTTTTAAGTGGAATAAGCTCGTCGATACAGCAAAGAAACTTGGCATCTATGGCTATGTTGTTTCTGGAGCAGAATTACTAAAGGAAGACAAAAATCTTCCTGCCGATATTAATGTACCAACACCAGAAGAGCAGTTCATCTATCCCGAGACTTCTCTTTATGGTTTCCTCTCATCACGCCGATACAAGAAGATAAGTGAACAGGAAAAGCATAATATCGACTGTAGTACCGAGACTTTGCAGTTTCTGCATCTTCTCGTTGCCAATATTGACCTTATAGTAACTAAGGACATGTCACTCACAGGTATAATTGCCGTGGGAAAATACTTACGTACTAAGGGAAATCGTGTGGATTTCGTAAAACTCAACCAATGGATATCTAAGCTTGGTATTGCTCAAGTTGCTTCATTCATTGGCCATGTACTTATCGAACTGTTCGATTTCGAGAGCGAGGAACTTGAGTTTATGACAAGGACATACAAGAAGCCGCTCACACACTACGATCGTCTTCTGGATAACGCATTCAACCCACAGCATAAGTTCCGTAGGGCTTCAAGACTCAACCTTGCGTTCATCGAGACATCAAGTTATCACCTTCTCAATTTCAAGACACGTATCACCGACATAGAAGAATAATGCTCACTATACGACAACTCTACCCTATTCTCAGAAAACACCAGAAGCTATCAGAACGCCGTTCACCTATGCTCACACAAGGAAAGGTGGCAAAGTTCATGGCATTACTCATGATGGCTTTGCTGGTAATGTATCTCATAGGAATATCCATATCATTGGCTCTTATAGCAACCGACTTGAGAAGTATGACTGCATACGAATTCATGTATGCCTTTCTTCCATTCACAATGACATTGGATTTCTTTGCTCGCTTCATGATGCAGCAGACACCATCTCAGCAAGTGAAGCCATACGTTCTGTTGCCGATTCCAAGATATACTTGCATCGACTTTTTCATTATACGCTCATTGCTATCCTATGGCAACTTGGTAATGATGTTCCTGTATGTCCCTTTTGCAATTATGGCAGTTATATTCGCAGAAGGCATTGGGCTAACAATGTTATTTCTCTTAGGTTTCTACATAATAGAACTTATTATTTCCCAGGCATATAGCATATTCCGCACACTTGTAAGCCATAATATGCTTTATTGGATTTGCATCGTACCAATTCTTGCATTGGTTGCCTCTCCATTATTCTTCAATGCCGATTGGTCTCTTACTGTAAGTTTCGACCGACTTTTTCGTGGATATTCCCACTTAGGTGGTTGGATATGTAGAGGAAATGCCATTGCATGGAGTGTGATTTTCATCTTATTGGCTATTATTGCATTCGCCAATCGTTGTTTGCAGCATAAGTTTGTGTATGCAGAACTCTCACGTGAGGAAAAAGCCATTAAGGTAAGCACCTCCAAACGAATGAGTTTTATGGATAAGTGGGGAGTAATCGGTGAGTTCATACGCCTTGAAACATTCTCAATCCGTCGCAACAAGAACGTACGCAAGACATTTATTTCAGCCAATCTTATCGTATTGATGTTCAGTTTGATCTGTTCATTCACATCAGCATACGATGAATTAGGTATGGTACGTTTTTGGCTCATCTATAACTTTGCTATCTATGGAGCAATGCTTCTGCTTCGAGTAATGACATTTGAGGGCAATTATATTGAGCGCCTCATGATGGGACATCACACGATAGAAAAACTGCTTACTGCCAAATACTATTTCTTTAGCGCAATTCTGCTCTTCCCATTCGTACTGATGTTGCCAATGGTATTTACAGGAAAAGCAAGCTTGCTAATGCTCTTTGCCTATATGGCATTTACGGCAGGAGTGGATAATTTCCTTTTCATGCAATTAGCCGTTTATAACAAGCAGACATCACCTCTCAACCAGAAATTTACAGGAAAGATGATGGTAGAAAACAGCTGGATTATGATATTTATCGAAATCCTGGCATTTACCGTTCCACTCCTTCTTGTCAAGATATTCATGATATTTGCCTCCGAGGATACTGCATATTTGATTCTTCTTGCCATAGGTCTCATCTTTATCGGAACACATCGACTATGGCTAGGCAATATCTACAAACGCTTGAATGCTCGAAAATATGAGAATATTGAGGCAATGATGGCAACGAGGTAACAATTTGTAAGCAAAAGCTTTCCGTATTCGGGATTTTTTTTGTAACTTTGCACCCGATATATTAATATTTGAGATAAATAAAAACAAGATAAACAATAGGTAAAACATGTTACGTATAGCATTACAGTCCAAAGGACGTCTTTTCGAAGATTGTATTAACCTCCTCACAGAGGCAGACATAAAGGTTAGCTCAAGCAAGCGCGTTCTGCTTGCAAAATCAGGAAATTTCCCACTTGAAGTTCTTTATCTCCGTGATGACGATATTCCACAGAGTGTCGCAATGGGTGTTGCTGACATCGGTATCGTAGGTGAGAATGAATACCTCGAGCGCAACGAGGATGCAGAGGTAGTATGCCGTCTCGGTTTCTCTAAGTGCCGTCTCTCCCTCGCTATTCCAAAGGCTATCGAATACAAGGGTCTTGACTGGTTCAATGGCAAGAAGATAGCCACTTCTTACCCAGGTATTCTCCGTCGTTTCCTTGACGAGAAGGGTATCAACGCTGAGATTCACGTTATCACAGGTAGCGTAGAGATTGCTCCTGGTATCGGTCTTGCTGATGCAATCTTCGATATCGTTTCAAGTGGTTCAACTCTCGTTAGCAACAACCTTGCTGAAGTTGAGGTAGTAACAGAGAGTGAGGCTCTCCTCATTGCTAACAAGAACCTTTCAGATGAGAAGCGTGAGGTTCTCAATCAGATGTTGTTCCGTTTCGAGGCAGTCAAGAGCGCAGAAGGTCAGAAGTATGTTCGTATGAACGCTCCTAAGTCTAAGCTTCAGGAGATCATCGCAGTACTTCCAGGTCTCAAGAGCCCAACAATCATCCCTCTCGCTGACGAGGAATGGTGCTCTGTTCATGCTGTTATCGGTCAGAAAGTATTCTGGGAGATCATCGGTAAGCTCAAGGAACTCGGTGCACAGGGCATCCTTGTTACTCCTATCGAGAAGATGATTCTCTAATCCACGGATAAGAGCAAAAGAACAGCCGTTCGTATTTACATGTTAGAACGGTATTACCTATAAGGAAAAAAGAATGAACATCATAAAATATCCATCACAGGAACAAATCAAGCAGATTATCGAGCGTCCACACCTCGATGTCTCTCAACTCAATGCCACCGTTGCTTCTGTCCTTGCCGACGTCAAGGAGAATGGTGACAAGGCAGTCATTGCCTATGAAGAGAAGTTCGACCACGTACAACTTTCATTCCTCGCAGTATCAGAGGCTGAGATTGACGAGGCAGAAACTCTCGTGTCAAAGGAACTCAAGGAAGCTCTTATCCTTGCCCATGACAATATTGCAAAGTTCCATGAGTCACAGAAGTTTGAGAGTGCTAAGGTAGAAACTGCTCCAGGTGTTGTTTGCTGGCAGAAAAGCGTTGCTATCGAGAAGGTTGGACTCTATATCCCTGGCGGCACAGCTCCTTTGTTCTCTACCGTTCTTATGCTTGCTACTCCTGCTAAGATTGCTGGATGTAAGGAAATCGTGCTTTGTACACCTCCTAACCGTGAGGGCAAGGTAAATCCTGCTATCCTCATGGCAGCTCGTGTGGCTGGTGTAAGCAAGATATTCAAGGCTGGTGGTGTTCAGGCTATTGGCGCTATGGCTTATGGCACAGAATCAGTTCCTAAGGTTTATAAAATCTTTGGTCCTGGTAATCAGTTCGTCATGGCAGCTAAACAGCAGGTTTCTCTTCATGATGCAGCGATCGATATGCCTGCTGGCCCTTCAGAAGTTTGTGTCATTGCTGACGAGACAAGTAATCCAGCATTCGTTGCAGCTGATCTTCTCTCTCAAGCAGAGCACGGTATCGACTCTCAGGTTATCCTCATCTCTACTTCAGAGGATATAATGCATCAGGTTGAGGCAGAGTTGGATACACAGCTCGCAGCACTTCCTCGTCACGAGATTGCGGAGAAGACTCTCGTTAACTCTAACTTCGTTCTCGTTCACGACAAGGAAGAGGCTATGGCGTTGAGTAATGCCTATGCTCCAGAACATCTTATCATTGCTACATCAGACTTTGAGACTCTTGCAGAAAAGGTTATCAATGCTGGTAGTGTATTCCTCGGTAACTACGCTTGTGAGTCTGCTGGTGATTACGCCAGCGGAACAAACCATACTCTCCCTACTCATGGCTATGCCCTTGCGTATAATGGTGTCAACCTCGACTCATATAATCGCAAGGTAACTTTCCAGCATCTCTCTGAGGATGGTATTCGTTCTATCGGTCCTGCAGTTGTCTGCATGGCAGAGAACGAACAACTCGAAGCCCATGCTAATGCAATGCGCCTGCGTGTGAAAGAAGTTAAGTAGATGTCAAATACCAAGGACGAACTCTTAGCTCTCGTTAGAGAGGCAGGCAGTGAGATGACGCTTCAACAGAAGTTTCGTCTCACTGTGCTTTTATCTATACCTGCCATCATAGCGCAGTTCTCCTTCATCGCAATGCAGATGATTGATGCTGCCATGCTCGGTCATCTGAGTACAGATCAGGCTTCAGCCGTTGGACTTGTCTCTACTACCATCTGGCTATTCGGAGGTCTTACCTCTGCCTTTGCTTCCGGTTTCTCCGTACAGGTAGCGCATCGTGTAGGAGCAGGTGATAATAAAGGAGCAAGAAGCGTTATCCGTCAGGGATTATTCTCTGGCATCGTCTTTGCTTCAATGCTCGGCTTTCTTGGAACTATCCTCGCACCTCATCTACCTCATTGGCTTGGTGCTTCCGAAGTTATTTGCAACGATGCTTCCCGATACTTCACTATCTTCTGTTGTAGCCTACCACTTGTGATACTCAACAGCATATCAGCAGGTAGTCTTCGTTGTTCAGGAAACGTAAAAGTACCTAGTATTCTGATGGTTATGATGTGCTGCCTCGATGTATGCTTTAACTATCTCTTCATCTTCCACATGGATATGGGAACAGATGGAGCGGCATACGGAACAATGGCAGCCTACGGTATTACGGTTATCTTCATGGTTGCTTATATGACTATGAAGGATAAGATTCTGAACTTTCGACAGGATGAGGTTCTCGATTTCATCCCAAAACGAAAGATTCTGAAGAAAACAGGAAGAATTGGTTTTCCTATAGGATTGGAAAGAGGAGTTATGTGCACTGCTCAGATCGCCATCTCAAGTATCATAGCACCACTTGGCAGCATCGCCATAGCCGCTAATTCATTTGCAATAAACGTAGAGAGCCTTTGCTATATGCCTGGACATGGTGTGGCAGAAGCTGCTACAACGCTCGTTGGTCAAAGTAAAGGTGCTAGCAAGCGTGATCTGATGCACTCATTCGCATGGATATGTATGGCTCTAGGTGTTGGCATTATGGCATTTATGGGACTCATAATGTGGTTTTTCGCACCAGAAATGATGTCAATAATCACTCCCGACAAGGCTGTGATCGATTTAGGAATAGAAATTCTGAGAATTGAGGCTTGGGCAGAACCAGGCTTTGCTGCTGCCATAGTTGCAATGTCAGTATTCGTCGGAGCAGGAAAGACACTCATCCCATCCCTAATGAACCTTGGCAGCATCTGGATTGTCAGAGTTTCTCTCACTCTCCTACTCGCCCCTTCCATGGGTCTGCGAGGTGTCTGGATAGCTATGGCCATTGAACTTTGCTTCCGTGGAATTATCTTTACAGCAAGACTCTGCACAAGGAAATGGTCTTTCATTAAAGACAGAAGTCAGAAAGCAAACTAAATGAATCAATATATCAGCGAAATGATGCAAACAATTAGCAATAAGGAATTTGGAGGCGAACGTCCTCTATACGCATCCCACGACCTGCGTCTTGAGAATGTCACTATACATGTAGGTGAGTCAAGTATCAAGGAGGCAAGTAACATCGAAGCGGAAGACTGCCGTTTCGAGGGCAAGTACGTATTCTGGGAGACACGTGGATTCCGAGTTCATAATTGCCTCTTCACAGAGAGTGCACGCTCATCACTCTGGTATTCTTCTGATTGCCGAATGACAGACTGCATCGTTGAGGCACCTAAGATGTTCCGCCGCATGAAAGGTATCCACGTAGAGAATACCAAGTTCCCTAATGCAGAGGAAACATTATGGGATTGCGATGACATAACATTGAAGAATGTAGAGATTGCCAATGCAGATTATCTATTCATGCACTCTCACGACATACGCATCGAGAACTATCGTCAGGACGGCAACTACTCTTTTCAGTACGCACGAAACGTAGAGATACACAACGCTGTCATCAACTCAAAAGATGCATTTTGGGAATCGGAGAACGTTACACTCGTCGATTGTGAGGTAAACGGCGAATACCTCGGTTGGTACGCAAAGAATATGCGACTCGTTCGTTGCCACCTCACAGGCGAACAGCTCCTTTGCTATGTTGATGGTCTCATTCTCGAAGACTGCACATTCGGTGAAGATGCCAACCTGCTCTTCGAATACTCCACTCTCAATGCCACAATCAATGGCGATGTTACAAGTATCAAGAATCCAACATCGGGTACTATCATCGTCAACGGCAAATGCGGTGAGATCATCTATGATGAAAACCAGAAAGCTCCTGCTGATGCCGTTATCAAGATAAATGGTTAAATAGTAAATAGAAAATCGTCAAATAGTTAATCACTTTGATGAACTTTGATAAAAACATAAATCGCTTTGGCACCAACTGCTATAAGTATGACACAATGCCATACCCAGACACCATACCTCTATGGGTTGCGGATATGGATTTCGAGACAGCTCCTGTCATCACAGACGCTCTGAAGAAGCGACTTGAACATGGTTGTTTCGGCTATACAGCCGTGCCGGAATCTTTCTACGAAGCAACCATTAACTGGTTTGGCAAGCGTCATGGATGGCGTCCAGAGCGTGATTGGTTCATCTACACATCAGGTGTGGTTCCTGCTATCTCTGCTATCATCAAGGCAATGACATTGCCAGGAGACAAGGTGCTTGTACAGACTCCTGTATATAATTGTTTCTTCTCTTCCATCCGTAATAACGAGTGTATAATAGAAGAAGCGCCTCTCACGCTCTCCGGCAACGACTATATCATCGACTTTGAGGAATTTGAACGGCATTGCGCTGATGATAAGGTAAAAGTATTCATACTCTGTAATCCTCATAATCCGGCAGGTCGTGTATGGAGCAAATCCGAGCTTCAGAAGATGGGTGAGATATGCAGACGAAACAATGTCTTCATTATCGCAGATGAGATACATTGCGAATTCGTGAATCCACACCTCTCACGATCAGAAGAAATGGCAGCTATCACAGGCGAAGCAAAACCACAGTATCATCCATTCATGTCTGTAAGTGATGCCCCTTGCGCTGTATGCCTTTCTCCTTCAAAGGCATTCAACATCGCAGGACTTCAGATAGCCAATATAATTGTAAAGGACGATTCCATTCGCAGACGTGTAGATCGTGCAATCAACATCAACGAGGTGTGCGACATTAATCCATTCGGCGTTATTGCCCTTCAGGCTGCTTATACTCCTGACGGCGAGGAATGGCTGACTGCACTTAACGACTACATCTACGCTAATTACGATTACGTTCGACATTGGCTCTTTGAGAATCATCCAGAATGGAAGGCTGTTACTCTCGAAGGCACCTATCTCATGTGGGTGGACATCTCTGCTAGCGGAATGGATGGTGATGCCTTTACCGAGAAAATCCTCAACGACCATCATGTATATCTGAACTCAGGTTCCCACTATGGTTATGCAGGAAAAGATTTCGTTCGAATTAATCTTGCCACACAGCGCTTCCGACTCGAGGATGCCTTGGCAAGAATTAGCTAAACATCATATAGTATAAACATTTTAAATATCATAATATAAATGAAATCACTTCAAGAACTCACACGACCAAACATCTGGTCACTCGCTCCATATAGTAGTGCACGTAACGAATATAGCGGTCACGTTGCACACGTTTTCCTCGATGCAAACGAGAATCCATACAACGATCCATACAATCGCTACCCAGATCCTCTTCAGCAGGAGGTAAAGGAGCGCATATCTCAGATCAAGAACGTACCAGAAGAGTGCATCTTCCTTGGTAATGGTTCTGACGAGGCTATCGACCTTGTATATCGTTGTTTCTGTGAACCAAAGGTTGATAATGTTGTTGCCATCGAGCCAACATACGGTATGTATAAGGTTTGTGCAGACATCAACGATGTGGAATACCGTCCTGTTCTTCTCGATCAGAATTTCCAGATTGAGGCAGCGGCTCTTCTCGCTGCCTGCGATGAAAACACAAAGGTTATTTGGATTTGCTCACCAAACAATCCTACAGGTAATGCTATCAACCGCAAGGCTATCTTCGATGTTCTTGAGAAGTTCCAAGGATTCGTTATCGTTGACGAGGCTTACATCGACTTCTCACAGGAAGAGAGCATCACAAAGGTTCTCAACCGTTTCCCAAACCTCATCGTACTTCAGACTCTCAGTAAGGCATGGGGCTCTGCAGCTATTCGTTGCGGCATGGCTTTCGCATCTAAGGATATCATCAACATATATAATAAGGTGAAGTATCCTTACAACGTAAACAAACTTACTCAGGAGGCAGCTCTCGAGCGTCTCAACAACACATTCGAGGTTGAGCAATGGGTTAAACTTCTCCTTCAGGAACGTGGTCGTATGCTATCTGCATTTGCTGAACTCCCTATCTGCAAGCACATCTACCCTACTGATGCGAACTTCTTCCTTGCTGAGATGGACGATGCTCAGGCTGCCTATGACTACCTTGTAGAAAAGGGTATTATAGTCCGTAACCGCACTCGCATCACCCTCTGTAAGAACTGCCTTCGAATCACAATCGGAACAAAGGCAGAGAATACAGAATTGCTCGCAGCACTACGTACGATGTAATCAGAAATACATTATATCTACTATAAACGAAAAGAGTGAAGAATAAATCTTCACTCTTTTTGCTTTATGGATAGCCTTTTGGTTATTTGATATATTTCTGACCATTTGAAATAAAGATCTCACCACTACGAGGGTTAACTCTCTGTCCCATAAGATTGTACATCTTATCATTCTCAACAGGAACATTAACAGCGAGGTCATTGATAGCTGTTGTAACATCGCTATCGAATGTAATCTTCATACTCTTTGTTCTTGCAAAATTCACGTCAGAGGTATCAAACCATGCTCTGTAAGGAGAAACGGTAACAGCCTTCTCTGCCCACCAGAACTTATTCTGAGCGATGAAGTAAACATCCTTAAGACCAGAAGTGCTTGAGTAAGCACCCTTCATTGTCCAATTTGACAAGGTCTCGATATCATTAAGTTCAGGATTGATAGCAACGTTAGAACCTGACAATGTGAAACCCTCACCTTTTGCATTCTGAATAACCATTGGAGTACCTGCAGGAATAACGCCAGTCTCATACTCCTTGAATGAGAGTTCGTCGAAATTAGCACCATTGAGATAATAGAGAGTATAATCAGTATTATCAGCATCATAGTCAACATCGAAAGGAACAACAACTGTACCCCATTTTGCAGCCATCTCGCGAGTGTAGTTGATCTTACCGAAAGTCTCTGTTGGATAATCATCACCAAGTTCTTTGCCATCCTCAAGATTAAACACACCACCCATGAATCTGAATGAAACACTCTGATCTGCATTCTTTACAATATTAGTGATTGGGAATGCTGAAACCATATCCTCACCCATATAATTGTTGAAAGAAGCTACAGAAGTAACATTCTGAATACCAGGATAGATATCACCCTTGATACTATTTGTATAATCACCATAAGATACAGAAGGAAGTTCGCTATAAGAATAATAAGCAATTACTTTACCATCAGCAGGAACGATAGAAACTCTTGGTCTGCCATACACATTATTTGGAGTCATCTCAAAGCCATTAGCAGTTGCATTAAGATGCATTATAAGCATACCATTTCCGTAAGTCTTGTTGAGATAGTAGTTCCAATCATCATATCCAGTATGCTCAATAGTATAATACTCATACTCATTAGCAGGGTTTGTAATCTTATAAGCCTTACCACCTTTATTCTGAGGAATAAGAGTAATATTCTGAGCCTCTGAGATTTCCTCTGCATCAACCCAACCCATATACTCACGCTCCCAAGCAGTGTACTGGCAAGGCCACATACCATTATAGAGATTCTCACCACCATCCATAAGATCCCACTCTTCAGGACCGCAGTTGTCGAAATCTACATTACCATATGCGTCTTTTGGCATATAGTTGAGAGTCCAATAAAGATCAGGAAGACCCATGCCATGGCTCATCTCATGACAGAAGACACCGATACCAGCACGCATTGGTTCACCATTGTAATCACCTACAGCAAGTTCATTTGTTGCACCTATTACATTCACGATCTTGTTGTCCTGAGTAGCGATACTACGATTGTACCAGCAAGCAGGCCAAACGTCAGTTCTGTCACCAGAAAGATTGGCACCAGTTCCTGCATAAAGAACATAGACGAGATCCACATTACCATCATCGTTGCTATCATACTGAGAGAAGTCGATGTCTTCATCAGCAAGAGAAATAGCCTCACTCAATAAAAGAGAAGTCTTACCATTAGCCTTTCCATAATAATTATGAGCACGAGAAGCCTGATAAGGTCCATAAAGATCGAATACAGGAGTGAACTTTCCGTTACTTGCATCATTGAAATATTGGCGTACAGAACTATAGCCCTGAAATCTAGTAGCACTTGAATAAGGAGTTCTCTTTGTACCGTTGAAATACTCTTCGAAGATTTCATAGAGCTTTTCCTTCTCACCATTGCCAAGAACAAATGGTCTGTCATAATATTCCATCATGATAATAGGAATATGAATCTCACCCATGTGAGGAGAGAAGTTCTTCTTATCAAGCTTAACTGCAGCGTTTCTTCTTGTTGCAACTGAATTATCAGCCAAAGCAAAGAATGTATCCTTGTCCTGATCCGCAATAGCTGCAAACTCAGCCTCAGTACGCTCATCTGCATCATGTGCAAGGATACCTGTACTTACAAGCTGACCTTTCACTACCTTAGCAACATAGTATGCAGAACCTTCACGTGCAAGAAGCACGCCATCAACAGTCTGATACCATGAAAATTCCTCATCACCTAAAAGTCTAAGAGTGACGCTCAAGCCATCTGGCTGAATAACCATCATTGCGTTTGCAGCTGACTTTGCTGCCCATATATTTGCAATTGAGAATAATGCGAGAATAAATGTATAGAGTTTTTTCATTGGAAATAAGGTATTTGGAAATAAATATAAGTGTTGTCTAATACTCGTTACTCTTTAATCCACTGAAGGATTTGCTCGGCATGTATTTTTGTTTTGATTTCCTTTGGCTGGAAGATCTTTTCTATGATTCCTTGTTCGCTAACAAGATATGTTGTTCTAAGTATGCCTATTGTCTTTCTGCCGCAAGCAACCTTCTCTCCCCAGCATCCCAGCTGTTGAAGAAGCGTAGTTTCTGTGTCCGCTATCAAAGGGAAACTCAATCCTTGTGTGTCAGCAAACTTCTTCTGTAGTTCTTGTTTGTCTTTACTCACACCAATTATGCTATACCCAGCAGCTTCGAGTTCTTCCCTATGAGCCTGTAGCGAACATGCCTCAGCGGTACATCCGCTCGTATTCGCTTTTGGATAGCTGTATAATATCAGCTTCCTACCCGCGAAATCGGTAGCCTTTATTATATTCCCATGTTGGTCAATACCTAGTACCTCAGGGATTCGATCTCCTACATCCATATGCAGTGTAATTGAAAAAGTAATTGTTTGGGTTTCTGCTGCAAAAATACACATTTTCTTTTATATTTCCAAATTTTTTTTGCTTTATTTTGCATTTTTCTTCGTTTTTCTTAGAAAAAAATATTAACTTTGCACCAGAATTAACAAATATTTGGGAATTGAGAAACTTTTTGAGATTATACATCATACTTTTTCTGCTTTTATTTGGCAGCACGGTACAGACATACGCCCAGTCAGTACCGAAACCTGACTTTGAAGCATATTTCCAGCGACTTTTTGAAAACGCACACCTTTACAACCTTACCAATGACAGTATCTTTCTGCCAACTGACAGAAAGTCATGGGTAAAACTCTTCTTGCGCCGCTCTGATCGCCTGCGCAATATGTTTTTGGAGAATAGCAAAATGATAAGACACATGGAAGACTACGTAAGTCAGGATACTGCTCTTATCGACACTGCTATCTATCATCCCATAAGCCGTACTCTTCACGACATCGTAAGCAGAAAGATTGTTGATCCATTCGTCCTCGAGCCATTCATCAATAAGATGCTACCTGACTACGAACGCCGTGGAGGCACAGATAAATATTACATCTATAGTGTCATCGCAGAGCTCAACTACCTCTACTCTACTTCTGCAGATACTGCTGGACTCCGCATCCACACCAAATACCACAAGAAGATTGTAGCATGGAAATGCGAGCAACCAACAATCGACTATTACAAGCTTAAGGCTATATCTTATATTGCTTTATTACGCAACCAACTCGTACAGGAAGGAATCATTAGTATTGATGAGTTCTACGAGAACTATGATAAAGCCATTGCTTTTGCCGACTCCATACCTTTCGAATATCGTCACGATCCTGAGATTCGCTCCAATCTTGCTTGGGCAAGATCCCGCCGTGATAACATCGTACACAACTATTACCTGTACAAATATCCAGTCGGCACCAACGCACAAGCAGACTCCATCTATAAGAAGTATATCGAGAAATATGAAGGCAGACCTGTAAAAGCTCTCTCACGTCAGATCTTCACGTACCTTATTATAAAGATGGGATTGGAACGTGAAAATGCGAATAAATACACCTTACTCGCAGATTCTCTCTTCGATAAGGCTTACAAAACACGAATTGACCAGATGATTGAGCAGCGAATGCTCTACCCTGGCGACCTCGTTCAGTATCTGTACGACCTCATCTACATGGTTGACACCTCAAGCTTGCCTTTACAGACAAAGCATGACCTCATGTGCAAATATCTCGAGTGCGCAAAGAAAGTGGTAACCATCATGACGAGCAACCAAATGGAGTATTCTGCCGTCAGACCATTGGCAAAATTCACCACTTACGACCGTGCTATGAAATATCTTAGCACAGGAGAACGAATACGAAACCTTTACCAACTCACGGTAACCACCTCCGTAACCACATTTGCCCACTCACGTCTCGTGGGTGAGATAGCACGAGTCATTCTGAAAGGCGTAATAACACACCATCCAGAACTACTCATAGGAACACTCGACATCAAATCAGAGAAGGATGCCATAGCAAGGGCTGACGAACTTGACAAATTTATTTCATACGCATCCAACTATCACGACCTTGGTAAGAATTCTATGATCGGACTCATCAACAATGACTTTGCCCGACTCACAGATCACGGATTCCGAATCATCCAGAGACATCCTGAACTCGGACTTAAATATCTTGAGATTGACTCCACCCTCTTGAAGTATCGCGATATAACCCTTGGACACCATCGCTGGCACGATGGAACAAAAGGCTATCCAAAATCGTTCGACAACACCAAGAGCCCAGTCTATTTCCTCATCGACATCGTGACTCTTAGCGATTGCCTTGAAGCAGCAACCGATCGTCTCGGACGTAACTACAGCAAGACAAAGCTCTACGATTCACTCATCAAGGAATTCGAGAAAGGTGCAGGAACCCGCTACAATGCAGAGCTGATTTCCCTTATAAAAGAGCACCCTGATGTTTACAACAAGATGAAGTATATTGTAGAAAAAGCATGGGTAAACAACTACTATGAAATCTACAAAAACTTCTTTGCCGAGAAGAAGTAACACAATAAAAATCACAAAGATCCGACAATAGAAAAAGTATAAAACGATTGCAAAGAAGAGCATTTAAAAAAATGCTCTTCTTTTGTGCGAAAAGCCCTCAAAACGCTTGGATTTTTGTAAAAAAATCATTAACTTTGCACCATGTTTTTCATGGTATTAGATTATTAGGTAGTGGCCATTGCCTGTGAAGGTTCACGTCACATTTTTTTACACCCACTCTTTCAAAGCGTGAAGGAGTGGGTGTTTTTATATCTGTTCGCTTCAGGGCAATGGGAGAAATAGTATTTACATCGGAACCATATAGGAACATAAACGCTTTTCTTTTCCAAAAATGTTTGCAGTTTAGGAAAAATTTATTACCTTTGCAATACTCTAAACATCTAAACTAAACAAAACAAATGACAAAAGAAAAGAAAATGTATCTCCGCATCAGAAACCTATGCGGAATTCTTGGAATTGTGCTACCTTGGCTTGCCATTCTCTCTGCAGGCATAGCACAGCACCCAAGCAACGAATGGTGGTGGAGTATCTCCGCAACCTATTATCAGTCGCCAGCCCTCGTCGGAGTACTAATCCCAGCCTCTCTCGTGCTTATCACGTATGTTGGCTACGATAAACTCGACAATATCATCACTACCATTAGTGGCATCTTCGGACTTGGCATCGTACTCTTTCCTTGCCACGTCAGTTGGATAGAAACTGGTACTCACGTCGGTTTCTTCCAAATCCCAATACAGACATCCAACATCATCCATACAGCCTGTGCAGCCATCTTCTTCCTATTACTGGCATACAACAGCGCTTTCCTCTTCACCAAGAGTGGCGAAGAAATGACAGATCGCAAGCGCCTGCGCAATAAGATCTATAAATTCTGTGGATGGGGAATGATTGCCGTAGAACTCTGTTTCATTCTCTTGAAAATAATCCCAACACCAGGCTGGACAACAATGGTAACAGAAATCATCCTCTTACATTTCTTCGGAATATCATGGCTTGTCAAAGGCGAAGCCATCAAGTGGCTTAACGACGAATAAGGAGTCTCTCCCCTACTCTCTCCCCATAGAGAAGGTATCTAACCCAACATAGGGAAACGCCAATACGCTGTGAAGCCTCCATAAACATCAATGAGTATAAGAAACAAATCTTATACTCATTGTACTTCTTAGTTGAGCGAAAATCGAATAAACAAATATGGCTCTCTGTCAGTAGAGACATAGCGACTTATAACTATATACCTATATTCTCAGAAAAGGGAATATAGGTATATTTGTCATTAGTTCTCCTTATATCCTTTGGAACACCCACACGCCACAACTCACTAACCATCAACACATTACAAGCACAAACAAAGAATATTCGTTCTTCTATATATGCTTTCACCTATATACCTATATATAGGTATATAGGTGAAGTGTAGGCAAAAAGAAAAATAAAAGTATTATTTATATATATATATATTTAACTAACAATTACTGTAGTAATTTTTATATCGAGATTACATATACAGATGGAAATACCTATATAGGTATAAATATAGGTATGTATGTACTTATCTTACAGTATATCAACACTTTACATTCTCACCCACATACCTATATACCTATATTTTCGTTTTCCATATATAGGTGAATATAGGGAAATATAGGGATTTCTCGTCAAAAGTACCCCTAAAATCCTTCGTCATAACTCCGATTTGCCTCCACTGTGACTTCGCTACAAAAACTCCAAACACGCATATTTGTTGTGTTTCCAGCGATTTTACAATGACACCATAGCGGAGTAAAGACGAAGGAATAGGTGCTAATACAAAAATTCATCTTCCGTAAGTCTGGACTTGCGAAAGATGAATCACCTTATTATATATTAGTTAATCCTTTCCCGTAATTCAAAGACTCTTATTTCTTCTCTACAGGTTTTCTATCCTCTCCGAAAACATTGAACTTATAACCCAATGAAATCTGAAGAACATTATGTGTGCAGCTAACACCTGAACCAACAATAGCATTACCAAGACCAATGCTGTACTTGATGCCAAACACACACTTGTCAAATTCATAGTTTACACCAATAGGAAATGCAAGAACACCGCTCTTGGCACCAAGCCCATTAGGAACGTTGAAAATTCCATCGTATTGAAGTTCATCACCCCAGATACTCTTATATAACTCTGTGCAACTCTGAACATCAGCAAGATCTACCACATTCGATGTTGAGCGGAATGCAATCTCTGCCTTCTGACGAACAAGGATACCTGGTTCTACACCTACATAGATGCCAAGTCCTCTTACAGGATAATAATTCACAGTGAAAGGCAAAGTCAGGTAATCGGTCTTCAAAGTCCAAGGATCATCAGAAACGCCCTGTTGTGAATAGATTGTTCCAAGAGCAAAAGCAAACTGACGATTAATCTGATACTGGAAGTCGAGACCTGCAGAAAAAGCAATACGACTATTTGAATTCTTTCCTGCATTAGACATATTTGCTATATTCACACCAATCTTAGGTGTGATAGAAAACACATCAGGCTGCATCTGTGCGAATCCAGAAATACAAACAAGCAAGAAGCTTGCGATAATGATAAATTTCTTCATTGATTTATCTAAATACTTGTTTCCTAATATACCAAAATTCCCCGAAGCAATTCCCCAATCTGTTCATAATTCCACACAAAAGAGGTTATACTCCATAATTTTCGGGTGCAAAGTTAACAAAAAAATCCTAATGTAGCAAACTATTCTGAAGAAAATGAGCAAAACATTTGGCAGAATGAGAAAGAATTCTTACTTTTGCACCCAAATTTATCAAAAAACTCAAAATAATGAAAAAGTTTTTAGTTGCTACAAGTCTTATTCTTGCAAGTATTTCAGGATTTGCCCAGAATGAAAAGGGCACCTTTACTGTCACACCAAAAGTTGGTTTGAGCGCTGCAAATATGTCAACATTCGAGAAGAGTGATTACCGCCTCGGTTTCACTCTCGGTGCAGAGCTTGGTTATCAAATTCGCGACGATTTCTCTGTATCACTCGCAGCTCAGTATTCACAGGAAGGTACAAGCTCTGATTGGCAATGGTCAGATGGAAAAGTTAAGCTCGACTACCTCAATATCCCAGTCATGGCAAACTATTATTGGGATTACGGAATTACTCTCAAGGTAGGTCTTCAGCCAGGATTCAATCTTAATGCCCAAGGAACCATCAAGGGTAGAAGCGAAGGTGACATCGACGGTGCAGCACTTGATGAAAACGGAAACATTATCTTTGTTAAGCCAGCTGTTTTGTCACTCCCTGTAGGTATCGCTTACGAGAAGAATAACTTCGTATTCGATCTCCGTTACAACATCGGACTTACAGACGCTCTGAAGTTCACTAACCAGCGTGCAACAAACTTCGTGTTCCAGTTCACACTCGGATATAAGATTTCTCTCAAGTAAATCCACGCAGACAATTTGAGAAACAAAGACATAGAAACACAGTCCATATACAAAGGGCTGTGTTTTTTTCGTGTCTATCAAAATCAATTCATGCCCAAGAATTGACATAAGTAAAGTAATCATTCAAAAACGATAATAAGACATAAAAATATCATCCCATCTTGAGGAAAAATATTACTTTTGCACATCATTTTCTAAAACATGGCGGTAAAAAGATTAACATTCAAAAATAACATCAAAATGAAATCAACATTTCTCGCATTAGGCTTTGTAGCCTTAATGGCAAGCTGTGCAGGTCAGCAGAAGCCTGAGCAGGACGCAAACACAGAAACTGAAACCCACGTACTTCACGCTAAGGATGTAGAGCCTCTCTCACCAGACTCAGTTCTCTCTCTCCTCAAGGAAGGCAACGAGGCATTCGTAGAGCACCACACACACAACCGTGACGCTGTTGCTCAGCTCAAGGAGTCTTCACGCGATGGTCAGCACCCTCTCGCTATCGTACTCTCTTGTATCGATGCACGCGTACCTGTAGAGATTATCTTCGACAAGGGCGTAGGTGACGTATTCGTAACTCGCGTAGCTGGTAACGTAGTAAGTGGCGATATCCTCGGTTCTATGGAGTATGCTTGTGAGCACTCTGGCTCTAAGGTAGTTGTAGTTCTCGGTCACAAGCAGTGTGGCGCTGTTCACTCTGCATGCGCAGGCGTTAAGGCTGGCAACATGACTGATATGCTCGCTAAGATTCAGCCAGCTATCGACTCACTCAAGACTAAGGACACTAACCTCGAGGACGAGGCTTTCCAGAACGAGGTATCTAAGAAGAACGCTCTCAACATGGTAGAGGCTGTTCGCAAGGGTAGCCAGATCCTCAAGGAGATGGAAGAAAAGGGCGAGATCAAGATCGTTCCTGCACTCTTCGACCTTGAAACAGGTCACGTAGAGTTCTTCTAAGTCTCTCTTTATAAAGATATAAGGTATCACACCTATAACCAAAGGCACAGTCTCACATGGGACTGTGCCTTTCTCGTTTTCTTATCACGCATTATAAGAAAAATTAATAAGGTCATTAATTTTTTGAATTGTTTTTTGGATAATTGCGAAATTTTCGTTATTTTTGCAAGCGTTATGGAAAATATAGAAAACATGGAAAATATCGAAAACATGGACTTCATGAAGGAGTTATCAGAGGTTCTCAGTGAGAACGCTTTGAACAAGTTAATGGATTATGGTATGCAGTTTGGTAAGAATATCCTTGCTGCAATAGTCATTTACTTAGTGGGTAAGTACATCATCGGCAAGCTCACCAAACTGGTGCGCAAGGTTATGCAGAAGAAGGCTATCGAGCCATCTCTCTACTCATTCCTCGATAGTTTGATGACCATCTGTCTGTACTTCGTTCTCATCATCGCAATCGTTGGTGTCTTAGGCATTGAGACAAGTTCATTCGTAGCTCTCTTCGCTTCTGCTGGTGTTGCAATCGGTATGGCAATGAGCGGTACTCTCCAGAACTTCGCTGGTGGCGTAATGATTCTCCTTTTCCGTCCATTCCGTGTGGGCGATGTCATTGAGGCACAGGGCTTCTGCGGTGCTGTAAAACATATTCAGATCTTCAACACCGTACTCACAACCGTTGACAACCAGACCATCATCATCCCTAACGGCGGACTTTCTACAGGTAGCATCAAGAACTACTCTACACAGCCTAATCGTCGTGTGGACATCAACGTAGAGGTTGCTTACGGCACAAAGCCAGAAGATGTTCGCAAGATCCTTTTCGATATCTGTAAGAAGGACTCACGCATCCTCAGTTCTGAAGGCTTAACCCCTACAGCACCAATGATTTCAATGGGCTCAAGCTCTATCATCCTTCAGCTTCGTGCTTGGACAGAGTCAGCTAACTATTGGGGTGTAATGGGTGACACAACAGAGGCAATCTACAACCGTCTCACAGAGGCTGGTATCGAAATCCCATTCCAGCAGATTGACATTCACATGAAGAATTAATCAGACAACAGAAATAACATCTATACACTCTCCTTTAGAAGCAATTCTAAGGGAGAGTTTTTTCTGCCCCAAATAAATCACACATAAATTTGCATAGAAAAGAAATTATTCATACCTTTGCATTCAAATAAATATCACCTTAATTGTAAAAACTCAAAACAAAGATGAAAAAGTTCATTATTTCATTAGCCTTAGCATTTGCTGCAATGTCATCAGCAAACGCACAAGATTGGAAACCAAAAGTTCGAGAACAGATTGAGCAAGCAAACGATAGTATCCTAGAAGAAGGAATCAAACTCTACAACTACGAAAAAGCTGCTTGGCTAGGCACAGATTTAGTCATAGAACATTGTAAATACAAAGATGAACTCACGGGAGTTATTGTATATGAAGCAACCGATGGCAAACTCCATTGCATAGCATATGACAAATACTTTCTGCAATGCCTCTTTGACTACACATTCGACGAAAGCAACAGCTATTCTGATGCAAAGCGCCCTTTAACCCAAGATGAGGCAAAACTTATCGGAATGAAAACCAAAATGCAGGAAAAATGTATTGAAACCCAAACAATACAAGACTGTGGTCCATTGAATACCGATCTTATCCCGCTTCCTAATGGAAATTACAGATTCTATTGGTTGACAGGCACAACAGAAACAAACATTGTACCTATTGGCAACGACTACAGCTTTGATTTTGACGAGAATCTCAACATAATAAAACAGACAAAATATCATAAAAGTCTCTTGTCAATGGAGATTAAAGAAGGTGTAACATCAATTATACACTCACATCTTGACGACAACCCATACATGACGCCAACTGATGTCTGCAACTATCTTCTATATGCGCGCGATTGTTACAACATCCAATCATTCCAGGTCTTAAGCCCTGCATTAGATGGTATTCACTTCATGGACGATAAGGCAAATTCAATAGCGTCCATCACAACTGCTGTCTTAAAAAAGATAAACAAACACCAGGCAAAGAAGAACAAACAAAAATAGCTTCCAACATCGGGAACTCACGGAAATACAAACTAAGTTCAATAAAGAAAACAACTCAAAAACAACCACATACAACAAAAGAGCTCTCCTGAAGAAATACATTCACAGGAGAGCTCTTTTCTTTTTATAATCAAGCACTTAGAAATTCTTCATAGCACGATCCATCTCGCGCTTGTCCTGCTTCTCCTTGATAGTCTGACGCTTATCAAATTCTTTCTTACCACGGCAGAGGGCGATATCAACCTTAGCGCGTCCCTTGTCATCGATGAATACGAGTGTAGGCACGATGGTGAAGCCCACCGCCTTGGTGTCTTCTTGCAGACGACGTATCTCACGCTTGTTGAGCAGAAGCTTACGGTCTCGCTTCGCCTCATGGTTGTTATACGATCCATAGAAATATGGATTGATATTCATTCCCTTGACCCATATCTCACCGTTGTTGATATAGCAAAAGGTATCAACAAGTGAAGCCTTTCCCAATCGGATAGACTTTATCTCTGTGCCAGTCAACACGATACCGGCTGTGTATGTATCAACGAAGAAATAGTCGAATGCAGCCTTCTTGTTCTTTATCTGCACCGGACTCTTCTTACGAAGTTCTAGTTCTATTTTGTTCATCTTATTTGAAAAAAAATAATGGAACCTACGTTCCGTATTATAGTCGGAAAGCTAATATTTTTTTAGAAAGTAAATTAGGAATAAATTATTTCAATAAATTAGGACATCCCAAAACTAATTGTTGCTTTAATTTACTGGACTTAATTTTCTGGCAATTTGCTTTCCTCCAAAAACTTTCCTACACAGGCTTAACCATATCCAATATATGCTCATCCACATACCTTGCCACATCCTCCGTGTAGCTTTCTTCGTTTGACACGAACTCGTCGTCGAAGTCGTCAAACACATCGAGCTGCTCGTAGAGAGCCATGAACTCCTCATCGGTGAGGTCAGCCTCAATCTGAGCATGGTATTTATCGTAGCACTTCTTCACACGACGAAGCAAACGGCAGAGACCAACAAGATTAGTGTCCTCGTTGCCCTTCACACCCGTGAGCTGCTGCACCTCCTCACCCCACTGACGCACAGCCTTGTCGAATGGGTTGCGGAAGAAGAAAGGCCCATAGCCGTTGTGAATGAGCTGTATGAAACCGCCATCCATCAACTCATCGCGCAGCATGATGTAGGCAAGCAGCGTTATCTGGTCAGCAGTCAGCTTAGGCATCGTCTCAGCCGACAGTTCGCCCCCTACCCCTTGCTTTATAGCATCCACGATAACACCGATGAAAGCATCCATTCCTTCACCTGCCGCATTACGCAAAGCCTCGTCTTTTACTTCAAATGTCATATTCTTTTCGAAATTTAATTCTTTCTTAATATTCTGAAAGTAAATTAGAAATAAATTATGTCAGCAAATTAGGTTGCGGCATCCGCTGCTTGGAAAAAATCAATCTCAATAAAAATAACTTACTGAATTAATTTTCTCCCAATTTACTTTCCAATCCCTAGAAGCATTTCTCCTAATTTACTTTCTAATGATTGTAGCATTTATTTCTAAATTTACTTTCCGTTCACGCATCGCAGTCCGAAATTGTAAACTTTATTTTGCAAAGATACGAAAAACTTGCTAATATTGACGCAAAATTACCCGAAAACTTGTAAGAAAATAAGATTTTTGGAAAAAATATCCCATGAATTAGGTATTTTCTCTGAACTTTTTATTAATTTTGCATGCAAAAGTTGAATCGTAACTTTTTTATATATTAACAATATAAATACAATAACAAAATGGTTTATTCAAAAGAAGTACAGGAAATGTGCTGCGTAGCCAAGGGTCCTAACCACGGACCAGCTCCAATCCCAGAAGAGGGTAAGTGGATCCAGGCTAAGGAAATCAAGGACATCTCTGGTCTTACACACGGTATCGGTTGGTGTGCACCACAGCAGGGTTGCTGTAAGCTGACTCTGAACGTTAAGGATGGTATCATCGAGGAGGCTCTCGTTGAGACAATCGGTTGTTCTGGTATGACTCACTCTGCTGCTATGGCATCTGAGATTCTCCCAGGCAAGACAATCCTTGAGGCACTCAACACTGACCTCGTTTGCGACGCTATCAACACAGCTATGCGCGAGCTCTTCCTCCAGATCGTTTACGGACGTACACAGTCTGCTTTCTCTGAGGGTGGTCTTATGATCGGTGCTGGTCTCGAGGACCTCGGTAAGGGTCTTGTTTCTCAGTGCGGTACTCTCTATGGCACAAAGGTTAAGGGTACTCGTTACCTCCAGCTCACAGAGGGTTACATCACAAAGCAGTACCTCGACAAGGACGACCAGGTATGCGGTTACGAGTTTGTTCACATGGGCAAGTTCATGGACGCTATCAAGAAGGGTGTTGACGCTAACGAGGCACTCAAGAGTGTAACAGGTACTTACGGCCGTACTAAGGAAGAGGACGGTGCAGTTAAATTTATTGACCCACGTAAAAACTAAATAGGAGGATATATATATGATTCGCGAAGTAAAATTTGAATCACAGGACCGTCGTATCAAGCAGATTCTTGCTTGTTTGAACGCTCATGGTATCGCTTCTATTGAAGAGGCTAATCAGATCTGCGAAGCTGCAGGTCTCGACCCATATCAGACATGTGAGGAGACTCAGATGATCTGTTTCGAGAACGCTAAGTGGGCTTACGTTGTAGGTACTGCTATCGCTCTCAAGGAAAAGGCAAAGGACGCTGTAGAGGCTGCTAACTACATCGGTGAAGGTCTCCAGGCATTCTGTATCCCTGGTTCTGTTGCTGACGACCGTAAGGTAGGTATCGGCCACGGTGAGCTCGCTGCTCGTCTTCTCGAGCCAGAGACAAAGTGTTTCGCATTCCTCGCTGGTCACGAGTCATTCGCTGCTGCTGAGGGTGCTATCAAGATCGCTCAGATGGCTAATAAGTCAAGACCAGCTGACAAGCCTCTCCGTTGTATCCTCAACGGTCTTGGTAAGGACGCTGCTATGATCATCTCTCGTATCAACGGCTTCACATACGTACAGACACAGTTCGACTACTTCACAGGCGAGCTCAAGGAGGTTAAGCGTATCGCTTACTCTAACGGCCCACGTGCAGCAGTTAACTGCTACGGTGCTGACGACGTTCGTGAGGGTGTAGCTATCATGTGGAAGGAAGACGTTGACGTATCAATCACTGGTAACTCAACAAACCC
>DCJC01000004.1 GCA_002317355.1 Prevotellaceae bacterium UBA1710 | reverse complement strand
GTTAGCGCCGTTATATTGAATGGCATTGGTTTGTGAGGGCTGAACCAAAGGTCGACGGCCGAAGGGAAAGTCAAAGTCCGACACCTATTATCTCATCCAGTTTTAGATGTCGCACCGATGGCGCTCATCAACCATCGCATCAACAATTACCAGGGCTATCGCCCTTCGCTATTATATGTCGCCCGTACCGGGCTCGTCAATCCCATCCCTTACCGCGCTCAAAGGTAATACTCCAACCATATCCCCCCACCGCGCTCAAAGGTAACTACTCCCCCTTGAGGGGGTAAGGGGGGTAGGACCCTTCCCTTTGGGAGGGACTGGGTAGGCTTGTTTCCCCCGCGGGGGGTGGTTTTGAGCCGACAAGTTAAGCCCTCGCAGAGGGTGGTGGATTGATTGGGTGAAAGACTGGAAGCCGAAGCATGAAGGCTTACGAAGGCTTTCAAACAAGCAAGACGCCATGAGGCTCCCTAAAGAGCCGATAACTTGGAGGGGTTTTTATTGTTTTTTTCTTAATTACCAACATCATTTTAATCTTTTAAAATATAGCACTCTATGAAAAAGGAAACATGGAAATTCATTCTGCAGACTATCGCGAGCATTCTCACAGCGATAGCAACAACACTCGGAGTAACGAGTTGTATGTAAGACGGTCTCTCCTCCCGCCCTGACACATACTCCGATGTTATCCGCTCAGCCCTTAGGGATGCTTCTTTTAGTTGCTACGCTTTATAAAAGCATCGCAAGCGCTGAGCGGCCAGAGCAAGAATCTTCGACTTCCCCGAAGGGCGAGGGAGTAGTTACACTCTTCCAATCATGGAGGAATATGACAAATGTTCTAACCATGGGGGATGTTGTTTGTGATAATAATAGGGAAGGCTCGCACGTAATGTGTGAGCCTTCTTGTATTTTGACGGATATAATTGTGCACTATGAACTGCGTACTATGAACTATTCACTGTGGATTCCATGAACAAAAAAAGAACCCAACCATTTCTGATTGAGTTCTTTGCGGAGAGAGAGGTTGCAAGACTTTACATCTTTGAATACTTCTCTAACGTATAGAGTTTCAATGTGTTATGAACATTAAATCAATTGGGTTTAACAGTATTCTCTAATACTTTTATAATTCCATGTGCAAAGGTAAAGCTTTTTCTTGAAATACGCAAGGTTTTTTGGGTTTTTTAACTGAATCAAAAGAAAAAGACGTTTTGCGCCATCATTTGCACGTTTTAAGAGAACGGTGCTGTTAGGCTGTTTTACTCTTGCTTTTTTGGTTCTTCCTCTTTTTTCTTTTGAAATAGTCAAAAGAAATCCTCCCTTCCATCGATATGGGAAGAGAGGACTCTTATTATTTTAAACATATTGTTGTCTCATACAAGGAATCAACGGTGCAGCCCTCCGCTGAAACGACAATCCATTCCTTCATCGATACGGACCTTTAAGTCTGCTATCTCTTGGCGGTCAAGGTTTAATTTTCTCGCTGTAGATTCCCAGTATTTCATGTTCCTCAGGACATCTTTTATGATTATGTTAGCGTCGTTGTCAGATAAGCAATAGTCCTCATGAGCATCGTAGAGAATGTCAAGCGAACCCTCGTTGGTGTATCTGTCAATAAGCAAAGCATGAAGTCTTGATGATGTAGGATTGACATCATAGACCGGCGATAACTTCCATCCTTTGGACGTGAGGAGGAAGGCATGGTTACGGAAATGATCATCGACATTGCCTATACATATATTGAAGGCGACACGCCGGTACAGCTCCTTGAGATCATTTTCCGAATTGGAAGAATATCGACAGATAGCATCAACTATATCGAGGTATCCATTTCCTGTTTCTGCTCCGCATCCGTCAGAAAGCCCTGCTAATGTCATGGATGATGCCATGTGAATGCGGATGTCTCCCTTTCGGTCAAAACGCTTTGATAGAAGTGTACTATAGTTCCCAAATTTAATCAGTTTGGTTTCAGCGACCTCTATTCCACATTCACGTGCCATGAGATGGGCAAAATGTTCCAGTCTTGCAACATCGCAGTCGTCCTTAACGGAAGGGAACTTGGCAATAAAGAGATTTCCTGAATCTTCTACGACTGCCTTCGGACGAGCACCACCTGCCGAAGATCCCGGTCTTACCAAACGTCGTAAAATCCTGTCCTCTGTAGGAATGCGTTTTATACCGTTCTGTTCAACCTTCCTGGAAAGTTCCATTAGTTCCTGGATATCCGTAACGGGAGGAACTGCATTTTTTCCGTCTGTCATACCCACATAATTCCCCTGTTCATCCAAAAAGCGAAAAGCTCCCATTCTTGTTTTGTCACAAACCCCTATCAGGTAATCAGAGGTGTTAGGATTATGTGTGGCCCCAGGATTCTCATGACGAAATTGTTCACGCAGAAGAGTCCTTCCCCATCGGTCAGGCATACAGTCGGTGAAACAGGCAAAGATACCATCGTGACGAGGGTATTGCCTACCAGGAAAGTTCTCTATGTCAGCTGAGAGCTGTATGTCGGAGTGTTTGGCAAGCCAGCTCTTTGCAAACTCAAAGGAGTAACTTTCTTTGGCTTTGAGGTTGTCTATATAGAGAGTGCCAACCTCTTCCGGATGTTCCAGGAAGTTGAAGTCAGCTATGATTTTAAGTTTTCCCATGATTTTTATTTATTTGTCGCTCGTTTGCGAAGTTCAATGTCCTGCCTGTCACGTCCCAGGCGATCGTCTTTTGCTATATTCAGAAGAGAATCCTCCAGTCCGAGGACGTACAGTACCTTGCTGTATATACCGATTGATACAGACGCACTACCTTTCTCAACTTGCGTGATGGTGTTACGTGAGCACATTACACGCAACGCTACCTGTTCTGCAGAAAGATTCCTGCGAAGACGTGCCAATTTTATTTGTTCTCCAACGATAGCCAGTATTTCTGACAATCGTCTATTTAACATGGTTCCTTTCGTTTGTCTCGTCATAATGCTCGTTATTTTGTGCAAAGGTAGTGCTTAATGTTTAGACAAACAAGCATTACGAGCGATTTAAGCAAAGTTTAACATTTTTTAAACTATTTATAAGCGTAAGTTTTGTTCGTCGCACGGGAACAACTCACGAACAGGTATTCTTAGAAGATCATCATTTACTACTTTTTCCTCCCAATAACTCTCTCCGTTTAAATCGAACATATCACGCCTCCCCCTTTTACAGATACATACCGCAATTCTACCTTCTAAAGGATCTTCCTCAATATGTTTTATAGAAAATATAGCCGCCCAACTATCCAGCGTATAACTTATATCTGTTTGTACAAGATCCCCTATCTTCAGATTTAACTGCCACTCCTTTCTTTGTTCGTCAGAAAAGGTTTTTTCTTTTTGATATTGTTTTAGACAGCAACAAATATCACTCCAATCTTTCTCTGGAAAATAGAATTTCTGAAAAGCCGTTATCTTTTCCGCCAAATCAGAGAATGACTCACAATGTCCAAAAATGCGATAAAAATATTTATTCATACTAAATATATTTTGGTTATTGTAATCTAAATGTAACAGGACATGTCATTCGTAGACAATTCTATCGTCATTTGGGAATTTTACCCATACAAGCTTGGTCTTATAGTCCCACATATAGTGTACATTAGAAATATACCTAAATGTAACACTTACCATCTGATCCTGAAACTTAACAGTTTCCTTTGCCATCCTCGTAGCCAGTTTCTCTTTATCGAAAATGGAATCGGAGGCATATTCCTTGTATATGTTTGATACTTTCTCACCAAACGCCTGAAGATCCTTCAGGAACTTTTCCTTTTCAGTGGATTTCACAACGTAGTAAACATCCTCATACCCCCAGATGTCATCCACAAGATTAACCAAGGACTCCTGAGTTCCCGAATGGAAAGACAAAGCTATATTGTCTTTGCAGAAATAATACTCAGGTTCTTGTCCTTTAGTTTCAATAGTGATGATAGAATCATCAAGAGTAACTATCGTCTTTACATCCTTTTCCCAAACAACATCGTCAAACTTATCAAGTTTGGTGATGTGGGAAAAAATCTGCTGTGCATTTGCTGTCACCGACAGCATAATAAAAAAAAGAATTGAAAGTATTTTCATGATTAATTTCGCATGGATACCCACTGCCTTTAGGCGTGGGAGGAAATGCGGGATTCCTTTGATGTTAATATTGTTTTTCTTGTTTCTAACAGTTTAAGTTTCTTATAATTTATTCCCGGATGTATCTTTGTACCATCCAGCTTGCGAATGTCGAAACTGCCGCTCGCCCTGCGTCCAAAGACAAAACATTCAATGCCATTGTACAGCACCTTGTCGAACAAACGGAACCCTTTGACTAGGTAAGGGGCTTGGTTAAGCTTCTTCCTTCCTCCTTTAAGAAGGTTTGCCTTGTGGATCTGTCTGTTGTGCCTGCGTATCTGCTTCTGAAGGAAATAGTTTCCTAACGGTTCCGACATTGGATTACCACTGATACATCTGGCATCTACTGCGTGGGACTTCTCCAAACCCTTCCTTATTCGGGTATTCTTGGTGATATAGCCGTAGGTAAAATGAACATCGGGGAATTCTTCCCTGGCTTGGTTGTAAACCGCCCATCGCATGATGTTCATCACGGCTGCGTCCCTTAGAGATGTTCCTCGCTTGATCTTCAGCTCGAACTTTCCTTTGTGGTAATCCTTGTGGCAGGTCTCGCACAGTGTAATCAGATTGTTGGGAGCATTGCCGCCCGTCTTCCTGCTTTCCAGATGATGGACATTCAGGATAGGATCCTTGCTTTTACCATGGCAGTGCTGGCATTTATGGCCATCTCTGGCAAGGATATACTCTCTAACATTCCAGAATCCCATCTGTTCGCCTTGCTGGTATTCTTCTCCAGAAACAGAAGGATCCTTGATCTTCTGTGTATCGAACTGTGCTACCTCGATAGTTGTCTTTGATACGGGCAACAGCTTGTGAACCTTGCTGATTACTTTCAGATGAGCATCGACACGGTTCTGGACGCTTGGCGCATGCCAGTCCTCTGGACGCTTTCTGTTGTTGAAGCGTGGCTTACGGTAGCGAAGCCTGTTCCGGCGTGTCCTACGCTGCTCTCTTCTGGTGGACAGCAGGTCGGTAATATCACTACGAAGAACTACTTCCGAGGCAAAAAGTTCCTTCTGTGATGTCGTGGCTGAGACCCCAATATGTTTTGTTCCTGCATTAATACCAAGACTGACTTCTTGAACATACGAAGTAGTCACGTAGTTTAATCTGATCGTAAAGGGGGTCCTGCAAACTACGCAGGCCCTCCCCTCTCGCAAGAGCTTTCTTACGTGGCCATGCCGTTCAGAAGGCATCAGAGGTTTGTTGTTAATGTCTAAGATGTAAACCATAGAACAACTAATTAAATTAGTAAATCAGCGTTTCCGCTGTGAATGCCCATCGCCAATGTTATCGCAGGGTTTGATATAAGCGACACTGTCCCTACCCATCAGGACTGTTTAATCGCTTACCGCAGAGTCCGGGACTTGGGCAAACATCCCGGAGTGCCTATGTATTCCTGCGTAACGTAGTGCCGAAGCACTGAGGCTTATCAGCTAAGCTTTTGCAAGCTCATCCCTTTAGGGGTGGGTAGCTGACGTTGCTTAATTCTCATTCCAACACTTAATAGGATCAATACCACATTTACCCTCGTGTTCACATGCTGAACACATCTCCTTCAATCCTTCTGGAGTTGCTTCGGGAATATCATCAATGGTCTCCCATCCCGAATCATTGTGCATGAACTGTCTGAGATTGGCAAACTCAGGGCATTCAAGTCGATCCTGGCATACATTGATGATATCAAGATCCTTCTTTGAAAGTTCCTGAAGGAATTCCTTCTCTGCTCCTTCTTCGGGTGAGAAATTTCTCTTATAGATGCTCTTTGCAAACCTCTCTCTGATTTCTTCAAGTTGTTCTTTTGAAAACTCATCGGAAGCAACTGCACCATCTTTGCGTACAATCGTCTCAAAGATGTAGCCATCTGGACGCTTGCCGGACTTGGTTATCTTGGCTGCGTTGCTGTCCTTGCAGGACTGCACCATCATATCGATGGCTTTCTTCTGTGCGTCCTTCACTTTCTCTACAGCTTCCTTGATGGCAGCTTCTGCATCCGACTGGCGAATGAGACCATCAGCGAGGTCATCATCCTCGACGAGGTTGTCCTGGTTGGTAAACTCTTGTAGTAGTTTGCGAGCTTCCTTGATAAGCTCCAGAGCTGCATCATCGAAGTAATGTTTAGCCATCAGACGTGTTGCACTGTAAAGGCTGCTCTCTGCTTCAGAGATCTTGGTGTAATCTATTCCGTAGGTTTTCATAAATGAAAAACACCACCCCGGGCAGGAGGTCGTGGGCTCCTGGAGACCGAGATGGGTTTATTTCTTTGTTTATGTTCTATCTTCCTGAGCCACGACGCATCAAGGAGATTATTTTCCTGTCGAACAGCTCACATATAAAAAGAGAATTAGGCGTAGCATACCCTTTCTCTCATTTTACGAGAGCTTTAGTATGTTACGCCTAATTCTACAATGCAGTGATGTAACGAAAGAGAACAGGCAGTAGTCTCGGGACGTTCTCTTACACTGCAAATTTCCTGTCTTCAATGATCTTCGTACGCCCTTACCGTAGCTTCAGGTCTCCGACCAGGAACGAATCCTTAATATTTTTCGTTGCACACGTATATAATATATTATTGTACGCGTGTTGCAAACACGTTTGCAAAGGTACGACTTTTATTTCAAATACACAAGGTTTTTGATGATTTTTTTATTTTTCAACCAGGATTTATTGTCTTATGCTTATTTTGACTGCAAAATCTGATACAGGCGGTAACAAATTGTGACCACGGAAGGCTGATATTGTTGTGTTCTACATACTCTGCAGAAACCTTTCAACTTCCTCTGGGGAATGTGTTTTCAAGAGTCTTTTCTTCATTCCTTTGTTAAGATAGTTAAGTTTGCAAGGTTAGCAAACTTAACTATTCTTGCTAGCCATTGATTGCTTCATCAAGTCCATGTTGAGCGATGTGAATGAAACAACGTTTAGTTAACTCTACGTCTGCAGCAGACTGGTGATAATCAATATCAGAGTCATCTATTCCAAGAATTTCAGCAAGTTCTGATAGCTTTGGCCATTTTTGACCGCCGTCGTAACGGGGCAGTGCACAATACGATGTCATCTGTTTCATTGTGTCGTACATCGGCTTTTTGATTCCTTCGATAACTTCTTTTACGTCTTCTTTATATGCCAAGACTCTAATAAAACCTTTATCAAACTTGCCGTTGTGTGCTACCAAACAATCAGCTTGCTTGATGGCTTCTCCGAACTCCTTTATTCCCTCTGATCTTTCCATGGTACCAAGTTCTGCAAGACGCTCTCTGGTTAAGCCATTTACAGCGATGGCTTGTGGTGAGGTACGTTTAACACTGACCCAATCGAAATAACAGGTACGTTCTTGTAGAACTTCCCAGTTTTTCGATGCGTCTATCAACTGCCAAGAAAGAGAAAGGATGTCATTGTCCTGTGGATCCAATCCTGATGTTTCTGTGTCAAATATCAGGATAAGATTGTTATGAGCAAGATAATCCTGCCATTTTCTGGTATTATTCAGATATCGTTCCTGTCTCTGATGCTCCTGATTCCTTTTCTCCAGTTGTCGCTTTCGACGTTTAATAGTTTCATGCATCTTTTCTTTTGCAATCAAATCAGCAGCTGCATAGGGGTCCTGTTCAACATCTTCGATGCTGAGAAAAAGTGCCTTCTGATTACAATGGCGGTTTGTGTACATAAGGACTGGTTCGCGTCCTTCTTTAGCCACACACCCCAGTCTTGCCCATTGTAAAGGGGTTTTGTCTGTTTCTTTTCGTATCTTCATAATTCAGAATTATTTAATTTACTAACTTTGCTACATTTACTAACATAGCAAAGTTAGTAACATTTACCAAGTGTTAGAATTTATCAAGAGTCTTCTGTCGGGTGATAGCCTTCTTACCCTTCTCTGCGACAATTTTGTCTATTCCCATCTGAATAATCCATTCAGCAGCTGACACCTCAGACATATCGAAGTTCTTTGCTACATTCTTGACTGTCTCAACCATCGTTTCAGGAAGAACGTAGGTGTGCCTTGTATAACCAATCTTACATCCAGCGGCAGCTCCCTTTGTGGCTCGCTGACCACTCTTTACGTTCTTTACCTTCTTTGTGGGAACTGTAGGTTCAGGAACTTCGTTTTCCTTTACTTCTGTTGAATCCAGTCCCATCTGGACACTATCTTTCTGAGGCTCCTGTGCTACGAGATCATCAAAATCAAACCCTGCAGGGGCATTGTTTTTATTATTCTTTGCCATAATATCAAATACTATATTGTTACTATCTTTGTTATCTTTACTAACTGTCCTAACTTTGCTAAGTTTGTTAAGCCTTCTTGATGAACTCATCAACAGAGTGCATTATTGCTCGTTCCTGGTAAATGGTTAAGGGAGAAAGAGTTAATGCACGCATAACTGCAACTCCCTGTCTTATCGTAGGAAGACGTGTTCCAACTTTATCAAGGGCTGTCTTTACCTGACTCTCGTTCGCATAGTTGACTCGCGAGTCAACGTTATTCGGAATAAAGAATCTCTTGGCAGAACTTCTTTGCTTCAGAACTCGAACGAAATCAAGTGTACTGTCAACAACCATATCATCATAGCGGAAAGGAATAATGATGTGGGTAGCTGCCTTGAATATCTGAGCCAACGAAGGGTCGTTCAAAGAACCAGGGCAGTCAACGAGAACCCATCCTTCGAGTTGTTTTGCACGTTCCATGAATGCTTCTATGTTCTGTGCGCCGGCAAGCTGCCATACTCTCCATGGTTCCTTAGCATCTGGATTTGTCTTCAACTCACGCTCTCTTAGGTGAAGGATAGACTGCTGTGGATCAGCATCCAAGACTGCAACATTCTCGCCCATGCTTGCGAGATAGTTCGAAAATAAGATACAGAGAGAACTCTTGCCAGTACCTCCCTTTTGGTTCGAGAAAATCACGATTTTTGCCATAATTGTATATTTTAATGTAACTAACTTTGTTATCTTTGCTAACTGTCCTAACTTTGCTAAGTTAGCGAACCTAACTAATTTTGCTAACGTTGCTACGTTTGCAAATGTCGGTGCGGTTTTATAAAGTTCTGTATATTACCTGTTTATTTTGTTTCTATGATAATCATTTACATCCTTGTAAGGGAGAAACCTATGACGTATGTCTTGCGCTTTAGGGAAGCTGTTTTGTATTTTTAATGTAGTGTCAGCTCCTGCTTTATCATTGTCAAGACAGAGATATATTTGTGCTTCTACATTCTTTAATGCTTCTATTGCTGCATCGACGTTTACAACGGAATTTAGCACAAGGTAATTATACTGTGGCTTCCCCTGTTGCTTCATCATGGTATCAAAACTCAGCATATCAAAGAAACCTTCGAAAATAACGTATGAAGCGTTTTCCCTAAGAATGTGGGTTGTTATACCTTTGGGTGATTTGGAACCTTGGAAACCTTCTTTCTTGGGTTTCTGAGGGTCTTCCTTCTTTGGCCTGTACTTTGAACGAAGTTCATATCCTTCATTATCATTCGGATATGCCAAGGCAAACAAGTAGCCCGGTCTATCTGTTCTAAATGTGTAATGCGCTTCCTTCACCCCAAAGCTCTGTGCAAGTTTAGGGTCTATCCCTCGCTCCTGAATGTATTTTATAAGCTCAGGTCGGTTGAGAGGGTGAACACTGAAGCTTGCAAAAGCACTCACTTTTTCTTTTGATTCAGTCATAATCTTTGACATATCAAAAGAGGAAGGACTATGGTCAAACTCTGCACATATTCTACCAAAATCATTAGTGCCGATAGTGCGTGCAACCATGTCAATCAGATTACCGTGTGTACCATCTGAATGATCCTGCCATCCTTTACCGTCGAGAGTGACAGAAAGGGAAGGGTGTTTGTCTTCTCGCCATGGTGCACGGCAGAGATAACCACCTGATAACTTTTTGATTACTCGGGATTCTCCCAGGTAATCCAAACAGTTGTATTTCTCTTTAATCTGCTTGATGTTCATATCGCAATCCTGTTATATTATTTATAATAACATTTTAATATTTATAATCACGTTATAATATTTATAACGGTAACCTATTTCAAAACCTCTCCGTCACAAGTTATCAATAGTACTGAACCATCGTCTTGTATTTGCTTGTAAGGTTGTCCGTTGCGGTGATCCTCCAGTAACGTCCTACCATCAGATTCCGTGACTTTTGGATGTTCCCTTCTGTTACTCTGGAAGTTTTTAATCCTTCCGTTGTAAGCTACATTGTAGTTTATCTGATCATAGTTGAGCGTCAGTTCCATTGGCAGGGGTTGGTTTCCATATCTGTAACCATCCCTTCTTAGGATGATGTTACGACAAACCAAACCCTTTAAAGCTGTTGATACGTTCGACTTCTTCATCTGAAGGTCTTCACTAAGGACATTAAGGTCAATATTTACACTATTGTCCTGTTCTGCACTTCCTATCAGGTAGAGTAAGAGTAGTGCTTCGTTCTTTGTGAGATTGCCAAACATCACTATGTTTTTCAGAACTTTTTGGAATACAGTTATGAAGTCCCCGTTGTTATACCTTGACTTCTCGGGGAGCTTCATGTCCACGTAGCCTTCCAGCATCGGAACCTCAATGGATCTTTCTATACTGGTTTCTTTGTGGACCTCTGTAATTTTGGCTCTTATCGTCTTATCTTTTCCCATAGGATTTCAGCAGAATTTTTATCCCAACCTGTTATAATATTTATAATTTCGTTATAATAATTATAATCTCATTATAATATTTATAATAGCCATTACTGATTCTCAACAACTTACATTCAGTTTATCGTTATCGTATATAGGCACGCATGCGTATGTGCGCGAGCCTTCCAACTATCTAAGTTTGTCTTCAACATCATACACGGCAGAGACTACTGTCTCAGGCAATAATTTGGCGTAAATCTTCTCGGTCATCTTTATCGAGGAGTGACCGCAGACCTTCGAGACCGTCTGCATGGGTACACCGGCGTTCAGAAGGAGAGTTGCACCAGTATGGCGTGCCCAGTGGGTTGTAACTGGCTTATCTATACCTGCCAAGGCAACAACCTCCTTGATGTACTTGTTGTACTTGACGTTGCTGATTATAGGCAGCTTGCCTTTGTACTTGTCAAGAATCGCCTGTGCCTCCTTCAGGATGGGGATGGTGAAGTCAATCTTCGTTTTTCCTCTTAAACCGAAGTAGAAGCGTTTCCCATCCTTCTCCTGGATCTTCTTTGCATTGAAAGCTCTGAGATCGGTATAAGAGAGGCAGGTGTAACACTGAAAGACGAAGAGGTCATGCACCTTTTCAAGTCTGTCTGAATCCATCACAGCCTTTCTGAGTTGAGCAAATTCCTCTGGGGTGAGGTATTTATCAATACCATCAGAGTCATTACCATGCTCAATATTCACACTATCGTATGGATTGCGCTCTATCAGATGTTCTTTCTGAGCATCGAGGATGAAGGAGTTCAAGAAACGATGGTAGTTGTTCCATCGACTCTTTGCCTTCATATCATTCTGCTTCTTCAGATACTTGTCCAGCTCCATTACTTTATCTTCGCGCAAGTCGTCGAATGTGCGAATCTTGCCATATTCCTTCAGAAAGCGTAAGAATCTGTCATAACGTTCCTGACTATCAGTAGCCTTGCCGTACTTGCGTATCTTAGCTCTCTCTTCGCAGTAGGCATAAAACGTATCACTGCTTCTTTGCTTGGCCTTCAGCTTTGACGGAATGGCATAGATGTCGATGTTGCCACCTTCCATCATATCATAGACGATGTTTCTCACGTCTATCATGAGCTTGTCAAGCGTCTTATTGAGGATCAGAGCGTCTGTCCTGTTAGTGACACGCCCTTGTTGCCATTCCCTCGGGTAGAGACGGATACCTGTTGACATGTACTTCTGATGCTTGTTGAAAGACACACGCAATTCTACAACTGCATCCTGTGTCGTAGATGCAGCCTTGTATCTGTTGTAAACATAGGTAAGTACTGGGGTTCGTAAACTCATACTTCATCATTTATATTCGTGAAACATGATGCAAAGTTACTGCAAAGCCCTTGACGGCGTGCAGAATAAAAAAAGTTCCTCTTGATTTAACGCGTCAAGTGCAAGAAGTAATTTTTTATTTTTACCTATGTTTTGAAAGTTTTCGGTTTCATTTTATGCTCTAATTTATTTATAATTCTTTTTGTATCACTGATGATTACTCATCATTACTGAACATAAAAGGTAAATTAGAGGGTAGCGGTTACGCTAAAATGCTGCAACTCAAAAAGATAAAATGTAACACGTTGATTTTTAGGCACAAAAAAATAGGGAACCTTAATGATTCCCTATTACGTTTTGGCGGAGAGAGAGGGATTCGAACCCCCGGTACCTCTCAGTACGTCGGTTTTCAAGACCGATGCAATCGACCACTCTGCCATCTCTCCAAAACTTCTTTCGAAGTGCATCAGTTGAGTGATTTCTGAATTGCGATGCAAAGGTAGTGACTTTTCTTGAATCTACCAAATTTTTTCTAAACTTTTTTCGAAAAATCTTCAAAAAAGTTATTTTTCTGCTGAAAAGTGTGATAATTCTTCAATTTCACTCTGTTTTACTTGTATTTCTCGTGGTAAATGTGTAATTTTGCAGATGTAATCATTCTAACCATTTAATATAATAATGATGATGAAAATTAATAGATTAATTGCTCCGTGTTTAATTGGGGTTGCGTTGTGCATTGGTTTTGGTTCTTGCAAGGCTGATGGAAATAAGTCTGTGCCTGATGGTGATGAACCACAGACTGAGTGTAGTTTTGGAGAATCGTTTGAGATTCAGTTTAAGGATGATGCTTTCGCTAATTTCCTGCGCTCGTTGCCGAGGAAGGATAAGTATAAGACCATAAAGAATTATGAGGGTAAGAGTGCTAATCTGGATTGGTATAAGTATTGTGTGATTGATTTTCCGTTGCTGAGTCCTGTGGAGCAGTGTGCTGATGTGTGTATGCATCTGCGTGCTGAGTTCCTGTTCAGGCAGAAGCAGTATGATAAGATTCATTTCCTTGATATCAATGGCAGGGATAATCCATATAAGGGTGGGGCTTCGCATCAGGCATTGGAGAAATATCTTCGTAGGGTTTACGAGATTTCGAATACGGCATCGATGTATAAGGAACTTGTGACGGTGCCTTCGCTGAGTGATATCCGTCCGGGTGATATGTTCATCTATCCTGCTAAGGGGAATCACCTTGGCCATGTGGTGATGGTGTGTGAGGTGGCTAAGGATAAGAATGGTGATATCTATTATCAGGTGCTGCAGGGCTATACTCCTGCGTGTGAGCCTCACATTATGCGTAATAATTGTTACAAGGAGAATATTCCTTGGTTTAAGTTGGATACTAAGGCTGATGTCGTGGAAATAAACCTGTTTAAGTTTGGCAAGGGGCAGCTGAAGAGGTGGAGGTAGAAGACCCACCCCCTTGCCCCCTTCCATAAAGGGAGGGAGTAGATACACTTGAGCGCGGTGGAGATTCTGTAGGGATTTTTATTTAATCTTACCCATTCTTGCAAATACTGTCTTGAGTTCTGATGGGGAGAAAGTGATGTCAACGTTTCCTTCTGAGTCTTCAACCTTGATACGGTAGCAGATGCTCTTGTTAAGGGATATCATAGCCTCGATGAAGCTCTGTGCTGCTGCCTGACTAGCAAGTGCCATTCTCATTTGTGTGTGGATGTTTGACTTGTTTGCCTCGAATGCCTTGATAGAATAGCCTTTCTTGAAGGTTATGACATAGACGAGGGTGTTGTCTTCCCAGAATTCGTCGGTGGTGTGTGAACCATTGAGGTTGTTGACTGGTATCTTCTTCTTCTCGAGGTTTACGCAGTTCTCAACGAGTTTCTGTGCTGCTTGTTCTGGAGTGAAGATGAAGTTCTCGGTATCTGCAAGTTCGGAATTACTGATGGTAACGGTTGCTACCTTGCCTGAAGTTCTGCCCTTGTACTTGAGTCTGAGGTTTGCTTCTGCAGAGGCAATTTCCTTTACCATCTGCTGCATGGCATTATTGCGTGCTACGAGGCATTGGAAGTTTTCCTTGATGAGGAGTGAGTCGTCCATTAGTACCTTGATGTCGGAGAGGCGCTCGTTGAGTATATAAGTGAATGTAACTACATCGTCGTTGTAGGTGATTGTTGACATGGTACCCATTGCGCCCATGCTCATTGGCAATCTCTTTTGTGTCTCTTCTATCTGCTTTTGCAGCATCACCTTGCTTGCTGCACTTTTATCGCATGAAGTGAAAGTTACTAACATGGTTGCCAACATTAACATTCCAAATAGAATTCTTTTCATAAGTTTTGTCTTTTTTTTGTCGTTCAGTTTTACTTATACAATATTAATAATGGTGCAAAGTTAGCCTATTACTGAGAGAAATGCAAACATTTTAATCTTTTTTACAAAATAAGGGGGAGATGATTTGAATTCATCTGTGGATATGGGCGCTACATCAATCAATGCGCGATTTGTTGAAATAAAAAAACGGGAGGTTCTTGCGAAACCTCCCGATATGGTGATGATTATGATTGACTAAAGGTCTTTGGCATCAAATGTGGTGAAGACATGACCGAAAGCACCGATTGATACTGTCTTAGGGTTGTCGTCAACGCCAATCTTGCCTACGCTAAAAACATAGTAGTTGTCAACGGTAAGGCTGAGAGCTAATGCTGGCTTGAGAATCTTGGAAGCGATGCCAGATGCGATTTGAGATAGTCCTCTGCTGATTTTATTGTCACCAAGTCCTGTCTTATCCTTAATCGTGGTATCAATGCTATTTTCCATTTCATTCATGATGGCTTCCTTGTGCGCCTCTTCACCAGGGCATGTTACTACTGCTGCGATTAAGGCAACGATGATAGCCAATGATAATAATTTTTTCATACTTTTGTAGTTTTAGTTTATTGGTTTACATAAAATTCTGCGTGCAAAAATATGAAATCTTTCTGACACCTCCAAATATTTGGGGCATAATTTTGCTTGTAGGCAAAAATGAGGGGGGGCGTTCAGGAGAATGATGGTGGGAGTTTGGTGATTTGCTTTCGCTTCTAAAAAAAAAAAGAAAACAGTGGCAATTTATGCCATTTTCCTAGCGATAGCATATGTATCGGTCGCTATAAATTACTGAGGAACAAAAAAATGAAAAGAGTGAAGAACTGAATCTTCACTCTTTCCTAATTTCTAAACTTTATCTTTTAACTTTAATCCTTAATCTATAATCTTTAATCCAGAACTAAAGATAGCGCTTGCGGTTTGGAAGAACGTAATCCATACCTGAGTCGAGAACATCAGCAACCTGGTTGATCTCGAGGAATGAAGTATGAGTGCCCTGCTTACCACCGCTGAGGTATGCTACCATGTCAGTTGGCTGGAGAACACCGTCGTCCATAAGCTTGCGGAGAGCTGCGAAGTAGTATGCCTGACCGTTAGCCTTCTCTGGCATGAAGATAGCCTCTACACCGTAAGAGAGAGCGAGGTGACGCATTGTTTTCTCCTTGTAGCAGATAGCGAGTACTGGGTACTTGCCACGGAATGCAGCGAGGTTACGTGCTGTACGACCAGAGAAGCTATCGGTGATGATAGCCTTGATAGGAAGGGCGAATGTAGCCTTTACAGCCTGCTTTGCAAGGTATGATGTTACTGTTGGATTCTCTTCGAGTGGAATACGGATATCGTTGTCGATGAGCTTATCCTCTTCTGCCTGAGCAGCAACGGTAGTCATTGTCTGAACTGCCTCTACTGGGTATTTACCATAAGCTGTCTCACCAGAGAGCATGATAGCGTCGGTACGATAGTAGATAGCGTTTGCGATATCGGTGATCTCTGCACGTGTTGGACGTGGATGCTTGATCATGGTGTGAAGCATCTGAGTTGCCACGATAACAGGCTTCTTAGCGAGCACGCACTTCTTGATGAGGTTACGCTGGATGCCTGGGATGCGCTGCTGAGGAACCTCGATACCGAGGTCACCACGAGCAACCATAACGCCATCGGCAACAGTAAGGATCTCGTCGATGTTGTCAACACCTTCCTGATTCTCAATCTTTGCGATGATCTGGATATCAGAACCGTACTCGTCGAGAATCTCGCGGATATCGAGGACGTCTTGCTTGTTGCGAACGAAAGAGTGAGCGATGAAGTCGATGTCGCGCTCGATGGCATATTTGATGTTCTCTCTATCACGATCTGTGAGTGAAGGCAAGTTGATACGTACGCCAGGCACGTTAACACTCTTGCGTGAACCCATGGTAGATTCGTTCTGTACCTCACAGAGAAGGTAGTCTTCGTGCTTCTCTATTACCTTAAGCTCCATCTCACCATCATCGATGAGGATATCGTCACCTTCGTTGAGGTCGGTTACGAATTTTGGGTAGCTAACGGCAATCTGCTCGCGAGTGGTGAGGATATCTGGATTACCAACGATACGAACCTTATCGCCTATATGATATTCAATCTGATCTGCATCCTGAATCTTTGTTGTACGTACCTCAGGACCCTTAGTGTCAATAAGGATCGCGATACGATTACTAACCTCTCGCACATTATTAATCAACTTGTCCATACCCTCGCGTGTGCCGTGAGCGGTATTCATACGAACTACGTTCATTCCCGACTCGAAGAGGGAACGAATGAAATCAACCTCGCATCGCAAATCAGAAATCGATGCAACGATTTTTGTCTTTTTTAGCATCATAACCTTTATACCTTTTAAAGTTGAGATGTTTGTGTTGGGATTTGTTATTCTAAATTACGGGTGCAAAATTAGTAAAAAAAATCTGAATTAAGCGTAAATTGATGATTTCTTATGATGGAAAAGCCCAATTTCTTGAGATTAGATAATTGGATGGGAGTAAAAATATAAGAACGCAAAGGCATTTTCCTGTCTTTGCGTTCTTTGGCGTATTGCTGTAAATTTCGTGACTACTTATTCCTTCATCAGTTCCTTGAGTCGTTCGATATTGGTGCTTATGTATTTGTTGTCAGGATTCTTCTTGTGAGCTTCTTCCATTATTTCCAGAGCTCCCTGATAGTCACCTGCCTCAATACGAAGTCCTGCTTTGTCGTTCCAGAACATTGGGTCGTTTGGTGCCAATCGTAGGCCTAGATCTACGAATTTTATGGCTAAGTCCTTGTGCCAGGTAGAACTGTTGCAGTTGCTGAAGAAGTCCTGTAGATATTCTTCTACTGGAGCATCATCTTTCTTTACTGGTTCATCAGATGTCCATATCCACGCAGAATCAGGATTTGCTATTGCCCAGTTTACTATTTCCTCCATGTAGATATAAGCCCTTCCTGCATCGTCGAGGAAACGGAATGTGTTTGGAAGAGCCAATCGGAGGTCGAGTCGGTTAGGAAATTTCTCAATACCTTTCTTTACCCATGTTATTGCAGAATCCAGTTGGGTAGAGTCAGCTATTGTTATTTCGGAATACATATAGTGAGAAATGCCGCCAAGAGAATCCTTGAACTGCACGTGTTTGTCTGCGGCATACAGAGGCATGTATTTTGATGTCTTAAGTCCGTATGCTAAGGCTTGTTGCATGTGTAGGTGAAAGTATGCTGAGTAGTAGTCACCATCCTTAGGGCCTTTCTGTTCCCACTCGGCAAGTGTTTCCTTTGCCGAAGAAACCGACTCCTTTAGTGCTACGTTGAATAGTGCGTTGTAGAGTTCGTCTGCCATTGCGCTGAATGTGAACAGCGTGATCAGAGCAGATAATAGTAATCGTTTCATTCTATATATTTTTGATTAGTAATCCATTAGGAGTGCCTTGCACCCTTCAAGGATATCCCTGTAGGTTGTCTCGAAATCCCCAGTGTACCAAGGGTCGGCAACGTCATGAGGATTGTCGGTGAGGTCGAGAAGTCGAATCACCTTGTGTTGTGTGTCCTCGCCAATAGTGTAGCGGAGGTTGCGGATGTTATGCTGATCCATGCAGATAATCATGTCGTAGTAGTTGTATTCGCTACGTGTTATCTGATGAGCTTCATGGCCTTTGCAATTGATGCCATGCTCAGCGAGTTGCCTGCGAGCAGGTGGATAGACAGGCTCGCCGAGTTCTTCGGTGCTGGTAGCCGCAGATGAGATTTCAAACTCATCTGCGCGACCTGCCTCTTCCACCATGCTGCGGAACATATACTCTGCCATCGGACTTCTGCAAATGTTTCCGTGGCATACAAACATAATCTTCTTACTCATTTTATGCAAATTACTAATTACTAATTACCTGGTTTCCCAGTATTTGTGATATGAGTATCTCTGGTTCTATACAGGTAATTAGTACTTTATAATTTGTAATTCGTACTTTGTACTTTGTACCTTGTAATTAAAACCAATTATTCATATTCCTGCCATGACTTGATCTGCAGGTCATTCTCGCTGAGTGCTGTGAATGCCTCGATGAATGCAGATGCAAGACGAGCGTTTGTGATCAATGGGATGTTGTGGTCGATAGCACCACGACGAATCTTGTAACCGTTGGTCAGCTCACGCTTGGTATGGTTCTTTGGAATGTTAACGATAAGGTCAAACTTATGGTCGTGGATCATATCCATCACGTTAGGTACATCGTTGCCTGACTCGTCTGGCCATCCTACGGCAATAGCCTTAGCGCCATTCTCGTTGAGGTACTTGGCTGTGCCTTCTGAAGCATAAACCGTGTAACCTGCCTTTACGAGAGCGAGTGCTGGGTCGAGCAGTGAAGCCTTCTCCTTTGCACCACCGCTTGAGAGCATGATACCCTTATCCTTTGATGGGATGTTGTAGCCAGTAGCGATGAGAGAGTTGAGCAGAGCCTCCTCGAAAGAGTCACCGATACAACCTACCTCACCTGTAGAGCTCATGTCAACGCCGAGGATTGGGTCTGCATTCTGCAAACGAGCGAATGAGAACTGGGAAGCCTTGACACCCATACGGTCGATGTCGAAGACGAGCTTGTCAGGCTTGCTGTATGGAGCATCGAGCATGATCTTTGTTGCTGTCTCGATGAAGTTGCGCTTGAGAACCTTGCTGACGAATGGGAATGAGCGTGAAGCACGGAGGTTACACTCGATAACCTTGATGTCGCTACCCTTGGCAAGATACTGGATATTGAAAGGACCAGAGATGTTGAGTTCCTTGGCAATGGCACGTGAAATCTTCTTAATCTGACGAGCCTGGGCGAAGGTGATGTTCTGAGCTGGGAATACCATTGTAGCATCACCAGAGTGAACACCAGCATATTCAACGTGCTCGGAGATTGCATATTCTACAACCTCACCATTCTGCGCAACAGCATCAAACTCAATCTCGTTTGTCTCTGTCATGAACTGAGAGATAACTACAGGATATTCCTTACTTACCTCAGAAGCCATCTGGAGGAAACGCTCAAGTTCCTCGTTGTTGTAACATACGTTCATCGCTGCACCTGAGAGCACATAAGATGGACGTACGAGAACTGGGAATCCTACGCGCTCAACGAATGCGTTAACGTCATCCATGCTTGTGAGTGCACTCCACTGTGGCTGGTCGATGCCGAGCTTATCGAGCATTGCAGAGAACTTACCACGGTTCTCGGCACGGTCGATAGATACAGGACTTGTACCGAGGATAGGCACTGACTGACGGTGCAGCTTCATTGCGAGGTTGTTAGGAATCTGACCACCTACAGAAACGATGACACCACGTGGGCTCTCAAGGTCGATAACGTCAAGAACGCGCTCGAATGAGAGTTCGTCGAAGTAGAGACGGTCACACATGTCATAGTCTGTAGAAACTGTCTCTGGGTTATAGTTGATCATGATACTCTTATAGCCGAGCTTGCGGGCTGTGTTGATAGCATTTACCGAACACCAGTCGAACTCAACTGAAGAACCGATGCGGTAAGCACCAGAACCGAGTACGATGACAGACTTCTCATTATTATAGTAGTTGATGTCGTGACCCTCAACAGCGTATGTCATGTAGAGATAGTTGGTGAGATCTGGATGCTCACTTGCCACCGTAGGAATACGCTTAACGGCAGGAAGAATGCCGAGCTTCTTACGCTGGGCACGAACAGCGAGGTTCTCCTTCTCCATGTTGCCTTCCTTCACCTTGAGCACGAAGCGTGCAATCTGGAAGTCAGAGAAACCGAGTACCTTAGCCTCGCGCATTACCTCAGCAGGAATCTCCTCGAGAGAGTTGTAGCCTTCGAGCTTGTGCTTGTAGTCCACGATGTTCTTCATGCGCTCAATGAACCAAGGATCAATCTTTGTGAGGTCATAAAGACGCTCGATAGAGTAGCCCTCCTCAAGAGCCTGAGCGATGGCGAAGATACGGAGGTCTGTTGGATTCTCGAGCTCCTCGTCGAGGTTATCGAACTTGATATGGTCGTTGCCCACGAAACCGTGCATGCCCTGACCAATCATGCGGAGACCCTTCTGAAGCATTTCCTCGAAAGAGCGGCCGATAGACATGATCTCACCTACAGATTTCATTGAAGAACCAATCTTACGGCTCACGCCAGAGAACTTGGTGAGGTCCCAGCGAGGAATCTTACAGATGAGGTAGTCGAGTGAAGGAGCAACGTATGCAGAGTTTGTTGTGCCCATCTCACCAATCTGGTCGAGAGTATAGCCGAGGGCAATCTTTGCTGCAACGAAAGCGAGAGGATAGCCAGTAGCCTTGGAAGCAAGGGCAGAAGAACGGCTCAGACGAGCGTTGATCTCAATGATACGGTAGTCGTTGGTCTCAGCATTGAATGCGTACTGGATGTTACACTCACCAACGATGTTGAGGTGACGAACGCACTTGATAGCGAGTTCCTGAAGCATCTTCACCTGATCATCGCGGAGAGAGCAGGTAGGAGCAACAACGATAGACTCACCAGTGTGGATGCCGAGTGGGTCGAAGTTCTCCATTGAGGCAACGGTAAAGCAATGGTCGTTAGCATCACGGATTACCTCAAACTCGATCTCCTTCCAACCTTTGAGTGACTCTTCTACGAGTACCTGAGGAGCGAATGTGAAGGCTGACTCTGCAATCTCGATGAATGTCTTCTCGTCTGGGCAAACGCCAGAGCCAAGACCACCGAGAGCGTATGCAGAACGGATCATGATAGGGTAGCCAATGCTACGTGCAGCAGCCACAGCCTCTTCCATGTTCTCACAAGCCTTTGATACAGGGACTTTGAGATCCACCTTGTTAAGCTCCTTGACGAAGAGGTCACGGTCCTCAGTGTTCATGATAGCCTCTACGCTTGTGCCGAGCACGTCAACGCCATATTCCTTGAGCACACCGCTCTGATAAAGAGCAGTACCCACGTTAAGACCAGTCTGGCCACCCCAAGCGAGCATGATACCGTCAGGGCGTTCCTTCTTGATTATCTCTGTGATAAAGTGTGGAGTGATAGGCATGAAATACACCTTGTCTGCAATGCCATCACTTGTCTGGATGGTAGCAACGTTAGGATTAACGAGTACAGACTTGATGCCTTCTTCACGCAGAGCCTTGAGTGCCTGGCTACCAGAGTAGTCGAACTCGCCAGCCTGTCCGATTTTCAATGCGCCAGAACCTAATACCAGCACTTTCTTCAGTTGTTTCTTCATGAATCTTTCTTTTTAGTATGTTTAAGTTGTAAAAATTTTCTATGGTTGCAAAATTACGAAAAAAAATCAGATTATTGATATAGTTTCGCAAAAAAATAATCGAGTTTTAGAAACTTTAATTATTTTATCGCCTATTAAATGATTACTCTTCCGGTGCATTCGATTTCGAAAAACAGTCTTCGGTTTTGCTAAATCCAAGGATAACGGAGATAATGATGATGTATCCTAGGAAAAAGACAGCGAGAACTGGAAGTTCTTCATACTTGATTGGCATGCTGTCGTTCTCCATAGGAGTTAACAGTACCAGATCTTTTATTTTCGTATTTTCATCATAGTCATCTCTTAGGGGCAAACTATTGTGAATAGCAGCCTGTAAATATTCGTTGCTTGTGTGAGTGATACGTTGAAAGAGATGATTGTTTATTTCTGGTTTGATACGAGCAATGAAATCATTGAATCTCTCTTTGAACTTTTCCTCACTTTCGCCCTTCGAAGTGTACGAAGAACTATATGGAAGCTCGTATTTAACGACATAGAATATTGATGGGGTCTGTCTGAATGGTGCAACGAAATAACCTGTATAAATATGCCGTCCGTTTGAACTATATTTACCAGAACTTTCATATCTGTATTCGATGGCGCGTCCATTTTCGCCATAGTTTATGATTCCAGGGTTGTCTATGTAGAAATAATCTTCTTCGTTGAAGGTCGGCTCATTGAGTGTTTTTGAATGATGGATGTTTGCACGTGCATCATGCTCTATGTGGATTCCTAACCTGATGAAGAGTGTAGTACAGAAAGCGATAATGAGATAACAAGCGAGTCTTGGGCTTCCTGGGGGCTCAACGCTGAGGACACGAACATATTTGCGCAGAATTATAGAATTGATGATTCCAAAAACTGCAGCAAAAAGTAAAGTGCTGTTTCCTCCTGATGTTTTATCGATTTCATAGACGATAAGTGTCTCTATTACAGTGAGTAACATGGAGAATACAGTAATTGCCGTTATCGACTTTATAACTGCTGACCAGCAATGTCTGCTTGGGTCGTATGTGAATTGTTCTGCTAAACTTTTATCGTTTGAATCATGAAAGTTTTTCTCATCATATTTCCTTGATTTGCTAAGAACTTTAATCGCGAAATTACGAATATGTTTTGAATACTCCTATCACTCTTTTACCCCACACTTACTAACGCCTTACTAATTTCTTTCCTTTGGTAAGAGTCACGTAAGTTTCACGTAAGAGTCACGTAAGAGCCAGTTTCTGAGTGCAAAGATACTATTTCAGAAAGGGCTTGTCAAGAGTTTTGAGTGGAAAACTGCTTTGTTTTAACATGATTTAAGGGGGAGCAGAAATGCCAACATGCTAACAATGCTAACAATGTTAACAACATATTTTCTGGATATGACTAAAAAAACACAATATTTATGATAATCGAGCGAATCCTAATTATATACAGAGAAATTGTAGACACCTCCCATCTTTTTTACTGTTAGCATTGTTGGCATTGCGCATTATTTGTGGATGACTTTTTGCTTTCTTCCTTTCTTCTTTCAATTATTTTCAGCTAATATGTTCGCCATCACTTATTCGGGAAGTCCTGAGTTTTATCAACTGCAAAGATAAGCATTTCCTGGAAAAAATTATGTCACCAGTTTTTTTGTTTGAAATCTCGCCATTTCTTCGCTTTTCTAAGGGAGCATCTCCATCGCTACTCCATCGCTACTCCATCGCTGCTCCATCGTTTCGATGGACTAACGATGGAGTAGCGATGGAGTAGCGATGGAGTAAGTACGGAGGAAGAGCCTCGAAAATGCTTAGGTCGTTAGAGATTTGTCGCAGATTGTAGGGAAATAAATTGTTATTCCACCATCACCTGACTTACCCAATATGTTGTTGAGGAGCAAAAAAACAAAAGGAAAATTTGGAGATATTGGAAAGATTGTGTATTTTTGCAATCGAAGAGACTGTCCTGCATTATTTATGCAGGAATTGATAATTGATAATAAAGACTAAGCATGATGAAGCTTGTCATTCAGTACTAATCTATAGCGAAACAACGATGAAGAATATTTACAAAGAATGCCTGAGTGCTGTTGGCGCATGCTTCATGCTTTGCATGATACCGCAGACAACCAAGGCTCAGTTGATAATAAATGAATTGATGCAGTCGAACATCGATTGTATCATGGACGATTTGAATGAGTTCCCTGACTCGTGGGTGGAGTTGTATAATAGCAGTGATGTTGCCGTCAATCTTGAGAATTTCAAAATTGGTATCAGTAAGGATGCATCTACGGCTTGGCAACTTCCGAAGAAGGAGATAAAAGCGAAGGGGTATGCCATCGTATATTGTGATAAGTCGGCAACGGAATTGCATACCGATTTTCGTCTTGAATCAGGTAAAGGGTGCGAAGTGTATCTGTTTCAGAATGACGAAGTTGTGAGTGAGATAAGTGGAATGAAGAAACAGCCGGCTCCAAACATCGCCTATGGCAGAAAGAGTGATGGCGCAGAGGAGTGGGGGTACATGCTTTCTCCAACTCCTGGTTCAGCTAATAAGGGCGGTACATCGAGCGATATTCTCGGTCTGCCTGAATTTAGCATGACGGGAAGAGTGTTGACTTCGGATAAAAATATCCGTCTGAAGTTGTCTGTGCCTGAGGGATCGCCTGAGGGTACCGTTATCAGATATACTACTGATGGTTCAGAACCAACATCTTCCAGTACTTTATATGAAGGTGCTATAGGAATTTCAGATACGAAGGTTATACGTGCCAAACTGTTTTGTGACGGTTGGCTTTCTCCACGTTCTACAGCCCAGTCTTTCATATACCTTAATCGTGAACAGACATTACCTGTAATATCAATCACTACATCCAACGAGTATTTCTATGACGAAAAGATAGGTATCTATTCTGATGCGAAAACTTTTGATGATCAGGAGAACTATAAGCACGATTGGCGCCGACCTATAAACATTGAGATGTACGAGACTGATGGTACCACTTGCGTTCTGAATCAGTTGTGTGAGACACGTGTTCAGGGGGGACAGTCGCGTACAAGTCCTTTGAAATCCCTGACACTCTATGCCAACAAGCGATTCGGAGAGAAACGTTTCTCTTATGAATTCTTCCCTGATCAGCGCCCTGGTCAGACGAATTTCAAGTCGCTTATCCTTCGTAATGCCGGCAATGATTTCGATTATCTCTACATGCGTGATGCCGTTATTCAGCGCACAATAGCTGCCAACTGTGACATTGACTGGCAGGCTTGGCGTCCGGCTATCATCTATATAAATGGTGTGTATAAAGGTATTGAGAACATTCGTGAGCGTTCAAACGAAGACAATATCTTCACCAACTACAATGAACTTGAGGATATTGACTTGATTGAGAACTGGCAAGAACTGAAGGTTGGCACATGGGATAACTACAATGCCTTCAAGACTTTCTATACGGAGAAGGGACATACTATGGCTGAATATGCAAAGTGGATGGACGTGGAAGAGTTCATAACACTTATGGCTACAAATCTATACTATTGCAACCTTGATTTCCCTGGTAACAATATCGTTATGTGGCGACCAAGAACTGATGATGGCAAATGGCGCTGGATAATGAAGGATACAGACTTCGGATTGGGATTGTATGGTCGTGATGTGAAATATAACACTATTGAGTGGTTGTATAACAACAACTATGACTCTAACAGTGTTTGGGCAAACACAGCTGATGCTACCCGTTTGTTCCGTCGATTGATGGATGATCCAGATTTTAACCGTGAGTTCATTGACCATTGCGCAATATACATGGGCGACTTCATGAATGAGCGTGGCACACGTGAGCAGTGGGATCCGATGTATGAGATTATAAAAACGGAGTATCCAATACACCGAAAGTTGTTTAATCAGTGGTGGCCAAACTACAATGATGAACTGAACAAAGCAAGGAAATGGGTAAGAGAGCGTACTGATTTCTTCTACAATGCATTGGCAAAGTATTATAAGCTTGGAACGCCTTCGAATCTGAAGATTAACTCAGTGGTCAATGCTGACGATCTCGCTGATACTGACATAATAGTCAATGGCATAAAATTGTCAAAGGGAAAATTGGACGGAAAGTTCTTCCAAGATAGGGCACTTACGCTATCATCGTCAGCAAGAGGTAGTAAAAAAGTGATTGGTTGGAATATCACTATTAATGGCGAAACAACAAGTAAGTTGGAACCTGTATATACATTCAAAATGCCAAAGACAAGCAACGTACTTATTGATGCCATAATGGAAGACATTACCAACGGCATCGAGAATGTAATGTCTGGTGAAATTGAAACAAAAACATATAAGTACATAGAGAATGGTAATCTCTACATTAACCGAAATGGTAAGATATATAATGCCAATGGAATGAAATTGTGATAGTTAGGAGTTAGGAATGAGGAGTTAGGAGTTTGTCTTCCGCGTGGGACAGCTCCTAACAGCTAACTCCTAACTCCTCACTAAAAAACTCCTCACTGAATTCATTTTGCTGTGAGATTGCTCTTTATCTTCTTTGCCTCAAGTTCGTACATCTTGGTATTGGAGCTTGAGCTGGTATTGAGAAGGGCTGCAGCCTTGATGGCACTTATGCTAAGGCGTTGATTGAGGTTCTTGAATGCATCATAATGTCCAGTAGAAGAGTAGGTTTGAGCAGTAAAGTCTCTGCCTTCTACGAGTAAGAGTTCCTTGTCAGGATCCATCGCAGATATCTGACTCTCAATCTGATCGCTATAGTTTACGACAACTTCCACAGAGTCAATGCCATGCTTGCCATCAACGGCATCATACTGATAGCCATAAAGCGTGTAGCCTTCTATGGTCTGAGACTCAGCTCCACTTTTACTGAGCGTTATTTCCTTTGAATTGTTGCCTCTGTGCAGAATAATCTTCACATTATACAGGTCGAGAACATCCTCGCTGACGCATGCTGTATAGACTTTAATCTTTTCATTCTGTGACTTTGAGTCATCATCATCATCGCTGCTGCATGATGTGAGGTTTACGGCAAAACATACTGTCAAGACGGTAAGAAATACATTGAAAAACTGTTTCATGATTATCTTCTTTAAAGTTAATAATGTTGTGATTTGTCATTTCTGAGTGCAACGTTGCAATCGCAAGGTTCGCACGAAAGATATAGTGCATGTCAGCCTTTAGGGCTGGCGCACGTTTCTAATATCTGAGTGCAAAGTTACAAAAATATCTGAAAAGTTCACACATCTTGCTGTTTTTTTGATAAAAAGACACAAATGTCGTGTGATTTCGGTGGGTTTCCTTCTCGATTTTAAAAAATACAAACGTATGCACGTTGTTTCTCATGAAGATATAAATTGTTTCTTCTTTTTTTCTTGCTGGAATGAATAATTTTTGTAATTTTGCACCTCGTATAGTAAAATTGTTAGAATGATGATTAATAATAATTTGTTGGTTTTTGTCGCAGCTCTATTGCCGGCACTGATTGCATTATACATAATATATAAAAAGGATAGTAAGAGTCCTGAACCAACGGGATTGTTGGCTAAGGCGGTGTTCTTCGGAGTGCTTTCCGCTCCGTTGTCATTGCTTATTTCCACTCCTTTGGCTGCTATGGGATTATATGGTGAGGATTCAAATACTGTTGTCGGAAAGCTGGCTCTCGCTTTCTTCGGTGCTGCCATTCCTGAAGAGTGCATGAAACTATTGATGCTATGGCTCGTGGTGAGGAATAACAAGTATTTTGATGAGCATTTTGACGGAATAGTGTATGCAGTATGTATCGGTATGGGCTTTGCTGGTATAGAGAATGTGCTGTATCTGTTTAAGGGTTACGATCAATGGTTGACTATCGGCATTTTTAGGGCTTTGCTCGCTATTCCCGGACATTTCTTCTTTGCCATACTGATGGGATATTTCTATTCTTTAGCTCATTTTACCCATCATGGCATTAAGCAGCAGTCGTACAGATGGCTTGTTATTGTCGCGCCAGTCCTGGCTCATGGATTGTATGATGCAATGCTTATGGTTGCACAGGTTCTTCCTGATATCGCTATGTTCCTTACTCTTGGTGTGGTCTTTCTTCTGAACAGATTGCGTCATCTTTCCAAGGCACATATCACCCATCTTCTGAAGAAAGATGGCGTTATATGAATCTCCTCACACATCAACTTTATTTCCATACGTAATTGTAAACGTTTGAACGAAGAGTACGCAATACGTGGATTATAGGGTTTTATAGGCTTGAATTGTAAAGCATAGTTGACAAATCTGGCGTAAAATGAGGAAAAATCGATGAATTTATGAAAAAAATGAAAGTATTTCTTGCATTTTAGGAGAAAATTATTAATTTTGTAGTCAAATAAAAAACCTTATTAACACCATTACAATTATGACTTTTAAGAAATATTTTTACACTCTATTTTCAGTTTTACTTATCAGTGCTCCTTTATTCGCTCAAAGAGTAACAGAAGATCAATTGGTGAAAAGAGCCAAGTTATACGTTTCCCAGCAGAAAGATAAAATCGGTAAAAATGACCGAGTAATAAATCTGAAACTGGCAAAGATGTATGCAACTGATAGAACTGTTAAGGTTGTTTACACCAAGGAAAACACAGCGTTCGCAACTCTTTTTCCAGAACAGACTGAAGGTAGATTCAAGACCGAAGCTCAGGAGAACCGCTTCGTTGTTCGTGAGTATATGATTTGGAAGGCGGCAACAGATGCTCTTGCATCAGCTTCTTTCGCAAGTGTTATCAGAAATGACCTCTACACTTGGTTGGTTGATGTTGTTAGCCCTGATGGTACTGAACTTTACAACTTTGACTTCAAGACTTTGTCAGTTCGTAATGCCATTGACCTTTGTGGCGGTAAGATGCCTACAGACTTCAGAGATTATCTCGCTAAGACTCTTATCGAGCGTGCGTTGCACTCTTTGCTTAAGGATGTATATCTTCCTCATGATAGTGCAGGTTTCTGTAATGTGGATCTGAAATACCAGCGACTCACAGTTGATTTGCTTACTACACACAATGGCTATTCTGTTTTGAAGGAGCATAGTGGTGAGGCTGCTCGCAATGCTTGGTTGGGCTCATTCATGAAGACTTCTAAGTCTAAGAGATACTTCAAGGATCTTTGTGATATTATCAAGGTTCGTCAGATCTCTGTAGAGATTAAGCTTCGTGACGTAAGTGATTTGCAAGATAGTGCAATGTTCAAGATTTATCCTACTGATATTCTTGAGTTCGCTGCAAAGCCTGCTATTGCTGATGTTGAAAGCTATATCATTGGTAAGTTAGGTGGTAAGAAGCAGACAGCAGAAAGTCGTGGCAAGTTCATTGCTCAGTATGGTCCAAACAGAACCGTTCTCACAGCTGCTGCACCAAGTAAGTCTAAGAGAATTTACGAGGTTGCAGAAGAAATGCCATCATACCCAGGAGGTAAACAGGCTATCGCTGCCTATATGGCAAGAGCCGTGAAGTATCCTGGTCCATGTGTTGACCAGAGAATTGAAGGTCGTGTGGTATGTAGATTTACAATCACTAAGGAGGGCAATCTCAAGGATATCGTTGTTACACAGTCTGTAGATCCTCTCCTTGATAGAGAAGCTGTTCGAGTACTTTCATTGATGCCTAAGTGGATTCCTGCTAAGCACAATGGTGAGCGAGTTGACTCTAAGTATTCTCTTCCTGTTACATTCCGCTTAACTGCTCAGACTGCAGAAAACTAATCCTCAAAGAATTTTGATGATAGGGCGAAACTTTTTGCGGGGCATCAATGACAATTGTCATCGATGCCTCGTTTTTCGTTTGATGGGTGTTGGGTGTTAGGTGTTGGGTGTTAGGTGATGGTGGGTTGGTGAAGGGGTGAGCTTTCTTACGGAAAACTAAAAAAATGCAAAAAGTTTTTGTGATGTAAAAAGATTTGTGTATATTTGTCCTCAATTTCAAAAAGACAACAAATACTGACAATGATAAATAGACAATTACTTAATCCTGCCAGCATCGTTGTGATAGGAGGATCTCAAGATACACGAAAGCCCGGAGGAGCTTTGGTAAAGAATCTTATTCAGGGTAATTTCCAAGGGAATCTATGTGTGGTAAACCCTCGAGAGGATGTCGTTCAGGGCGTAAAGTCATATCGTGACGTGAAGGATATCCCTAATACAGAACTTGCTATTCTTGTTGTTGCTTCAAAGCATTGTCCTGCATACGTAGAATACCTTGCTTCCGAGAAAGGTGTTAAGGCGTTCGTCATTATTTCTGCTGGTTTCAGCGAACTGAGTGAGGAAGGTGCTATTCTTGAAGCAAAGATACGCGCTATATGCTATAAATATGGTTGTTCGCTTATCGGTCCTAACTGTATCGGAATGATAACCGCAAACTATTGTGGCGCCTTTACTGCTCCAAATCCTGTAGTTTGTCCAGAAGGCGTTGACCTCATTTCTAACTCTGGTGGTATTGCTCTATATATTGTGGAGATGGGAAAGATTACCGGTTTGCGATTCAACTCGGTTTGGAGCATCGGTAATGCCAAATATACAGGTATTGAGGATGTTCTTCAGTACATGGACGAGAATTTCGATCCAGAGAAGGATGTTCGTGCAAAGATACTCTATATCGAGAGCATCACAGATCCAGAGCGCCTGTTACGTCATGCGAAATCATTGATTTCCAAGGGATGCAGAATAGCTGCTGTCAAGTCGGGTAGCACATTGAGTGGTGCTCGTGCTACAAGTCATCATACAGGTTCCCTTTATTTTGATGACAAGCAGGCAGATGAACTCTTCCGTGAGGCTGGTATCGTTAGATGCTATTCACGTCAGGAACTCGTTGTAATGGGCTGTCTGTTCTCACTTCCTAAGATAGAAGGCAATCGCTTTGCCATCATCACTCAGGCTGGTGGACTTGGCGTTCTTACTGCCGATGCTCTCTGCAAGGGTGGTATGCAGGTGCCGGAATTGAAGGGTGAGGTTGCTGACGAACTCCTCGGAAAACTTCATAAAGGCGCTTCTGTGTCAAATCCTATTGATGTCCTCGCCACAGGAACTGTTGAGCAACTCAATGAGGTTATCGACTACTGCGAGAACAGATTTGATGATATCGATGCTATGATTGTGTCATACGGTTCTGCGGGACTTGAGCCGCTCGATGATATCTTTGAGGTGCTTCATGAGAAGAGTCTCGTGTGCAAGAAACCTATCATCACTATCTTCCCAAGTATCTTTACTGCAGGCAGAGAAATGGAAGAATATCTTGCCAAAGGTCATGTCAACTTGCTCGATGAGGAATTGGCAGCGCGCTGTGTAGTTCGTGTTGCTGGTGCGGTAAGCGGATCATCTGGCCAAGAGTGCTTGGGATAACGGCGACGCAATTCCTTTCGCACTTCAAAGTAAGTTTCTTGCCAGAAGCTTCTCAAATCTTTTGTGAGCTGAACAGGTTTGAAACCTGGAGATAATAGCTCCATGAGAAGCGGTTGCTTACCTTCATTAATAGAAGGTGTATCGGTAAGTCCGAAACACTCCTGAAGACGAACGCTCACCACAGGAGCCTCAGCTCCCTGACGGTAGTCTATTCGGATGCGAGAGCCCGTTGGAACTGTGATATGCGTTGGTGCAAGATGTTCAAGAGATAGTTGTTGCTCGTAAGTGAGCATACCCGATATAATGGCGCTTAGATCAAGAGATCTGAGCGCTTTTTTGTCTATTGTTCCTGATATCTGTTCGAGATAGAAAGGTAGCCATTCGTCTGCTGTTGAGAGAAGTTTCTCCGTACTTACATCTGGCAATTCAAGCTCTGGATGCCATTTACTCACAGTATCAATTCTGCGTAGCAGCATAGCCACAGCATCTGAGAAGTCAAGGAGTGAAAGACCGCTCTTCGCAACAGCCTGACATACTGCCTTGATAATCAATTCCCGGTCTGGAGCCTGAATGTCATGCGACTCAATCGTCAGATTACCAATACGTTTCTGCTTCTGTGCTATGACTCTTTCTGTTTTATTGTCCCATTGTACAGTTGTGTAGTCGTATGAGAGTAGAGTCAATGCTTCCTTGCTGATAGGGGAGGCAAGGAATATCCTGCCTGATGCAGCATTAAGAGCCGCAACGGCAATCCATTTATGAGCTGATATTGCATCATTGATATCCACCTGTGCGTTGTCTCCGCTTGAAAGACGATAGTGTCCTGGAGTACTCATCGCCATACCCACACGCTCTGGGTAGGCAAGCGCAAGGAGAGTGCCGGTCTCGTCTTGTGAAGGAATGGTGTTGTCCTCGTTGCAATGAGCTATTCTGCAATATTCGGAAGCGATGCGGGCAATGCGCGACCAGTGTCCGAGATTCTTGTTCTTGCGAGCCTGACGAAGTTCTATGATTCGTGTAAGGATATCAGCATCATCAGTGAGGTGAGAGAGCGGATCCTTCTCTTCAAGAATTGCCGCTATATCGCAGGCAAGTGCCTTCATATCATCGTTTGCCACAAGGATACGTGAGATGCGTGGGTGGCATGGAACGCGTGACATCTTCTTGCCGAGTTCTGTTATGCTGCCATCTTTGATTGCTCCCAGACTCTCAAGCAGCGCTTGGGCCTGGAAAACATTGCCTCGGGGTGGGGGAGTGAGCCATGGGAGTTGCTCGATGTCACCCTCTCCCCAAGCAGCTATATCAAGTACAAGTGATGAGAGGTCGGCATCAAGGATTTCCGGACGGCGGCATTCCTGCATACTATGCTCTGTTGGTTGTGCCCACATACGATAGCAGACACCTTCGGAGAGTCGTCCTGCGCGTCCCATTCTCTGCGTTGCCATATCACGGGAAATGCGTACGGTCTCAAGATGCGACATACCATTTCGCTTGTCGAATACCATAGTTCGGCAGAGACCTGAATCAATAACGATTCTTACGCCATCTATGGTGAGCGAAGTCTCTGCTATTGATGTAGCAAGAACAGTCTTCCTTGATCCGTCTTTCGATGGCATGATGGCTGTTCTCTGTGCTGCTGGTGAAAGATGTGAGTAGAGTGGAAATACAGAATCATCATCTGATAATGCTTCTGCCACTCGCTTTATCTCTGCCTCTCCTGGAAGAAAGACAAGAATGTCACCTTCCTGTTCACGTTGAGCACGAATGATAAGTCGTGCAACCTCATCTGTTGTTGGAAATTCCCGTTCTGGAGCAACGTATATAGGTGTAACGGGAAACATACGTCCATCGCTCTCTATTAGTTTTGCTCCGAGTTCTGAGCAGATAGAAGTAGCATCAATCGTAGCAGACATGATGATGATCTTCAGGTCGGGACGAATGATGTTCTGTGCCTCTCGTACCAAGGCAAGTGCTGTATCAGATGCGAGGCTACGCTCATGGAATTCGTCAAAGATAACGAAATCTACCCCATCAAGCGTTGGATCGCTTACAAGCATTCGTGTGAGAATGCCTTCCGTGATAACCTCAAGACGAGTTGAGGCTGATACCTTTGTCTCAAATCTCATTCGATATCCTACTGTCTCACCAACGTTTTCTCCAAGCAGAGAAGCCATGCGTTCAGCTATCTGTCGAGCAGCAAGACGACGAGGTTCAAGGACAAGTCCCTTGCCCTTCAATCCTTCCATAATCGTCAATGGCAGAACTGTTGACTTACCAGCTCCTGGAGGGGCTGTGATGACAACGGAAGAGTTTTCTTTGAGAGTGGAATTTACCTCCTCTGCGATTGAAAATGCTGGTAGATGGGATATCTTTTGAAAGTCTAACATTTGAGATTTATCTATATTTTCCATGCAAAATTACTATTTTTTTGACTGAAAATCGATTTTTTAGCCTCGAATTATATTAAATATTAGGAAAAATTACTACTTTTGCAAACAGATTTGACAAATGGACGGTTGACAATTTGACAATTGGCTGGCGCGGTCATGAAATATCCCGAATGGTAATTGTAAAATTGTAAATTGTAAAATAGTAAATTTAAAGATTATGAATATACTTTTGTGCGGTGGTGCTGGTTATATTGGCTCACATACAGCTATCGAACTTGATAAGGCTGGTCATTCAGTCGTTGTAGTAGATAACCTCGTAAACTCTAATCCAGAGTCACTTCGTCGCGTAGCCAAGATTATCGGCAAGGAGATTCCTTTCTATGAGGCAGACGTGCGTGATGCAGAGGCTCTCGATAAGATTTTCAAGGAGAACAAGATTGATGCTGTGATTCATTTTGCAGGTCTCAAGGCTGTTGGTGAATCGGTTGCAAAGCCATTGGAGTACTATCACAACAACATGACAGGTACATTCGTCCTTATGGATGTAATGCGTAATAATGGTGTGAAGAACATCATCTTCTCTTCTTCTGCCACTGTCTATGGCGATCCTGCTATGATTCCTATCACTGAGGAATGTCCAAAGGGCCAGTGCACAAACCCTTACGGTCAGACAAAGTCAATGCTTGAGCAGGTTCTTATGGACGTGCAGAAGGCTGATCCAGAGTGGAATGTAGTTCTTCTCCGTTACTTCAACCCAATTGGTGCTCATCAGTCTGGCACTATCGGTGAGAACCCTAACGGTATTCCTAACAACCTCATGCCTTACATCACTCAGACAGCAGTAGGTAAGCGTAAGGAACTTGGTGTGTTCGGCAACGACTATGACACACCAGATGGAACAGGTGTTCGTGACTATATCCACGTATGTGACCTTGCTTCTGGTCATGTGGCAGCCCTTCAGGCTATCGATCGTAAGTGCGGACTTGCCATCTATAACCTCGGCACAGGTCATGGATATTCAGTTCTTGATGTTGTCAAGGCATTCATCAAGGTCAATGGTGTTGATGTACCTTATTCCATCAAGCCACGTCGTCCGGGAGACATCGCTACTTGCTATTGCGATCCAGCAAAGGCAAAGGCAGAACTCGGTTGGGAGGCTAAGTACGGCATTGAGGATATGTGCCGTGACTCATGGAATTGGCAGAAGAATAACCCTGAAGGATATTAAGCCGATAGCTAATTGACAATTGAGAATTGATAATTTGGGATTACCAAGGCGCTTCATCAATTATATAAATTTTCCCACTCTATGGTTGGTTCAGGTCTTTTTCACCAATCGTAGGGTGGGAATTTCTGTTATTGAATACTCCATAATTATTTGGAGTAATGAGAAATAGCATGTATTCGTCATGCTTAGGGGGTAAATTCAATGAACCTTCGCTTCCTGTTCGCTTATAGAACGGAGCCTCATTGAGTTTACCCCCTTGTCATAGCGAAGGATTGACGAATGTTCTTCTTTTGTAGTTTCATGGAGGGGGAGGCTACTATAGAACTACAACTGTTACAATGTATTTTTATAGATGCTTACAAGTATTGAATTATCACAACCATAGGTAGAAAAGATTACAGCGACTATCAACTCCAGTATGAAGTGACATTCGCTGTAACTATAGTAATAGTAGATAAAAAAGTTTATTGAATGTTTACAGAGGACCGAGTCCTCGTTTTTTTATCAAAAAGGTACGACGTCTTATTGAAACATCAGCCTAATCATATAATTATTAACGAGTTAATTTATAGAATTTCCGTCAATATAGAATCTATAAGTATTCGTATATTTTTTTTGTGTCATCGTCTACGTCTCCTAAATTATGTTCACAAAAAAAACGATTAATTATATCTATAATGTCTTTTTTTGCTGGTACATAAGAGTATCTATCAGCCATTATATATGCATAATATAACAAGAAGACATACATCTCATCATTATACATTTTCTCTTTTAGCTTTTTGTAATCTTCAACATTCCCTTTAAGACTACTTGTTTTCAAAAGTTGTATTTCGGGACTTTTATGGTTTATTGTAGGAATACTAATTAGTGTATCATTCTTTGGTAATGATTTGAAACGTTCGATGATTTGTTTGCCTCTTTTATGTTTAGTACTTGATTCCCATTTTTTCAAATACTCCAAAGACAATTCCTTTGAGTTTTTCCCCACATTGGGATTGCTTAACGATTCGGAAAGGCAACTCGCAACTCGTATTTTGGCTTCATCTATCCCTAATTTGTTTGCGGCAACTAAACAATATAATAATGATTCAGAATACACATCTGCGTTAATAAATTCATCAATTAACTCATGAAAATGTTTGGTGTCTGGAAATTTTATGAGACTTTCAATTTTCTTAGAGCATAACTTATAATCGACACAATTCATTTTTGTGCCCTCGTCAATATTATGGTCTGTATATTTATAGTCATCTTTTGACTTGATTTGTTGTACATTATTTGTACATCCTGCCAATTGTAAAGACAATAGCAGCAAAACTGTTAATATGTTTTTTCTCATTTCTGCCAATATGGATATTGAGGTGCTTTCTCCCAAAAATTAGATGAATTAAATTCTTGCGTTCCAGGGACAGTGTTCCCAGAATATTCATTTACAATTTCTCCATTTATATATTCACGCCAAACGCCATTGTTATCTATAGAAACCGATCCATCAGGATGAATAACTACAGCATCTGAAGGAGCAAATATACTAATATTTTGAAATTCATCCTGTTTAGATAAGTTTTCTGCTAGACCATTCCGTGAAATTTGTCGATGCGTCCATTAACCATTTTGTTCAATTTTTGGCAAAGATACGAACAATTTCTTATACCTCCAAATTTCTTTGCTGAATTTTCCATACACAACCACGGCACTAATGCATCTGCAAGGGAAATCCTTCGTTATGTTTAGGGGGTAAACTCAGTGAAGGTTCGCTTCCTGTTCGCTTATAGAACGGAGCTTCACTGAGTTTACCCCCTTGTCATAGCGAAGGATCAACGGTTGCTCTTCCTGTGCAGTTCAATTGTGATTCTTATTTAGGGTTAATCTACAGACTGCTTGCACTCGATTAGCGGCAAGACAATAATTCTAAAAATTCTTCTTTGGTCATAATAATAGCAGTAATCCCCATTTGCTTCAATGGTATTGCGGTGGAAATTTGACGTGCTTTGTCGCCTTCCATACGTTGATTTGTATACAAATACTACCTTACCATTTTTAATGTCATGACTTCTATTTATTTTTTTTAAGCATAAGTGAGTTGAATGGTATTGATAACACAATTATGAGCAGTTATAGCGTTATTTTGAGAAAACGTTTGCAATTGCGTGTTTTCATACCTCGAATATAAACAAATAGAGTTATGTCTTATTTTTTCTTACCATAGGTAAGAGGAAGATAAGAGTCTGTTTCTGTGTGCAAAGATAGTATTCTAGTAAGAGCTTGTCAAGAGTTTTATATCCTTCAAGTACATATTCCTTATGTATCCTCTTCTTTCGAACACCTTATGTAATTGGAAATTATCTTTCTGCATAAGATGATTGCTGATGTTATCTGGGTGAGCCGTTGCAAGAAGGAAATCGAGGTCACGTTTTTTTATTACATCTTTCAGTGCCTGCCACAGTTCGTTCATCAACCCACCTCTGCGCATCTCTGGATCAACCATAGCCTCTCCAATCTCAGCGCCTTTCATGTCATGAAGTTCGGTTGGCAGATAGTCGGCATAGTCTCTTATGTCATGGAATAGTCCAAGTGTAGCGACAAGTCTGCCATCGGCAAAGCCACCCAATACGACATCGGTTGAGCCTTCTGCAAATGTCACATCAGCCTCTTCCTCTGTCATCGGAATGAGCCATTCTTTGTGCTTCAATGCTTTTACCACAGCAGATGAGAGTTCAAAGAAAGCCTTCTTGTCTGTTGGTGTCAGTATTCTTATTTCCATATCAGTCTTATCATTTCAGTTTTTTATCTTCATGGCAAAGATAATGAATATTCTCAACATCTCCAAACAAATCCTTCTTTTTGTGATGGTGAAAGTCTTTTGTTTGGAGAGGAATTCGGATTTTCGAGCTGCCGTTAGTTTGTCTTCAAGATAGCATAGATCTCGAAGAGAAAACCGAAGAGGCATATTACGGGTGCAACTTTTATTCGTATGTAACTGAAAATCTCTGGGTTGAAAGCCTGTTCTGTAGTGCCTTTTCCTGCCATGAGAGTAAGTCCTGTGATAATTATCACAAGACCTACCACTATGAGTATGTAGTTTATTTTGTTTGCTGCCATTTCTTGTATTCGTTATAGGTGGTTTCTAATTGATTGTAAATCTTTTCTGCCTTGTCTTTTCTTCCACATTGCAGATAGGCATTGGCAATGTCAAAGGACCATTCTGAATATGAATATGGTAGATTGTAGGATGGGATTTCCTTTTCGCAACGCTCCAACACCTTTAATGCCTTGTCTTTTTTGCCTTCCTTGATAAGTTGAGTGGCAAGTTTTGCAAAACAACGACGATGTGTAGTGCACATTCGAGATATGGTTTCGTCAAGATAGATGCCAGGCATAGAGGTGTTTCCGTATCTGTACTTGTTCATCATATTGTCATACATCTTTTCGGTATCACAAATGCATTCGGTAATGCCGTATTCTTGTTTGTTCTCTTTGATGTAGAAAGGAGTGATGCGCCATGCAAGTCCTTCTTGAATGAAGTAATGGTATAACTCCCCATAGCTGTCAGCGCCTGATGTCAAGGAGAAATATATAGGGCGTGAGAAGTTTGTTTCACCTATCATGTTGAGTACGAGAAGGAATGCTTTCGTGATATGTCGCTCTTTTGAAAGGTCAATATCCATCCTATCAGGAATTTCTCCTACAATCTTCATTCCACTCTTTCTTACAGTTTCCTTATCTACGGTGATATGAAGAGAATCACTTGGTAGGCAGATAGGAATTTGCTCTACGAGTTCCTTTTCTTCTGGAGTGAGCCCTTCGTATTGCCTAAGAACAAACTTGCGAATTGCTGTTGTGAGTTCAAAAGGATCATTGCCCCAAAGTCGTTTTGCGAGTGCAGGGTCTTGCTGGGTGATTTGCATAATTGCATCACAAACCTTCATGCCCTCTGCAATCTCAGGATTCACGCTAATCCATTCGTTCACACCATCCATGTATTGCTCTTGACTCCATGGGATTGGTAGTGGTGATGAAGTAAATGCTGGTCGTTTCATCTGGTCGATGTACCAACTTGTTTGCAGATACTGAAGATTACAAACTCTAACGTCAGTTCGTTTTCCTTCTGTTTCCTGATTATACCAAAGCGGGAATGTCTCATTGTCGCCATTTGTAAATAATATTGCATTCTGAGCCGTTGATTCAAGATAATTCTGCCCGAAATCCCTGCACATGTATCTGTTGCTTCGGTCGTGATCATCCCATGTCTGGCTAACCATCTGTAAAGGGATTGCGAGGGTCGGAATTGACAAGAGTAATGCCAAGGTTATGATGCTTGACTTTGTTTTGAACGTAAACCGTTTTTGTAAAAGATCGAAGATCGCAGCAATACCGATTCCGCACCAGATGGCAAAGGCATAGAATGAACCTGCGTATGAATAGTCGCGCTCACGTGGTTCGCAAGGAGTTTGATTTACATAAAGTACAATGGCTATTCCTGTCATGAAGAACAGAAGTGATACAACCAAGAGTTGTTGTCTGCCTTTCTTTCCTCGGAATGCTTGCCAGGCAATGCCGATAAGACCAAGAAGTAGAGGCATGCAGTAGAAGACATTGTGTCCTTTATTGTTGCGGAGGTCGGTTGGTAGCAATGACTGATTTCCGAGTCGCATATCGTCAATCCATGAGAATCCCGATAGCCAGTTGCCGTGCTCTGATGATCCGTTTCCTTGAATATCATTCTGACGACCTGCAAAGTTCCAGAGGAAATAGCGCCAGTACATGAAATTCAACTGATAGGTGAAGAAGAATCTGAGATTATCGCCCATGCTTGGAATCTCTATCGTTTCAGGCATATAGCGTCCTGGGATATTGTAATCCACAGGATGCTTATGCGTTTCGCCCAACCATTGTTCGTACATCTCTGAGTGTCTGTCGCTATGAATTCGTGGGAATAGCATACATTGGTTGGATGGATATTTAATTTCCGTGCGATTGCCGATATTGATATATTCATCCTTGCCGTCAGATGATGCTTTGGGACGATATATTGTCCCTTTGTTGGATGTGGCATAGATTAGTTTTCCTTTGTCATCGGTGGTTATTTCTGGTTCTGAACAATATGTTTGTCCGTAAATCAAAGGCTTATCCCCATATTGCTCTCTACCGAGATAGCTTCCTAAAGCAAAGATATTGTCAGGTGAGTTCTCGTCCATCATAGGATTGGCACATGAGCGGATGAAGATTACGGCATACGATCCATAGCCGATAAGCATCATGGTGAGGCAGAGTAGGGAAGTGGTAATCCAACGACATTTGGAGAGTCTGAGGGCTATTGTAAGTGATATGGCAAGTAATGCGATATACACGAGTAAACCTGTGTTGAATGGCATTCCAAATACGTTGACAAAGAGAAGTTCGAACCAACCGCCTATCTTTGCAATGCCCGGAACAATACCATAGAGTACGAAGGCAATGAGCAATATTGAAAGCAGAAGCATTAATACCGATCCCCATGCAGTTGGATGCTTGGCTTTCTTATAGTAGCAGATGAAGACAATGGATGGAATGCATAGCAGATTGAGTAGATGTACACCTATTGATAATCCTATGAGGTAGGCGATAAGTACGATCCATTTGTCAGAACGTGGTGAATCGGCATTCTCTTCCCATTTCAGAATGAGCCAGAAGACAAGGGCTGTAAAGAAACTTGAGAATGCGTAAACCTCACCTTCAACGGCGGAAAACCAGAAGGTGTCTGACCATGTGTAGATAAGTGAACCAGCTATTCCGCTACACATAATGGCGAAAGTCTGTATGGCTGATGGTGCTTCTTGATTATTAAGGACTAATGCCTTAGTAAGATGTGTTATACTCCAGAAGAGGAACAGAATACATCCGGCACTTAGTAAGGCATTCATTATGTTTACCATCTTTGCCACCTGACTTGCATCGCTGGCAAACTGAGTGAACAGATTCCCCATAAGCATAAAGAATGGTGCACCTGGTGGATGCCCGATTTCGAGTAAGTAAGCAGAAGAAATGAATTCTGGGCAATCCCAGTAACTTGCCGTTGGCTCAACGGTAGAACAATAGGTGAAGGCGGCTATCAGAAATACCACCCAACCAATAGCATTGTTGATGACTTTGTAATGTTTCATTGCTTTTTTCGTGCAAAGGTAGGTAATAATGACGAGTCATCAAAAAAAAGAACCTGACACTTGTCTGATAAGTTGATGTCAGACAAATGTCAGATTTCTACAATGTTGATTAATAAGTAGTTAACGTCTTTGCTTTAGATGTGCTTGTTAACGATATCCACAAGTTTGTTGAGGTTGTCTTTGGTGTTTGCAGCAAGAACACCTGATGGATTTATGCAAGTAAGAGGCTTGCCTTGAAGGTCGCATAGACAACCTCCAGCTTCTGTAAGAATAAGAGAAGCGGCTGCATAATCCCATGGAGAAAGGAGATACTCGAAATAGAGTTCACATCTGCCCATTGCTATATAGCAAAGTTCAGGAGCGGCAGCACCAAAGCGACGAATATCATTACATTGCATGAAGGTGTCAAGGATAATGTCTGAACAAACCTTAGCATACTCCTTGTGATAAACGGCAAGAGCGGTGCACATGATTCCATTCTGGAAAGGACGATCAGAAACATGAATCTGCTTACCGTTTAGGAATGCTCCCTTGCCATATTCAGCATGGAAGAGTTCGTTGGTACGAGGCAGATAGACCACACTCATCTCCATGTGACCGTTGTGCTTGAGTCCTACGCAGATAGCACATTGACCAACACCACGAGCGTAGTTAGCCGTGCCGTCGATAGGGTCTATGATCCAAGTGTACTCGTGAGAAGCATCGTTGATGTCCTCTTCCTCGCAGATGAATCCAGAACCAGGAAGCGCCTCAGATAGTTGCTTGCACAGGAACTCCTGTACGGCGAGATCTGAAGAGGTCACGATATTAGAGAACCCATCTTTCTGTGTGATTTCAAAATTATCAGGAAGCATCATCTTTGATGCCTCTTTGACTATGTCGATGAGTGTGTTGATGTTCATATCAATAGGTTGTTTACGCCATTTTATAACAAAAGGTTTCTCCCTCCGAACCTAATGGTAACTACTCCCCTCCCTTTACGGGAGGGGGAAGGGGGTGGGTCTATTTCTCCTTACTTATAAGCCAAAGGAATCTCACGTTACCTATTATATATCTTCTCCACATTCTGCGAGGCTCGATGATGAGGCGGTAGAGCCATTCGAGGGAATGCTTCTGCCACCAAAGAGGAGCTCGCTTTGCTGTTCCGGCGAAGAAATCAAACACAGCACCAATCGTACCTACGTGACAATGGATGTTGAGTCTGTCCCAATGAGAATATGTCCATTTCTCCTGCTTTGGAGCAGTCATGCCAATCCACAGGAGATCAGGATTCTCACTATTGATGGCATTGATGATAGCGTTGCTGTCTTCTTCCGAGAACTCAGGCTTGTAGGGTGGGGAATATGTTGCAACCTCAAGGCTTGGGTATTCCTTGGCAGCACGCTCACGAATGAGTGACAGCACCTTTTCTGAAGAACCCATGAACATAACCTTCAGTTTAGTACCACCATCTGCCATAGCCTTGCGGCTTCGCTCATTAAGACTGTTCATCTCAAAGACAAATAGATCCCAACCTGCAATACGCTCAATCGGCTGACACTTTGCCTTTATCTTACGGCACGCCTTCACTATACTCGCTCCGTCAGGAATGAGGTAGTCGCCATTTCTGAGAGCCTCTGCAAAGAGACTATCTTCCTGCGCATTGTTATAGCTGAAGGCATTGATTGTGTTTATCAATGTCTTCTGCTGAGGTATCTTCGCAAGATCAGCCTGCGAGAGAACGATTTTGAGGTTTTTAAGTTCCAACATCGAAACTATAGATATTATATTTATTGAAAGGCTATGATTAAACCGGCTCCCTCCCTATGGGGGAAGTCCGATGTTAATAACATCGGAGTATGTGTCAGGACGGGGGGAGAGGCCTTAAACCAGGCACGCATCAAGCTCTGCCTTGATGAGCTTTCTGTCAAGATGCTGACCGATGAATACGAGTTTCTGCATACGGTCACCATAGATGTCATCCCAGTCGCGAAGCACATCTGGATTCTGCTCAACGAACTGCTGGAACTCATCTGCTGGCATAGTAGCATACCACTGACCTGCGTTTCTGAGGTTTACCTGCTTACCTGCCTGCTCGAATACGTAGCAGATATGCTGTTCATCAGCGAAATAGCACATTCCCTTTGTACGGATAACGCACTTTGGCCAACGGCGGGCAACGAACTCATCGAAGCGTGTGATATCCATTGGACGACGAGCCACATAGACATAAGTACCAATGCCATATTCCTCTGCCTCACCAGTTTCCTCATTATGATGGTGGTGATGATGACCGCAACCACAAGTGCACTCACCTCCGTGATGATGCTCACAATGCTCATCGTGCTCATGATCGTGGTCATGATGATGGTGGTGGTGATGTTCGTGTTCATCTTCATCGTCATGGTCATGATGGTGATGATGCTCACAATGCTCATGGTCGTGGTGATGCTCATGATGATGATCGTGTTCATCTTCGTCTTCATCGTCATCTTCCATTTCGTCAAGATGTTTTTCTACCTCAGAAACCCATGTGGCAGATGTTACTGTCTCGTTGAAGTCGAACATCTCGGTGTTGAGAATCTTAGATAGTTCTACATCGCCATAGTTACACTCTATGATTTCTGCCTTTGGCTGGAGTCCCTTGATAATCTCGCGAAGGCGACCGAGTTCTTCCTTTGAAACCTCTGCTGCCTTATTGAGAAGCACGATGTTACAGAACTCAATCTGCTGGATAACGAGGTTCTCGATATCCTCTTCCTCGATATTCTGACGAAGGAGGTCGAGACCGCCACCAAACTCATCGCGCATTCTGAGAGCATCAACAACACTCACGATACAATCGAGACGAGCCATACCATTCTTCCAATACTTCTCTTCCATCTGAGGAATAGAGCAGATGGTCTGAGCAATAGGCTGAGGCTCACAGATACCGCTTGCCTCGATAACGAGGTAGTCGAACTTCTGCATAGCTGTGATGTCTGCAATCTGCTGAACGAGATCCATTTTAAGGGTACAGCAGATACAACCATTCTGCAGGGCAACGAGAGAATCGTCCTGCTGACCAACAACGCCACCCTTCTGAATCAAGTCAGCATCGATATTCACCTCACCGATATCATTCACGATAACAGCAAATTTGATACCACGCTCATTTGATAGGATTCTATTGAGAAGAGTTGTCTTACCACTGCCTAAGTAACCAGTAAGCAGAAGGACTGGAAGTTGATTGTTCATATCTTTATGTTTTTATTTTATCGTGCAAAATTACGCTTTTTTATTGATACAGCAAAATCTTTTCCGTAAAAAGTGATATTAGTTTACCACGTTCTGTGGCTTTCCTTCTGCGAAAGCCTTGATGTTTGCAATTACGGTTGAGACGAGACGCTGACGAGCTGCACCTGTTGCCCATGCTATGTGTGGGGTGATGAAACAGCGAGGTGCTTTCAGAAGTGGAGAGCCATCTCGTGGTGGTTCCTGTCTTAGAACATCTGCACAGAATGCTTCTATGCGATTTTCGTGAAGAGCAAGGGCGACAGCCTCTTCATCAACCAAAGGACCACGACCAGTGTTGATGATTATCACATTCTTCTTCATCTTGTCGATGTTCTCCTTGTTGATAATATGCTCTGTCTCAGGTGTCAAAGGGCAATGTAGGGATATCACATCGCTATTCTTAAGCATGTCATCAAGATCCTTTGCCTTTATGATGCCTTCAGGAAGGTCTTCCTGTTTCTTTGAAGTGAAGGCAAGAACCTTCATGCCGAGAGCCATCACGATCTTTGCGGTAGTCATACCTGTATTACCAAGTCCTACGATGCCGAATGTCTCGCCCATGAGTTCGCGCTGAGGAGTGAGCCAATAGCAGAAATCCTTGCTTGACTCCCAATCTCCATTGCTCACGCTATCTGCATGTAAAGCTACACGATTTGTTACGTTGAGCAGATGTGCCACCACCATCTGAGCCACCGACATCGTGCTGTAGGCTGGTATGTTAGTGACGATGATGCCACGCTCAGAGGCATATTTCAGATCCACTACGTTATATCCTGTTGCCGCTACACCGACGTATTTAAGTTTTGGCAACTGCTCCATCACCTCCTTTGAAATAATCACCTTGTTTGTGACTATTACTTCGGTATCAGCAGCACGAGCAACTGTTTCTGAAGCGGGAGTACGATCATACACCACCACCTCACCAAGTTCTTTCAAAGGCTTCCATGAAAGGTCGCCAGGATTGGCTGTATAGCCATCAAGAATAACTATTTTCATTTTTCTTCTTCCAGTAACTTACGTTTCTTCTCTATCATTTCACCATCGCGCTGTCCGTGGAATCCGCAGAGTGAACCATCTGCCGCGATAACGCGATGACAAGGCACATCTGGTGCAAATGGATTACGCTTGAGAGCCTGACCAATAGCTTGAGCACTACGGCAACCTATACGCTTTCCTAATTCTCCATAGGAAATGGTTTCTCCTCGCGGAATATTCAGAAGCTCCAGATACACCTTGCGTTGGAACTCTGTAATATTTCGTGAGGAGATAACTTGTTGACGGATGTAGCCTCTTTCCTGTCCTGCGGACATCCTTTCCCCAAGGGGCAAGGAGAAGTTAGTATTTTCTGCCATGAGGGAGTCAATGTCGTTATAATGTAACTCTTCCCTCCCAATTCGGGGGGAGGGTGTCACAAGGTGACGGGAGAGGGGCTACTTCACTTTACTCATGAACTTCTCTACGCCTACAATGAAGCGCAGATGCTCACCTTCACCGATGAGGCCTTCTTCGTCCATGGCTGAAACCTTGAACTTCAGTTTACGGCCATCTACGGCAATGAGTTCTGCTGTAGCTGTAACCGTATGACCTATTCCTGTTGGCTTTATGTGAGAAGAAGAGATGTGTCCACCAACCGTAGAAGAACCTTCTTCAAGAGAATCTGCCACGCAAAGCATAGCGGCATTCTCCATAAGCGCCATCATCATAGGAGTTGCAAACACTCTGAGGTCACCGCTCCCTATATTGCATGCAAGATGCTGTTCTGCAACCACGAGTGTGCTTGTATGTTTCTTTCCGATTTCCATTTTGTTCTTTAATTTTTCATTTCTTGTGTTGCTCCACCGCGCACCAACTCCCTCCCTCGGGAGGGTAGGGGTGGGGCTCTTTAATCCTCCATCAACTTACGGTATCTTGGACGCTTTATCTCGTCAGTTCCGAGACGAGCAGCCTTATTGATCTCGTAGTCGGTGTAAGAACCCTCGAAGAAGAATACGTTACCATCACCTTCGAAAGCGAGGATGTGAGTACAGATACGGTCGAGGAACCAACGGTCGTGAGAGATAACCACAGCACAACCAGCGAATGCCTCAAGACCTTCCTCAAGCGCACGAAGTGTGTTAACGTCGATATCATTGGTAGGCTCGTCGAGAAGCAATACGTTACCCTCTTCCTTCAAAGCCATAGCGAGATGCAGACGGTTACGCTCACCACCAGAAAGCACACCGCACTTCTTCTCCTGATCGGCACCAGAGAAGTTGAAGCGAGAGAGATAAGCACGCACGTTGATGTCCTTACCACCCATACGGATAGTCTCGTTGCCACCGCTCACCACGTCATATACGCTCTTCTCAGGAATGATATCCTTATGCTGCTGATCCACGTAAGCCATCTTCACGGTTTCACCACGTTCGAAAGTACCTGAATCTGCAGTCTCAAGTCCCATGATGATACGGAACAATGTTGTCTTACCTGCACCATTAGGGCCAATGATACCTACGATACCGTTAGGTGGAAGCATGAAGTTGAGGTTCTCAAAGAGTACCTTATCACCGAATTTCTTGCAGACATTATTTGCCTCCAGAACCTTATTGCCAAGACGAGGACCATTTGGAATGAAAATCTCGAGTTTCTGCTCGCGCTCTTTCTGCTCCTGATTGAGCATAGCATCGTATGAGTTCAGACGAGCCTTACCCTTTGCCTGACGAGCCTTAGGTGCCATGCGAACCCACTCAAGCTCACGCTCGAGAGTCTTGCGTCGCTTACTTGCCACCTTCTCTTCCATCTCCATACGCTTTGTCTTCTGGTCGAGCCAAGAAGAGTAGTTGCCCTTCCAAGGAATACCCTCACCACGGTCAAGCTCAAGAATCCACTCAGAAACATCATCGAGGAAGTAACGGTCGTGGGTAACGGCAATTACTGTGCCCTCATACTGCTGAAGATGCTGCTCCAACCAGTCGATTGACTCTGCATCGAGATGGTTGGTAGGCTCGTCGAGAAGAAGTACATCAGGCTTCTGGAGAAGAAGACGACAAAGAGCCACACGACGGCGCTCACCACCAGAGAGAGTCTCTACTGACCAATCGCCTGGAGGACAATGCAGAGCATCCATAGCGCGATCGAGCTTAGAGTCGATGTTCCATGCGTCGGTTGAATCGATGATATCCTGTACCTCACCCTGGCGCTGGAAGAGCTTATCCATCTTGTCTGGATCCTCGTAGTACTCAGGAAGACCGAATTTCTCGTTGATCTCGTTGTACTCGTTGATTGCGTCATAGATGTACTGAACACCCTCCATAACGTTCTCCTTGACTGTCTTGTTTGGATCGAGCTGTGGATCCTGCTCAAGATAGCCAACGGTATAGCCAGGGCTCCAAACCACCTCACCTTGGAACTTATCGTCAAGACCGGCAATGATCTTCATGAGGGTAGATTTACCAGCACCGTTAAGACCGATGATACCGATCTTTGCGCCATAGAAGAAACTCAGGTAGATGTTCTTAAGTACCTGCTTCTGATTCTGTGGGATAATCTTTGAGACACCCACCATGGAGAAAATAATTTTCTTGTCGTCAACTGTTGCCATATTGTTGTTTTGATTTTGATTTTTCTGATTTTTACGGATTCCCGAGGTTTCGAGTATTCGAATTATCGAGTGTTCGATTCTTCGATTTCTCGGTTTTTCGAAATTTCGGGTTGTCGTTTTCTCGAGTATTCGATTTCCCAATTTCTCGAGATTTCGAGTCCTCGGGCATTCTTGCAATAATGCGTGCAAAGATACGAAAAAAAAGCGATATTACCAAATAGAAAGAGGTAAATGAAAAGTGAAAAACGAAAAAATAAAAATACAAGTTGCAAAAAGCTCTGCTTATGATGTTAAAATGACCGTTTTCCTTAGTGACTATGAACAGTTTCTTTTAATCCTCCGCTATGAAGAGGGGGTAAACTCAGTGAAGGTCCGTTCCAGAAGCGAACATAAAGCGAAGGTTCACTGAGTTTACCCCCTAAGATCATCGAAGGCATTTCGAGTCTGATTCTTACTCGGATAGGAAGTTGTTATTGTCTTGAAATGATGTGAAAACAAAGCAAAAAGTAAGAAAAAAGTGCGAAAAAACTTACATTTCATTATCGTTGCATAGTTTTTCATGAATTTTTTGCTACAAAATGAATGTTTTTTCGTGAAAAAGTAGTATTTTTGCAGAATATTTTGTAAAAATCATTAACAATTAAGGTAAAAATGAGAATAGGATTTGATAACGACAAGTACTGTACTATCCAGTCGCAGCACATTCGTGAGCGCATCGCTCAGTTTGATGGCAAGCTTTATCTTGAGCTTGGTGGTAAACTCTTTGACGACCACCATGCAAGTCGTGTGTTGCCTGGTTTCCAGCCTGACTCTAAGTTGCGTATGTTCTCTCAGTTGGCAGACAGCATTGAGATTGTCATCGTCATCAGCGCAGAGGATATCGAGCGCAATAAGGTGCGTGCCGACCTCGGTATCACATACGATGAGGATGTGCTTCGTCTCCGTGGTGAGTTCCAGGATCGCGGCTTCTTCGTAGGTTCTGTCGTAATCACTCACTACAACGGACAGCCTTCTGCAAAGGCTTACAGCGAGCGCCTTGCCAACATGGGCATCAAGTCCTATTTCCACTATCTCATAGACGGTTACCCACACAACGTGTCTCTTATCGCTTCTGATGAAGGCTTCGGAAAGAACGATTACGTAGAGACAACTCGTGAGCTCGTAATCGTTACCGCTCCTGGTCCTGGTTCTGGTAAGATGGCTGTTTGTCTCTCTCAGCTCTACAACGAGAACAAGCGTGGTGTACGTGCTGGTTATGCTAAGTTTGAGACATTCCCTGTATGGAACCTTCCACTCAAGCACCCAGTGAACATCGCTTATGAGGCAGCTACAGCCGACCTCAACGATGTCAACATGATCGACCCATTCCATTTCGATGCTTACGGTAAGGTGGCTATCAACTACAACCGTGATATCGAGATCTATCCTGTTCTCAATGCTCTCTTCGAGGGTATCTATGGCGAGAATCCATATAAGAGCCCTACTGATATGGGTGTTAATATGGTTGGAAATTGTATCTCAAACGATGACGTTTGTTGTCAGGCTTCTAAGGAAGAGATCGTGCGTCGTTACTATGAGGCAACCAACAAGCAGGCTGATGGTGCAAGCAATCAGGGTGAGATCAATAAGATTCTCCTTCTCTTCAATCAGGCAAAGATTACAACAGAAACACGCCGTTGTACCGTTGAGGCTAAGAATCGTCAGAAGGAAAGCGGTCACACAGCTGCTGCTATCGAGCTTAGCGATGGCACAATCATCTGCTCTAATTCATCTGATCTCCTTGGCTGTTCAGCAGCTCTTCTGCTCAACGCTACCAAGTACCTTGCTGGTATCGACCACGATGTCAAGCTCATCCCGCAGAGCATGATTGAGCCTATACAGAAGACAAAGATTGAGTATCTCGGTGGTAAGAATCCACGTCTTCACACCGATGAGGTTCTCGTTGCCCTCAGCGTATTGAGTGATACAGACGAGAAGTGCAAGAAGGCTCTTGAGCAGTTGCCAAACCTCCGTGGCTGTCAGTTACACTCTACCGTGATGCTCTCTGAGGTTGACCGTAAGATCTTCAAGAAGCTCGGTATCGGTGTTTCTTGCGAGCCAGTTAAGAAGAAGTAACTTCTGCGGAATAAATAGTTCAGGAATCTGCCAAAGCTAATTTATAGAACCCACCTATATCTATAAATAGTATATCCCTCCCCTTGACCAAGGGGAGGGATTGTTATTCTTTGGCGATCATATATTTTTTGTTCTTCAGAAATTTGGAGTGACCGATATTTAAGCTATCGCTAGGAAAATGCCTTACGGCTAAGAAAATTGACTATGTCATAAAATTGCTTCTACGAAGCATAAAATATTAGTAATTATTCAATTGATGAAAATATTGCTCCGCAATGGAAAATCCATCCGGGTACTGTTTCCACGCGTTAGCATTTTCTAAGGACGAAGTCCATTTTACCTAATTGAATGTCACTATTTTATGCGACAACGGAGCAATTTTACTCATTTTCTTAGCCGTAAGGCATTTTCCTGCGATAGCATAATCCATCACTCCAAATGCCTGATGAACCTTTTTTTGTCTATCGAAACTTTTTGGCTTACTTCACTCCCTCAACCTTGTATCCTACTTTCCTTAATAGATTTACAACGCCTTTCTCACCGCCGAGGTGACCAGCGCCAACAGCGAAGAGGGTAGGGCGCTCTTTGATGATAGAAGGAATTACCTTAACCCAGTTCTTGTTACGGTTGAAGAGCAGATTGTCCATGTATTCATCTGTCACATCACAACGGTTACCCATCTTCATGAGAGTGATATCCATAAGCTTCTCGGCATCCTGAGCATGATAGGCATCAATAAGCATCTGCATTTGCTTGTCTTCAAATTCGTTATTGTCGATAGTGCACATCAATTCTTCTACCATTTCAGCTATAGGTCTGTCGAAAATAAGGTTTGTCTGAAAAGCCAATGTCTCGAGTCCGTTTGTCTTCTTGCCTTTTTCTTTCGCAACGTTTTGGATGTAATTGTCTATGATGTTATTTTGGTCGAATTGGCCTTGCTTCATCTTTAGGACTTTTACAATCTCGAGAGCCTGATCTAAGGCTGCAGGTTTCATCTTACCCATCTGCTGGAAAAGCAATGGATTACTGAACTTTGTACCAACGATAGATTCTACATACTTGTCGAGCTTGTCGAACTGCTCAGGAGTGAGAATGTCCTTGATAGTCTTGTCATTTTCTATCATTAAATGCGACTGCATTATTGCCATAGAATCGGGATTGGTCATAGTATTGATGTCTATCTCGCCATATACCTGCTCAACCTCATCAATGGCTGCTCTTGCTCCTGGAATCTGGTCGAGATAGCTGCCATCCTCTAAATGGAAAGTTCCGATGATGTATGATGGCTTCTGCTGCTTGTCAGAAGTGATACGATAGAGAATCTGCGCATTTGCAGACATGAATGTTGTTGCAGCAAGTGCTACGATAGTAATGAATTTCTTGATCATAGTTTTTGGGTTTGAAATTAAATTTGATTGTTTTGTTATTTTGAAAGTAAATTTGTTTTTGGGGGAAAGTAAATTAGAGGGTAAATGATTCAGTAAATTAACGTGAGTTCGACGAATTGATTATTTGTCAGTTCAAGCACCAAAGGTGCGTATTCATATAGAGGGGTACAAATTGATCGAACTGACGTTAAATTTGTTATTGGCATTACAAACCGCTATCACCTAACCGCTATCACCTAACACCTATCTCCCACTTACCTACGTTTTACCGAATTCTTACCTACTTCTTACCTATGGTAAGATTCACGTAAGATTCACGTAAGATTCACGTGAGAGGTGCTTACGGGTGCAAAGATAGTAAATTATTAGGCGCTTGTCAAGATTTTTGAGGGAACCGACTTGGATTTTTAACATAGTTTTGCATCTGACCCTAAAAAGGTGTACTCAGGTATCTTTGTTTTTGCCTTCGGCGAACGAAAATTTGCCGTAAATTATCCGTGAATTTATCCGTAAATTATTAAATCACGAGCAAAAAAAGAAATTTACGAAATAATTCACGGGCAATTCACGGGCATTTACGTTAAAAAAATATATTTGGGAGATACCAGAGTAGTT